>JBGARR010000045.1:0-18524 GCA_044230125.1 Phycisphaerales bacterium
AGCGGCGGGGCGGCCGCCCTCGATTGCCATGCGGATCTTCTCGAGCGCGCGGTTCTGGATCTGCCGGACGCGCTCCTTGGTGACGCCGATGAGCTGCCCGACCTGCTCCAGGGTCGGCTGGCGCGCCTCGACGGCGCGGTCCAGCCCGAATCGGTGCACGATGACCGCATGCTCGACCTCGCTGAGCTCGGCGCGGTTGGACTCGACGATGTAGCGCACCTCGGCGGCGCTGTCGCGCTGCGCGGTCTCGCGGACCACTTCGGCGTGGTTGGAGCGCTCCATGTCGGGGTCGAACTCGGTGGGGAAGCGCTGCTTGTACTTGGAGAGCTTGATGCCGTGGCGGCTGAAGGCCTTCAGGATGGCGCGGCAGGCGTAGGTGCTGAACTTGAAGCCGCGCCCGCAGTCGAACTTGTCGACGGCACGCATCAGGGCCATGTTGCCCTCGCTGATCAGGTCGCCGAAGTCGCTCTCGGCCAGGCGCACGCGCTTGGCCATCGCCAGCACCAGGGCCAGGTTGGTCTCGGCGATCTGCTCGCGGTATCCCTGGGCCAGCCGGTGCCAGCGCAGCATCTCGCGCGCGTTGGTGGCGCTGGGGGCGCGCCCTTCCAGCTTGTCCTGGATCATGCGCACACGCGACCGCGCGTAGTTGAACTGCATGAAGATCACGCGCTCCTCGGCAGCGGTCAGGATGACGCTGTCGTGCTTGCGCGGGGTGCTCTCGCCGTTGCGCACGCCGATCTCGTCCATCATCGGGCGGTACCAGGTGACATTGGGGCGGCGCACGGGTGCGGCCTTCTCGTAGATGCGCTTCTCGGCGCCCGCGGTGTGGAAGTCCGGGTGGTCCATGAAGTCCATGGGCTCGACCATGATCTCGGCCAGGAGGCGATCGTCCTCGGCGCTCAGCTTGGCGGGCATGCGTCCCGGTGCTGGCTTGGTGGCGCGGCGGCGCGGGGCTGCGGTGCCACCGCGCTCCGCCGTGGCGGGGGAGCGGATTGCGGCGCCGGGGCCACCCAATCCGCGGGCGGAGGCGGGATCGCGCGTGGGAGCCAGGCCAGCGCCTCCGTCAGCGCCAAGCGTCCCCTCGGACTCGCCCGTGGAACGCACAGCGCGGCGCTGGCGGCGCTGCACGCGGTCCAAGGGCGTCTCGCGCCCTGCAAGGCTGTTGGTGGGGTTGGTCATGGTGCGCTCCTCTCTCTGCGGGTGCGGTCACTGCTTTCGATCGCTGCTTCTGCCGTCCATGCGTTTCAGACAAGGACTTCGTGAAAGGCATCACTGCCGATTCGCCCAATTGGCGCTTCGCTCAGCCCTCCCAGAGTCCATCACCCACGATTGACCCTCAATACGCCAGAATCTGCGTCTGGGTTCGGGCGAGATTCATTCTGCGATGAAATGGTTATCGCACCATGAATCCGTCCGAAGGCCCTTCGGGATGTCCCTGAGGGGCCCACTGAGGGTCTTTCGGGCCTACAAGTAAGAGACAGCGCCGCCCCGTCGGGTGACGACGGGGCAGCGCATTTGGGCACAAATCTCGGAATGCGGGGATTTATTCGGGCTTTGCGCCCGAGTGGTCATAGACCCAGGCATCGCCCGCGCGCACGTACTCCTGAACCTCGCCGGCTTGGAAGAAGAGCGCGACCTCGCGCACCGCAGCTTCGGGGCTGTCCGAGCCGTGGATCAGGTTGAAGCTGTTGCTGACGCCGAAGTCGCCGCGGATGGTGCCCGCCGCCGCCTTGGAGCCAAAGGTGGCCCCCATCATGTTCCGGCAGATGGCCACCGCGCCAATGCCGCGCACCGCCATCACCAGCACCGGGCTGCTGGTCATGAACTTCACCAGGCCGGGGTAGAAGGGGCGGGAAACATGGTCCTTGTAGTGCTGCGCTGCCAGCTCGGGGGAGATCTTGGTGAGCTTGGCGCCCACGATCTGCAGTCCCTTGTCTTCGAAGCGGGTGATGATGCGGCCCATGAGGCCGCGCTGGACGGCGTCGGGCTTGAGGATGATGAGGCTGGTTTCCATGTGGGTCTCCGGGAGTGGGGGGGAAAGGGCAAAGCATAGCGAAAATGGCTAGTACAGAGGGGGTTTCGCCCGATGCTGCTACCGTACGCGGCCCCACCGGCCCCCGGCCCCACGGCAACAGTCGCGGCGGTGGGGACCGCGGCGCAGCATGGAATCTGCGTCGTCCACGCAAGGAGGCTTGATGCCAGCCAAGGAAGCAGTCGTGTCGGCGGAACGCACCCCGAAGAAGAAGTCCCCCCCCCGGGTCGACGCCGAGACGATGGCGACCCGCCAGCGCGACATCTCGGTGAGCGAGTTCTTCGCGAAGAACCGCCACCTGCTGGGCTTCGACAACCCGCGGAAGGCGATGCTGACCACCGTGAAGGAGGCGGTCGACAACAGCCTGGATGCCTGCGAAGAGGCGGGGATCCTGCCCGAGGTCGCCGTCATCGTCGAGGACCTGGAGCCGGGCCGCCCCGCGAGCGCCAAGAGTTCGCGCTACCGCGTGACCGTCATCGACAACGGACCGGGAATCGTGCGCAAGCAGGTGGAGAACATCTTCGGGCGCCTGCTCTACGGCTCCAAGTTCCATCGCCTGAAGATGAGCCGCGGGCAGCAGGGGATCGGCATCAGCGCGGCGGGCATGTACGGCCTGATCACCACGGGCCGCCCGATGACCATCTTCACCAAGCCCAAGGCGGGCCAGCCGACGCACCACATCGAGCTGGCGATGAACACCAAGACGAACCGCGCCGAGGTCACCTTTGACAAGGAGACCAAGGAGTTCCCGCCGCTGCGCCTGCGCCAATTGACGCCCGGGACGCGCCTGCTCGCGGAGCAGGGGGGCTTCCTCACCGAGACGGAGTTCCCCACGGGCACCTCGGTGAGCATCGAGCTGGACGGCAAGTACCAGCGCGGCCGCGGCTCGGTAGACGAGTTCCTGGAGCTGACGGCGATCGCCAATCCGCACGCGCGCATCGTCTTCGTCCCGCCGACGCGCGTCACCGAGGATGAAGAGGACCTGGGAGTGCTGGCGCACGCCGAGGCGAGCGCCGCCGCCGCCGCCACGGTGACCACCGAGACCAATGGCATCGTGGTCTTTCCGCGCGGCGTGCACGAACTGCCCCCGGAGACGCGCGAGATCCAGCCGCACCCGAAGGGGATCGAGCTGGGGATCCTGCTGCAGATGCTGAAGGACTACGAGGCCTCGAGCAAGGGCACCCTCTACAACTTCCTGCAGGAGTGCTTCTGCCGCGTCAGCGCCAGCACCGCTTCGCACATGTGCGAGGCGATCGGCGCGACCAGCCGCACCAAGGCGGGGGACATCGAGCCGCCGCAGGCGGAGAGGCTCTTCAAGGTCTTCCAGGAGTCCAAGCTGGCGCCGCCTCCTACCGACTGCCTGGCCCCGATCGGCGTGCGCCAGCTCCTGGCGGGCATGCTGAAGGGGGTGCGTGCCGAGTTCTACGCGGCTTCGAGCCGCGAGGCCGAGGTGTACCGCGGCCGCCCCTTCCAGGTGGAGGCGGCGATCGCCTTCGGCGGCGACCTGCCCGGCGACGAGCCGGCGCGCGTCATCCGCTTCGCCAATCGCGTGCCCCTCCTCTTCCAGCAGAGTGCCTGCAGCAGCTTCAAGGCGGTCATCGAGACGGGGTGGAAGAACTACAACCTGAGCCACCCGCGCGGCAGCCTGCCCGTGGGGCCGCTGGTGATCATGATTCACATGGCCTCGGTGTGGGTCCCCTTCACCAGCGAGAGCAAGGAGGCCATCGCCGATTACGACGAGATCCGGAAGGAGATGCGCCTGGCGCTGATGGAGTGCGGCCGCAAGCTGGGAACGTACCTGCGCAAGCGCCAGCGCATGCGTCGCGAGGGGGAGCGCCGCGATGTCTTCGAGCGGTACATCGGGGAGATCGCCAAGGCGATCCACGCGATCACCGGCGACGACCCGAAGAGGATCTACGAGGCGCTGCTGGAGCAGGCGCGCGCGCGCACGGCGGTGGCGGACCAGACCCTGGACGAGGATGGCAAGTTCGTGAAGGAGGATCCCGTCGACGAGGAGGGGGTGCTGGTGGTGCAGTCGGCGATCACCGCGCCGGCGGCCGATGCCCCCGCGACGCGTGAAGCGCCGCTGCCTGACTTTGTGGAGGCTGCGCCGGCGTCGAGATTGAAGCCGAAGCCGCAGCCGAAGCCGCAGCCGAAGCCGCAATCAAAGCCGAGTCTGCAACAGCAATCGGAGCAACGGTCGAAGCCGCAGCCGCGGTCGCAGTCAACGCAGAAGCCGCAGTCGAAGTCGAAGCCCAAGGAGTCGGACGGCCGTCTCTTCTGAGCCGCCGAAGGAGCGCACACGATGGCAAAGAGCAAGTCCAGCACCAAGCCCGCGGGCGGCGCCCGCGCCAGCACCGCGGCCATGAAGGAGCGCGACAAGCGCACCCAGGTCAAGATCGTCACGCTGGCCGAGGGGGTGGCCAAGCGCGCCCTCAGCGGCAAGGAACCGACGGTCCGCGTCCCCACGCGCGCCAAGAGCAACACCATCTGGAACAAGAAGAAGGGGATCCTGCAGATGGGGGACGCCGCGCAGGAGCGGCAGCTCTTCAACCTGGGCCAGGCGAAGAGCTTCATGCAGACGATGCTTCATTCCAGCAGCATCAAGGACCTGATCGAGGCGGAGAAGACGCTGAGCCTCCGCGGAATGTTCTACAAGGGTCTGCACACGGTGGCGGGCACCAAGGAGAAGACCTTCGGCGACCAGGACGAGTCCGACGGCATCCTGGAGGACCTGGAGGTGGGACTCGGCGCGCTCCGCGAGGAACTGCACATCTTCGCCAAGAAGGCGGGGACGATGGTGGGCAACATCACGATCATCGACTCCGGCGACGAGATCGACTGCCGGCGCATGGGCTCGGGGGGGTACGCCATCCCCAGCATCGTGGAGCCCGATGTCATCCACTTCAAGAAGTGCGACGCCAAGTTCGTGCTGCACGTCGAGAAGAACACGGTGTGGAGCCGCTTCAACGAGGACCGCTTCTGGGAGAAGCACAACTGCATCCTGACCGAGGGGGGCGGGCAGCCGCCGCGCGGGGTGCGCCGCCTGCTGCGCCGGCTGAACGAGGAGCTGGGGCTGCCCATCTACTGCCTGCTGGACTGCGACCCGTGGGGGCACTACATCTACAGCGTGATCAAGCAGGGGAGCATCTCGCTGGCCTTCGAGAGCGAGCGGCTGGCGATCCCCGATGCGAAGTACCTGGGCATCCGCGCGCGCGACTACCGCGACTGCGGGCTGAGCGACGACGTGCAGATCGCGCTGAACGACAACGACATCAAGCGCGCCAACGAAATCGCCGCCTACCCGTGGTTCGAGGGGCACCGCGGCTGGAAGAAGGAGATCGAGGGGATGCTCGCCAACGGCTTCAAGATGGAGGTGGAGTCCCTGATCACCAAGGACATCTCGTACGTCACCGAGACGTATGTCCCGGAGCGGCTGAAGCGCAAGGACTGGCTGGACTAGGGCTGCGCGGCGCGCACCGGCACCAGGATGCGGAAGAGCGCACCGCCGCCGGGGGCGTCCAGCGCCTCGATGCTGCCGCCGTGCGCTTCGACGATGCGCCGCGCGGTGGCCAGCCCAAGGCCATTGCCGCCGGACTTGGTGGTGAAGTAGGGCTCGAAGACCTTGGCGCGTGCCGGTCCCTGGATGCCCGGGCCGGTGTCCGCCACCTCGATGCTGGCGCGCGCGGGCTGCGCCATGGCGCCGCGCCCCGATGCTGGCAGCGCGTGAACGCGCAGCAGCAGCGTGCGCGGGCGCTCGCGCGGCAGCGCCTCCATCGCCTGCACTGCGTTGATCAGCAGGTTGAGCACCGCCTGCTTCAGCAGCGCCGGGTCCGCCTCTGCCACCACTGGCTGCGGATCGCACTCGACGCGCAGCCGCGCGCCCGCCTGCTCCGCCTGGGGCATGAAGAAATCGGCGAGTTCCTCGGCGACGGCGCGCACATCGGTCGGGCGCCGGTCCAGCTGCATGCGACCCGCGTAGCGCAGGAAATCGTTCAGGATGTCGCGCAGGCGCGCGGCCTCGCGCGCCAGGGCGTCGACCCGCCGCGTCATCTGCTCCCGCTCCGCCTCGTCCAGCGGCGAGTCCAGGATCTCCTCGCGCAGCAGCTGCGCGTTCAGCGCCACGGTGGAGAGCGGGTTCTTGATCTCGTGCGCCAGCCCGCGCGTCATCGACGCGATCTCGGCATTGCGCGCATGCTCGGCGGCGCTGCGCTCCGCAGCCGAGATGCGCCGTGCGCGACTGCGCACGAGCCACCATGCCAGGCCCCCCACCAACAGAACATCCAGAACCGTCAGTGCGGCCAGGAACGCGAACGATGCAGATTGGGGGGGCGCGGACTCCACGCAGGCCCGCCGACGCTCTTCAGGTACCGCTTCCAGCGGTGGGGACGCGCGTGAGCGAGCGTGCCTTGGTGGCGGCCCAGCCCTTGGGGCCCTGCTGCGCGGAGTAGGTCACCATTTCGCCGTCGTTCAGCGTCCGGAAACCGGCATCCTGCTCGATGACGGAGAAATGCACGAAGATGTCCTGCCCTTCAGGGCCAACGATGAATCCGAAGCCCTTCCGGGGATCGAACCACTTGACCTGACCTTCGATGTTCTCGAGCGTGGTATTCGCCATGAGTGCGGACTCCGCCAATGGAGGCCCCGGTTCCAGTTTCTGGACGCGGGAGCGGTGATTCATCGACCGAAGGTCCGTAACAGCTTGAGACCTGCGCGTATTGTGGGGCTGCGTCCAGACTTGTGCAAGGGGAATCACTCGACTCTTCGCCGAGTTCCCCAAAGGTCATGGATTTTCTTCCGAAATTCAGCGAGCGCAGGTCCCGGCAGCGCCGTCACTTACGGCCAGACCGCACAGTCCCACCTTTGTGCGTTGCCCAGCAATGAAAACCGCCGCGCTCCGGGCTGGAGCGCGGCGGTTTGATCCTTCGGCATTGCGGACTGCGGTCATCCGCGGTGATTGCCCTATTTACATCGGGCGGGTGAACATCGGGCCGCTCTGCCTCGGGCCCGTCGGCCTCTGGCCGCTTCGCCTCAGGCCGGCGCGCGCTCATGGGCGCGCTGCTCGCCGCCCCGGCCTTCCTTGGTCGCCGGGTCCAGCAGGGCCTTGCGGCTGAGCTTGATACGGCCGGTGTCATCCACGTTGATGACCTTGACCCGCACCGAGTCGCCCACCTTCACCACCTCGGTCACGTTCTTGACGAAGCCGTGCGCCAGCTCGGAGACGTGGCACATGCCATCGGTGCCGGGGACCAGCTCGATGAACGCACCGAAGTCCTTGATGGAGACGACCTTGCCGTCGTAGACCGAGCCGACCTTGATCTCGGCGCCCAGCGCCTCGACCTCGGCGCGCGCCTGGGCCGCCAGGGTGCTGTCGGCGCAGGCGATGAAGACGGTTCCGTCCTCTTCCACGTCGATCTTGGCGCCGGTGCGCTCCTGGATCCCGCGGATCGTCTTGCCGCCGGGGCCGATGAGCTTGCCGATCTTCTCGGGGTCGATCTTGACGGTGATGATGCGCGGGGCGTACTTGCTGATGTCCGCGCGCGGCGCGGGGATGCACTTCTCCATCTGCTCGATAATGTCCAGGCGACCCTTGCGGGCGATCTCGAAGATGGTCGTGATCTCGTCCAGGCCCAGGCCGCGCGCCTTCAGGTCCAGCTGGATGCCGGTGATGCCCTCGCGGGTGCCGCTGACCTTGAAGTCCATCTCGCCGAAGAAGTCCTCCTCGCCCAGGATGTCGATCACGTGGTCGACCTTGCCCTCGCTGCTGGTGAAGCGCCCGACGCTGATGCCGGCGCAGGTGGCCTTGATGGGCACGCCCGCGTCCATCAGCGCGATGCAGCCGCCGCAGACGCTCGCCATCGAGCTGCTGCCGTTGGACTCGGTGATGTCGCTCACCAGGCGGACGGTGTAGGGGAACTCAGCGGGATCCGGCAGGATCGCCCGCAGGCTGCGCTCGGCGAGCGCGCCGTGGCCGATCTCGCGGCGGCCCGGGCCGGTGATGCGCCCCGCCTCGCCGGTGCAGAAGGGGGGAAAGTTGTAATGCAGGTAGAACTTCTTGGCGTACTCGGGGAGCAGGCCGTCGACGATCTGCTCGTCCTTGATGGTGCCCAGCGTGCAGGTCACCAGGCTCTGCGTCTCGCCGCGCTGGAAGAAGGCGCTGCCGTGCGTGCGCGGGAAGACCCCCACGGACATGTCCAGGGCGCGGATCTGGTCCTTGCGGCGGCCATCCGGGCGGATGCCGTGGTTGGCGACCAGGTCGTGCGTGACCTTCTTCTCCAGGATGCGCAGGGCCTCCTTGGCCTCCTTGAAGCGCTTCTCCGCGACCTGCCAGGCGCCGAAGCTGACGTCGCCGGTGGGCATCGCGAAGAAGGTGTCCAGGACGTACTTCTTGATCTCGTCCACCTTGCCGTTGCGCGCCTGCTTGCCGTTGATCTTGCGCGCCTCCTTCATGGGCTCGTACGCCTTCTCCTTGACGGCCTTCATGACCTCGTCGGAGGGGAGGACGGGGGCGCCCATCTTGGCCTCGGGGGCGCCGGACTTCTGGCGCAGCTCGGCGATCATCTCGAGGATGGGCTTGATGCCCTGCTCGATGCCGAAGCGGATCGCCTCGACCATCGTCTTCTCATCGACCTCGGCAGCGCCGACCTCGATCATGTTGACGCCGTCCTTGTGCCCCGAGAGGACCAGGTCGATGTCGCTGTAGTCCATCTGCGCCACGGTGGGGTTGATCACGAAGACCGAACCCTGCTCGGTGATGACGCGGCCGACGCGCACGGTGGCGATCGGGCCCAGGAAGGGGGCGTCGGTGAGGCTGAGCGCGGCGGAGGCGGCGGTGCACGCCAGCACGTCGCTGTCATTCTGCATGTCGTGGCTCATCACCAGGCACTGCAGCTGGATCTCGTCGATGAACCCCTCGGGGAAGAGCGGGCGGATCGGGCGATCCATCATCCGCATGGTCAGGACTTCCTTCTCGTTCGGCGCGCCTTCGCGCTTGCGGAAGCCGCCGGGGTACTTGCCCGCGGCGGGGGTGCGCTCGCGATAGTCGCAGGTGAGGGGGAAGAAGTCGATGCCTGCGCGCGGTGCCGCGCGGACGGCGGTGGCGAGAACGCAGGTGTCGCCGAAGGTGGCCATGACGGCGCCGTGGGCGAGCTTGGCGACCTTGCCGGTCTCGAAGCGAAGCGTGCGCCCGCCGATCTCGCGCTCGACGATGACATGCTTCTTGGTGGTCTGTTCAGACATTGTGTGGCTCCAGTCGATTCGATGTTCGTGAAGTGCCGCCCCTGAATGGGACGGACGATGACCGTCCGCCCTGGGGCAGAAGCCATGGCGCGATGCGGGTCCGGGTTGCGGAACGCTGCGCGATGCCCTCGGCCGCCGGGCGGCGGCGTGGCTGCAGCGTTACTTGCGCAGGCCGAGACGCTTGATCAGGTTTTGGTAGCGGTCACGGTCGGTGCGCGCCAGGTAGGTCAGCAGCCGATTGCGGCGGCCGACCATGAGCAGGAGGCCGCGGCGACCGTGATGGTCCTTGGGATTGGACTTGAAGTGCTCCTGGAGGGTCGTGATGCGTTCGCTGATGATGGCGACCTGCACCTCGGGGGAGCCGGAGTCGGTGTCGTGGAGACGGTTGCCGCTGATGACTGCGGCCTTCTTTGTCGCTGAGATCGACATGTTTTCTGCTTTCCTCTGTGTGAATTGAGTCGAGCAGTGTAGTGGAATCCGCGATTTGCTCAAGCGGGGGCGCAGAAGCGCGCGCCGTTATCAGGACGCGGAGCGTGGATGCGCCACGGGTCGCCCCGCCTTGCCCCATGCGCCGAAGCCACCAGCCAGGCTCTGCACGTTGGTGAAACCCATCTGACGCAGCGCCACTGCGGCAAGTGCGCTGCGGTTTCCCCCTGCGCAATAGAGCACGATCGGCCGCCCCAGGTCGCTTTCGGCCACTTTGCCGGCGAAGGCGCGCTTCTCGATCGTGGACTCCAGGATGCCGCGCGGGATCGCCACGCAGCCCGGCACGAAGCCGCGAGCGTGCTCGTCGGCCTCGCGGATGTCGATCAGCAGCAGGTCGGGGGCATCGTTGCCCGGTTCCATGAGCGCCGCCAGCTCATCGACGTCGATCTCGGCAACGGTGCGGCGCGCCTCGGCCACCAGGTCGGCAAAGCTTCTCCATGGCATGGACGCAGTGTAGAGGCGTATTCTCGGCAGGCCATGTCTGCGACCGCCGCCGCTCCATCGGGCCTCCAGGGCGCCACTGCCCAGTTCCTTGCCGAAGCCGCCAAGATCGAGCAGGGGGGCGGGCCTTCGGGCATCGAGCGGCAGCACCGCCACGGCCGGCTGACGGCGCGCGAGCGCATCGCCAAGCTGGTGGACCCCAAGAGCGAGTTCTTCGAGCTGGGCCTCTTCAGCGCCTGGAACATGTACCGCGAGTACGGCGGCGCGCCCGCCGCAGGCGTGGTGACGGGCATCGGCACGGTGCAGGGGCGGCAGGCGATGGTGATCGCCAACGATGCCACGGTGAAGGCGGGGGCCTTCTTCCCGATGACCTGCAAGAAGATCATCCGGGCGCAGATGGTGGCCGAGCGGGCGCGCCTGCCGCTGCTCTACCTGGTGGACAGCGCGGGCGTCTTCCTGCCGCTGCAGGAGGACGTCTTCCCCGACACCGACGATTTCGGCCGCATCTTCCGCAACAACGCCGTCTTCAGCGCGATGGGCATCCCGCAGTACGCCGCGATCATGGGCAACTGCGTGGCGGGCGGGGGGTACCTGCCCGTCCTCTGCGACACGCTGCTGATGACCGAGGGCAGCGGCCTGTACCTGGCGGGCCCGGCGCTGGTGAAGGCGGCGATCGGCCAGGAGGTGACCAGCGAGGAGCTGGGCGGCGCCGAGATGCACGCCCAGATCAGCGGCACCATCGACTTCCGCGAGAAGGACGACGCCGCGTGCCTGGCGCGGCTGCGCAGCCTGGTGGACGCCAGCCGCGCCGCACCGCCGGTGCCCGCGCCCCCCGCGCCCGCCAAGGAGCCCGCGCGCGCCGGCGCCGACGCCTTCGCGATCTTCCGAAGCGAGCCGGGGCAGCAGTACGACATGGCCGAGCTGCTGCAGTGCTTCGTGGACGCGGGCAGCATGGACGAGTACCGCGCGGAGTTCGGGCGCTCGCTGGTCTGCGCCTATGCACGCATCGGCGGCTTCCCGGTGGGCATCGTGGCCAACCAGAAGAAGCTGACGCCGCGCAAGATGCCCGGGGGCAAGGCGGGGCCGAGCACCAGCATGAACATGCCCGCGGTGATCTACGACGACAGCGCCGACAAGGCCGCTCGCTTCATCATGGACTGCAACCAGCGCCGCATCCCGCTGCTCTTCATCCACGACACCACCGGCTTCATGGTGGGACGCGACAGCGAGCAAGGGGGCATCATCCGCTCGGGGGCCAAGATGGTGAACGCGATGAGCAACTGCCTGGTGCCCAAGATCGTGCTGATCGTCGGGGGCAGCTACGGTGCGGGCAACTACGCCATGTGCGGCCGCGCCTTCGACCCGCTGCTGACGCTGGCCTGGCCCGGCGCGCGCTGCAGCGTGATGGGGGCGGCGCAGGCCGCCAGCACGCTGCTGCAGATCGACCTGGCCGCGCGCGAGCGCAAGGGCGAGAAGGTGGACGAGGCGATGCGCGCGCAACTGCTGGAGGCGATCACGCGCAGCTATTCCGAGCAGCAGGACATCCGTTACGGCGCGAGCCGCGGCTGGGTGGACCGCATCATCGATCCGGCGCGCACGCGCCAGGAACTGCTTGCCGCGGTGCGGGTGGCGTGGCAGGCGCCCACCGACGGCGTCTTTCGCACCGGCGTGCTGCAGACCTGACGCCATGGAAGGAGACGTGCGATGCGGATCGTGATCGCCACCGGGAACCCGCACAAGGTCCAGGAGATCCGCGCGGTGCTGGCGCCGCTGGGCTTCGAGGTGCTGTCGCTCGCCGACCTGCCGGTGCCCGCGCCGCCGGAGCCCGACGAGCCGGGCGCCACCTTCGAGGAGAACGCGCGGATCAAGGCGCGCTACTACGCACAGGCACTGCGTGCGACGGTGCTGGCCGACGACAGCGGCCTGGAGATCGACGCGCTGCAGGGGGCACCCGGCGTGCACAGCGCCTACTGGGCAGGAAGCGAGGGCAGCCGCGCCGAGCGCGATGCGCGCAACAACGCCAAGCTGGTGCAGGCGATCCGCGGCGTTCCCTTCGACCAGCGGCGCGCGCGCTTCGTCTGCACCATGTGCCTGGCGACCGCCGAAGGCGATGTGCTGGTGGAGGTGCGCGGCGAGTTCGAGGGGGTGGTCAGCGAGGAGCCGCGCGGCGGCCATGGCTTCGGCTACGACCCGCACCTCTTCCTGCCCGAGCTGGGGGTCTCCAGCGCCGAGCTCGCACCCGAGAAGAAGAACGAGCTGAGCCACCGGGGCCGCGCGGTGCGGCAGCTGGCCTTCCTGGTCCGCCACAAGCGGATCGTGTGGTGAGGCGCATGGCCGGCGCGCACGAGCGTGCATCGCAGGGGCGCGCGCCCGTCACGCTGCCGCTGGCGATGCTGCCGCTGGGCGAACAGCGCTACTCGTGCCACGGCTGCGGCAACTGCTGCCGCGACTTCACCGTGCAGCTGCGCGCAGACGACCTGGAGAAGCTGAGCGCGCAGCGCTGGGAAGAGAAGCTGGGCGAGGCGGTGACGACGCAGTTCCGTGGCATCACCTTCCTGCGCCAGCGCCCCGACGGCGCGTGCATCTTCCTGGGCGAGGGAGGCCGCTGCAGGATCCACGCCGAGCTTGGGCTGGAGGCGAAGCCGCTGGCGTGCCAGCTCTTTCCCTTCGTGCTGGCGCCGGACGAGCGGCACGTCCAGGTGGGCATCAGCTTTGCGTGCCAGAGCGTGCTGGAGAACAAGGGGGCGGCGCTGGCCGCGCACCTGCGCCCGGTGCGCGCGCTGGCGGAAGCGGTGCCCGAGCTGGTGCCGACGCGCGTGCAGATCGCCGAGGGAGTCGTCGCGACGCCCCAGGAGGTGGAAGCAATGTCGTCCGCGCTGGATCGCTGGCTGCGCGACACGGCCGTGCCGCTGCCCGTGCGGCTGGACGGCCTGGCGTGGCTCGCGCAGCAGCTGGGGCAGGCGCGCTGGGACAAGGTGCGCGGCGCGCGCTTTGGCGAACTGATGGAGACGCTGGTGCAGGCGCTGCCGCAGGAGCTGCCGCTGCACCCGGTGGAGCCGCCGACGCGCGCGCAACGCGCCACGCTGCGGCAGGCGGCCTTTTTCCGGCTGGAGGACCCCAAGATCGACCAGTTGCGCCGCGTGGGCCGCCTGCGCGCGGTGCTTGGCCAGGCGATGCGCAGCCGCGCCTTTGCCAAGGGGCGCGGAAGCGTCCCGGCAACGGGCGACACGTGGCCGCAGGGGGCCACTTTTGCCGAGGTGGAAGCCACGGCGGGCGCGCTGCAGGGCGCCGACCTGCCCGCCATCGACGACCTGCTAACGCGTTGGACGCGCGCCACGGTGCTGGGCGGGCGCGCGTGGGGCAGCGGCTTCTACGGATGGCCGATGGTGCGCGGGCTGCAGGCGATGTCGCTGAACGCCGCATGCGTCCTGTGGCTGGCGCGCGCGCATGCAGCGGCGTGCGGCCGCGATGCGCCCTCGATCGTGGACGCGCGCGCGGCGCTGGGGCGCGTCGACCGCGCCTCCGGGCGCGCACCGTGGCTGGGTTCGCGCGCCGAGGCGCTGCGCCTGCGCTACCTGTGCGAGGATGACGGTTTGCGGCGAGTGCTGCGCGTCTAGGGCGCAGTTCCCGAGGGGGAATTCCCGGAGGTCGCATCCGCCGAGACGGCGTCCCCCGAGGCGGCACTCACGGCGGCCGCCTCGCGCGCGCGTCGGCGGTACCAGGTGGCCAGGAAGGGCAGCGCCACCAGCCCCATCGGGATGGTGGTGAACATCTCTCCCAGGCTTTCCACCAGCGCCAGCTGCTTGAAGCCGCCATCCGCGTGCGCCACGTCCAGCCCGCGCCCGGCCATCCAGTTGGCCACCAGCACCGTCGTCGCCTCGCGGAATCCCAGGCGTCCGAAGGGGTTCAGCATCACCGCGATGGCGGCGACGCCCAGGATCGTGACATGCGCAAAATCCATGCCAAGCTCCAGGATCTCGGCCGCGCACCACATCCGCACGATCCACAGGAAGATCTCGATGACGCGCAGCAGTGTCCCTGACCAGTAGGTGCGCGGCGTGGTGATCATCCGCGTGTAGTCGCCCAGGCGCGATGCGATCGGGCGCCAGCGCGCCAGCTGCGTCAGCGCCACGCCGCCCGCGCCCAGCCCCGCAACCACCACCACCGTCCAGAGCACGCCGGGGTGCGGCGCCACGATGGTGGCGGCCACCACCGCCACCAGCGACACCAGGATCACCAGCGTCACCGCCACGAACCACGCGGTCGCCTGGAAGAAGCTCATCCGGTTGGCTTTGAGCGCATAGGCGTAGCGCACCGGGATGCCCATGCGCACCGGGAAGAAGTTGCTCATCGCGGTCACGAAGGTGAGCCATTGCATCTCCATGAAGCCAAGGCGCCGCACCGGCAGCAGCACCAGCCAGAAGAGTGCGCCGTCGATCGCCAGGCTCGCCATCGTGGTCAGCGCCAGTCCCAGCACGAGCCAGGGGCGGGATTGCCACGCGGCCTTCACCGACTCCACGATCCCCGCGCGCGTCGGGTCCGCGGCCGTCTCGATGGCGCCCTTGACCACCCACACCACCAGCGCCATGCCCAGGGCGAAGCCGACCACCTGCACGACCGCCTTGCGCGGCGAGACGAAGCGCCCGATCCCCGTGCGCACCGCACTCCAGAGGCCTTCGCTCACGCAGTGCTCCCGCTGGCCGGACGCCGGAAGCGCTCGCGCAGGATCACCCACAGCGCGCGCACGCCATCCTTGCCGCGGATCTTCTTGCCCTCGGCGAAGCTGCGCGGCGCGTAGCGCACCGGCACCTCGGCCAGCCGCGCCCCTGCGCGCGCCAGGGCCGCCGCCAGCTGCGGCTCGATGCCGAAGCGCTCCTCGGTCAGCGCGGGCCGGATCGTGCGCAGCAGCGGGATCGGCAGCAACTTGTAGCAGCACTCCATGTCGTGCACCTGCAGCCCCGTCATCAGGTTGCTGGCGGCGGTCAGCATGCGGTTGGCGCCGGCGTGCGCGCGGCGCACCGCGGTCGGCCGCCCCGCGCGGTCCGCCCAGCGGTTTCCGAAGACGGCGGTGCGGCCGTCGGCGGCCAGCTGCGAAAGCAGCGCGGCGTAATCGGCGGGGTCGTACTCCAGGTCGGCATCCTGCACCAGCATCGCGTCCTGCGGTGCGGCGCGCGCCAGCACCGCGTCGAAGCCCGTCATCAGCGCGGCCCCCTTGCCCCGGTTGCGCGGGTGCACGATCAACCGCACCCGCCCGCCTGGGAGGTGCTCCTGGGCGCAGTCACGCGCGATCGCAGCCGCCTGGGGCTGGCTGCCATCGTCCACCATGGTCAGGTCGGCGCTCCACCCCTCCGGGAGCGGCGCGGCCAGCACCCGCGCGACGATCTCGCGGAGCGTCGGCCCCTCGTTGTAGGTGGGCATCACGACATGGAGCACGGGCACGCGCGTGTCGCTCCTGTGGTGCGTCAGCCCTGCTGCTCGGGCTTGCCGATGCTCTTGCGCATCTCGGTGTCCGACATCAGGTTCTGCATGCGGTAGTAGTCCATCAGCCCGAAGTTGCCGCTGCGCAGCGCCTCGCTGATCGCCTTGGGCACTTCCGCCTCGGCAAGCACCACCAGCGCGCGGTTCTTCTGCGCCTCGGCCTGATACTCCGCCTCCTGCGCCACGGCCAGCGCGCGTCGCTGCTCCGCCTGCGCCTGGAATCGCTTGGTGTCCGCCTCGGCCTGCGCCGTCTGCAGGTTGGCGCCGATGTTCTCGCCGACGTCGATCTCGGCGATGTCGATGGAGAGGATCTCGAACGCGGTGCCGCTGTCCAGCCCCTTGGCAAGCACCGTCTTGGAGATGCGGTCGGGGTGCTCCAGCACCGCCTTGTGGTTCTCGCTGGCACCGATGGTGGCGATGATGCCCTCGCCGACGCGCGCCACGATCGTCTCCTCGGTGGCGCCGCCCACCAGGCGCGCGATGTTGGTGCGCACCGTCACCCGCGCGCGAGCGCGCAGCTGGATGCCATCCTGCGCCACGGCATCGACGGTGGTCTTGCCGCTGGCGGGGTTGGGGCAGTCGATCACCTTGGGGTCGACGCTGGTCTTCACCGCGTCGTGGATGTCGCGCCCCGCCAGGTCGATGGCCGTGGCGCGGTCCCAGGGCAGCTCGATCTTCGCCTTGTCCGCGGCGATCATCGCGCGCACCACGCGGTCGACGTTGCCCCCCGCCAGGTAGTGGCTCTCCAGCTGGTCGCTGCTGATCTCCAGCCCCGCCTTCTTGGCGGCGATGCGGTTCAGCACGATCACCGCCGGGGGGACCTTGCGCAGCCGCATCATGATCAGCTTCAACAGGCTGACGGGGGCGCCGCTGAGCCACGCCTGCACCCACAGCTGCAGGTACTGGCTGATGATGATCAGCGCGATGAAGCCGAAGAGGCCTGCGATGGCCAGCATCACCCAGAAGAGCACGTCCCAGGTGCGTGTCCCGGAGGCGGGGGCCACTTGCGCCAGGATGCCGGCGATCGCGTATGGAGCGTTGTTCACGGCGCGGATGCTATCCGCGCGCCCGCACCACGATGCGCGCGGGGCCCGCCTCGATCACCTCGACGGCGGTGCCCGATTCGATCATGCCCATTTCCGCCGATGCCTCGACGCGGAGGGCGCCGATGCGCACGAAACCGACGGGGCGCATCGGGGTCACGGCGACGCCGTGAGCGCCCAGCAGCGCCTGCATCGCGCGTGCATCCGCGCCCGCCGCGGAGGCGGCGGTGCCGTCATCCTCGGCGCCCTCCTCCTCCGAGGTGCCCAGGACCATGCTCCGCGCGATGGGGGAGCGCTTCCACACCTGGAGCCCCAGCACCAAGGCCACCGGCGTCCCCGCCGCGTAGAGCGCCAGTGCCGCGAAGCCCCAGGTGGTGCTGGCCGCGAAGAATGCAGCGATCGATCCGATGAAGCAGGTGGCCGTGGCGATCGCCAGCAGCCCGCCCGTGGGCAGAAAAAGTTCGAGCACCCCCAGCACGATCCCGAGCGCCAGCAGGATGAGACCCGCGGCGATCCAGAAGATGTCGGCGCCCGCCGGTGCGGACGCGGCCTGCGCCAGCAGCGATGCGTGCGCGGGCGCAGCGGCGTGGGTGACTGCGGCAGCGGCAAGTGCAGCCGCTGCAGCGGCAACTGCAGCCGCCACCGCTCCACGCGCCGCGAACCGGTTGCTGGTGGTGAGTTGGCTCATGCGGTCTCTTCGACCTCCACAGCGTAGGGAGTGGAGCGCACCACCACCACGGCGCGACCCGCCTCGATGAACCCGCCGATCGCCTGCACCTCGGCGATGCGCCCGCCGAAGTCCACCTTGCCGACGGGGCGCAGGGGCGTGGCCGCGGTGCCGCGCGCGCCCACGGCGATGGCGGCCGCAGTGGCGCCGGGAATGCGCCATGCGCTGGGCGCGGTGTCCGTGCCAACCGTGGCGTGCAGCACAGCGGCGTTCATCAGGCGCGAACGGGGAAGCACGCGCAAGATCGCCCACGCTCCCACCCCTGCAATGACACTCCCCGCCACCACGACGAGCACGCCGCTGGCCAGGTCGCTCTGCCCTTCGCTGGTCGAGAGTGGCGCGGTGACGAAGCTGGCCACCAGCCCGATGACGATGCACGCCGCGCCCAGGAAGCCCACCACCCCCACGCCGGGGATGAAGAGCACCTCGATCACCACCAGCGTTCCGCCCACCAGCACCAGCAGCAGCGGCCACCAGGTGGTGATGCCCGCCAGCATCGGCGCGCCCAGCAGCAGGAGCAGTGCGACCGCCGCCGCGCCGCCGAACCAGCCGATCCCCGGCGCCGCCGTCTCCACAAAGAAGCCGACCAGCAGCACCACCACCAGGAAGAGGCGCATCGGCCAGCTGGTCAGGAAGCGCACCAGGGTGTCGCCTGCGTGCTCCTCGTAGCGCGTCACCTGCGTCGCCCCGAAGAAGGCCGCCAGCTCGCGATCGTCGGCGACGATGCCTTCGGCCAGCCCGAAGGCGCGTGCCTCGGGTGCATACACCACCAGCAGTTCCTCGGCGCCGTCCACCTGCGTCACCACGCGCCACTGCTGTGCGGCGGCTGGCGTCAACGGTTCGCGCACCGGGGGCCGCGTCTGCAGGAACTCGACCTCTTTGTCCCGCTCGGCGGCGTTCGAAGGCCCTGTGTTGCCGCGGCGGAAGCTCAGGTCGACGCGGGGAAGCGCCACTCCTTCCCACTGGACCGGCGCGCGCGAAGCGCCGCCGCCACGCGATGCGGGCGGGTCGGTTCCGAAGGCATCGCGGTACTCCTGCCTGCCCACGAAGATGCGTTCGCCGGTGGCCTGGTGCTCCA
>JBGARR010000046.1:0-18543 GCA_044230125.1 Phycisphaerales bacterium
GGCGGGCGCCGATGCGCCCGCCGCCGCTGGTGGCGCGAAACATTCCGCGCGCGGGCCGGTCAGGAACGCGCCTTGCCGTTGTTGGCCGTCGCTGGCTGCTTCTGTGCAGGCGCGGCGGGCGCACCGGCCGCGGGCGCCGGCGCCGACGCTGCCTGCGCCTCCTGCGACTTCAGCGCGCGCGACTGCAGCAGGATCACGGCAGCCTGCAGCTGCGGGTCGATGCCCTTCATGATCAGCTCGTCGGGATCGCGCTTCTCCTTGGGCTTCGACTTGACGGGCGCGCCGTTGGCGGCCGGCTCGTCGCCCGCAGGCGGCGTGACCTGCGTCGGCGGCTCGGTCATGCCATCCACCGCCTCCTCGGGAGTGTCGTCGGCGGAGGCGCGAATCTTGTTGATCTCCTCCATCTGCGTCGGGGTCAGCTTGACCAGGTAGTCGGGAACGACGCCCCAGTCGGTGGCTCCGGGCTTCTTGTGGACCAGTCGCCCCTTCGCCTCCCCCTGCTTCGGGGGCAGGATGTAGTGCTGCACGGTGAACTTGACGTTCGCCTCGGCCTCGGCGCCCTTGCCGCCGATCTCGTGCACCTCCTGCACGCTGCCCTTGCCGAAGCTGCGCTCGCCCAGGACGACCGCTGCGTCGTGCGCCTCGAGCGCGCCGGAGACGATCTCGCTGGCGCTGGCGCTGCCCTCGTTGATCAGCACGACCGTCGGCAGGTCGGCCAGCGCGGCGCGGGTGCGCTGCGCGGTGAAGGCGTAGAGCTCCTGGCCGTTGCGGTCCTCGACGCTGACGATGCGCCCCGAGCGGATGAAGGCGTTCACGAAGGCGACCGCGCTCTGGAGCAGGCCCCCAGGGTTGCCGCGCAGGTCCAGCACCAGGCCGTTCAGCGGGCGCTGCATGGCCATGTCGCGCATCGACTTCAGGAAGTCGGTGAATGTGTCCTCGTTGAAGCCGGTAAGGCGGATGTAGCCGATGCCGTCGGCGGGATCGATGTACCAGTCCCATTGCGGCTCGGAGCGGTCGTTGTAGCCGGTCTTGCGCCACCCCTGCACCGAGTACATCTTGATCTTCTCGCGGACCAGCGGCACCTGGATCGGGCCGGCGTCACCCTCGCGCGTCAGCGTCAGCTTGACATTGGTGCCTGCCGGGCCGGTGATCGCGTCGACGGCGCGCTCCAGCGACCAGTCTGCCGTGGTGACATCGTCGACCGCGGCGATCTTGTCCCCCGGGTGGACGCCTGCGCGCTTGGCGGGGCTGCCGTCCAGCGGGTTGATGATGGCGATCTCGCGCTTCTCGTTGTGCCGGATCAGCACGCCGACGCCGACGAAGTTGCCCTTGATCATCTGGCTGAAGCGGCGCATGCGGTCCGGCCAGACGATCTCGGTGTAGGGATCCTCGAAATCGTGCGTCATGATCCCCATGGCGCCGTTGCCGAACTCGCGGACGATCGCCTCGAAGGGCAGCTTGACGGTCTGCTCGTTGGCGGTGCGCAGCGCGGCCATCACCGCGGCGAAGGTGCGGGCATCCACCTCCTCGGGCTTCATGGATGCCACGCGCTTGATCTGCGCGTCGACCGCCGTGGTGAACGACTCGGCGAGCTCCTTGCTGGCCAGCGTCGGGAAGTTCTCGGCGAGGCCGGGGGTGGTCGAGAGCAGGTGCACCATGTCCAGGCCGCCGTCGACCAGCGGCTTCCAGCCCACGCCATCGATGTGCTGCGCGGCGATCTGAGCCAGCGACTCGCCCAGGATGCGCTCGGTGACGCCGTCCAGCTGGTTCTTCCAGTCCGAGGCCCCCTTCTCGCTGAACTCGGGGAAGGGCTGCTTGCGGTCCTTGGCGTCCAGCCGCTCGAACTGCGCCTTGCGCAGGGCGTACCAGGCGCGAGGCGCGTACTCGAGCACCAGCATGACGCGGCGGCCGACATCCGTCTCCAGCTCGTCGTCGTACTTCTGGTACTGCGTCTTGAGCGTGGTGCCCTCGTAGAGCGTGCGCAGGCGGGTCAGCAGCTCCTCGGCGTAGAGCCAGTCGCTGGCGGCGCGCGCCTCGGCGACGCGCTTCTCGGCCATGGTGACCAGCGCCTGGAGTTCGGGCCCCTGGAGCGTGGCCGACCAGTCGGCGGAGAGGTACTTCACATAAGCCGCGGCGACGAGGGCCTTGGTGGCGTCGCCCGCAGCGATCGCGGTGCCGATCTCCTTCAGCTTCTCCTCGCGCTGCGCCGCGGCCTGCCTGGCAGTCTCGATGACCTGCGTGTCGCGGCGCGCGATGGACTCGCGCAGGCGCTTCACGGCCTCGCTGGCCTTCCCGTCGGGAATGTTCTCAAGCAGCATGTCGACGCTGTCGCGCTGGCCGGTGCGCGCGGCGTTCCAGACCGCGTCGCTCCAGTCATCGACGTTGGCGGGAAGGCCCGCGGCGGGGACCTTGTCCTTGGCGGGGGTCTCGCCGTGCGGTGCCGGAGGCGTGGCGGGAGTGGCGGCGGGCGACTTGGCGGCGGGCGGCGTTGATGGCGCGGAGGTGGGAGGCGGTGCTGCAACCGTCCCCTGCGCCCACGCGAATGGCACGGCGGCGAGGGCCGCGGCGGCTGCGATCGAGATCAGGCGACGGGTGGTCGGACGGCGGTCTGACAGCATGGGTTGGCTCTCCGGTGACAGTCTCATTACGGTTTATACTTCGGTTTGTTCGGCAGAGATTCTGGGACGATTCAGCGCTTTCCCGGAGATTCGTCGATTCCCGTGCACCTTCCCAATCCCCGTGGACCGCGGGACTCGCCCGATGCGACCGTCGCGACCAACCTGCCCTGCGCGCAGTGCGGCTACAACCTGCGCGGGGTGCCGGCCAAGGCGGTCTGCCCCGAATGCGGCCACCTGGTGGCAGATTCGCTGCAAGGGGCCGCCGTGCGGGCCGGCCAGCGCGAACATGCAAACGAGGCCCTGCGCAACTACGCCAAGAGCTACCTGCTCTCGGTGCCGGTCGGGATGATCGGCGTGTGGTGCCTGGGGGGTCCCTTCGTGGTCATGGCGATGCTGGGGGCGTTCCAGAGGCTGCTGGCCCTGCGCGCGGCGGCGGCGGTGTTGCCACCGGCTGCCTTCGGCCAGACGCCGGAGTTCGAACGAGCCAAGATGGTCAATATTGTGGAGCTGGCCGTCGGCGCGGTCTGCACCGTGGTGCTGGCGACGCCCATCGCATCGGTCATCCCCGTGCAGTTCATCACCACCGCCATGCTGGTGGGGATTCCCGCACTCTGGATCGGCACCGTCGGGCTGGGCATGATCTGCTCGGCCATGCTGGGCGAGTCACTTGATGCGCACTTCGCGCTGCGCCTGGAGCGCAGCTCCGCGCCTTACATCGCCACCTTCACGGCGGTGGCGCTTCAGCTGGCGGCCGATGTGGCCGAATGGAGCGCGCTGGGCTGGGGCGCCATGCTCCTGCGCTTCGGTGCGATCGGCACGTGGGCATGGGCCGCCATCGCGACCGCCCATGCCTTCGGAAGCAGTGCCGAGGAGATCGCCAGCGAACCCAAGGAGGACCTGCTGAAGCGGCCCGAGGATGCACCTCTGGTGGCGGACGCGCCGCTGAGCCCCGCCGAGCGGGCCGCGCGGGCGGCGGCGCGCAAGGCGGCACGCAAGTCACAAGAAGATGACGAGCCGATCGCGCTCGACTGAGCCGCCGTCTGCGGGAGCGCACGACACGTGATGCAGGAGAGTGCGCCCTGTTGCGAGCCGAGCGCATGCTGGTGCGCGATGAGCGAATCCTGGTGCGCGACAGCGAATCCCAGTGCGCGACCGGTGCGCACGGCGCGAACGGGCCGCCTCAGTGCGAAAAAGCCTGCTCCGCAAGGTCGATCGCGCGCCCGAGCCCTGCCGCCTTGGTGATCGTCTCCTCGAACTCCGAGGCTGGGACCGAGTCGAGCACGACTCCCGCGCCCGCCTGTAAGTCCACGCGCCAGGGAGCGCATGCTTCGCCCGCGGCACCGGTGGGCACCACCATCGTGCGCAGCGCCAGTGCGATGTCCATGTCGCCCCCCCACCCCACCGCGCCGATGCCGCCGCTGTACGGGCCGCGGCGCACGGGCTCAAGCTCGTCGATGATCTGGATCGCGCGCACCTTGGGCGCGCCGCTCACGGTGCCCACGGGAAGCGTGGCGCGCAGCGCGTCCCAGCAGTCCAGGCCCGGGCGCAGGGTGCCCGTCACCGTCGAGCTGATGTGCATGACATGGCTGTAGCGCTCGATCTCCATGCACCGCTCGATGTGCACCGTGCCCTGCGCGCAGACGCGTCCCAGGTCGTTCCGGCCCAGGTCGACCAGCATGACATGCTCGGCGCGCTCCTTCTCGTCACCCAGAAGCTCGGTCTCCAGCGCCCGGTCCTCCTCCGGGCTGCCGCCGCGCCGGCGCGTGCCCGCCAGCGGGCGGTTCACCACGGTGCGGCCGCGCACGCGGCAGAGGATCTCGGGGCTGGACGCGACCAGGATGCATCCCCTTGCCTGCAGGTAGATCTGGTAGGGGCTGGGGTTCACCACGCGCAGCGCGCGGTAGATGTCGAAGGGGTCCGCCTGGGTGTGGCGCTCCAGGCGCTGGCTGAGCACCACCTGGAAGGCGTCGCCCGCCCGGATGTATGCCTGCGCGCGCTCGACGGCGGCCATGAACTGCGGCCGAGTCATCGAGCTTGCTTCGGGCTGCTTCGGGCGGCTGGCAAGGTCGATCTCGACCGTCCCGGGCTTCAGCGCCGGCGCGCCAGCCACCAGCCGCGCGCAGAATGAGTCCAGCTGCGCAGCGCCCGCGGCGGCGGCGGCGGCTTCGCTGGAATGTTCGTCCAAGGGCACCGCCACGACCGCATGCACCAGCTTTGCGACATGGTCGAAGACCGCCACTTCGCGATAGAGGCCGAAGTGAACATCCGGCAGCCCGCGGTCATCGCGCGGCGCGGCGGAGAAGGGCAGCTTGCCAGGCTCCAGGTAGCGCACCGCATCGAAGGCGCAATAGCCGACCCAGCCGCCGTGGAATGCTTCGGGAAGCGCGGCGAGGGCACGCGGCTGGAAGCGAGCACCGATGGATCGCACCACCTCGAGCGGATTTTCGCTGTGCAGCGCGCGCGTCTGGCCGCTGCGGCGATCGTGAACCTGGACCTCGTGCCCGCGCGCCACCACCTCCAGCGCAGGCTGCGCGCCAAGCATCGACCAGCGGCCGACGGTCGTGCCATTCTCGACGCTCTCGAAGAGGAAGCTGGGCGCGGCGCGATCGTCCGGGGAGACCAGGCGGCGGTACGCCAGCACCGGCGTCAGTTGGTCGCTGAGCAGGCGGCGCGAGAAGAGGAGGATCGGCGTCGGTGAAGGCATTGGTGGCTGCGCGGGGACGCTATCGCGGTGCGGCGCGCAGGCGCGGCGCGCCGGATGGCTGCAAGGGCCGCGGGTCGCCTGGGCTCCGCGCCGCGCGTGGCTCGCGCTGCACCGCAGCCAGGTCCGGCGAACTGTCCCGCGCCCCCGCCAGCCGGCGCGCCGCGCACGCGGCGATGGCGATCGCGTCGGCGACATCGTGCGGCTCGGGGAGCGCGCGCAGCCCGAACTGGTGCATCACGGAACGCTGCATCTGTTCCTTGCTCGCCTGGCCACGGCCGGTCATCGCCTTCTTGACCTCGGCGGGAGCGAACTCGTCGATGGGCAGGTCGCGCAGCGCCGCCGCCAGCAGCACCACGCCGCGTCCGTGGCCCATGACGATTGCGGTGCGGACATGCGCGGCGTGCGCGAAGACCTCCTCAACCGCCATGCGCGTGGGCGCCAGCTCGGCGATCAGGGCGGCCAGCTCCTCGTGCAGCTGCCGCAGCCGCGCAGAGACGCTGTCGGTGACATGCAGGCGCAGAACGCCCGCCTCGACGAGCACCGGCTCCACCGCCCCGGGACGCAGCTCGACGCAGGCGTACCCCGTGATGCGCAGGCCGGGATCGATGCCCAGCACGCGCATCAGGGCTGTCCCCTGTTGGCGACCGATGCAAGGATCTCGGCTTGCCGCTCGGCGTAGCGCCTTCGCCCGCTGGCACCACCCGCACGGTCGCTCTCGACCAGCCCGTCGCGCAGGCGGAAGACGCGCTCGCAGCGATCGGCGATGCGTTCGTCATGGGTGACGATGATGATCGTCAGCCCCGCGTCGTGCAGCCCGTCGATGACTTCCAGGATCGTCTCGCCGGTGGCGCTGTCCAGGTTGCCGGTGGGCTCGTCCGCCATCAGGATGCTGGGATCGGAGACGAGCGCCCGCGCGATCGCCACGCGCTGCTGTTGGCCTCCCGAGAGCTCGGCGGGGCGATGCCCCAGGCGATCGGCCAGCCCCACCAACCCCAGCTTGTCGATGGCGCGCGCACGGCGCTCGGCAGCCGGCACCCCTTGGTAGAAGAGGGGAACCTCGACGTTCTCCACGATCGTCAGCTCGGGGATCAGGTTGAAGGACTGGAAGATGAAGCCGATCTTGCGGCCGCGCACGCGCGAGAGGGTCTCGTCGTCCATGCGGCTGACATCGTCGCCGTCCAGGAAGTAGTGGCCCATCGTGGGGCGATCCAGGCATCCCAGCATGTTCATCAGCGTGCTCTTGCCGCTGCCGCTGGCGCCCATCACCGCCAGGTACTGGCCGCGCGGGATCAGCAGGTCGACGCCGCGCAGTGCCTCGACCAGGATGCCGCCATCGGGCTTGTAGTAGATCTTGCGCACGCCGCGCAGTTCGGCGGCGGCCTGGATCGCCGGTGCGCCGGCTGAGTCGGTGTTGGCGCTGGGGGCGGACATCAGGCCGAAGTCTAGTCCTGCCGGTGCGGACGGAGCACCAGCTTGACGGGCGTCCCGGGCTCGGGCATCGAAGTGGTGCGTGCCTGCCACTCGGCGGGGTCCACCTCGACGCGATCGGCGTAAACATGATCGCAGGCGATCGTCTCGTCCCCGAAGGTGACGATGCCGACCACGCTTCCGGTGTAGTCGGCGACATAGTGCTCGCCCGGCCCCATCGACTTGGTGTTGGGGCGGATGCGCGAACCGGCGAAGACCCAGGGCTGCAGGGGAAACTCGTGGCCGCCCGCAGGGTCGTGGATCCATGCGGCCAGTGGGGTGTCGTGGCCCGCGACGCGCACGAAGAGGTCCAGCCGCGCCCCGGTCGGCGCGATGCGCTGCACGCCGAAGGCATCCGGCACATCCTTGGAAGGAACCTCGCTCCAGCTTCCCGGCTGGCCGGGTTCAAGGCCCAAGAGGAGCAGCGCGGCATGAATGCGGCTGGGTGCGACCTCGGTGGCAAGGAGCGATTCGTGCTCGCGCGTGCCCGCCTTGCAGACGGCCTGCTCCAACCAGCCGCGATCCATGGCGACTTGCGCATCGACCAGGACTTCGCGCGCGGCGCGGTCGACGACGAGGCCGGGGCCGAGGGTGATCGGCGCCGCGGAGGCAGCGGGCACCGCGGAGGCGGCGGGCGCAGCGGAGGCGGCGGGCGCAGACGCGGTGGGCGCGGCCCGGGCGCCGGGTGCGGGAGGCGCAGTGGGTGCGGGGGGCGCGGAAGGCGCAGGAGGCGCGGGAGGCGCGGCGGCTGCACTTGGCGCAGCAGGCACATCAGGCGAAGCGGGCGGCGTTGCGCATCCATGGAGCGCTGCCAGCGCGGCCGCGACGGCAACGGCGGCGGCCGGGGCCGGGGCCGCGCGCCACTGGGACCGCACATCGCGACACCGTCTCTTCATGCGCACATCATCGGCGTTCGTGAGCGCTGCCGCGGTAGAGTTTGGCGGGCCGAGCGCGAAATTGCCGCAATTGCTCCTGCGCTCACCGGGCACCGGCGCAGGCGAGGCGCGCAGGTACCGTAACGCGACGCCATGCACCCCACCGCGGCACCATCCCCGGTCCTCCTCTCGCGCACCGTGCGCGCGGGGATTTTCCGTGAAGCGCCAGCCGCAACGGCCGCCCGCAACGGTTTCGCCGGCATCCCCGCGGCGCATGGCCTGGCCGCGCACCACGAATTCACCCTGGTCTTCACTGGCCTTCCGGATGAGAGCAGCGGCTACCTGGTTGGAATCCAGGAGATCGACGCACTGGCGCGAACGCACCTGATTCCGTGGCTGCAGGGCGTCGCGGCGGCACCCGAGGCCCTGCCGAGTGACGAATCCACAATCGCCAGCCTGGGGCGCCTGGCGATGCAGCACGCCCCCGATGGGGCGACGCTTGTCCGCATCACGTGGTCCCCCAGCCCCTTCGTGCAGCACCAATGGAGCCCGCGCATGCCCAAGATGGCCACCCTTGTGGAGCACTTCGAGTTCTCCGCCTCGCACCGGCTGCATTCACCGGCGCTGAGCGAAGCCGAGAACCAGCGCCTCTTCGGCAAGTGCAACCATCCCAACGGGCATGGGCACAACTACCGGGTGGCGGTGGCCGTGCTGCTGCCAGTGGACGCACCCGCGCCCCGCTTCGGCGTCGGAGAGCTCTCGGCGATCGTCGAACGCGAGGTGCTGGCGCGACTGGACCACCGCCACCTGAACCTGGACTGCCCCGAGTTCGCGGCGCGCAACCCCTCGGTCGAGAACATCGCCTTCGTCTGCCATGGATACCTGGATGCCCCGCTGCGCCGTGCGGGCGCCGAGCTCTCCAGCGTCACCGTGTGGGAGACGGAGAAGACCAGCGCCACTTATCCCGTGGACGCGATGCGCTGAGTGCGGCCGACGGTGGTTTCGCTGCACTTCACCGTGCGCCATCACGCTTGGTCAAGGGCCTGCGACGCGGGTCGCGCGCGGGGGCGCGCGATCGCAAGATGTCACGCGCGATCACGTACGGTCACGCGCAGGTGCATCCGCCGAATTCATCAGGGCCCTGCGGCTTCGGCGCGCGGTCGTCGCCATAGACATAGAGCGTGCCCGCTTCCTCGGCGCGGGCGCCCTTGTGGGTGCCGTCGCAGAAGGGGAAGGTCCTGGTCAGGCCGCAGGCGCAGATGAAGACGGGCTTCTCCTGTGGTTCGATCTTGACGGGGCCGGTGGCAAGGTGACGGACAATGCGTGCCATGCGAACTCCTGCACGGCATGCGCCGGGCGGCTAAGAGGTCAGGGAGCGAGGTCTTCCTCGGAGAGCAGGCGATACCGCTTGCGCAGGAGGATCTGCCCCGCCAGGTGGTTGTCGTCGACGCAGACGGCGACGGAGGGCTGTTCGCCGCGCAGCATGATCGGGTACGCGAAGCGGATGTTCAGCTCGGCGCCCAGCAGGTAGAGGCACATGCCGCTGAGCGAGAAGCCCTCGCAGAGCTCGACGATGATGACATCCGTCTCGGCGAAGATGTACTGGCTGCGGCGCAGGATGTGGCGTGCGGCGTCGGCGTTGGTGAAGATCATGCGCACCACGGCGTAGTCGCTGGAGTCGACGATCGAGAACGCCGCGAGCCGGGTGGAAGAGCTCTCGTCGAAGGTGCGCAGGAGCTCGAGCAGCTTCCCGACCTTGTTGTTCAGGAAGACGCTGAACTGGCGCACCGTGGGCGGTGCGTATCCAAGTTCCGTGTCGGTGGCTGGAGGGAGCGATGCACTCATGCGGGCGCGAGGGGCGGGGGCAGCATAGCTGCGGCACAGGAAGCGGGCACAGGCCGCGCAGGCATCAGTGCGGCGCGCCGCCGACGAAATCGGGGGACGCAATGCGCGGCGCGAGCCCGGCATCGGCGGCACGCCCCAGCAGCACCTGCACCGCGCGGCGCCCCTCGGGGCCGTAGTCCAGCGTCCAGCGATTCACGTAGAGGCCGATGAACCGGTCCGCGAGCGCATGCGACATTCCATCGGCGAAGCCGAGGGCGTAGCGAATGCTCTCTTCGCGATGCTCCAGCGCGTAGCGCACGGAACTCTCCAGGATCTGCGCCACTTCGCGCATGGTGCCCGCGCCATGGCGTTCGTCCAGCGCGCGCAGCACGCAGTTGGCGCCCAGCGGCAGCGGCAGCCCCGTCTCGGCGCGCCACCAGCGGCCCAGGTCCTCAACCAGCACCAGCCCATCGTCGGCAAAGGTCAGCTGCCCTTCGTGGATGACCACGCCCGCCGCGAACTCGCCATCGGCGACGCGCGCCGGGATCTGCTTGAAGGGGACGGTGCGATGGCGGAACGTGCCCGGGCCCAGGAGCAGGCTTGTGGTCAGGAAGGCAGTGGTCCCGGTGCCCGGGATGGCGATCTCGGTTCCGCGCAGGGACTCGACAGGCCGTGCCGAGCGAGCGACGATCTTGGGGCCGTACCCATCGCCCACCGAACTGCCGCAAGCCGTCACGGCATAGGCCGCCGCAATACGCGGATAAGTGGCGACGCTGCAGGCGGTGATCTCGAGCAGGTCGTGCTCGGGGACGGCCTCCTCACCCGCCACGCCCGAGGCGGACGCCCGAGCCGCCGGAGGCTCCCCTGCCCCTCCGGGCATCGCCGTCGCTGAAGCGTTCCCGGCTGCCCCTGCCCCCCGAGCTGCCTCGGGGGCGCCTGCGGCCAGGGCCGCCCCGGCAATCGCCCGCTGGTTCAGCGCCTCGATATCGCAGGGAACCGCCTCGAAACGGAAGCGATCCGATGCCAGGCGGGGTGGCCGGCCTTCGATCTCCAGGAGCGGCCACCACATGAAGGCATCGTCCGGGTCGGGGGAGTGGCCGAGTCGAAGGATGGTGCGCTGATCCATGGCCCGGAAGCGTAGCCCCCGGGGACGCGTATGGTGATGCCATGCGCGCCCACCCCGATCGCCGAACGCTCGTCGCCTGCCTCGCCTGCCCACTGCTCATGGCGGCGTGGGCCGGAGCGCAAACGGCGGCGCTTGAGGCGCAGAGTGCATCCGCACCGGCGCGCGCCCAGGCTCCGACGAAGCGCGCCCTCCCAGCTGGCACGGATCCCCGATCGCGCTACCTCTCGATCATCGACGAGATGCAGCGCTGGCGCGACACCGAATTCCCCGAGGCGGCGCTGGAGAACGGCCGCCCCACTCCCACGCCGGACCGCATCACCGACGCATCCTTCCGCGGCATCGAGATGCGCCATGCGCAGCAGCGGATCTTCCTGGACGAATTGCTGGCCATCGACTCGACGCAGCTGAAGGGGAATGACCTGCTCGGGTGGCAGCTGCTGGTGCGCGAACTGCAGCTCTCGCAGGAGGGGCATCGCTTCCGGTCCTTCCTGATGCCCGTCGGCGGACGTGGCGGCCCGCAGCAGGACATCCCGCAGATGGCCGACCGGGTTCCGTTCCGCACCGAGGAGGACTACCGCAACTACCTGAAGCGCCTGACGTCGGTGCCCCAGGCGGTGCGCGACACGCGTGCGCTCTTGGAGATGGGCGTGGAGGAGGGGCGAGTCCCGCCGAAGGCCACGATGACCGACCTGCCTGCGCAGTTCGACGCCGTTCTCCGCGGCGGGCTTGAGAGCCTGAAGGCGCCGCTGGCCAGAATGCCCGCCACGATCCCAGCCGCGCGCCAGGCCGAGCTGCGCGCGCAGCTTGCCGAGCTGCTCCCGCCCATTCTGGAGGAGCTTGGAAACCTGCGTGCATACCTCATCGCCGCATACCTGCCTGCCTGCCGCGACACCGTGGGCGCGTCGGCCCTGCCCGAGGGGCGCGCCTGGTACGACCACGCGCTGCGCGAGCACACCACCACCGACCTGGACGCGGCGCAGATTCACGCGATCGGCGAACGCGAGGTCGCACGCGTCCGCGCCGAGATGCTGGCGGTGATCCGCAAGACCGACTGGTACGCCGCCGATGGCGCACGGGCGAAGATGGCCGATGATCCCCTCTTCGATGCATTCGTCGCCTTCCTGCGCACCGACCCCCGCTTCTATGCGAAGAGCGAGGAAGAGCTGCTGACGCGCTACCGCGACATCTGCAAGCAGATCGATGCCAAGCTGCCCACGCTCTTCGGCGTGCTGCCGGGCAACACCTACGGCGTGCACGCAGTGCCGAAGTTCATGGCACCCACGCAGACCACCGCGTACTACCAGCCGGGCTCGCTGCGTGCAGGCAACCCGGGCTGGTTCTGCGCCAACACCTATGCGCTGGACCAGCGTCCGCTCTACGAGGCGATCCCCCTGTCGCTGCACGAGGCCGTGCCGGGGCACCACCTGCAGATCTCGATCGCGCAGGAGCTGGCCGACCAGCCGGAATTCCGCCGCGACATGCACTTCACCGCCTTCGTCGAGGGATGGGCCCTCTATTCCGAGCGGCTGGGCATCGAGATGGGCCTCTTCGCGCAGGATCCCTATTCCGACTTCGGCCGGCTGCTCTACGAGATGTGGCGCAGCTGCCGCCTGGTGGTGGACACCGGGCTGCATGCCAGCGGGTGGACGCGCGACCAGGCGATCGAGTACATGAAGCGAAACACGGCGCTGAGCGAGCTGAACATCACCCGTGAGGTGGATCGGTACATCGACTGGCCGGGGCAGGCCACCGGGTACAAGATCGGCGAGCTGCGCATCCGCGAACTGCGCGCGAAGGCCGAGCGCGAGCTGGGCGCAGCCTTCGACGTGCGCGCCTTCCACGACACCGTCCTGGGTGCGGGCGCGATCCCGCTGGACGTGCTGTCGACGCGGGTCGATGCCTGGATCGGCTCGCTGAAGGGCGCGGCTCAGCCCCCCAGGGCCCAGCCCGCGTCCTGAAGCCACGGATTGCTGCGCCGCTCGGCACCGATCGTGGTGCTGGGGCCGTGCCCCGGGTGCGCGCGCATTGCATCAGGGAGCGCCATCAGCACCTGCTGCAGCGATCGGTGCATCGCGGCCGGGTCGCTGGTGGGGAAGTCGACACGGCCGATGGAGCCCGCGAAGAGCGTGTCGCCGACCAGCGCCTGGGCGGCGGCGTCGCACACGATCGTGGTGCCGCCCGGGCTGTGGCCGGGCGTGTGCAGCACCCGCCAATGGGTGCCGTTCAGCTCAAGTTCCTGCCCCTGCTCCAACGCTCCATCGGCGCCCGCCACCGACAGCGGGCGCCCGATGAAGGCGCTCAGGTTGAGCTGCGGATCGCCCAGGAAGGCGTGCTCGGCCGGGTGCAGCAGGAGCGGCACCCGGGGAAATGCCGCCCGCACCGGGCCCACTCCGGCGATGTGATCTGCGTGCGCGTGCGTGAGCAGGATGGCGGCGGGCGCAAGCCCTTCGCGCCGCACGAAGTCGATCACCGCACCCGGATCCTCCCCAGGGTCGACGATCCAGCACGCCCGGTCGCGCGGTGCGCCGGCGCGGGGACGGGTCGAGACCACGTAGCAATTGGTCTCGAAGCCGCCCAACGGGAAGCCCTGAATCTCCACGACAGGCATGGCGGAAGGGTACGCAGGTATCCTTCCGGCCGTGACGGACGAACGGAATCGACCCTTGCGCCGCAGGCTGCGAATTGCGCTGCGCGCCGCGTGCGTCGCGGCGGCCTGCGGCTGCGCGCCGCTCCTGGGTGGCTGCGACCAGGCGCGCAGCGACTTCGGGGATGCCAGCAACTCGATGTTCCCCACCACCCCCGCCGAGGCCGGGCGCTGGGCCGTGGACAACACCGACCCCGAGAACCAGCGACGCGGGATCCTGCTGCTTGGCACCAGCAGCTTCGGCGGCGAGGCGGCGTACATCTCGCTGTACACGCTGTACATCGAGGAGAACACCGACCCGCTTGTGAAGGCCACATCGATCCAGGCGCTCTCGCGGCACGGACGCCCGCAGGATGCGCTGCTGATCGCGCGCCAGCTGGACAGCGAGGTCGAGCAGGTCCGCCTGGCCGCCGCCAAGGGGCTGCAGCGGATCCACAACATCGCCGTCGCCGAGACCCTCTGGAAGAAGCTGGTGAACGATGACGAGAAGGCCGCGGTGCGCGTCGAGCTGGCCATTGCGCTGGGGCAGTATCCGCGTGACGATGTCTTCCAGGCGCTCTGCACGGCGCTGGACCATCGCGAGCTCGCGGTGAACCTGGCAGCGGCGGACAGCCTGCGGTTGCTGACCACGGGCGACTTCGGACTGGACCGGCCGCTGTGGCTCAGCTGGTACCGCGCGCAGCAGAAGCCGTTCCGTGCAGACGTCCCCTACTACTACCCGACCTTCGAGCGCCAGCTCGGCTTGGGCGATTACTTGATGTTTTGGTCGATCCCCACCTTCGAGCAGCCAGGGGTCCCCACCGGGCTGCGCGAGACCGCGCCCGCCGATGGTGCACCGCAGAACGAGTTCGGCAATGTGGGCGAGAAAGGCTGAGGCGCCCCGCCCGGGCGCGCGGCACGCCTAGACTTCGCCCCCTTGCGCCCGACCGAGACAGACGACGCAGCGACACCGCCCGAGGGGGAGCTGGCGGGGGCCGCGCCCAATCGCGCCGACCTGGAGCGTGCGCACCGCGAGCGCGCCGAGCTCGACGAGCACGCCGAGCTGGTGCGCCTTGCCTCCGAGGGCGAGATAGACGCCTTCGGCGATCCTGCCATCTCGGCCGCTGGCGCCGAAGCGGCACTGGACGACGAACGCATCATCCGCAGCGGCAGGCTGGCGGGGAAGAGCATGTGGCAGTCGATCTGGATCCTGTCGGTCCCGGTCATGGTGCAGCAGCTGATGGCGGCGCTGGTCGGCACGACGGACACGCTGCTGGCGGGAAACCTGCCCGAGGGCGTCTCGGGTGCAGCGCTGGATGGCGTGGGATTCGGCGCCGCATTCATGTGGGTGGCGTCCATCGTGCTGATGGGGCTGGGCATCGGTGGCCAGGCGATCATCGCGCGCGCGATGGGCAGCGGCGACCCGCGCGAGGCACGCGTGGCGGGCGGAACCGCGGTGGCCGCCAGCTTCGTGGCTGGGCTGCTGGGTGCGGTGGCCGTCTGGTTTTTCGCGCCGTGGGCCGCGGAATGGATGGGGCTCTCGGAGGAGGCGCTGCGCTACGCCACCGAGTATGTGCGGATCATCGCATTGAGCATGCCCCTGCTGGGCGTCATGACCGTCGGCGGAATGGCGCTGCACGGCGCGGGGGAGACGGTGCGGCCGAGCGCGATTGCCGTAGGCGTCAACGTGGTGAACGTACTTTTCTCGTGGGGGCTCTCGGGCGTGGTGGTGGTGATCGGCGCGCTCACCATCCACAATCCCTTCCCCTTCGACCCGACAAAATGGGGCGTCTTCGGCATCGCCACGGGCACGGCCATTTCCTATGTGGCCGGCGGCCTGTGGACGCTGGTGGTCATGACGCGCGGCGTGAAGGACTTCCGCATCAGCCTGCGCGACATGCGCCCCGAGCGCGCGATGTTCATCCGCATCATCCGCCTGGGCGTCCCCAACATGCTGGAGGGGGCCACGATGTGGCTGACCACCTCGATCGGCGTCACGAAGTTCATCGGCATGGTGGCGCAGGCGGAGGGAGGTGCCGCGGGACCGGTGAAGGGCCTCTTCGGCGCGCACATGGTGACCGTCCGCTGGGAGGCCTTCAGCTTCCTGCCGGGCTTCGCCATGGGCACGGCTGCGGGTGCGCTGGCAGGCCAGTACCTGGGCGCGGGCTCGCCGGCGCTGGCGCGCCGCGCGATCTGGGCGTGCCTGTGGATCGCCATGGTGATCATGGGGCTGCTGGGCGTCGTCTTCATGATCGAGGGAGAGGCGCTGGCGCGACTGATGAGCCGCGATCCCGTGGTGCTGCAGGAGGTCCCGCGCACGCTCTTCATCTGCGGCATCGTGCAGGTCTTCTTCGCCATGGCGATGGTGATCCGCCAAGGGCTGAAGGGATGCGGCGACGCCAAGGCGACCTTTGCCGTGACGCTGGTCTCGACGGTGTTCGTGCGGGTCCCGCTGGCGTACCTCTTCGGCGTGGTCTGGGGCTATGGGCTGGCGGGAATCTGGATCGGGCTGAGCGTGGAGCTAGGCGTGCGCGGCCTGCTCTTCCTGTGGCGCTTCATGGCGGGCGGCTGGGACCGGCTGAAGGTCTGAGCGCGCACGCCGCCGCGCCACCTAGACTGGTGCGCCGGGACCGTGAGCTCCCCCAATTGCCAAGCAGCGCCCCGAGGTCCGCGCCATTGACGCCACGAGGAGCCACGAGGTCGGCAGGGCTGTCCGCCTTGCCCCACGCTCCCAGCATCAGGCCCAGGTCGGCTCCGTCGACCCGGCCATTGCCATCCAGGTCTCCTGGCACGAAGGCCGCGGTGCCCACGTTCAGGCTCGCCATCAGCACGGGGGCGCCGCGATCGGTCGCCTCCCAGAGATCGTGGAGCACTTCTCCCCACTGGTTGCTGTGGTTGCCGTTGCGCAGGTGCTCGACGTACTCCTTGGGGACATTCTGGTAGCGCAGCTCAACCTCTGAGCGTGCGGTGCCCGGGACCAGTGCGAACCAGCTGTCGTCCCAGTGCTCCCCGTCGGCGTACTCGTGCCCGACGACCGGGGCGCCGCCAGCCGCGAATGCCACGTTGGAGAAGCCGCGGGGCGGCACGCGGTTGTCCTTGACGATCGTGTCCGCGAGGGACATGTGCCCGGTCGGGCCGGTGGGGTACCCCGTGAGGGCCGCCGCACCAGCCGACAGCCCGACCACCATCTCGTACACCTCGGTGGTGGCGGCGTCGAGCTCGGCGCTGGTCGCATCGTAGGCACCGTACGTCCGGAGCACGGTGCCCTCCGCATCAAGCAGCCGGACCACCACCCACATGCGCCGACCCTCAATGTGGCCCGTCGGGATCTTGTGCGCCGATTCGTTCGTCACCCGGACGCGCAGCGAGCCATTGACCTGCTCGGCCTGGAGCGAGGCGGCGCGTTCGAGCATCGAGACGTTCCGGGCCTTGGCGGCGTCGATCGCGACGGGATCGACGGAGGGATCTCCTTGCCATCCGGCCGCGATCATCGAGAGCACGGTGACCGAGGCCCCGGCGAAGTCGTGGCGGCGCAGGTCCTTTCGCGGCGGCCCGAAGACGCAGGCCGCCCCGGCGGAGACAGGCATGTGGCAGTCCTGGCACGTCGAGACGACCGGGTTCCCGCTGCCGCCGAACCGCCCCCCCATGTCCACGCCCCCTGCAGCGAAAGCGCTGAGCTTCCACTCGGTGTAGGTCCGCTCAAGGGGAAACTGGAGCCACGGGTTGGAGCTTGGGCTCTGCGCGTCGACGGTGTTGTAGGAGTATGTCCCGTCGGGGAGGCGGGAGATCGCGACGTTTCCGACATCGTGGCAGGTGCCGCACATGTCCGAGCTGCGATGGAAGGGCGAGGGAAGCACCTGGTGCAGCGCGTCGGCGTCGCTGCGGGGTCCGCGCCGGCGACCCTCCGGGTCCAGCACGAACATCGCGTCTCCGTAGTACTCGGGCACCTGCGCGATGGAGGCGAGGATCGCCGCGTCCTCGATGGGGCTGCTCCCCTCCTTGTAGCGCGGATCGACCATCGAATGGCAGAAGTGGCAGTTCACCCCGTCAAGGTCGTAGGCATCCAGCGCCGAACCGTCCGCGACATCCGCATGCCCGGAGGGGATCGAGAGCGGAACGTGGCAGCGCATGCAGTAGTAGCCCACGTTCGCCACGTCCTGCTCCGCAGTCGCCATCTGAGCGAAGAAGAGCGGATCCCTGCCGGCCTGCGCCATCAGGCTGCCTCGCCAGGTGAACCATGGGTCCGGCCCCCCGGGCTTGCCGTCGGCGGACTGGTGGCACGCCGAGCACACTGCCGAGTTCCATAGGACCTCCTGCTGGACGTCGCCCACCTGCGTCCCCGGCACTTGAAAATCCTCGAGGGTCATCTCGACCACCGCCCCAGCGAGCGCACCCAGCACCGCGATGGCCGATGCGACCGTGACGATCCGCCTCCAACGGCGCCTCACCCCTCGAAGGGCAGGCTGCACGGGCGAACCGGCGTCATCGTCGTGTTCCATGGAGAGCCTCCAGTGCGGCTGCACTGCCGACCCACCCGCTCATCGACCGTCGCCGCACCCCAACGGTATCGCGCCCCGCACCCGCGTCAATGACGAAGCGGCGATCAGCGGCAAGATGTCCCTCTTTTCGAATCAAAGAGAAAACACGGGCAATTCACTCCTGCCGCCGCACCGCCGCGGCGCGGGAACACCCCACTCTTCGCCGGAATCGGCAGCGCCCTTGGCTCCTCGCGGGCAGGCGGCGCGACGTGCGCCCTAGACTGGTGCGCCCCACCGGACCCTCCGATGCACGAACCCACGAGAACAACCACTCCGGGCCTGGAGCCCCGCGCGGCCGCAAGCCCCCGGGCCGATCCACTCAGCGACGCACACTTCATGGAGGCCGTCGTGGCGGGTGCTGCGCGCCTGACGCCGCAGCAAGGGCTCCGGATCCTGCGCGAGATGCCACTGCAGGACCTTGGCATGTGGGCCGACCTGCGCTGCCGCCAGGTGCATGGCGACCACGTCCGCACCTACGTCATCGACCGGAACATCAACTACACGAACGTATGCACCGCCAAGTGCACCTTCTGCGCCTTCCGCCGCGACGCCGGTGACCACGATGCGTACACGCTGGATTACGGCACGCTCCTCCAGAAAGTGAGGGAGCTGACCGAGATCGGCGGCACGCAGATCCTGATGCAGGGCGGGATGAACCCCGAGCTGCCGCTGGGCTGGTACCTGGACCTGCTGCGCGAGATCAAGCGTCAGCACCCGCAGGTGCACGTGCACGCCTTCAGCCCGCCGGAGTTCGTCGAGTTCGTCAAC
>JBGARR010000012.1:0-87439 GCA_044230125.1 Phycisphaerales bacterium
GTGCACCCCTGCATCGCTGATCGGCTGGATTCGGCACCGGCTTCATCGGCCGTCAGTGACTCCGTGAGATTCCCGCCCCGGGCCCACAATCTGAGGCGATTCCCACGACGATCGATCGCCCGGTCCGGCAGCCGGAGGTGGCGCGAACGCCTGCACCGGTTGTCCACCGAACGAGGGCATGGCTGGACCGCCCTTCACCAGTGAATTGCGCTCGGTCGACCCAGAATGGGCCCTGCTTGGCAGGAACGGACACGGAGCAGTCTTCGTTGATTTGTGGCACCAGGGACGCCTCACCCTCTCCGGTGGATGCGCCGTGGCAATGAACCGTCGCGACCTAGACTCGCTGCACGAAAGGGAGTCGCAGCTCGTGGCCGCGACGCAAGAGGAAAGGACGTTTCAGATGCAGACAAATCACTTCATGGTCGCGCTCGCGGCGGCGACGGTCGTCGCGGCACCGTGCTTCGCCGATGACTTCGCACCGCCGTGGTACCGCGGGCAGCCGCTCTCGGTGCAGGCGGCTTGGGAATTCAACCAGCCGGTCACCGGCTTCGACATCTACCCGGACTTCTTCAACGCCGTCGGCGGCGATGGCACGCTCTTCGATGGGTTCCAGACCAAGATCGAGCTGGACTCCCCCAATTCCTGGGCGTGGATGCCGAACACGGGCGGGATCACCCCGACGGGACCCGGGGGCGCCTCGCTTTCCTTCAAGGTGCAGAACTTCGTTGATCAGATGCCGCAGAAGCTTGGCCGGATCCAGTTCACCTTCGACAGTGCGGTCGTCGCGTTCCTGCCGCCGGATGTCTTCAATGTTGCGGGCGTGATCGGCGGGCAGGAGCTGCCCGGGACCTTTGGGCAGCTTCAGGTGGTGGACTCGCGCCACGCCTACGTCGACTTCACGATGATCCCGAATCCGTGGTGGGAGCACATCGATGTCTTCGTGCCCTTCGGCACCACGCTCGACGAGGTGGTGATCGACACCATCTCGATCCCTGGCCCAGGCGCCTTGGCGATCCTCTCGGTTGCCGGGCTCATGACCGGCGGTGCGCGTCGGCGCAGGTGAGTTCCGTTCGGACCGCACCCTTCGGGCCGTCCCGCCCCGCAGCCCCCGCTTCACTCCGGGGGCTGCGGCCGTTCTGCGGGGGGGCCCTGCCGCCAAGATAATGTTCGCCGGGGACCTACAGCGCACCGCCGCACTCGCTGCAGACGCTGGAATCGGTCCGCCGCGGGTAGCCGCAGTGGCGGCAGGCAAGGCGCGCCCATTGCGCGCGCGCCTGCCGGGTGTACAGCAGGATGATCGCGGGCCCGCAGAGCAGGATGAGGACGCACAGGCCATAGACGATTCCCCAGAAGCTGGACCAGCCGCACAGGCAACTGTCGCGCCGGCGCGCCCATGCGAGGGCGCTGACCGCCAGCGCCAGTTCCAGCGCGGTGCCCGCCAGCAGCCAGCGGAACACCCGCAGCACACCCTCGGGGTCGCGGCGCTGCCCCACCGCCCGGATCGCGAATGCCCAGAGCGTGCCCAGGAGCAGCCAGGCTCCGCCCCACACCACCGCGACGGTCATCGGCGACGAGAGCGGTGCGGGCGCATAGCCGCCCGCCTGTCCCGACGCCTGCGATGCCGTCGAAATCAGGTAGGCCAGGTCGTAGAGCGATGCCAGGACGCCGGCAGACAGCCCACCCGCGATGACCCCTGCGCCGACCACCGTTGCCCGCAGGGAGCGCCCCATCGGTGCGAGCGCAGGCGGTCCGACAATCGGCGCGATCAGCAGCACTGGTGCTGCCGCCAGCAGCACCACCGCCAGGCAGACGCTCCAGGCCGGGCCTGATGTGGAGGTGATGTCCTGCCACACGGACCAGACAAACCTGACATAGCGCGCGACGAGCTCGGCGGCGCCCGGCAACCCGTCTGCGAAGATCCGTGAAGCGGCGTCCGTGACTTCCGTCCAAGCGTCGCCAGGGGCGGTCAGGGCGTCGGTCAGCCAGATGATCATTGGCATTCCCGCGCCAATCACCGCCAGGTTCGCCGCAAAAAGCCCCAGCAGCGCCAGCGGTCGCCTGGCTCTGCGGAGGGCGGGCGGAGCCGAGGATGTCCTGCCGACGGTGGCCATGGCTCGGGGATGCGGGTGAGGCGCGCTCTCGCTGGCGTCCGACCGGCTGCAAGGGGTGCGGCGTGCTGCGCGGCTTCAAGAGCCGGGTTCGCTCTCCGCTGCATTGATCCGCTTGATCTCCTTCAGCAGAAAGTCCATGTCCGTGAAGGGGTCTCCGCCGGTGCGCTTCCAGTGCACGCGCCCCTGAGCGTCGATGAGGATCGTGGAGTGCAGCTCGATCTCCTCGAAGTCGTCGTACGAGGTGAAGCGCCGCGCGTTCTGGTGGTCCGTGTCCGAAAGCAGCCGCACTGCCAGCTTGCCCAGCTTCTGCGATGCCTTGTTCTGCTCCGGGGGCGTGCTGCTGACCGCCAGCACCACCGTGTTCTCAGCGCTCCAGTCGCTGGCGCGCTTGTTGATCGCGATGAGCTGCTCCACGCAATGCACGCACCCTTCGTTCAGGTAGAAGACCAGCAGCACGTTCTTGCCGCGGTACTCCTGCAACGTCACGGGCGTTCCGTCGGCGTCCACGCACTGCAGGTCCGGCGCCGGGGAGGGCTCCCAGTTGACGGGGCCGAGCGCAGCGAGCGTCTCCAGCCGGTACTCGCGCTCGGGCGCGGGCGTGGCCGCGATCGGTGGCGTCACGATTCCAAGGGCGTTCACCTTGGTCTGCCACTTGAGCCCCGGATCGGCGTGCGCCCACACGTACGCCATCCGACCCGCGTCGCGCGTCAGGGCATCGCGGTCGCCCAGCGCCTCGTGGCACCGTGCAAGCCCCGCGATTGCGAAGGCGTCGTTCACCTCGGACTTCAGCGAGCGCTCGTACGCCTCGATCGCCAGCCGGTGCTCACCGTGCTCCGCCAGCGTGTCGCCCAGCAGGCGATAGAGGGTCCACGGGTAGGGCGGCGGGTCGTTTCGGTATGTGCCATCGTCGCGCTTCTTCTGCTCAAGCGCAGCCCCCTGCATTAGCAGGCGCGTGGCGTCCAGGATGTCCCCCTCGGCGGCCTTCAGCAGCCCCTCGGCCGCATCTGCCGCCAGTTCGAAGTCCAGGTTCATCGCCTGGTCCTTCTTGCTTTGGTCTTTGATGGCGCCACGAAGCTCGGCGATGCGCGAGCGGGCGTCCACCAGGTTTCCGATGCCGATGTTCGCCAGGGCCTCGGCAAAGGCGCGGTTCGCCTTGTCCGTCGCGGTGTCGCGCCATGGGATCGAACCCGCCTCCAGGATCTCCTTCCACCGCTCGAACTTGATCATGCAGCGCACCAGCGCCTGCATGCCCTGGTCGAAGGCGCCGAAGTTGTCGTCCTTGTTGCGCTCCGGGTCGCGCGGCGCGGCGATCATCGCGCGCGCCCCGTCCATCGAGGCCTGCTCCATTCCAAGCTGCTCCTGGATGTAGCAGAGGTAGTTGCGGTTGTGCGCGAAGTTCCACGTCTCGAAGGGAAGCGCCAGGCGCTCGTTCATGTACTTCAGCTCGACGCGCGTGGCGGCGTCCAGCGAGAGCGCCGCCTCGCGCCACATGCCAAGCTTGCTGTAGTTGTGCCCGGGCATGTGGTTCGAGTGGCCGATGCCGGGGGCGATCTGGCCGTAGCGGCGGCAGCTCTCCAGAGCCTGCTCGGTCGACTCGTCATCCCAGTTGTGGATGCGGTAGTGATGCGCGCCCGGATGGTCCGGCTCCTTGGCCAGCACCTGCCGGATCACCTGCTCGACGCCGTAAGCATTGCCCTCGCCGATGCTGTACAGCGCGTACAGCGCCTTCGCCTCGACATCGTCGGGATAGGCGATGATGATCTTCTGCAGCGCGCGGAGCAGGTTCCGCTGTCGGTCGGCGGCCTCCCCGGTGAATGCCTTGTCCCACGCCTCGATGTAGAGCTGCTCGCGCGGCGATGCCAACGCCTTTCGCCGCACCGCTTCCTTCAGGAATCCCAGGCCGCGCTTTGCGTAGGGTGTGTCCAGTTCCGGTTCGCTGAACCAGTTCAGCTGGGTGGCCGCAAGCCCCCAGTATGCCATCGTGCACTCGGGGTCCAGCTTCAGGCACCAGCGGAAGGAGCGCTCCGCCTCCTCGAACCAGAAGGAGTGCAGCAGCGTGTTGCCTTGGTCGAACCACTCCTGCGCCTCGGGCACCTTGGTCGTCACCGGAAAATGCGTGTGGCCGATCCCCTCCATGCGCCACGGGCGCTGGCGCATGCCGGAATCGAAGGCGGAGCCGTGCGCCGAGTGCCCGGGCTGGTCATCGGCCGTGGCGACCTGGAGGAGGGCGAGCGCGGCAACCAGTCCGACGATGCGCAGGAGCTTCATGGATGGCGGTATACCTCAACACCCAACACGGGAGCCCTGACGCCATGAACCTGCCACCCATTGCCAAGCCGAACCACACGCTGGCCGAGTTCGTCCGCCGCACCACGCAGCGCGACCGCGGGCAGGGCGTCTTCGAGCTGGAGAGCGAACGCATCCTTGAGCTGAATCTGGATGGCCGTGTATGGATGAAACTGGGCACGATGGTCGCGCACCACGGCGACGTGCGCTTCACCCGCGAGGGAATGATGGAGCATGGGCTGGGCCGCATGCTGAAGCGCGCGCTCAGCGGCGAGTCCACCCCGCTTGCCAAGGCCGAGGGGCGCGGCACCGTCTATCTGGCGGATCGCGGCAAGAAGGTGATCGTGCTGGACCTGAGCGGCGAATCGGTCTGCGTCAATTCCAACGACGTGCTTGCATTCCAGGAGGGCCTGAAGTGGGACGTGGTGATGATGCGCAAGATGGCGGCGGTGCTCTCCGGCGGCCTCTTCAACATCCGTTTCGAGGGGCGCGGGATGCTGGCGGTGACGAGCCACCATGACCCGCTGACGCTGCGCGTCACGCCCGATCGCCCGGTCTTCACCGACCCGAACGCCACCATCCTGTGGAGCGGCAACCTGCAGCCCGAGCTGAAGACCGACATCAGCTTCCGCACCCTCCTTGGGCGCGGCGGCGGCGAAGCGCTGCAGATGCACTTCCGGGGCGATGGCTTCGTGGTGGTGCAGCCCTACGAAGAGGTCTACTTCGACGACGAAGGGGAGTGATGGCGGAAGCCCGGCGCCGTAGACTTCGCGGATGGCACTGACACCTTGCCTACGCCGCGACCCGTCCGCCCCCCTGCGGCTGGCAGCTCCCGTGACCTTCGGCCTGCTCGCGGCGATCCTGCTGGGTGGCTGCGCAGGCTCGCGCTCCGGGGGCCTCAATGTTTTGGTGCCCGGCAGCGGAGATCGACCGGCGCAGGTGGTGCAACTGCCGCCGGACTGGGCACCGACGACCGTCCGCACCCTCCGTGCGTCACCGGGGTGCCTGGGTGTTGAAGTCAGCCAGACGGGGAGCGGCAGCAAGCGCACCATCTTCGCGATGTTCAAGGACAAGGCCGCCGTGGTCGCCTGGTACCGCAGTCCGGCGCACCAGGCGCTTCTGGGGAAGGTCAGCTTCTATCGCGATCACGAGTTCACCCCCGGCGCAGGGCTGGAAGAGGGCGCCGGCCCGGTGCTGGTGATCGCCTCCATGAGCCCTGCCCCCGCAGGTGAAGGCGTCCCCGCCGGAACTGTCTTGCTGAGCGTCGAGCTCTTCCGCCCGCTCCCCGGCGGGGTGCGCTTCGGCGGAGCTTCGTTCCTTCCGCGCGGCGACTGAGCGCGGCGACTGACCGCAGCGACGAGGCGCGGCCAGATACCCTTGCCGGTCTCAACGAGGAGACACGATGCCAGCCTTTGATCCCACTGAATCCCTGGCCTCCCTGCGCCATGAGTTTGGCGAGCATGGCGGCGTCAACATGTCGATCGAGGCGAGCACCACCTTCACCGTGCTGGACGCCGAGACGATGCCGCAGATCTTTCGCGGGCAGCGCGGCCCCGAGTCCGGCGGCTGCTACCTGTACGGACGGCACTTCAACCCGACCGTCTATGTCCTGGGGCGCCAGCTGGCGGCGATGGAGGGGACGGAGTCCGGGTACTGCACCGCGAGCGGCCTAGGGGCGATCGCCGCCGTCCTGATGCAGGCATGCGACTCCGGCGACCACATCGTTTCGGCAGGCACGATCTACGGAGGCACCTTCGCGCTGATGAACGACTACTTCCCGAAGAAGACGGGATGCCGGACGACCTTCGTGGACATGACCGACCTGGGCGCGGTCGAGGCCGCCTTCACGCCGCGCACCAAGGTCCTGTACGTCGAGTCGATGGCGAACCCGACGCTGCGGATCGCAGACATCCCGTCGCTGGCCGCGATCGCGGCGCGCAGGGGCGCGATGCTTGTGGTGGACAACACCTTCTGCCCGATGATGCTCTCCCCCGCCACCATGGGGGCCGCGGTGGTGGTGCACAGCCTGACGAAGTTCATCAGCGGCGCGTCGGACATCGTGGCCGGGGCGGTGTGCGCAAGCGCAGACTTCATCGCCAGCCTGATGGACGTGCACACCGGCTCGCTAATGCTTCTTGGCCCGACGATGGACCCGAAAGTGGCGCACACCCTCAGCCTGCGCGTGCCCCACCTGGGACTGCGCATCGCTGAGCACAGCCGCCGCGCCCTGCTCTTCGCCACGCGGCTGCATGACCGCGGGCTGGCGGTCGTCTATCCCGGGCTGCCGAATCATCCAGATCATGGGCTGGCGCGCCGGCTCTTCCGGCCGGAGTTCGGCTTCGGGGGCATCTTCACGGTGGACCTTGGCACGACCGCCCGTGCCTTCCGCTTCATGGAGCTGCTTCAGAACAAGGACCGCTTTGGGTACATGGCGGTGAGCCTGGGCTACTTCGACACCCTGATGTCCTGCTCGGCAAGTTCCACCTCCAGCGAGATGGGCGAGGAGGACCTGAGGCGAGCGGGCATCAGCCCGGGCCTGGTGCGCGTGTCAATCGGCTACACGGGGAGCACCGAGCAGCGCTGGGCGCAGATGGACGACGCGCTCAGGGAACTCGGGGAGACAGGACCCAGCGGCGGGCGGTGAATCCCGCGGGCCACGCGGCTCATCCGGACCAGCTTGCCAGCAGCAGCCCAAGGCCGGCGCCAATCACCAGTCCGTCAGCCCCCCGGCACCACCGGCACCAGCTGCTTCATCGCCTTGCCAAGCGCATCGCCGACCAGGAAGTACGTCTCGGCGTTTCCGAACTCATGGTGCCCATGCCCGGGATTTGGCGAGTCCTCCGGCTTGCGGACGAAGTCATGCGTGGGGACGAAGAGCACGGTGCCACGAAACTCGGGGCGCGCCGCCGCGGCGGCCTGCGCGCGGCGGAGTGCGCCCCATTCGCCCGGTGCATCGACCCACGGCCCGGTGAGCTCGCCGACGACGACCGGAAGGCGCGGCGCGCCCAGGTCGCGTCGAAGATCGTTGATGAGGTTCACCAGGTTCTGCTCGTACTCGGGCACCGCCTTCGTCGGGTCGCAACCGTCGTTCCAGCCGTGGTACCAGACCAGTCCCGCAAGCTCGCACCCGCGGTCGCCGGCGGCGGGGAACTCCTGCTTCACGCTCGCCAGCGCCTCGGGGATGTCAGCGAGCATCCTGGTGTAGTAAGGGCCGACCGTGCCGCCCGAACTGGGCGGCCGGAAGTCGACGCACAGGCTCTTGCCGCCCCACGCGGTCTTGATGAGAAGCACCGGCTCCTCGAAGCAGTCGCCCAGCACCTGCCCAAGCTGCAGCTCGGGGCCGAAGTGATGCCTGCCCCCGTAGGGGGTGAAACCCAGGGTCAGCGGGCCGGCCTTCACCGGTCCCTCCTCGGGCTTGTAACGCACCCAGACATCGCTGCGCACCGCCCACCCCCCCTTCGCATCCTTCAGGTGCTTGAAACGGTCGGCCGTGGCCGGATCGCGGACCAGCGCGCTGAGCGTTCCCTTGCCTCCGTTGTAGTCCTTGCCTGCCAGGTCGGCGACCGCCTGCCCCTCCATGTTGGACTGCCCCGCCAGGATGAAGACCTTGATCGGTCGCGCGACGGCGCTGCTGCGCACCGAGCCCTCCTTCGGCGGCGTGGTGGCAATGCTGCGCAGCGCAGGCCTGGACTGTGAAGCGGCGATCGCCGCAATGGCTTGCTCCACCGCCAGCGTCTTCTTCCTCTTGCAATCGTCGGGGAAGTCCTTCTCGTCGCGGCAGGCCTTGGCGAGCGCACGCAGCTCGGGAAGCAGCGGTTTCGCGGCAGCGCCGTAGCTGACCAGCGCCTTCATGAGCTCGCCCATGCGATCCTGGCTCGCCCACGGATTCTGGTGCTTCGCATAGCCGAGGCATGCGAGCATGCCTTCTTCAATGCGGTGCTCGGCCAGCAGCCGCACGCCTGCAACGCGGATCTCGTCGGCGAACATCTCGCCGCTCGGCGCGCCACGCTCCACGGAGCGCAGGATGTCGGGCCAGAGCCCATCCAGCTGCGCTTCGCTCAGCTTGGGGTAGACCGATGCGACCTGCGCCCGGACCAGCCCGTCATCGGTGGCCAGCATCTGCCGGATGACCTGGAGGAGCAGCTCCGAATCGACGCCCGCGACCGAATCGGCCAGCAGCCCGCGGCGCGGACCGGTGTCCACGTACCCCGCCAGGAAGAGCGCGATTCCCAGGTATCGCCGCGTGGTCTGGCGAGGATCGCCCGGCGTTCCTTCCTGCGCCAGCTTCAGCAGCGCCGGGACCGCCCGCTGCGCCGGCTTGCCGATCTCGGCAAGGGCGTAGGCGGCGCGGACCTGCAGCCACTGGTCGTGCCCGGAGAGCTGCTCGACCAGGGCGTCGACCGCCGGCGCGGCGCGCGTGCCCATGCACTCCAGTGCCTGGCACGCGCCATAGCGGGCGTTCATGTCACCGCTCCCGAGCATCGCGATCAGCTGCGGCACCGCCTCGGACTTCTTGAGCGCCAGTGCCTTCGCCGCGCGGTAGCGCACCGTCGGCGACCAGCTGCCCAGGGCCTGCAGCAGATCGGCATCCTTCCTGGTGATGTAGCAGTCATCCATGTGCCAGGCATCGAACCCCCGGCCAGCCTCGATGACCGATGAGAGCGCCGCGCCGGTGAGAGCGTTCGCGGGGTCCGCCCCCCTGCCGGTGATGTAGAGCCTGTGCAGCGGTGCAGACGCCGTGAGCAGGAAGACGCCGGTGGCATCCCATCCCTTGTAGGAATCGCTGGAGCCCGCGGCCTCCTGGTAGGTAAAGCCGCCACCCCAGCTTCGCGCCAGGTCGTAGAACCAGCGCTGCTCCTTCAGGTGCGCGGCGAGCGCGGCGTCCCCGGCGCGCGCGACCCCCAGCGGCCCCCAGAGGTAGCTGAAGTAGTTGCCGGTGTGGCCGAACTCGCGCTCGGCATGCGCCGCCGTGGACATCCGCGAGAAGAAACGCGTCGCCTCCTGGTCGCCAAGCAGATCAAAGGCGATGGCGACCTGGCCGTTCTTGCCATTGTTGTCGTGCAGGAAGTAGTAGGGGGCGTGGTCCCCGTAGGGAATGCTCCCCTTGCCGACGTAGAAGGCATAGAAGCGTCGCGATCGCTCGATGGCCTCACGCACCACCGGCTCGTCCACGCCGCACTTCTGCGCCAGGATCAGCGACAGCCAGCACCCCGCGCCTGCCTGGTTGATCGCGCCGTAGCCACCCAGCCCGCCAGCATGCTCGGGAAGCGACATGCCGTGCCCCCAGGTGCCCACGCTGCTCTGCCCCATTGCAATCTTGGTGGAGTACTCCTTGATCGCCGGCAGGACGTACTTGTCACCGGTGGCCAGGAAGTACTCGGCCAGGAAGAGGTTGGAGAAACCCCAGGTCCAGGCGAACATCCCGCTCTCCAGCTCAAGCTTCAGGCCCGGGGGACCGACCTGGTGGGCAAGCGCCCGCACCTGCGCAAGGTGCTCCGGCCGCCCGGTGGCGAGCAGGCCAAGCGCGTTGACCTGGGCGGCGATCGAGTCCCCAAGGCCGTGCTCGGCCAGGTGCCGACATGCCTGGTCGATGATGTGCGCGGTCTTGGCGCAATCCCGGGGCGCGGCATCGCCGTAGCTGCCCATCACGCGCAATGGAACCGTCACGTTCTCGACGGCGCCGCCTCGCCAGCGCACCAGCTTCAGCGCGCCTGCCCGTCCCTCTTCCTCGGCCAACGTGATCGCCGCACCAAGCGCCTTGCGCGCATCGCTGGGGAAGAGCGCACCGTCCACCCCCAGGATGACGTCGCCGGCCTTCAGTACGCCATCCGCGGGCGAACCACCCTCGACCAGCGTGACCAGGATCTGGCGCGCATCCGTCGTTGCGAGGGACCGTCCGCAGATCCAGCCGCGCGCGCCCGTCGGGCCAAGGGTCCAGTCATGCGTGCCATCTGGCTTTCCCCCTTGCGTCAGGTCCGGCACCGGCGGCGACGCGGCCTGGCCTGCGCGTCCGGAGCCCACCAGGATGATGGCAAGGGCGAAGAAGATGAAGTGCCTGGCGCTCATGGATTCTCCTGTGAGGCGCCAAGTCTATGGAGCCGGCGTCACTCCAGCTGCTGTCCGAAGGGGCCCCGCTGCTTCTTGGCGGCGGCGGACTCGTACTCGGCCAGGCCGGGGATCTGCGACAGCTGCGCCTCGGTCAGGATCCGGCGCAAGGCGCTGACGGCGCGCTGGCTCTGCTCGTCGCGTTCGAAGCGCACCTTTTCGCGCGCGTTGGCGATCTCCATCTGCTCCTGCCAGTAGCGCTGCATCTCGTCCGGCTTCGAGGGCGGAGCGGCGACCGCGCGCTTGGGGAGCATCTTGCGGCTGAACTCCAGGTGCTCGGCGCGGCTGCGGTCGTGGAGGCCCTGCAGCTGCGTGCGTTGGTCGTCGGTCAGGTCGTGCAGCGCGCGCGCCTTGTCGATGTAGGGCAGTGCCGAGCGCGCGTCCTTGAAGATGGCCGGGTACGCAAGCTCGTCATAGCTCAGCTGGAGCGCGGAGCGCTGCTCCTCGCTGAGCGCGCCCAGCGCAGCGGACCAGGCCCCGCGGGCGGCCTCTGAACGCCTGGCCTGCACCTCGGTCTGCTGGCCCTGGAGCGTCATCATCTCCATGCCCGCCTTCTGCAGCTCGGCCATGTCGGGCTGCTCGCCGGCGTTGCGGTAGAGCGCCATGTTGCGCTGGCCCATCTCCTCCATCGCGCGCTCCTGGTCGATGCTGGTGGCGAAGGAGTCCAGCTGCACCTTGATCAGCGGGTCGACCAACGCTGCGACGGCGGCGTTGACCTTGCCCCGATCCTCGGCCGAGAGCTCGGCCGTGCGCAGCAGCGTCGCGATGTTCACGGCCGTTTCCGGCGCGCCGAGCGCCAGGGCATATCCCATCTGCCCGTTCGTCCCGGCGGTGCGGTCCAGGACGCGTTCCAGCCGCACCAGCTGGAGGACGGGGGCGGACTTCTCGCCCAGCACCGAGGCCAGGTCCCCCAGGAAGGCGGCATCGGCCTCGCTTGCCTTCACCAGGAGCGCCTTGCGCGCGTTGTAGTAGGCGGCGGACTTGGCGGTGTCCAGCTTCATCTCCTCCGATTCGGGCCCCTTTGCCCAGCGGTCATTGCCAAGCGCATCGACGCTGGCCTGCGCGGCACGGATCTCCTCGTCCCAGCGCTTTGCATAGTCGCCGCGCATCGTCTCCAGGAGCGCCTTGCGGGAGTCGTCCAGGGCAAGCTGCGTGGCGATCGCCGTCATCGCGGCGTCGCCGATCGGGCCGCGCTCGGTCATGCGGGCGGCGTGCATCGCGGCAGCCTCGGCCTCCATCGGACGCGCGCCGGCGGCGATCGCTGGGCCGTCCCCGTCCGCCTCGGGGTCCGTCGCATCGTCGAAGTCCGGCGCCGCGTTCCCCGCCCCACGCCGCTTCTCGATCATCTTCTGGGTCAGCTTCTTGATCCGCTCGTCGCCCACCACCGCGGCCGCCGAGCTCATCGCCTTCGCGGCGATCTCGGAGCGCTTGACCGCCAGCTCCTGGATCTTCTTCATCTGCTCCTGCATTCCGGCGCCGCTGAAGTCCATCATCGCGCGGCTCGCGCGCGCCTCGTCGATCTCCTTGGCACACTGGTCGACGAGTGCGTTGTCGGCCGCCTGCCATTGCTGGTAGGCCCCACGGACCTGCTCGCGCACCGCATCGTCCAGCGCCTTGATGCGCAGCATCATCCGGAAGAGCGACTCGGCGCCATCGGGATCGGTGGCGAGCTCGGGGTACGCCTTGGCCAGGTAGCGGGCGCGGAACTTGCGCTTGGAGTCGTCGCCAAGCTGCACCGAGAGGGAACGGAAGCTCTTGCCGTTGAACTCGGCCAGGTCGGTGGTCTTGGCCTTCATCCGCTCACCGGCCTTGGCCATCGCGGCCTGCATCGTCTCCATCATGGCCTTCATCTTCTCGGGGTCGTTCATCATCTCTTCCTGCGAGAGATTCCCCAGGCCTGCCTTCTCCAGCTCGTCGAACATGTCGCGGATCATCCGCATGCTGGCCGCCCCCAGCTCCTTGACGGCAGCAGTCAGCTTCTGCTCGTAGGCGATCAGCAAGGGATCGATCGTCTCGGCCTCCTGCGGCGGCAGGTTCAGGTCCAGCATGATCGCCGAGAGGTCGACCGAGGCGTTGGCCCCCTGGAGGCCGGTCATGATCCCTGCGGCCGCGCGCGTGCGGCCGCGAGCGTCGCGCGCGCGCTGCACCGCGATGCGGCGCTCCTCGCCCATGAGCGTGGCGACGCCTTCGAAGAACGCATCGTCGATTTCGGCGATCTGCCGGTTCACGCGGTCGTAGCTCTTGGTGAATTCCTCGACCTGCTCCTTCTTCGGGAGCACGCCTCCCTGCATCGCCTTCATCTTGACCAGGAAACGCTCAATCTCGTTCTCGCGCAGCGCGCGGAAGCGATCGCGGTAGCCATCGTGCAGCGCCTCGATGGAGACGACCTGCTCGTTGGTCGGATGGACGTACTGCCGCAGCAGCTTGGCCAGCTCGACGCTGGACATCGGATCGGGCACCTGGCCGGAAGTTCCCTGCGCGCGCGCGGGGGCGGCGAAGCACAACGCGGCGGCAAGGGCCAGCGAGAGCGAGAGCAGGCGTCCCAGGCGAGCGATCGGAAGCATGTCTTGGTACCCCAACGATGAAGGCGGGCGGGCGCAGGAGACGGCCGGCGCGACAGGAGGAATCCTACCTGCGCGCAGCCACGGCACGATTTCTTCCCGCTGCTCGCGTTGCGTACTCTGAACACTGCCAAGGCGCCCGCATGCGTGTCGGCAACTCTCCCCAGTGAAAGGACCAGCAGTGCAGAAGTTCACTTCCATCGTGTCCGGTGGCGTCATGGCGGCGGCCTTCCTGGCGAGCCAGGCGCACGCGGGCGCGGACTCCGTCGTCAATGGCAGCTTCGAGAGCCCGAGCCTGGTCGGCATCGCTTCCGACTACCTGCACACGCCCGGCGGAAATTCCGTCGAGGGCTCGTGGTGGAACAACCCGTGGGACGCGGGCGGCCCGTGGTTCGGTACGCAGCACACGCCCGGAGGCGCGGGCGCGATGAGCGTGAACGGGGACAACTCGAGCCAGGCCGGTCAGAAGCGCGTCTGGTACCAGAGCATTTCCGTGATCCCTGGCCGGACCTACCAGTTCTCGACATGGGCACTGGCGACCGCCGCGGGCTTCTCCGGATACTCGCTCCGCTTCGCCTTCGACGGCGTGCAGGTGGGTGGCGTGATCTCGCCCACGGCTGCCTACACCTGGGAGCAGTTCTCGACCACGGTGGTCCCCACCGACTCGACGCTCGAGATCTCGATCGTCAATGTCAGCGGAATCACCTTTCCGAACGACTTCATGCTGGACGACATCTCGCTGGTGCTCCTCGCGCCCGCAAGCGACCTGAATGACGACGGCACGGTGAATGGCGCGGATCTCGGGCTGCTCCTGGCGGCGTGGGGCGCGTGCCCGGCCGATTGCCCCGCGGACCTGAACGGAAGCGGCGCCGTGGACGGCGCAGACCTGGGCCTGCTGCTGGCGAGTTGGACCGGCTAAGGCGGCCCGGCCGCCTCCACCACAACCGGTGCGACCGGCGCGCAGACCGCCCATGTCCGCACGAGCTCCGGAAACGCCGGGCCGGTGTAGGTCCCGACGAAGATGCCGACAATTGCAATGGGCCGGCCTTCCGGATCCAGCTTCACTGCCGGCCCGCCGGAGCATCCGCCCCCTTCGTTGTCGCGATTCTCGCAAATGACCGAGAAGGCGCCCAAGGCGTCGACCCGCGAGACCTGGCCAACCGTGCACCAGAAGTCAGGCCTGAAGAACCAGGGCCAATCAGCCTCGGTGTCGATGTCCGCCGAGGTTCCGCTGCGCCGCGGCCGCCACCCTGCCAGCAGGACGCGATCGCCCGCGCGGACCGCGCCTGACTCCACAGGCAGACGCGGCTGCGCGTGATCAAGGGCGCGCGCACGCCGCACAAGCTGCCAGTCGCCTGCCGCCAGCGTCATCACCTGGTCAAGCGACCATGCCCAGCCCTCGCCAGGCTCGGAGACCTGGCCGCTGCCGCGCGCGATGATCGCACCGCGGATGTCGCTGCCGCGTGCGCGCAGGCGCGCCGCATCCAAGCCGTCGATGCCGTGCCGGACGATGAGCGCGAGGTCTACGGTGATGCGCGTAGCGGTGCCCTCTTGCTCGGCGCCCGCCCGATCGGCGCGTTCGTGCCCGGCGCCCGGCTTCCCGGGCGGATCGATGCAGATCGGCTCCGCGATGGCCAGCATCAACGCACGCTGCTGGGCGGTCACCGCCGGCAGCGGTGATGCGCAGCCCGAGGACAGGAAGGCGGCGCACGCAAGCGCCACGCGCACGAACGCCGGCGCATCGCGGTGCCGCACGGCGCGAACGGCCAGGCTCGCGGAGGGCACGTGGCGCATCGCGGGGCCATCGTAACGCCTACCATTCGGCCAGCAATGGACCGCCGATACCTGGCCTTCGACATCGAAACCGCCAAGCTGCTGCCCGACGATGTGGGCGACATCCTGGCGCATCGCCCACTGGGAATCGCATGTGCGGCAGCGGTCTTCTCTGACACACAAAAACCCACGGTGTGGCATGGGACCGCCGATGGCGGGCCTGCCGCCAGGATGTCCCGGGCGGAAGCACGCGATCTGGTGCAGCAGCTGGTCGGCTTCGTGCGCAGCGGATACACGCTTCTCTCGTGGAACGGGCTCAACTTCGACATGAACATCCTGGCCGAGGAGTCGGACATGCCGCACGAGTGCGCCGAGCTTGCCAAGGCGCACGTGGACATGATGTTCCATGCGGTGTGCCAGCTGGGCTACTTCATCGGGCTGGGGAAGGCGGCGGAGGGACTTGGGCTGCCGGGAAAGACCGCGGGCGTGACCGGCGCACAAGCCCCGCTGATGTGGTCGGAAGGCAAGCACGCGCAGGTGCTGGAATACAACATCCAGGATGTGCGACTGACACTGGCGGTTGCCCAGGAGTCCGAACGGCGCAAGGAACTGGTGTGGGTGACGCGCAAGGGCACCAAGGGGCGGATGCCCCTGCCCGGTGGATGGCGCACCGTCCAGGAGGCGCAGGCCCTGCCGCTGCCGGACACTTCATGGATGTCCGATCCACCGGCGCGCGAACAGTTCACGCGCTGGTTTCCGTCGCGGCCGACCGGATTGGCGATCCCAGGTCAGGGAACGGGCGCCTGAGCATCGGTCGCCGCGGACCCCAGCCGCGCACCGGGCACGTGCACCCCCGACCTGGACCCGACGGCGAAGAGATTGCCCTGCGTGATGGCGTACACCGTGCCATCCGGACCGATCAGCGTGGGGGTGTAGGGCTGACCGGCCGCGCCTGCCAGCCTGATGCTGGTGTAGGCATTGGCGGCCAGGTCCCAGCGGTACAGGTGGCCATCTTCATTGTTGGCGTAGACCGCCCTGCTGTGCAGGTCCACCACCGCGGTGTTGATGCACCACTCGTCGTTGTTTCCGAAAGGGCTGACCAGGGTCATGACCTCCTTCATGTCGATCTCGCCCGTCAGCGGATCGACCTGCGACGCGTTGGGATCCAGGATGGCGATCTTGTTCAGTCCGCCGGGGAACCAGTAGCTGTTGTACTTGGTGAAGAGCAGGTAGGTGGAGCCGGCCGCGGAGACATAGCCAGGGATCATGCTCACCGGCACGACCGCGGGTGTGGTGTCCCACCCGAAGCCGCCGGTCAGCTTCACGGTCTGCAGGTCAGCGGAGAAGTGCTGGAGGCGGCCGCGGCTGAATTCGTCGCTGTTGGTGCCGAAGTAGACGTCGCCGTCGGGCCCGACGGTGGGCGAGGCGGTCGAGAAACCCAGCACTCCGGGAAGCACCGCGGTCGCGTGGAGCGCCACCAGCGTGGCACTCTCCAGCTGGACGAGCCTGCCGTTGTCGAAGTCGCCGCCGTTGTTGAATGCCGCGTAAAGCTTGGTGCCGTCGGCACTGAGGGCCGGGGCCGAGTTGAGCGCGGTCTGCGAGAAGCCCGATACCGCCACACCAGTCGCGTAGGTGCCGATGCCCGCCGCCGAAATGCGCGCGATGCCACCGCCCTGCGGCAGCACGCCCGTGTTCGCCGCCACCTGGAAGCCGAAGTAGAGGTTGCCCTGGGCATCCGCCGTGATCGGCGTGTTGATCTTCACGTTGCCGTCGTAGGCCGCCTGGTGCGCGTGGTACTCGGCCAAGCCGGGCGTGTTGTCGTAGAAGGCGAGCTTGCCCGTCGCGCTCGGGCTGGGCTGGTCCGGCCGGTCGCGCCAATCGAGCGTCCCCCCCGCCGCCGGAATGTAGACATGGAGTTCGGCGGGCGAGGTGCCCGCCAGCATCGGCGAGAAATTGGGCCGCCATCCCGATGCCGGGGCGACATAGTCAGTCGCCTGCGACCAGACCAGCGCGCCATTGCCGCCGCGTCGGCCCTGGACCACGAAATTGGTGCCTGCGCCAGTGGTCACCGGGACGATCACCGTGTTGGCGGGCGTGATCGTGGGTGAACCGTAATGCGTGTAGTAGCCCGGAAAGTTGTCGACCGGCGTCTGCCACAAGACCGTGCTGAGGGCGCTGCCGCGCACGCTGGAGTCGCCGGTGTGCTGCGCGTTGCCGCCGTACATCGGCCAGCCGGCGAAAGCCTGGAAGCGCGCCGCCGCAAGGAGCAGGATCGTCACCGCGCTGAACAGGAGCCAATGCTTCACGGGGAGCCCTCGGGCATGCGACCGCAGCGGCTGCTGCTGTCTGGGATTCGAATCGGCCTGACCACGTCTGGCGCCTTTTGGCCAGCGCAACTCCATCTTCTACAGGCACTTGCACACCGCGACAAGGCATTTCCGCCCGAAATGACGGAACGGGCGATTCACGCGGTTTTGGGGCGGATTCGTGCAGTCTTCGCGGCATTCCCAGCTGCACGACTGCCGCGCCGCGCGGCGATGCCCGATCCGCGTGAACCCGCAATTCTCCTCGTAGAGCGTGCACCCATCAGCGGCCTACTCTTCAAGTGAATCGCTGCACCTTTCGCGGATCACCTTTACAAGAATTGACTCTGCCATGTCACATCACACGCACGGGAAGCACATGCACGCCTCTCGTCCCGAAAACACCGGCTCACAGACCGGCACGGGCACCAATCGCTCGGCGGGCTGCGCCCCTGCCGCAGAGATGATCCGGATTCGTGCGTACGAGCTGTCGCAGACCCGCAACGGCGGACCCGGCGATGCGCAGACGGACTGGGTCCAGGCGGAACGGGAGCTTGCGGCGGCGAACGACGAGCAGGGTTGAGTGATCGGGGCACGCGCGCGTTTCGTGCGCGCCCCTCATCACGGAGCGCACGGCCCCCACGCGCCCAGCATCAGGCCAAGATCCGCACCGTCCACGGTGCCGCTGCAGTCCAGGTCGGCGGCGCCGGCACTGCCCCAGCTTCCCAGCAGAAGACCCAGGTCCGCCCCGTCCACCATCCCCGAGCTGTCCAGGTCTGCGGTGCAACCCGCGCGGTACCCGGTGGTCATGGTGTCCAGGAAGATGGTGAAGTTGCTCTGCCCCTGCACGCCGGTGGCGCGGACGCGATGGATGGGCGCGTCGGCGATGTAGCCCAGGAAGGTGACGCCTGCCCCGAAGGAGGGCATCACTGCGGTGTTCAGGAGCACGTCCCCCGCCCCGAAGAACTCCACCTTGATCGCGTCGGAGAGGCTTGGATTGAACCAGCCCAGCGCGCCCACCGGCGGATCGAGCCGGAAGTCGATGGGGCTCGTGCCGATGTTGAAGAGCACGTTCGGAGCGGACTGGTAGGTGCCGCCGCCGCCGAAGCTGGCCGCATCCCAGATGCGCGCGGTGCCGTTGAAGTGGACGCCGGGAAACTGGTCGAAGAGCACGGTGCCATGGGCCAGCGTGTCGAAGGTGACCGTCTTCCGCGTGTGGCAGTCCAGCGCACTGATGAAGCCCGCGGGCGCGGTAAATGTCTGGTCGCCTGACGCGGAGAGCGAAATTGCGCACGAGGCCAAGAGCGATGCGAGCGTGATCGAGCACTTCATAGGGGTCCTCAAGGGGGAAAAGGCCTCTTTCCCGCTCCTCCGCGGATGGTCCCACGATGCCGTGCAGGACCGTGTGCGCGCGATTGTAGCCTTGCCCGCTGATGGCACCGCAGTCGTGGGGTGCCCGTGGGACATGTCAGCGAAAGGACCTCCGGTGATGAACCCTCGCCCGATCGTGCGCGGCTGCGCCGTGGCTGCCGTCTGCCTGCTCGCTGCGTCGGCGATACCAGGCCCTGCGGGCCGGTCGCCCGCCGCACCGAGCGGGCTGCTCGGCTGCTCGCCGGACTGCGAAGGCGCGATCCCGGAGAACGAGACCTGTGGCCTTGACGCGAACAACGGGTGTCACGGCTCCGGGCTCCTTGGGAACGTCTACTGCGGCAAGCCGGTGTGCGGAGAGCTGTCGGTGGACAAGAACGGCGGCGTCTTCGATGTCGACTGGTTCACGCTGGACATCTCCTACTACACCACGCTGGTCAAGATCACGGCAAGCGTCGGCGCCGAGATGCCCGTCGACCTCTCCATCGTCGACGGCGCCGACCTGGGCGTGCTGCTTGGCCACTGGGGGCAGGGGCGCTGAGCGAATCCCCTCCAAGTGGTCCGTGAATTTGGGCGGAAATCCGTCATCTCGATGGGCGAATGGCGTATCCGCGCCGGCCCGGAGTGCCTCTCATGAGGTGCGCGCGGGACCAATGTCCCCGTCGCATGCCTGGAGGGGCGTCCCCGCGCCCCAAACTTCCCGATCACCGAAAGCACCTTCCATGTTCGCCCGCACTGAACCGCTCACACGCCCGCTCCTGCTCGCCCTCACGGTGTCCGGGATGGTCACGGCCGCAACCTGCGCCGACCTGCCCATCTACCGCGTCCAGGTCCTTGGGTCGGGGCTTGAGGGCTACGCGATGAACGAACGCGGCGACGCCACCGGGCGAATGCTGCTCTCGGGCTCGATCGGCCGCGCATTCATCGCGCACTCGGGCGGCACGACCGAGCTCCTGCCGCTCCCCGCCGAGTGGCAGAGTTCCGACGGCTACGCCATCAACGCCAGCGGCGTTGTGGTCGGTGCAGTCAGCACCATCTCGATCGCAACCGTTGGATCGCATGCCGCGGCCTGGTACCCGACAGCCGGCGGTTACCAGTTCGTCCTGCTCGGTGCGCTGCCCGGTCACCTGCACAGCACGGCGACGGGCGTGAATGATCTGGGCGACATCGTGGGCGGGTCCGGCGGAATAGGCCTCGGGCTCTACAACAACTCGGTCCTGTTCACGCCGGACGGGCCGATGGACCTGCCAGGCATCTCGCTGGCGGCAGACGTCAACAACCAGCGCGTGGTGGTCGCCGGCAACATGCTGCTCGACCTGAACACCCTGTCCACCACGACCATCCCGCTGCCGCCGGGCAACTGGCAGGGCGCGGGAGCGACGGACCTGAACAACAACAACGGATTCTGCGGGTACATCGCTGGCTTCTCCGGGTGCAGCAACTTCCCCGTGCGGTACCTCCCCGGCAGCGGAATGGAGATCATCGGCGGCTGCGCGACCTCCACCTCGGCCGTCTCGCTGAATGACCAGGGCGATGCGCTGACAGCCGTCTACAACGGCGGGGTGGGCGCGGTCTTCATCGAAGCCGGATACACCAACATCTCAAGCCTGATCGAGCCCTCGCAGGGTCCCTGGATCGTCACCGGCGTCTCCACCATCAACAACGCGCGCCAGATTCTGGTCGAGGGGAGGATCGCCCCGGACTACCTGCTGCAGCTCCTGCGCCTGACCCCAATTGTCGCGGGAGACTTGACCGGCGACGGCCGCGTCGATGGCGCCGACCTGGGAATGCTGCTGGGCTCGTGGGGCGCAACGGGCGGAGCCGCCGACCTGGACCAGAGCGGCACCGTCGACGGCGCCGACCTGGGCGCGCTCCTGGGTGCCTGGACCGTCTGACCGCGGAGCGCCACCACCCGCAGGCGCATGCTCCGGCGCGGCGCTTCGTTGCTAGCCTCGCGCCAGGAGGCCGCGACCATGCGCCAGTCTTGCAGTCCCTTCGTCTTTCTTGGGTCGATGATCGTGGCACTGGCAGCGGCACTCATGGGCGCCGCGCCTCCCGCGGACGCGCTGCCCACGACGCGCGCGGAGCGCAGCAACTTCACCGAGACCAGCACCCTGGCGGATGTCCAGGCGTTCCTGGCCGCGCTCAGCGCACAGGCGGACCTGATCAGGGTCTCCACCTTCGGGTCCACCGAGCAGGGCCGGCCACTGCTTCTGGCGACGCTCTCGAATCCGCCCGTCGGCGACGTGCGTGACGTGCGCGCGCTGGGGCGCCCGGTGGTGCTGCTGCAGGCCAACATCCACGGCGGCGAGGTGGAGGGCAAGGAGGCGGTGCAGAACCTGATGCGCCGGCTGACGCTGGGCGACCTGCGCCCCCTGCTGGACCGTGTGGTGGTGCTGGTGGTGCCGGTCTACAACGCAGACGGAAACGAAGCGATCGACGCGCAGAACCGCACCGCGCAGTACGGCCCGATCGCCGGCGTCGGCGCGCGCGAGAACGCCAACGGGCTGGACCTGAACCGCGATTTCATGAAGCTGGACTCCGCCGAGGCGCGCGCCCTGGTGCGCCTGCTCAACACGTGGGACCCGCACGTGGTGGTGGACCTGCACACCACCAACGGGTCGCACCACGGATTCCACCTGACCTACTCGATCCCGCTGAACCTCTCGTTGGACGCGGCGCTCCTGGCCTTCGAGCGCGACACGCTGATGCCAGCGCTGCAGGAATCCATGCTGAAGAAGCACGACTTCCGCACCTACTACTACGGCAACTTCACGGGCCGCGCGCCCAAGCCCGGCGAGGAGGAGCAGCGCAAGTGGGTGGCCTTCGACCACCGCCCGCGCATCGGCCAGAACTACGTGGGCCTGCGCAACCGCATCGCGATCCTCTCCGAGGCGTACAGCTACCTGGACTTCAAGAGCCGCATCGCCGTCACCGAGGCCTTCAGCGAGGAGATCCTGCGCTACTGCGCCGAGCATGCCCCGCAGGTGATGGCCCTGACCGCGGCGATCGATGCGGGCTTCGTGCAGCGCGCCCGCGGCCAGGACGAGCTGCCGCTGGGCGTCGAGTACGAGCAGCGCGCGCTTCCCGGCATGGCGCCGCTCCTGGTCGGCCAGGTGACGCACCAGGTGAACCCGCGAAACGGCAAGGAGATGACCGTGATGCTTCCCGACAAGTTCACCCTGGTCCCGATGCCGGACTTCGGGTACTTCGCGCCCACGCGCAGCGTGCCGATGGCGCGCGCGTACGCGCTGCCGCGCACGGACGCCATGCGGCCGATCGTGCAGAAGCTGCGCCAGCACGGCATCCTGGTCGAGGAGCTCACCGCCCCGGTCGATGCGCAAGTCGCCACCTTCACGGTCACGGGTGCGGACAAGGCAAAGCAACCCTTCCAAGGCCACCAGGAGGTGCATGTGACCGGTTCAGCGGCAGTGGCGCCCGCCACGCTGCCCGCGGGCACGGTCATCGTGCGACTTGCCCAGCCGCTGGGACGCCTGGCGGCATACCTGCTGGAGCCCGAGAGCGACGATGGCCTGGGCACCTGGAACTACTTCGACGCCGCGATCGAACAGGGAAGGGCGCACCCTGTCGGCAAGATCATGGAGGCCGCCCCGCTGCCAGTGCGTGCGCTCCAGGACTTCTGACGCGTCGGTGCGCTGCTTGCCCTCTGCGCTCCCCACTCCTCGGCGCTTCGCCACTGCCTCGTACGATTCGATCCGATGATTCCCCGCCCCCATGGAGGCCCGGTCCGGCCGCTGACCCCGCGTGTCGCACGGGCCGTCCGCGCATGGTTCCTGGTGCTGTCGGGCATCATGGCGTGCTTGGGCGCCTTCTTCCTGGTGATGGGTGCCATCGAGTGGAGCAACGCAGCGCGCAGCGCCGATTGGCCGAGCGTGGAAGGCACCGTGCTCTCGAGCCAGGTGCACCGCGCATCGGGTGCCGCAGGGCTGCGCCGATCCGCGCGCAGCGCGTACGGCCCGTCGGTTCACTATGAGTATCGCGTGGACGGCGTGACGTACACCGGCAGCAAGGTGGCGTTCACGGTGAAGGGCGAGGGGGAGCGCGAGTCGCGCGCGGTCGCCACCCGCTACCCCGAGCAGGGGCCAGTCCGCGTCCACTACGACCCGAGCGACCCTTCGTTCAGCGTGCTCGAGCCGGGATGGGACTGGCGCAATGCGATCCCGGTGGCAGTGGGGGCCTTCGCCATCGCGTTCTGCGCGTTCTTCGCCTGGATCACCCTGCGCATCACGCGCAGGATGATCGACGCGTGCCAGGTCACCGACGGCGCGTGACCCGATCGCCGTCTCGCTGAGCCGCCCCGACGCCGCCGGCAGGGATAGACTGCGGGCATGCGTGCATTTCTTGCTGCAATCGCCCTGTTCGCAGGGGTTCTTGGCGCGGCGGCGCCCGCAGACCGCATCGTCTCGGACAAGGCGCTGCTGCTCCTCTCCAGCACCTCGGCGTACGACACCCCCGAGTTCCACCTGTCGCTCTTTGAGGCCGGGCACAAGCCCTGCGCCTTCCACACCGCCAGCGAGGATCGGCCGTGGATCCGCATCGACCTGGGCGCGAAGCACGCCATCACCGCCATCGAGATCGTGAACCGCACGGATGGATGGCACGGCCGGATCAATGGACTTGAGGTCAGCGTCTCGGAGAACGGCACCGACTGGACGAAGGTGGCAGACGCACCGGGAGGCAAGGCGCAGTGGACGATCGAGGTCCCCAAGGTGCAGGGGAAGCCACCGACGGGCCGCTACGTGCGGATCCAGATGACGAACAAGGAGTGCTTTCACCTGAGCCGTGTGGCGGTGCGCGGAACATGATGCGCTCCCTACGGCTTCACCTCGTCGCCGCGCTGCTGCTTGCCAGCGCGAGCGCCGCTCCCGTGCCGCCAGCCGTCGACGTGCAGGCACCGCACCACGCCCTCCGGGCGGCACGCGCGCAGGCCAAGACCCCCGCTGGGCGCGCCGCGCTCCTGCAGCGCCCCGAGATCGCGCTGGCTGCCGCACAGGCGCGCCTGGCCGACATGGTGGGCGCAGCCGCGCTTGCCGAGCTGCAGTCCACCCAGGCTGGCGCCGAGTTCCTGGCGCGCCTCTGGCAGGACCAAGCGGCGCTGGATGCATTCACCACCGCACCGCCAGCGCCGGCAAACCCGGGTGCATGCCTGCTGGTGTGGCAACGCATCGACGCCCTGGACCCCGCCAGCCGCAGCGGCCTGCTGCAGCGCCTGGCGATCGCCACTGCGCTGGAGCATGGCGTGCCGGTGCTCCCGTGGAGTGAGTGGGGCGACACTTCCGCTGCCACCATCGACCCCGTGAAGCGCTACGCCTTCTATCGCGATGCGCACGCCGCAGGCACCCTTTTCCCCTGCTTCGACCAGCTCTCGGTCTGGGAGCTGCGGCGCGTCGTTGACATCCCCCTCTACGACCAGGATGTGGCGTGGTACCACACCACGCTGCCCAAGCCGGAGCTTCGCACGCAGGACAAGATCAGCGACGCCATGTGGCTGGTGAAGTACCAGGACCGCAACCCGAAGAACGGGCACAGCGTCCAGGAGGGAAAGCCCTACTACGACGGCAAGCGATGGACGCCCGCGGTGATCCTGGAGTACGGCGGCGTCTGCGGTGCGGTGGCCAAGTTCGGCAGCTTTGCCGCGCGCGCTTACGGCGTGCCCGCGCAGCCCGTCGGCCAGGAGGGCCACTGCGCCATGTCCTGGAAGCAGACCAACGGCCAGTGGCAGACGGGCAACTGTGGGCCTGATGCATTCGCGTTCAGCAACCTGCACGGGCTGTGGCCCGGCTTCACCAGCCGCGGATGCGCGTTGCCGCTGTATCAGGCTGTCGCCGCATCGCCCGCGTTCGTGCAGAGCTTCCACGCGGCGCAGCTGGCGACGGATGGCCTTTCCGCAGGCCGGCCGCGGCGCGCGGCGCTGGTGGATGCCGCCGACTCCTGCCCCGCCAACTTTGCGCTGTGGCGCCAGGCAGTGACCGAAGCGGTCGCAGACCCCGGCATCAGCATCGACGAAGCGCGCGACTTGGCGCTCGGCGCGATGCAGGCGCTGGCGGCGCTGGCTCCGCAGATGGCGCTGGATCTCTCGGCGCAGCTGGAGCAGGCCCCGGCATGGCAGGCACTGCCGCTTGCGCAGCGCGTGCGCTGGAACCAGGACCTTCAAGCGGCGTTCCTGGCCGGGCGCACTGCGGCTGGGCTGGGGGCCGAGGCCGCCAACGATGACAAGGGCGCCTGGGAGGAACTGCTGGGCCGCCTCACCCTGATCTACGCGGGGACGAGCCGCCCCATCGGCGACTTCCCCCTTCCGATGCTGCAGTCCGTCCTGGCAGGCAAGCACTCCGCCGCGACGGGGTGGTGGACCCGCGCGTCGCCTGCCGAGCGCGGTGCATGGGTGGATGCGATGATCGCCGCGGCCAAGCGCGCCAGCGGGGTCCCAGCGCTCAGTCGGATCGCCGCGCAATCGCTCGTGACGCGCTGCATGGAGGACGCGGCGCTGCGTGCGCGCGCCGCCGAAGCGCTGGTGGCCGCGGGCGACGCGTCGCGAAAGCTCGGCCTCGGGAAAGATGCGCTAGAGCTCTACCGCCGCGCGATCCTGGCAGGCGAGCAGGCGGGCGACCGCGCCTGGGTGCTCCGCTTCACACAGGAAGCGCTGAAAGCTCCCTGACCGCGGCACTTTCCGCCCGTTTCGTGCCGTCGACACTGCCTCGTACCATGTGGCTGCGTCCGGGATTCGTTCTTCGAAACACCACACTGAACAGGGCACCATGAAGCACTCCTTCGTCCATGCACGGGTACGCCACGATTCCACTCGAGTCCGCTGCTGCAGCGCAGCCCTGGCGGCGCTCCTCGCCGCGTCGGCCTGCACCGCGTCAGTCTTCGCCGGGCCGCCGCTGGACCTGACGGGCTGGACGCTCTTTGACCCGGACAACGACTGGAACTCCTCGAACCCCACGGCCACGAGCGTGCGCCTGGACGAGCAGGTGGGCAGCGCATCAGTGCATCCTGGATGGGTGGTCAGCGACTTCATCCTGGCCGAGACGGTGACCGTCTCGTTCGACCTACAAGTCGCCGCGGGCACCTCGGATGACGACCTCATCGGCTTCGGGTTCTCCTACCTGGATGGCGCGCACTCCTACCTGCTGGACTGGAAGAAGAGCAATCAGGCCTTCAATTGGGGTGACACCGTCCTGATCAACGACGACGTCGCGGAGCAAGGGCTGAAGATCAAGCGCATCGACGGTGCCTACACCTGGGACGGCCTCTGGGGCGGCACGGATGGCATCGGCGTCTCGACGATCGCCGGTCCCGCAGGCGGTGGGTGGACCGCCGGGACGACCTACCACTTCGAGCTTGCTCTCTCGCCCGGTCGCATCGTGGTCACCCGCGACGGTGCGCCCCTCTTTGACGTGACAGATCCGAACTATGCGGGTGGCACGGGCTCGGTTGCGCTCTATGGCTTCAGCCAGGACGCGATCACGCTCACCAACATGGTGGCCACGCCCGACCCGACCGCCTGCCCCGCCGACCTCAACCACGATGGCATCGTGAATGGCGCCGACCTGGGGATGCTGCTGGCCGCGTGGGGCAGTGCCGACGCCACGGCGGACCTGGACGGCAACGGCAACGTCAACGGAGCGGACCTGGGAATGCTGCTGGCTGGCTGGGGCCCCTGCCCCTGACGTCGGGCAACCGGACGAGTGGCTGCCGGCCAGCGCCAAGTATGCTGCTGCCGCGGACGCTGCGCGTGGGGCGCGGCGCGCTCTCCGGAGATCACATGAAGAACGACGCCGATTCGCAGCCGATGCAAGTGCAAGCGCTGAGCGCACGATCCGTGCCGGCAAACCCCGAGGTGGTCGCACCCAGCGGGACCAGCAAGCTCATCACGAATGCCAAGACCGCAAAGACGCCGATCGGCAGCCGAAAGGTGTGGACCGAGTGGAACGGTGAGTTGATGGACGGCTCCGGGAACCTGCCGACGTCGGCGCCGGGCCCTTTCACGCTGGACTCTGGTTGGCTCTACATCGTCTCCCAGAGCTACTCGGTCCCGGCGGCTCCCGCGCAGGTCGCTGCGCCGGTGCCCGTTGTGGTGCACATCGGAACCGTCCGTGCCGGTTCGGTGGGGACGCACTGGCTGGTGATGCGTGACAACGGCTACGCCACGCCCACCAGCTGGATCATCTTCGTGCGGGGAAGCGGGCCGATCGAGGTCTGGAACGCACCGGCCGTCGTCGGCGCATCGATCACCGCCGAGATGAACTACCTGGAACTGCCGAATCACACGCTTCCCGCGGGCGCGCAGCAGGCGCACATCGACGCCTACCAAGGCAGCTACCCCAACTTCGCGACCAAGGTGCGTGAGGCGATCGAACGGTCGATCTGCCACTACTTCCCGTGACCGCCCTGCAAGCGCCCCTGCCGCCAGGCCCCTTGCCGCAGCACCATGCCGCAGCACCACGAAGACGATCCTGACGCCACCGAGCTCGGCGGCGCGGCAGGCAGCGGGCCAGCCGGAAGCGGTGCGCGCGCGCCTGCCCCCTTCCCATCCGATCACCCCGCCATTCCCGGCTTCGAGCTGGTGATGACGCCTCCGCTGCCCCCGTACCTGGCAGGTGGCTTCGGCCGCGTCTATCGCGCGCTCAACAGCGACTCGATCCTAGTGGCCATCAAGGTGCCCCGGCCTGAGACGGGCAGCCCGCAGGCCGCGGAGCGCTGGACGCACGAGTGCGCCCTCTCTCGCGCCTTCCCGACGCACGAGAACGTGGTGCGCTTCTTCCCGCGCGCGCTGGCCAGGTGGCCCCACGGCGGCACCACCGATGCGCTGGTCATGGAGTGGCTGGATGGCGCACGTGGCCTGATCCGGTACGCCGACGACGTGGGGCTGGACAAGCCCGCGCGCGTGCAGCTGCTGCTGCAAGCGGTCGAGGGAGTGGCGTGGATGCACAGCCACGGCACCCCGCACTGCGACCTGAAGTCGGACAACATGCTGGTCATCGAGCGCCTGGGCCGCCCGGTGGTCAAGGTGACGGATTTCGGGGGCACCCGTTCCGCGCAGCAGCTGGACCCGCGCGGATCGATGTACACGCGCCACCGCGCCGCTCCCGAGGTGGAAAATGGCGATCCCGCCGCCATCACGCCCCGCGCCGATGTCTATTCGCTTGCCAAGGAGTGCGCAGAGCTGATCGGCGGCCCGGCGGCGGTGCGGCGGCCGCCCGGTGCGCGCCCCGGCCCGTGGCAGCCGCAGCCGCTGCGGGACTCGCTTGGCCTTGCCGATCCAGCGCTGGACCAGATCATCGAGCATGGCACGCGGCCCGAGCCGCGCGACCGCTACGGCAGCGCCGCGGAGCTGCGTGAAGCGCTCCTGGAGTACCAGCCACCGCTGAAGGAACGCGGGACACGCTGGATCGAGGGCTGGGTCTGGCCTGCAGCGCGCACCGGCGCCGGCGGGGACGCGCGGCGCCGCGGCACCCTGCGCAGCCGCATTCCCCTGGTCTTCGCCTGCCTGGCACTGCTGGGGACGTTGGCATCGTGGGCGCTCACCAACCAGGCGATCGCGACTGGATGCAGCCCCGCGATGGTCATGGCCCCGACGGCGCCCGCCGATCTCTCGCGCGTGCTGCTGCTGCGCGAGAAGACTCCCGACGGCATCGCGCGGCTGGCGCAGCGGCTGGGCATCGTGGGCGTCGAGGCGGACTCGCCCGCGACCAAGCGACTGGTGTGGGCGCGGATCATCCGGCGGCTGGCCGCCGAGCGGCCGGATGCCATCGCACTGGACATCGCCCTCCCGCAGCGCGCCGAGCCAGAGCTGAACAAGGTGATTCTGGAAGCCGTGGACGCCGCAGTGCATGGCCCCGAGCGAGTTCCCGTCATCGTCAGCGTCCAGGACTATGCGCCCGGGCATCCGGAACAGCGCGCAGACGCGCCGATGATCGCGGGGCTGGCGGAGGCGGGAGCACTCTGGGGCTGCTACAACCTGGCCGAGTTCTATCTCTGCGGGAACGCACTGCCCTTGCCCTACCGGCAGAACGCCGAGGTTCGCCTGCCACTGTCCGTCGCCGCAGTGGCTGGGGCCCTGGGCCGGAAATCGCCACAGGGGCAGCCTCTCCGTGTGCAGGTGGACTCCCTGGAGGGGCGCGTCCGCTTCCTGGGCGGTCCCGCGCTCGGAGTCTCCTCGGGGCTCTTTCTGGTGCAGCCGGGGAGGGAGATTGGCGGCGTCCAGAAGATGGAGGGGGTCGACGAACTGGACATGGTGGGGATCTACCCCATTGGCGTGCCCAGCGACGAAGCGGTTGCGGCGATCGACCACGATGTCCTCTCCCTGGCGTCGCCCGAAGGGGCGCTGGTCCTTCCCAACGTGCGCGATCGCGTGGTGCTGCTGGCCAACTACGACGCGAAGGACTTCGTGGACCTGAGCGGCCGGCGGGTGCCCGGGTCCTGGGTGCAGGCCGCCGCGATCCAGTCGCTCCTGACAGGCATCGACGCAGTCCAGCCCACACGCTGGACCATGCTGCCGATGGGTCTCTCGCTGGCGGCCGGAATGCTGATCGCGCTGCCCCTCGCCGCCGCCTGCTGCCACTGGCTAGGCGTGCCCGTCCCATCGCTTGGCGGCCGGTGGCAGCGCAGCCGCCTGCCTGCGCGCGCGATCGTCCATCGCCTGCGGTGGATCGCGCTCTCCGTGGCGCTGCTGGCCTTCGTGCTGCCCGTGGCAGTGCACCTGGTCGGTGCCGAAATGAAGGCGACCGTGCCGTACACGGCGGGCGCGTGCGCGATCAGCGCATACCTGGGCGTGCTCATCGGCGTGGCTGTCGTCTGCGCGGGCGCGTGGGTCGGCTGCGTCCGCCGGGCGTGGTGCTTGGATCGCGCGCCGCTCTCCTGATTCGCATCGAACCACCGTCGAGTGCGCCAGGCGTCACAGCGCATGAGCGCGAAGTGCGTGACGCATCGCGCCCTTATCCCTGCCGTTCGGGAAAGACCGTCGCCAGGTCAATGCCCGGCGAGTGCCGCCGCAGGATCGGCGCCAGCACATCGCGATAGTCCGTGGTGACCGGGACATCGCCCGGCCCCAGCAGGGAGCCGGGATCCAGGCTGTCCCATCCCGCATGCACCGCGCCCGGCTTGATCAATGCTCCCGCGGGCAGCGCCTGGTCAAGCAGGAACATCGCCGAACCAGAGCCGTGATCGGTGCCGAGGCTGGTGTTCTCCTGCACGCGGCGGCCGAACTCGGTCATGCACACCACGGTGACGCGGCTGCGCGCGCCCCCAAGGTCTGTCCAGAAGGCGGCGATCCCCTCGGCCAGTTCGCTCATCAATGCAGAGATCGCCTGCGCCTGGATGAAGTGGGTGTCCCACCCCAGTCCGCCCCCCACCATGTCGATGGTGGTGGCCACCATGCCAAGGTCCGCCTTCACCAGCCGCGCGATCTCGCGCATGCCGCGGCCGAAGGAGCTGTCGGGATAGCGCGCGCCAAACTCAGGCGCGCTCTTGTCCGCACGCAGCGCGCGCAGCGATCGCACCGCATCCAGGGTGGCGCGCCCCGCGGCACCCAATGCAGTGGTGTCGCTCCCGTAGAGGCGCGCCAGCCGCTCGACCGTCGCTGCGTCCGCCTCGAAGCCAAAGTCGCGCACGGTGCGGATCACCGCCCCGCCCGGAGCGCCGCGCAGCGACTCGGGGCGCGTGGTGCCGATCGCCACCGCCGCAAGGGCCGTCTGCTGCGGGCCGCGCGCGCTCAGGTAGCGCCCCAGCCAGCCGCCGCCGCGCTCGCCGCCATGCTCCATCCGGTCCTGCGCCTCGAAGTGCGAACGCGTCGTGTCGTCGCTCCCCGCGCCATGCACGATGGCCATTTGCCCCTCGTTCACCAGCGGCAGGAACGGCGCAAGCGCCGGGTGCAGCCCGAAGCGCGCGTCCTGGCGCGCGGCGTCCAAGACCAGCGCATCCTCGGCGCGCACGCGGATCGTCGGCCGCGCGCGGTGGTACTCGTCCAGCCCGATGGCGGGCACCAGCGTCAGCCCATCGGCGCCACCGCGCAGGAAGATGACCACCAGCGTGCGGTCGTCGCTGCGCTGCGGGTCCAGCAGGTCGTGACGGGTGATGTGCATCGTTGGTGCGTTCAGTGCCACTGGAATGCAGGCGCCGCCAGCGCCAGCGCGATGGCCCCGTCGCCGTCGCCGATGGCTTCGCGCTCCACCTCGGTGGGCAGACGCCCGAGAAGGTGCGCGATGAGCGCCGCCTCGCCGCCGAAGCGCTCGCGCAACGCCGCCGCGTCGATGCGCGTGCCGGGCACGCCGCCCCGCACCATCTCCATCGCCAGCGTCCAGCGCCACAGCAGCGTGCCCAGCCACGGCGCCGATTCGGCGGGATACCCCTTGGGAGTGGGGCACTGAAAGGGCGCGTGGCCCATGCGCTCCAGGTGCTCCACCAGCGCGGGGCCGCAATCGCTCCGGGCGTCCAGCGCGCGCATCGCCGAGACCACGAAATGCATCGGCCGCTTCAGCAACGTGCCACGCGCCTCCTGGAAGTGCGCTGAGTCAAAGAGCGCGCCGAGCGCGGGCCTGAGCGCGCCGTCGTTGGCACGCAGCGCCTCCGCCACCAGCGCCACGGCCTGCTCCGGCGCAGGGTCCGCCACGAAGGTGCGGCAGAGCCGGCGCGCCACGTGCCGCGCCGTCGCAGGGTGCGCGCAGGTGATCTCGAGCACGCGCTCCAGGTCGTCGGCGCCGCCCCCCGCCGGAATCTTCACTCCCAGCAGCTCCTTCGCGCCGCCATCGTGCCGCGCGCCGTCGAATGCCACCCGTGCGGTGAAGAACTTCCGCCAGTCATGCGTGAAGGTCCAGCCGCTCAGGCAGCGCGCCGTTTCCATCACGTCGCGCTGCGTGTAGCCGCCATCGACGCCCAGCGTGTGCAGCTCCAGCAGTTCGCGTGCGTGGTTCTCGTTGGGGTGATCGTCAGGATGCATCACCCGGTTGTCCAGGCCGTCCAGCGAGATGAGCATCGCCGGGCTGGTCAGGCTGGCGCGCACCAGGTCGCGGAAGCGGCCCATCGCGTGCGGGCGGATCGTTTCGCGATCGTCGGCGATCTTCATCCACCGGCACTCCCCCTTGGCGAAGCCGATGTTGAAGTGGTCGGTCCACACCTCGACCATCAGCTCCTCCAGCTGCCGGTGCGAATGCAGCGCGCGCAGCAGCCGTGCGCGCGAGAGGTCCTGCACCAGCTGCTCGGGCGACACCTCGTACAGCTCGCCGCGTGGTATTTGCAGCGACTCGATCTCGTCCACGCGCCACTGGCAGCGGCGGTCGTCGATGGATTCGGGTTCCAGCTGCTGGCGCACGAAGGCGGCGGCCCCCATCTCCTCGATGCGCGCCCGGTCGCCGGGGCGCGCGCCCCAGGTCAGGCGGTTCATCAGGTGCGCGGTGGCGTCGATCTCACCGCTGGCAGGCGGGCGCGCGGGCGCCACGGTTTCGGGGGCAAGCAGCGCGCCCAGCCGCTCGCTGGCTTCGTCGCAGCCGGCCAGTCCGATCGACAGCCCGGCGAGGCCCAGCCCGCCCATCCGCAGGACGAAGTCACGACGGGAGTGCATCGCAGGATTCCGTCGCCACAGGGGGGAGCGCACCCGGCGCCGCCGCAGGATCCCGGCGCATCCCGACGATGAGGCATCCGACGCCGGTGGACAGCGTCAGGGGCAGCATGAAGAGCCAGCCGATGAGCGGCAGCACCCACGTCAGCGCCAGCACGGTTCCGCCGCGCGCCACGCGCCGCCAATCGTCGCCCATCTGCCCGACGTGCCGCGCCACCGCCGCGCCGCCGATCAGCCCCGCCAGGATCCACGTCAGCCCGATGATGGCGCCGATCCCCGCGGTCGGCCCGCCCAGCTGCATCAGCACCAGCGAGCCCACCACGAAGGGCACGCTCGCCGCGACGCCGATCAGGATGGTTCGCCAGGGCCGCGCCGCCAGCCGTGCCGCGCCGCGCTGCGTCAGCGCGGGCAGCATCGCCGCACCCACCACGAAATAGGCCACGGCCGCCAGGATGACCCCGACGTGAATGAAGACCGTCGTCCAAACATGTGCCGTCGTCATCATGCCGATTCACCCCTGCCGGAGTTCCGGCGTTGCGATCGCACTTCACTGTACCCCGCTGCGCGCGTGGTGCCCGCGGAATTGCGGTACGCGGCGCCGGGGCCGGCGACGAGCCGCTGCTAGCATCCCACGCCAATGAAGCCGCCCGGCGACCGATCCCCCAAAGCCCCCGGAGGCGCCGCGCCGGGCCGCCGGGCCAGCCGTGTGCAGCGCCTGCGCGGGCTCCTGGATGCACAGCAGCACGAGCTGGTGCGGGCGGAGGTTGAGCCGCTGCTGCGCATCGACCCCCGTGACCCAGACCTGATCGCACTGGCCGCCAAGGCGAACCTGGGCCTCAGCCGCTACGCACAGGCGCTGGCGGTCTGCGCGCGCGCCGCTGCGTCGGGCATGAATGATGAGCTGGTCTTCCTGCGCGGCGAAGCCTTCCGGGGGCTCAGCCGGACCGACGAGGCGCTGGCCGATTTTGCGCTTGCCGCCCGGATGAACCCGCAGATGCTGGACGCCCGCCTGAGCGCGGTCGCGGCGCTGGAGGAGGCGGGGCGGACCGCCGAGTCACGCGCGGCGCTCGATGCGGCCGTCGCCGTGCTGAAGTCCGCCGGCAAGCCGCCGACGCCGAAATGCAACTTCGAGCACGCCAAGCTGCTCATTCACGAGCGAAAGTTCACCGAGGCGATCGCCGCCATCGACGACCTGCTGCGCGTGATCCCGCGGGGCTTCAAGCAGCGCCGCATGACGCTGCACCTGCGCGTGAAGGCCTGCGACCGCGCCGGGGACTACTCGGGCGCATGGGAGACCGCGCAGCTGGCCCTGGCGGAGGAGCGCGGTACCTTCGACCCCGCCGCATACTCCCGTGCCACCGACGCGATGATCGCCTATTGGACTCGCGAGCGCCTGCGCAACGCCGCGCGCTCCCAGGAGCTCGACCCCACGCCGGTCTTCATCGCGGGCATGCCACGCAGCGGCACGACCCTGCTTGAACAGATCATCGCGGCGCATCCCCTTGGTGAGGGCGTCGGCGAGTTTCACATCATCGAGCCCTTCGCCGCCGAGGCGGACGCCGCGCTGGTGTTCGCAGACCCGGCTTCAGGCGCCGGGCGTGCCTTCGGCGAACGGCGCTATTCGCAGATGGCGCGCGAGTACCTGGCCGAGATCCGCGCCCGACATCCGGGCGCCAGCCGCATCGCCAACAAGTCGCTGCTGAACGACCGCATGGCGGGGCACCTGTCGCTGCTCTTCCCGTCGACGCGCATCGTGCACATCCAGCGCGACCCGCGCGATGTCGCCATCTCCTGCGTGCTTGGCGGCTTCGACATGACGCGCAAACCGTGGACTTCGCGGCCCGAGTGGGCTGCGCACGCCTGGTCGGAATCAGAGCGGCTCATGCAGCACTGGAAGTCGGTGCTGGACGCCCCGGTCCTCCACCTGAAGTACGAAGACCTGGTGCACGCCGGTGCACCCGCCCTCCGTTCCGTGATCGAGTTCGTCGGCCTGCCGTGGGACGAGGCGGTCACCAGCTTCCACGCGGTGCGGCGCACCGTGCGCACGCTCAGCTACGACCAGGTGAACCAGCCCCTCTACACCACCGCTGTCGGACGCTGGAAGAACTACGAAGCGCAGCTGGCGGGCATGGCGTGGCCGGCGTACCGCTGAACTGCGCCTGCCCGCGCGCCTTCAGTTGAACTGGTGCTTGATGAGCAGGAAGGCCACCAGCACGCCGCCCAGCAGCAGCATGGCCCGGGCGCGCGTGATGCCGCGCGGTGCGCGAACCGCGCCCTTGCCTGCCTGCGCATGCCAGCTCCAGGCAAGCAAGGGCGAGAACATGACCAGCAACACCAGGCCGATGGCTCCGTAGGTCAAGTGCGCGCCTCCTGCTGGGCGCAGCGTACCGGCTTCACCAGCATTCCCACGCACAGCGCGCGGCGATGTCGGTGCACATGGCCAGGTATCCCGCGATGCAGGCGCCCGCGACGGCCAGTGCGGCCGGTCCCAGGATCGCCAGGCACGCTTGGACGCACGGAGGCACTCCCAGGCAGTCCAGCAAGCAGTGGCCAATGCCGACGGTGACGCCGTAACCCAACCCGGAGAAGCAGTCGACCATCGTCTGCAGCGCCGCGGGGTGCGCCTGTCCGAAGCACGTGCTGACGCAGTTCCAGTACGCGGCCCAGGTGCCGCCCGTCGGGGGCGAGAGCGTCGACGGCGGCGCGGGCGCCTGCCCGGGGGCGGGCAGCGCGGAGTAGAAGCTGGCCGCCGAATTGGCCGCAACGATGGCCTCGGGAAGCGTGTCCGTCTTTCCGCAGAGGCGGATGCGCGCCACCTGGTGCGTGGCGACACCGACGGAGCCCTTGGTCTTGACCAGCGCGAAGGAACGTATGCCCCATGCAAATCCCACCGTGTTGCTGGTGGTGGTGAACTGCACCGCCACCGCCGATCGACGCGTCTCGAGGTGCACGCCCAGGCTTCCCGAGGCGTCCTCGACCGTGGCATCGGAGACGCTGGTCCCCCATGGGCCGGTGATCTCGCTGTTCCACATCACCACCTCGGCCCCGATGCCGCCCACGTTCTGGGCGTTGGCGCTGGTCAGCACGTCGACTGATCCGGAACTGACCTCTGGGTCGACCTGCATGACCGGCATCGCGCCGTTGCTGCCGCCGGTTGGCTGACCCCAGTTCCCGGGCGGCGCGGCGAGGGCCACATGCGCCGAGAGGAGGCTTCCGATCATTGCGGCGACCAGCATTGGCCGAACGTGTGCTGACTTGAACATGAGGAGCTCCTGCGCGGGATTGGGGTGCCTGGCGCACCGCCCGCCAGCCACGCGCGTGGCTGCTGCGCGGGGCTGGTGGCGCTGGCGCGTGACAGTGAAGTTCGAATACACCCCGGGTGATGTCGAGCTCCGGCGCCCGATATCCGGCGTGCGCGGACGGAAAAAGCGCGACGCCCGCGCATGATGCGCGGGCGTCGCGGGAGATTGCATGCGTTGCCGAGCCGATCAGCGGCGACGACGACCCATCAGGCCGGCGAGACCGATCAGCGCGATGGCGCCGGGAGCCGGGACCTTGTCACCCTCGAGGGAGAAGGCCATGTCGCTGGCGGTGCCGAAGGCGCCGTTGGAAACCACGCCGGTGCCGACGCCGAAGCCACCACCCGGATTCTGGTAGAGGCCGGTGCTGCCGTTCGTGGAGCTGGAAGTGCCCCAGTACCACTGGCCGCCGCCCGCGAAGGGACGCTCGACTTCAGCGGAGACCCAGTAGGTGCCCGCGCCGAGGGTGATGCCCGTCAGGTTGAAGACCAGGTCGTTGCCAACCTGCACGCCCGAGACCATCGTGCCCGTGTGCCAGCCGGCGGTGGTGCCGATCCAGGCGCTGACGGCGACATTGAAGGCCGAGTTGCCGTTGTCGACGCCGTAGATGGTCAGCGAGGTCAGGTCCCAGGTCGAGTTGAGGGTGAAGTCATCGAAGCACGTCCCGGAATAGGCCGTGTAGTCGGTGAAGTTCTGGGAGGTGTAGCCATTGCCGGTGTCATTGGGCTGGTTGACAATGACGGTGGCGTTCGCGCAGGCAGCGATGCCCGCAACGAGGCCGACGGACGCGATCAGGAGGGTGCTCTTCATCGTTGAAACTCCGAGAAAGGGGAAAGAAAAGAAAACCGAAACCGCCCACGAAAGCGGCGGGAAAGGACGCTTCACCTCGGAGCGGCGCACCGCGCATCGCGGGGGGCCTGGCACTGCGCTGTGGGGCGGAGGGTTGCGATCCCAGAGATCGGGACGCGACGAACCGGGCACCACAGTGGCATTGCCACCGAGCCCAGTTCACTTCCTCCGCGGGGAGAATGCCCCGGATCCGAGGCGGGTCAAGCGCTGGGAAGCAAAAATTCTGAAAACGGCGTCTCCCGTGCAGATTTCGGGTTTCTGCCATCTCGAGGGCCCCCCGCGGGACCTCTCTCCCGTGTCCGCACAGGTGCCAAACACCCCCTTCTGCTGCCTATCGGGGGTCGCGGGAGGCCTCTTGCAGCCTCCCAAGGGCCTCGGCCCCGGGCATTGCCCCTGCAAGTCCGCCGGCAAAATTCACTCGGCCAGCTCACCCAGTTCTTGCGCTTCCTTCGCAGCGGCCCGCTCGTACCCCTCCAGTCCCGGCAGGCGAAGCTGCTGGCCCTCGGTCAGGATGCGGCGCAACTGGCTGATGGCACGCTGGCTTCCTTCGTCCCGATCGAAGCGGATCTTCTCGCAGGCATTCACCGCCTCCATCTGCTGCTGCCAATACTGCTGCTGCTCCTCCGGCTTCGCGGGCACCTTGGCAGGGTCCGCCTTGGGGACCATCTTGCGGCAGAGCCCGACGTGCTCGGCACGGTAACGCTCATCAAGCGCCTTCAACTGGAGCTGCTGCTCCGACGTCAGGTCGCCCAGCCGGCGCGCCTTCTGGATGTACGGCGTGGCGCAACGCGGGTCCTTGAAGACGGAAGGAAAGGCGCGCTCGTCGTAGGCAAGCGTCAGCGCATCCCGCTGCCCATCCCCCACCGATTGCAGCACCGACTTCCAGGCCGCCAGCACCGCCTCGCTGCGCCGCGCCGCCGACTCCGACTGGCGCTGCTGGACCGCCGCCATCGATGCCGTCAGCTGCTGCATCTTCGCCATGTCGGGAGCGGCTTCGTTGTTCTGGTACAGCTGCGAGGTGCGCTGCCCAAGGTCGAGCAGTTCGCGCTCGAAGTCAAGTTCCTGCAACGCCGACTCAAGGCAGAGCTTGAGCAGCGGTTCGACCTGCGCGTCAATCGCCAGCCTGGCCTTTGAGAGCTCCTCTGGCGGGAGCCCTGACTCGCGAAGCACCTGCATGAAGTTCACCGGCAGTGCGGGCGTCCTCATCATCATCGCCGAGCCCTGGGCTTCCGTCCCGCCCGCGCCCTCGAGCGCGCGCTCGAGCCTGGCCATCCGCAGCGTCGGGCCCGCTGCCTCGCCCAGCGCGTGGCCCAGGTCCTGGAAGAACGCCGCATCCAGCTCTGCCGCCTTCGAGGCGTGTGCCTTGCGTGCCTCATAGAGCGATGCGGTCGCCGCGCCATCGACCCGCGCGCCAGTGGCGTCCGCGGTGAACTGGCTGCCGCGCGCCTGTTCGATGCGCGCCTCGATGGGGCGCACCTGCTCTTCCCACCGGCCAAGGTAATCCGACTGCATCGAATCCAGCACCACCGCGCGTGATTGGTCAAGCGCCAGTTGCGCGGCGATCCACGCCACCAGCTCGACACCGATCGCCTGCCGCTCCGCACCGGCCGCGAGCGCGGCGACCCGCAGGTCCTCGTCGATGGCGGCGCCGGCACCCGACGCCGCGGCCTGCGCTCCAGCATCCGCCTCGGGATCGCCTGTTTCATCAAAGGCGTCCGGCAGGCCGCCCGCGCCCCTGGCCAACAGCTTCTGCAAGCGTTCGTCGCCCAGCAGTGCAGCGATGGGTTTCATTGCCTCCGTTCCTACTTCCGTGCGTTTGGCCGTCAGCTCTGCGATCTTCTCGGCAACTTTTTCGGAGTCTTCGTCGGCATCCCCGCTGAGCGCCATCATGCCCACGCCGGCGCGCGCTTCGTCGGCGAGCTTGATCAACTGTTCCGCCAGCGGATCATCGGCCGCCTGCCAGCGCTCATAGGCGCCCTGGACCTGCTCGCGGCCTGCCGCGTCCAGCGATTTGACGCGCAGCGCGCGGAGGAAGAGAAGCTCGGCGCCGACCGGATCGGTCGCGACCTCGGGGTACGCAAGCGACAGGTAGCGCGCACGCAGCTGCCGCCGCGCGGTGCCGGTCAGCTGCGCCGCGATGGCGCGATAGGTCTTGTTGTTCAGCTCCACAATCTCCTTCGCCTTTGCCTGCGCCCGTTCGCCCGCCTGCTGCATGGCCGCCTGGATCTTCTGCATCGTCTCCTGCGCCTTCTCGGGATCCTCCATCAGGTCCTCCTGCGACAGGTTGCCCAGGCCCGCCTTCTCCATCGCCTCGAACATCTCGCGGAACATGCGTACGCTCAGAACGCCCAGCTCCTTGGTGGCGGCGGTCATGCGCTGCTCATAGGGCACCAGCAGTGGTTCCAGCGACTGCACCTGGCTGGCGGAGGGCTTCGAATCGAGCACGATCGCCGAGAGGTCGGGGGCGGGGCCTGCGGCCACCATCCCGCGCATCAGCCCGCTGGAGTTTCGATCACGGGCGCGCGCATCGTTGGCGCGCTTGACCGCAACAACGCGCTCCTCTCCCATGAGTGCGGCCACGGCGTCGAAGAGGGCCTCGTCCACCTCGGCGATCTGGCGGGCGATCCGTTCGTAGCCTCTGGTGAACTCCTCCACCTGCTCCTTGCTGGGCATCGTGCCCCCCTGCATCTGCCGCGTCCGGACCAGGAAGCGCTCAATGTCGCCCTCGCGCAATGCGCGGAAGCGCTCGCGGTATGCGTCGTGCAGCGCCTCGACCGAAACCCCCTGCGCCTGGGTGGGATGCACATACCGCGTCAGCAGCCTGGAGAGCTCGGCGGAGGAGATTGGGTCGGGCAGCTGCCCGTAGGTTCCCTGCGCGCGCGCGACGGTCGCGGGAAGGAGCGAAGCAATCAGCGCGAGGGCAAAGATTGCAAGGCGGCAGGGGCGGCGGAGGGAATCAGCGGCGATCATGGGCGTCTCCCCGAGTTTTGGTGCAGCGTGCCGGGTCCAGTGGCGCAGCGACCGACCAGCGGCGGGTTCTCCAGATCCTAACTGCGGACGAAATTGGGCCGATGGCGCATCCAGCGGTGCAGCTGCACTCGTATAGCTGGACCGGTGAAACGCGCACGGCGACGGAGGCTTCCGGAGCTCCGAACGTGCGCGACACCGACGGCGTTATGGGTCAGCCGCCAGTGACCCGCAAATCTGTTTGGGGCCAGCCTGCCCACGTCGCAGTCGGTGCGCACGCATCGCTGCTGCGACAAGGGTCACATCTCGGCTGAAACCTGAACATCGGCCCATCCGGGTCGCAACCGGCCCCGCGGGGCCGCAGAAAGGTGGACGGCATGAACCGTCTGAAGAAGGGCTTCACGATCGTCGAGCTGCTGGTGGTGGTCGCCATCATCGCGCTGCTCATCGCGATCCTGCTGCCGGCTATCGGCAAGGCGCGCGAAGCTGCGCTCGTCACGCAGAGCATGGGCAATCTGCGAAACCTCGTCGTCGCCAACGCCTCGTACGGCGCTGACTACGGTGACCGCCAGTTCACGGCGGTGCCCGACGAAATGGGCCAGTACGGCCAGGGCTGGATCGGCGCCTGTGGCGCATATGTCGCCAAGATCTGCATCCCGCAGCAGATCCTGGGCTGGGACAACGCTGGCGGCCTCTGGGGCTACTGGATCGCCGGCAGCGCCTCGCGCTGCGCGGGCTGGCCCGGCAATTGCGGCAACTTCACCACCTACATCGCCGCCAACTACGGTGCGGCGGACTTCTTCGGCGCGTGGCGCATGCCGAACGTCAAGGCGTTCAACACCTACGTGAACGGGAAGTACTACGACCCGGTCTTCTGGGCGCCGAAGGACCGCTTCACGTTGGAGAACATCCAGCAGTATTTCTCGCAGCCCGTCGAGTTCAACTACGTCAACAACAACATCGAGTTCCCCACCTACTGCTGGAGCCCCGCGGCGATGTGGGCCTCGGACGTGCTCTCCCGGACGAACGCGGGCTGCACCGTGAAGGAACCCGGCATCAACACGCTTCCCGGTGGCTTCAAGAGCCCGGCGTGCGGCGTCTGCACCTACCCCTCGCTCAAGACCCGCATGCTTGAGCACCAGTGGCTGCAGAACACCGAGGGCGCGTCGACGAACCCTGCCTTCGGCACCCCGACGCCGTGGTACTTCAACCAGGGCTACAACAGCGCGCCGGCCACGATGTTCTTCGACGGCCACGTCCAGATGATGTCGGTCAACGCCGTGCAGAGCGGCAACGACCTGATCAAGGGACAGCTGGCGGGCAGCCAGGCCACCAACCCCCAGTGCGGCCTCTGGCTCACTGCCGTCAACGGCGGCAACGGCTACTACCAGCAGGCTGCCTACGACATGCTGTGCGCCGGGGTCAACGGCACCAGCTTCCACGTGCTGACTGCCGACGGCATCCTGGGCCGCGACGCCGTGCAGCTGGGCGACTGATCGCGGCGCGGCGTGCCGCGCAACGGGATCGCCCATCAATGCAATGCTCCACAAGGGCCACCTCCCGGGGTGGCCCTTGTGTGTTTGATGAGCGACCAAGTCCGCGATGCGCGAGCATGCACTGCATGCATGCGACCTGCGGCGCCGCCGGCGGTGTGGCCACGGCACCGGGCCGCGTGCCCCGGTAACCAACGGATTCCTGCCGATCGAGGCGCATTCAACCGCAAAGAAGCGTCCGTCAGCTTGCACTTGGCCGCAGCGGGGCTAGAGTCGAGCACACGCGCTGTGAGTTCCACCGGCGTGGGTCCGTGGGGAAGAGGGTCAATTCGAGTTTCACGGGTCCATCCGATGTCGCGCTTCGTCGCGCCATCTGAACGGCCTGTCGATCACAAGCTCCTTCGCTTGTTCGTTTGTCCCGTTCCCTCCCCTTCGCGTCGCCCATGCGACCAACAGCCGCAGCCCCCTCTGCGGGAAAGAGAATCATGCGTACCCTCGTTCTCCTCTCGGCCGGAACCCTCGCCCTTTCGAGCCTCGCGCAGGCAGACTTCGTCGATGTGCTCTTCACGGGCGTCGGCGCAGGCGCCAATGTCAACGTCACGTCGCCCGTCTACAACGGTGGCGTCTTCGCCGGGCAGCTGAACCTGACGCTGACCAACAGCAGCGCCGGCCCCAACTATGGGAACCTGGACGGCAACCGCATCGGCTTCTGCTGCGAGCTGGCGCAGTTCGTCGGCGGGAACGCCACCTACGCGGCCGTGCCCGTTTCGCAGGCCCCGATGAGCGCGCCGATGGGCGCCGTCCGCGCCTCCGCGATCGCTGACCTCTACGCGTACGCCGCGGGCGCGCAGTACGGCACCGATGCCGACATCGCATCGGCCTTCCAGGTGGCGATCTGGGAGATCTCGATGGACTACTCGGGCGGCGCGATCGGCCTGGGCGACCTGGGCGTCGGCGACTTCCAGGTCAGCGGCCTGAGCGGAAGCGCCGCGGCGTACCTGGCTGCGATGCTGGGCGCCGTCGGCACCACCAACGGTGCCGACATCATCGGCCTGATCCACGAGACGCAGCAGGACTTCATCATCGAGGTGCCTGCGCCGGGCGCGCTGGCGCTGCTGGGCGTCGCGGGCGTCGTCGGTGCCCGCCGCCGCCGCGCCTGACCGCTCAAAGCAATCCCTGCCCTTCGGGGCGAAAGAGTTCACACGCACCCCGGCTCCGGCCGGGGTGCGTGTCCTTCCGGGGCGCGCCTCCTTGCGGGGCGCGCACTACTTCGCCGCGGCCTCGATCTTCACCGCGTCCAGCCCGAAGAAGGAGCGCGTCCCGGATGCACTTGGATTCGCCCCTACCAGCGTGACGCGCAGCAGCAGCACTCCGTCCACCGGGGTGTGCATCCCAAGGTCGATGGCCCCGGTGGGCATCACCTTGTTCACCTGACCGCTGAAGAGGTCCAGCGGCGAACCTGCATCCGTCCCATTGATGCTGCACTGCACGATGCCATAGTCCCAGCTGCGCGTGGCATAAAGCGTGACGCGGCGCGGATGGCTGCCCGGTGCCGGGATTGCCAGCTCAACGAAATCGCCGATGCCCTTCCCGCGCACCCAGAGCTGGCGCTCGGCAGAAAACGAGTCCTTGCCCCAGGAGCGCATCCCCTGAGACTCGCGCGCTGTGCCGGAAGAGATCGCGCGGACCGGCAGCGCCTCGCACTCGACCACGCCGGGCAGCATGAAGGGAGGCGGAGGATCGATGCGCCCGCGGCGCGCCTCCTGCAGGTCGCAGCCGGCGGTGGCGGTGGCGCCGGGGATGCCGTACCAGAAGACGGTGGGCGCGTAGGCGATGTCGCACTCCGCCCAGTGCCACACTTCCATGTCCATGCGGATGCCCTTGGTGAAGGGGATTCCATCCAGCCCACGCAGCCGGGCCACGATGGTGCGCCCCCAATTGGTGCCGAACTGCTCGCCGTCGCACAGGGTCTGGCTGTGCAGCGGGTGCCGGAAGGGCGCCTGGAAGCACCAGCCGTAGCCGTAGTAGTCCTCGGTGCCGGTGCCGAAGCTGGAGGGGAAGGCCTCGCCATCCACCCAGATCTTCTCGTCGCCTTCACCCCACCATGCGTCGACGGGGTTCACGACGTGCAGCGAATCGCCCGCGTAGACCCCACGCCCGGTCGCATCCAGGAAGCGAAAGTCACGCATCGGGCGCGTGTGGAGCGCGGGGTCGCGCTGCCACTGTGCGCGGAAGTGCATCGAGCGCTCGTCCCAGGACCAGGGAGTGGTGCGAACGGCGCTTGCGGCGCGCACCTCCGTGGATCCAATGTTGGTGAGCGTGACGCGCGCCGCGGCGCGGAAAGGCATGGGCCAGGCGATCGATGCGTGCAGCGTGCCGTCATCGCCAAAGGAGGCCCACCGGCGCGCATCCGCGCACTGCGCACCGCGCGCCATCGAGAGCAGGTCCGTGATGGGGCAGCAGACGCACCGCTCGCCATCGAAGGTCGCCTCCAGGAGGAGCGTCGAGAGATCCCCACCGGGGGCCGCCGGGGTGAGCGCCAGTTCGACGAGGTCGATGCACGCTGCACTCCCCTGCTCCTGCTGGAAGAGCACCCGGGACTCGCCGGGCGCGATCGGCGCGGCAAGTCCCTGGTTCCCGACGGGTGCGGCGACGCCGAGCGCCCCCGCATGCGGGGATTCCGCCGGGATGTCCGCGGGTGTGAAGGTGGTCACCTGAACGCCCGGCCCGTAGGCGCGCCAGTCCGCCTGGTAGTAGACGCCGTCGCCCTCGTCGATAGTGATGACGCAGCGTGCGGCAAAGGGAACCGGCAGGAAGAGATTCCAGCCCCGGCTGCGGGTGCCTGCCATGGGTCCGCACTTTGCCGCGTCGCCGAAGAGGCTGGTCCCCTCGAGCAGCTCCTTCATCGGTGCAGCCAGCACCGGGGTCGCGGCTCCATCCAGGTAGATGCGCAGGACGCCCTTGGGGTTGGGGGACCAGAGCCGCACCAGCGCGCCCGGTCCCGGTGCATCCATCATGACGCTCTCGGTGCGGCCTTCGCGCCGCTCGGTGCGCAGGTACTTGCCCCAGTCGTCGTTTGCGAACCAGCCCTTCGCGTCCCCGGGGCTCGTGCTGGCGCGGTCGTAGCTGCTGGCCTGTAGCAGCCTGTAGGGCGGATCGGGAAAGCGCGCAATCGCACGGGGATCGGCCAGCTCGGCCAGCAGCGATTGCGTGCTGACGGCGGGCACGGGATCAGCGACCAGCAGCGCGACGCCAGCGAGCAGTGCAAGCATGCGGACCTCCGCGCCACAGCCTACGCAAACGCGGCGGCCCGATTGAAGGGGCCGCCGCGTGGAGCGTGCATGAGACCGCGCGCGCGGCGCAGGGTCACTTTCCGGCGGTGCCCTTCAGCGCGGCCTCGACGGCCTTGTCCAGCGCCTCGCCGCGCAGGTTGGCGCCCAGCACCTTGCCCGTCGTGCCGTCCACCAGGAAGGTGGCAGGGATGCTGTTGATGACGAACTTCTGTGCCACCTCGGCCTTCCACCCCTTGCCGTCGGCCACCTGGCGCCAGTTCATGTTGGCCTTCTTCATGACCTCAGGCATCTTCGAGATGGAGTTGCCGTTGTCCAGCGAGATGCCCAGGATCTCGAAGCCCTTCTCGTGGTACTTGGCGTAGGCGGCGACGACGTTTGGCATCTCGGCCATGCAGGGCCCGCACCAGGTGGCCCAGAAGTCAAGGAGAACCACCTTGCCCTTGTAGTCGCCGGGGAAGTTGACCTTCTTGTCGTCGGTGTCGGTGGCCTCGAAGGCGGTGATGGCCTTGCCGGTGCTGTGGTCCGGGGGCGTTGCCACCTCGGCCACGGTCTTGGCGCTCTTCACCACGCGGAAGGAGCTGCCGTCGCGCGCCATGTCGGCGATCTCCCAGGTCGTTCCGCCGATGCTGAAGGGCTGCAGGACGTCGAAGGACTCGCCACGCGAGTCGAACTTGCCGTTGCCGTTCACGTCCAGGAGCAGCGCCACGCCGGACCTGGCATCGGCCGCATCGGATCGCTTGCCGCGGAAGTCGCCGGTGGTGAACTGGTCGTTCAGCAGCGCCTTCATCTTCTTGCCGCCGATGGTGACCTCGCCCTCGTAGGCGTAGTCGTTGTAGTAGAGGAGCACGGACTTCAGCGCCTCGCGCGAGGGATCGTTCTTGTCGAAGCGGTACATCGAGACCTGCACCATGAGCGGCTTCCCCGCATCGCCGATGTCGACCATCGCGGAGCCGTTGCACATTCCGCCCCCCTTGGCGTTCTCCTTGCCCCCCTTCAGCTTCCACTCCGGCGAGGGATCGTCCGTCAGGTCGCCGTTGTGGTTGCCGTCGACGAACAGCTTCGGCGCCTTCCCCTCGGGCTCGTCCAGGATGAAGAAGACGCCCCCGGCGATCGGCATGGTGCCGTACTGCGCGGCTTCCAGTCCGTCGGGCTGCTTGGTGATGCCCGCGGGCTTCTCCGTCGTCATCACCGCGCGCTGCGGCATGTAGCCGCCCAGCTTGCCCGTGGCGCCCTGCGGAAGAGCGGTCAGGTGGACAGCTTCGCCGCCCGATGCGGTGGCGGCGGCCTGGAGGAGGAGGGCGATGGAAGCGGCGATCGGCATGGTTGGCTCCGGTTCGGATGGGGCTGGTGCGTGGGTGGTGCGGGCCACATCGGCAGCAGTCTGCAGCCTGCATGCACCGCGCGGCCGCACGCATCCTAATGCGCCTGCGCGCCGGATGCACCCGCACGCCCAATGCGCATGCGCGCGGGAGTGACGCAAAGGCGGCGGCCCGAACAGAGGGGGCCGCCGCCAGTGGGTTGGGTGCACCGTCTCCGGGCGCGCCTGCGCGGCCGCGGAGGGATTCGAAGGAGCGCGATCAGTCGCAGGTCAGGTCGATCGTCATCTCGTAGTTGCCCTTGGCGCCGTCATAGCCCGAGACCAGGAAGTAGAGGACCTCGCCGGGGGAGACGACCCGCGAGATGTACGACTTGCGGTTGGGGCCGCCGTTGACGATCGAGCAGCCGGGCTGCGCCGAGTCGTCGTTGCAGGTGATGTAGCTGCCCCAGCAGCTGCCGTCGAACTCGTAGCGCAGCACGGTGAGGACGGTGTCGAAGTCGGTGCCGTCGTTGCAGGTGCTGACCTGGAGCACGCCCCAGCAGGTGGACTCCCAGCGGATCCATTCGGTCGGTCCGTACTGGGTGCCGTTGAAGCAGTTGCTGGGGTACTGCGTCACCGGGTTGTCGCTGGTGTTGCCGACGACCGTCTGGCTGGCCAGCGCGATGCTGGTGTTGCGCGGGTGCTCGCAGGACTCGCCCGGCTGGGAGAGGGAGAGCGTCAGGGTGCCCGATCCGTGATCGAAGGCGCTGAACCCGCCAACACGGATCTTGTAGAGGTGCCCTGCTGCCACGGGCACGATCACCTTCGAGGTGAGACCGCCGCAGCCCGCGGAGTCGTCGTTGCAGCCGACAAAGGAGGCCAGGCCAATGCCGCCGGTCGGGCAGGGCGACATGCCTGGCAGTGCGGCGCCGTAGACGGCGATCACGCTGTCGAAGTCCGCGGCATTGCACAGGGTGACAGTGAGGTCGCCGGTGCTGAGCGCCTCGTACGTGAACCAGACATCGCCGAAGATCTGGGTGGCGCCGCCGCAGCTGTTGTCGGGCAGGACCGGGCCATCGGTGTCGGCGGCCTCAGTGCACAATGGATGGGTGCCCAGGCCGATCACCTGCGAGGATCCGCAGTGATCGTTGGCGGGACCCGCGCACGGCCCCCAAGCGCCCAGGAGCAGGCCCAGGTCGGCGCCATCGACCAACCCACTGCCGTTGATGTCGGCGCCGGCGTTTGCCGTGCCCCAAGCACCCAGAAGCATGCCCAGGTCCGCGCCATCGACGAACCCGTTGTTGTCGAGGTCGCCGGGGCAGTTGCATGCGCCGGCACCGACGCCGGCGACTGCCGGGGCCGAGAGAAGGAGGACGCCGACCGACGCTGTGCGCAGGATCGTGCGGGTGATTCGTGTCTTGAACATTCGTGTGCTCCGTTATGGACCGGACGGGCGTCGGGCCGCCACCGAAAGGCGCCATGCCGGATGAAACCGGGGCGCGCTCTACAACCAGCCACGGATTTCAGGCGTGGAACCCGCAAGGCATTTTCTAGAATCCGCCCATGCTCACCGCCGAGGCCACCACCACCCTGCTGCGCGAGCTCCGCGGCGGCCAGGAAAGCGCCCGTGGGGCGCTGCTGGAGGGGCTGTATGCGGAGTTGCGCGCGCTGGCTGGGGCCATGCTGCGGGGGCGCAACGAGGGGCAGACGCTGCAGCCGACCGCCCTGGTGCACGAGGCATGGCTGAAGCTGGGCGCGGGCAAGGAACTGCAGGTGAACGATCGCGCGCACTTCATGGCGATCGCGGCCACGGCGATGCGGCAGATCCTGGTGGACCATGCGCGCGCGCGGCAGGCGCTGAAACGCGGTGGCGGCGCGCGGCGGATGTCGCTGGAGGACCTGGACGCCACCAGCGGCGAGGCCGCCCCCGACCAGGTGCTGGCCGTCGACGAGTGCCTGCGCCAGCTGGAGGCGCTGGACCCGCGGCAGGCGCGCGTCGTCGAGATGCGCGTCTTCGCGGGCATGACCGTCGCGGAAGTGGCGCAGGCGCTGGATGTCTCGACACGCACAGTGGAACTGGACTGGCGCATGGCGCGCGCCTGGCTCGCCGGCAAGCTTGCACATGTCGAGCCCTGATCCCGAGCGATGGGGAAAGCTGCAAGCGCTCTTCCGCGAACTGGTGGACGCGGCGCCGGGGGATCGCGCCGCGCGGCTTGCCCAGGTGGCGCAGCAGGACGCCGCGCTGGCTCAGGAGGCGCGCGAACTGCTCACGGCGGATTCCGACGCACTGCAGTCGGAGACGCTGACGCGACGCCTGAGCGGTGCCGTCCAGCAGCTGGCGGGCGAACTTGAGGGGGAGCGTGGCCAGCCTGCGTGGATCGGCGACTACCGGATCCGCAGCGTGCTTGGCTCCGGCGGCATGGGAGTGGTCTACCTGGCGGAACAGGAATCGCCGCGGCGCACGGTGGCGCTGAAGGTGATCCGGGCCTTCGGCGGCGCGAACGCCGTGCGCCGCTTCCAGCGCGAAGCAGAGCTGCACGGGCGACTGCAGCACCCGGGGATTGCGCTGGTCCACGAGGCGGGCATGGCTGCCGAGCGCGATGCGGCGGGAAAGCCCTTCGGCCCGGCGCGCCCCTTCTTTGCGATGGAATTCGTGGATGGCGAGGCGGTGAATGCCTTCGTGCAGACGCATGCCCTTGGCGTCGAGGCGCGCGTGGACCTGATGGCGCGCATCTGCGACGCCATCGAGCACGCGCACTCGCGCGGGGTGATCCACCGCGACCTGAAGTCGGCGAACGTGCTGGTGGATCGCGCGGGCAACCCCAAGGTGCTGGACTTCGGGATCGCGCGCGCCGTCGACCGCGACCATGCTGGCACGCTGCAGACCGCCGTGGGCGAGGTGGTCGGCACGCTGCCGTACATGAGCCCCGAGCAGGTCTCGGGGGACCCGCTGAGCGTCGGCGTGGCCAGCGACATCTACGCGCTGGGCGTGGTGCTCTTCGAGGCGCTCACCGGGCGGCGTCCGCTGGACCTGGCGGGGCGAACGCTGCCAGAGGCGGTGCGCATCGTCACCGACGACGAACCGACGCGGCTTGGTGCCATCGACCGCGCGCTGCGCGGCGACCTGGAGACGATCGTGGGGCGCTGCCTGGAGAAGGACCCCCGCCGCCGCTACGCCTCTGCGGGCGCGCTTGCACAGGACCTGCGCCACCACCTGGCGCACCGCCCCATCGACGCCCGCCCAGCCAGCACCTATTACCAGGTGGCCAAGTTCGCACGGCGGCACCGGCCGCTGGTGATCGGCGTGGCCACGGCGTTCGTGGCGCTGACGGCGGCGACGGCGGTCAGCGTCACGATGGCGTACCGGGCGGAGCAGGCGCGCGGCGACCTGGAGCAGCAGTTGCGCGTGGCGCGCATCGAGGCCGCGCGGTCGACGCAGTCCTTCGACTTCCTGCGCAACCTGCTCACGGCCGCGGACCCAGCGCGCAGCGCGGGCAAGGAGATGACGGTGCACCAGCTGGTGCTGGATGCCGCCGAGGGGCTGCGGAAGAGCGACAGCACGGACAACCAGGTGACCGGGATGCTTGCGCGCCTGGTGGGCTTCACGCTCTACCGCCTGGGAGACCTGGACGCGGCGGAGCGGACGCTGAAGCGCAGCGTCGAGCTGCTGCGCCACCCAGACCCCAATGCCGTCGGCGCCGATGACACGCTGGTGCAGGCGATGGTCGAGCTGGGGGACCTGCTGCGGGCGCGCGACAAGAGCGACGAAGCTGCTGCCGTGCTGACCGAGGCCACCGACCTGCGCCGCAGCGCGGTCCGGGCCGCCTATGCCGCGCAAGGTGTGCAGGCGCAACCGGAGCAGATCACCGACGTCTCGCTGGGCGCAGCGCTGAACAACCTGTCGCTGGTGCACCAGCACCGCGGCGACTTCGCGGCTGCCGAGCGCTGTGCGCGCGAAGCGCACCAGATCGAGGAGGCGCTGGTGAAGGCGGGCTGGAACCGCCGCCCGAATGCGGCCACCGCGCTGGTGAACCTGGCCGCCGCCCAGCTCCTGCAGGGGCACGCGCGCGAGGCCGAACCGCGCTTTCGCGAGGCGGTGGCGATCCATGAGGTGCTCTCGGGCAACGAGGCGCCGATCACGCAGACCGTGCGCAACAACCTGGCCTCGGCGCTGCGCAGCCTCGGGCGCTACCAGGAGGCGATCGAGCTGATCGGCAAGGTGCAGGAGATCCGCCGCCGCACGCTGCCCGAGGGGCACTTCGAGACGGCCACCGGGGACATGAACATGGCGCAGGCACTGCTGGCGGCCGGGCGGCCGCTGGACGCGCTGGAGTGCGCGCGGCGCGGATTGACGTCGAACGAGCGCTCCCTGGGCGAGCGGCACCAGGACACGGGGCGCGCGCGCTCGATCGTGGCAAGCGTGCTCGATGCGCTGGGGCAATCAGACGAAGCGGGCCGGCAAGCGGAGACCGCGTGCGCGGACATCACGGCGCAGCTGGGCGGCGGGCACATTCGCGTGGCGGACGCGTTGGTGGTGCTGTCCACCGTGGCGCGCCACCGTGGGGAGGCAGCGCATGCGCGCGAGCTTGCCCAGCGCGCGGCCCAGGTGGCACAGGAGGCGCAGGGACCGCGCCACCCCGTGGTGCTGAAGGCGCGGCAAGAGGCGGCGCATGCGCTGCTTGGCGTGGGGGACGCCGCAGGTGCCGCGCGCGAACTGCACGCGCTGCTGGGCGACTTGCGCGAGGAGCTTGGAGCGGAGCACCCGCTCACCGGGCGTGCTGCGCTGCTCTGCGCTGAGTCGGAGCGTGCCGCCGGGAACGATGCTGTCGCCGCCGCGATGGCGCGCGAGGCCGCTGCGGCGCTGGCGACGCCCGGCACGGTCGAGCCCTGGATGGCGCAGTACGCGGCGCTGCTTGCGGACGTCGCCCAGGGAGGAGCGGGCGTCGCACGGGCGGAGGCGACGCAGGCCCGCGCCGCAGAGATCCGGCGGCAGGTCGCCGCGCTGGGCGGGCCTGGCTGCACCGAGCTGGACCGGCTGCAGGCGCTGGACAATCGATGACGCGCGCGCGAGCGCCTTCATCCACGATGTGCAACGCATGTGAAACGCCCCCCGGCCGAAGCCGGGGGGCGCGTTGAGAACTCTGGAAAGCTGATCCCGTGATCAGGCGATCAGGGGCAGTTGCCCCAGTGGCCCAGCAGCTGGCCCAGGTCGGCGCCGTTCACGATTCCGTTGCCGTCGAAGTCACCGGTGCCGGCACCGCCCCAGTTGCCCAGGAGCGCACCCAGGTCGGCGCCATCCACCGAACCGCTGCCGTTGATGTCCCACGGGCAGGGGATCGCGCAGGAGGCGCAGAGGCCGGTCGCCTCGTTGGCGCAGATGCTGTCCCAGTGGTTGCTGCAGCAGAAGGGGTCGACGGCGCACACCGCCGAGCAGCAGGCGGCATCGGCGCAGAAGGGCGTGGCGGCCGGCAGGCAGCAGTCGTTGGTGACCGTGCCGCATGCAGGCGGGCAAGGTGCCGCGCTGATGACCAGCGCGCCAGCCCCGCTGGCTCCCAGGTAGCCGCCCAGCCGGATCAGGTACGCCGTGCCGGGCGCCGCGCTGAAGGTCACGCTGCTCTGGACGTCGCAGGCATCGTCGTTGCAGGCGATGACCGTGCCCGAGCAACCGGTGGAGACGGCCAGGATCGTGTCGAACGCAGCAGTGTCGCAGGTGCTCACCGTCACGTCCGTGACGCAGTCCCCCGCATGGACATAGCGGAACCAGACATCCTTGAAGATGCCCGTGCCGTTGAAGGAGCACTCCAGGGGGAAGTTGTTCGTCGAGTCGGTGGCGTTGGTGGTGTCGAAGAAGTGATTGCCCAGGCCCACGTCGGTTGCGGCGACGCACTCGTTGTTCAGGGGGAGGAGGGTCGGCAGGCACTCCGAGCAGGACTGCGAAGCCTCGTTGGCGCAGATGCTGTCCCACTGGTTGCTGCAGCAGTAGGGGTCCAGGGCGCAGACGATGGCGCAGCAGCCGGGGTTGGAGCAGAAGGGCGCCGGGTGCGCGACGCAGCAGCTGTCGTCGCTGTTGTCGCAGCTGGTCGGCGCCGCGGTGCCGCAGGTGGCGCAATTGGCGATGGCTTCGCCGGCGCAGATGCCGTCCCACTGGGTGTTGCAGCAGTAGGGGTCCAGGGCGCAGACGATGGCGCAGCAGCCGGGGTTCGAGCAGTACGGGGTGCCGTGCGCGGTGCAGCAGCTGTCGTTGCTGTTGCCGCAGCTGGTCGGTGCCGCGGTGCCGCAGGTGGCGCAGTTGGCGATCGCCTCGTTGGCGCAGACGGTGTCCCACTGGTTGTTGCAGCAGTAGGCGTCCATGGCGCAGACAATGCCGCAGCACGTGGGGTTCGAGCAATAGGGGGTGGCGTGCGCCGTGCAGCAGCTGTCGTTGCTGCTGGTGCAGCTGGTCGCGGGAGCGGTGCAGCTGGGGCAGTTGGCGATCGCCTCGTTGGCGCAGATGCTGTCCCAGGTGGTGGCACAGCAGTACGGGTCGATGGCGCAGATGTAGGCGCAACAGGAGGGGTTCGAGCAGCCCGGGCTGTCGTGAGACACGCAACAGCTTTCGATGCTGGTGCCGCAGCCGTTCTGCGCATGCACCGCGCCAGTGGCGAAGAACGCTGCAATGGCAGCGAGCGCGCCGATCAAGTTCGACATCTTCATAATGGTGTGCTCCCTCAGCAGGGCTGAGTGAAGGGGGTACTGCCCGGGCCGACCCCACGAGAGGCCTTCCGCGGCGCGCGCAGGGTAGCCGAACGCAGGGGCGTAGGCCCCCCGCAAGGCGCGCGAGTGCCGTGCAATCCCGTGCATTATGAACGCCCGGTGACCAAGCGGCGCCGTCCGGGCGCGTGGCCCCGGGCGCGCACGGGGGCCATGCGCGCCGTGGCCCCTACTTCCCTTGGAAGAGTGCGAATGTGGCGCCGGTCGGGTCGGTCACGACCGCCATGCGCCCGACATTCGGAATGTCCGTCGGTTCGTTGCAAATCTTCCCGCCGTTGGCGCGCGCGCGCTCGGCGGCAGCATCCACGCTTGGCACCATGATGTAGCTCAGCCAGCTGGATGGCATCGGGCCCCACTCGGGCTGGATCTTCATGAGCCCTCCCACCGAGCCCTTCATCGCCGCTGGATCGGCGCCCGGCAGCCAGAGGAGCGTGTAGTCACCGATGGGCATCGGCATCGCCGTGCTGGTCCACCCCAACAGCGCGCCGTAGAAGCGCAGCGCTGCGGCCGGGTCGCTGGTCAGCAGTTCCATCCAGCAGAAGGAGCCAGGCTCGGTCTGCGGCAGGCGCTTGCCACACTCGCCCACGCCCGCAAAGAGATGGATGACCGCGCCAGTGGGATCCGCCACCACGCTCATGCGGCCCACCTTGGGGATGTCCATCGCGGGGGCAAGCAGCGTTGCACCCAGCGCAACCGCCTTGGTGGTCATGGCGTCGACATCCAGGACGTTGATGTAGACGGCCCAGTTCGCCGGCACATGTGCGGGCACGCCCGATGGCATCTCCATCATGCCGCCGTGGTGCGCGCCGCTTCCGCTGACCCACTCGGTGTACTGGTGGCCCGTGGCGCTGCCGCCCGCAGTGGTCTTCCAGCCGATCACCTTGGTGTAGAAGTCGGCGGCGCGCGCGGTCTCGCGCGTGTGCAGTTCGTTCCAGCAGATCGCGCCGATGACGCGCTCGGCGGTGGCGGGCTTCCCGGGGGTGCTGATCGTCTCTGGCATGGCGGCGTGGCTCCTTCGGAATGGATGCGTGAGAACAGGCTTGCGGCAGGCGGGAATCCTACTTCCGGGCGCCGCGCTGGCCCCCGGCAGGCGTTGCACTGGTGTGACACTTGCAGGAGCGATCCACTCGTACCTTTCGAGAGCTTCCCTGGAGGTCCCCCGATGAGCACCCGGATCCACGCCCTGACGATCGCCGCCGCCTTCCTTCTCTCCGCCGCCAGCACGACCGGCGCGCGGGCGCAAGTGGTTGCCCCCGGGGCCGCCACGCTGCCGCCCGGAGCAGCCCCCCTGCTTCCGCCGGCATCCACCGCGCATGCACCGATTCCCCACTACGTGGTCCCCCAGGTGGGACGCGCGGTGGGGATGCCCGCGATCGCGGTGACCGATGTCGCCGCGGTGGTCGAGATCACCGGCGTCATCGCCACCACCACGCTTGAGGTCGGCGTGCGGAACGTTGCGCAGCGCCCGGAGGAGGCCGTGCTCTTGGTGCCGGTCCCCGCGGGCGCCACCGTCACGGGCTTCACCTTCCAGGGCAGCGCCTCGGAGTCCACCGCGCGCTTCATGCCCGCGGACGAGGCCCGCCGCACCTACGACAGCATCGTGGCCAAGGTGCGCGATCCCGCGCTGCTGGAGTGGGCGGGCTGGAACCTGCTTCGCTCCAGCGTCTTTCCCGTCCCGGCGGGCGGGACGCAGCGGGTGCGCATCACCTGGGAGGTTTTGCTGGGCGCCGATGGAGACCGACTGGACTACGCACTTCCGCGCAGCGATCTCTCCGGAGGTCCGCCCTGGCAGGTGGAGGTGCGCGTGCATGCCAAGGACGTCGCCGCGGTCTACTCCCCTTCGCACGAGCTGACCACGACGCGCACCGAGGGGCTGGTGGTCGCGCGCTCCAAGCCGAGCGGACCCGGCGCGTTCCGGCTGAGCGTGGTGCGCGCGATCGCCCCGACGGCCAGCGTGCTGGCATACCCGGACCCGGCGGCGGGCGGTGGTTTCTTCATGATGCTGGTGGCGGCGCCCGCCGCGCAGGCGGGGCCAAAGCTGCACCGCGAAGTGACGCTGGTGCTTGATCGCTCCGGCAGCATGGCGGGGGCGCCCTTCGAGCGCGCCAAGGCCGCCGCGCTTCGCATCCTGGATGGCATGGACGAGGGGGACAGCGCCAACATCATCGACTTCTCCAACGGCGTCACGCGCTTCGCCGACGCTCCTGTCGCGCTGAATGCCGCCACGCGCCAGGCGCTGCGCGCCCATGTCGCGGCGCTCCTGCCCAACGGCGGCACCAACATCCATGACGCACTGCTGGAGGCGCTGCGACAGCCCGCCCCCCCGCCGGGGACGCTGGGCACGGTGCTCTTCGTCACCGATGGAGTGCCCACCATCGGTCGCACGCGCGAAGCGGACATCCGCGCGCTGGCCGAGCGTGCGAACCCTGCCGCGCGTCGCGTCTTCACCGTTGGGCTTGGCAACGATGTCAACGTGCCGCTGCTGGACCGCATCGCCGACGAGACGCGCGCCGTCGCCACCTACCTGGACACCGACCAGGACCTGACCACCAAGCTTGCCGAAGTCGGTGAGCGGCTGCGCGGCCCGGTGCTGACCGATGCCGCGCTGGTGGTGCAGAACTCCTCTGGCGCCGCGACGCCCGGTCGCACCGATGAGGTCCTTCCGCAGCGCCTCCCCGATGTCTTCCGTGGCGGCACGCTGGTGGTGCTGGGCCGCTACCGGGGCGAGGATCCCTTCACGCTCGCAATCGATGGGCGATCGGCCGCGGGCCCGATGCACCTGGCGGTCGCCGTCGATCCGCGCCAGGCCAGCACCGCCAACGCCTTCATCCCCCGACTCTGGGCCAGCCGCCGCATCGCGGTGCTGGTGGACGAGATCCGCCAGCAGGGGCTGGACGCGCTGGGTGCGGCCACGCCCAACGACCCGCGCTGGCGCGAGCTCTCCGGCGAGATCGTGCGCCTGAGCACCACTTACGGCATCCTCACCGAGTACACGGCGATGCTGGCACTGGAGGGTTCTTCCTTCCACGACATGCGCGCGCTGGAGGCTGGGTGCCTGGCGGCGCTGAATGGCCGCGCGGTCGGCACGCGAACCGGCGGCGCGGCGGTCAACCAGGGCGTCAACTGGAACCGGCAGAAGCTGGAGTCCGCGCAATCGGCCACCACCAACTTTGTCGACGCCAAGGGGGCGCAGGTGGAGGCGCGCGCGATGAACCAGTGCGCCGACAAGACCTTCTACCGCGTCGGCCAGGCTTGGGCCGACGCTTCGCTGGCGGGCACCGCCGCCACCGCCCAGGAAGAGGTCGCCTATGGCTCCGATCGCCACCGCCAGGTGCTGTGGGAACTGGTCGCCGAGGGGCGGCAGTCCGCGCTGGCGCTGGAGGGCGACGTGCTGCTGCAGCACCGCGGCCGAACCATCCTTGTCCACAACGGCGCCGCTGGCGCACAACCGTGAACCTGTTGCTCACCGATCTCAAACTCCTCGATTCCGAAAGGACACCGCCATGAACCGTCTCTCGCCCATCGCATCGCCTTCCCTTCCGCTCGCCGCACTGCTCTGCCTGGCCTGCAGCCACGCCGCCCTTGCCGGGGGAGAGGCGTGCCGCGCAGCGGCCGCAGCGGAGGAGGCGTGCAAGTCGCAGGCCGCCGCGGCCAGGACCGTCGAGATCGCCATCTGCCTGGACACCAGCGGCAGCATGAACGGCCTGATCGACTCGGCGCGCGCCAAGATCTGGGACATCGTCAGCGACCTGGCGCGCGCCGCGCCCACCCCCAAGCTGCGCGTGGCGCTCCTGACCTACGGCAACGACGGCTACACGCAGGAGAGCGGCTGGACCAGCGTCGACTCCAACCTGACCGACGACCTGGACACCGTGAGCATGAAGCTCTTCGCGCTGCACACCAATGGGGGCACCGAGTTCGTCGGGCGCGCCGTCGACCGCGCCACCCGCGACCTGGCGTGGAGCGGCGGCGAGGCTTCGCTGCGCGTGATCATCATCGCCGGCAACGAGGGGGCCGACCAGGACCAGCAGGTGAAGTACCAGGACGCCTGCAAGCGCGCGATCGAGAAGGGAATCCTGGTGAACTCGATCTACTGCGGCAACGCGGGCGACAACCTGGTGGCCGCCTGGCAGGAGGTGGCGCGGCTGGCCGACGGCCGCTCCGCGTGCATCGACCAGAACAACGGCACCGTGGTGGTCGAGACCCCCTTCGACCAGGAACTGGTGGCGCTGAGCGCCTCCCTGAACACCACCTACCTGCCCTACGGCGCCAAGGGCGAATGGAGCGCGGGCAACCAGACCCAGCAGGACGGCAACGCCTCCAGCCTGGGCGCGGCGGTCAGCGCGCAGCGATGCGTCACCAAGGGCGGCAGCGCCTACACCAACGCGCAATGGGACCTCGTCGACGCCTGCAAGGCCGCCGACTTCAAGCTTGAGGCGATCGAGGCGAAGGACCTGCCCGAGGCGATGCGCACGATGACCATCGAGCAGCGCCGCGCGCTGGTCGCGCAGCGCGCCGGCGAGCGCCAGGCGATCCAGGCGAAGATCAAGGAGGCGGACGCCAAGCGCGCCAAGTTCGTCGCCGATGCGATCGCCGCGCGCGGCGGGGATGCCACCTCCTTCGACCGAGTCATCCGTGACGCCGTGCGTGCGCAGGCTTCGGCGCGCGGATTCACCTTCCCGACCGATGCGGCATCGGCCGCCGCCGGGACGAATCCCGCAGGTGCGCCCGCAAGCGTTCCCGCCGCCGCCCCCGGCGCAGCGCCTGCGCTGGCCGCCCCCGCACGCCAGGCGGGAGGCTGACGGGCGTATCGTGCGCCCAGGAGTCCCAAGATGGCGCCTGTCCGTGTGCTAGTGGTCGAAGATGACACCGCGATCCGCCGCGGCCTGGTCGATGCGCTTGCCTTCCACGGGTACTTCCCGCTGGAGGCAGGCGACGGCCGGGCCGCGGTGAAGTGCGCCCTTGAGGAGGCACCCGACCTGGTGCTGCTGGACTGCATGCTGCCGAAGCAGTCGGGCTTCGAGGCGCTGGAGCAGATCCGCCATGCGCGCCCGACGCTGCCGGTGATCATGCTGACCGCACTGGGCTCGGAGAACGACCGCGTCAACGGGCTGATGCGCGGTGCCGACGACTACATTGTCAAGCCCTTCAGCCTGCGCGAGGTGATGGCCCGCATCGAGGCGGTGCTGCGGCGCAGCCCGGCGCGCCCCGGCGACGTGGTGGCGCTCAGCGACGGCGCGGTGCGCGTGGACCTGGAGCGGCGCGTGCTGGTGGGGCGCGAAGGCGAGGTGGCCATCTCCGAACGCGACGGCTCGATCCTGCGCTACCTGGCGGCGCACCGCTCGCGCGTGGTCGACCGCCGCGAGCTGCTGCAGTCGGTGTGGGGGCTGGATCCGCGCGGCCTGGAGACGCGCACCGTGGACATGCAGGTGGCGCGGCTGCGCGAGCGCATCAACGCCGCAGGGGCGGGCGTGGAGTGGATCTCGACGGCGCGCGGCAAGGGGTACCGCCTGGCGCCCGAAGTGACGGTGCAGCCATGAAGCGCTCCCGTCGCATCGCGTGGTGGGGCGTCTACATCGCGGGCAGCGCTGCCGTCATCGGTGCACTGGGCTGGGTGACGACGCGCGTGGTGCACCTGCAGCGCGAGGAGGCGCAGGCGCGCGGCGAGATCCGCCGCCAGGAGCTGGTGCGCCAGGCGCTGTGGCGGATGGACTCGTGGCTCTCGCCGCGCCTTGCACGCGAGAATGCGCGCACCTGGTTCGAGTACGAGTCCTACTACCCGCAGACGATGGCCTTCAACCGGCTGCTGCAACCGCTGAACGAAGGGGCCGTGGTGCTGGCCAGCCCGCTGCTGACCTTCCGGAGCGACTTCCTGCCGCTGCACTTCCAGTACCGCGAAGGCTCTGGATTCACTTCGCCGCAGGTGCCATCGGCGGTCTATTCCAGTGCCGAGCTGAATGGATGCTCGCCCGTGCTGCCCGAGCCCACGCACACGCAGGCGCTGCAGCGGATGGCGCACGCCACCGATCCCGCCGACCTGCGCGCGCGCCTGGAGCGGGCCGAGGCGCTGCTGGCCGCGGCGCTGGACGAAGGCATGCTGCCCGCACCGCCCGCGCTGCTGGACGGCAAGAGCGAGCAGGTCGTCCCCCCGGCTGCGCAGCGCACGGCCACCAAGGACCCTGCCGCAGGGGGAAAGATGGCACCCGCCACGAAGGCGTGGAGCAAGGCACAGGAAGAGGCGGCATACGACCTGAAGAACAGGCAATCGGCGGGGAACGCGGCGCAGCAGGTCTTCCGCCAGGAGGCGCAGACCGAGCAGGGACCGGGGGCGGGCACGGCCTCGCAGGCAATGCTGGTCGGCGCGCTCGTTCCGGTCTGGCTGGGCGATCCCCCCGATCAGCTGCTGCTGGCGCGCCGCGTGCGCACCCAGAAGGAGAGCATGCTGCAAGGTGTGCTGGTGGACTGGCCGAAGCTCCGACAGGAGCTGCTGCACCGGGTGGAGGACATCATGCCGGGCGCGCAGCTGCGCGCCGTCGCCGCAGGTGCCGAAGTCGACCCCGCGGTCGCGCTGGCGGGGCTACCGGTCGTGCTGGTTCCACCGCCGAACCTGGGCGAAGATGGCACCCGCACCGCCAGCGCCGGGCTCGTCGGGCTTGGCATCGTGTGGCTGGCGGCGCTGGGCGCGCTGGGCACCACCGGGCTGGCGCTGCGCTCCACCATCGCCTCGGCGGTGCAGACCAGCCGCTTCGCCAGCAGCGTCACGCACGAACTGCGCACGCCGCTGACCACCTTCCGCCTCTACGCCGAAATGCTGGCCGACGGCATGGTGCCCGAAGGGACGCAGCGAAGCGCGTACCTGGACACGCTGCGCGACGAGAGCGTGCGCCTGGGCTTCCTGGTCGAAAACGTGCTGGCGTGGTCGCGCGTCGAGGAGGGGCGCGCCACGGTGGAAGCGCGGCGCATCAGCGCCGCCGAGCTGGTCAGCGCGGCCGAGGCCGTGCTGCGCCGGCGCTGCCTGGAGGCGGGGGCGCGCTTCGAGCTGGAGCTTGCGACCGAACCGATCCACACCAACGCGGACGCCGACCGTGTGCGCCAGGTGCTCTTCAACCTGGTCGACAACGCATGCAAGTACGCAGGCGACGGCGCGACGATTCGGCTGTCGGCGCAGCACAGCGGTGGCAGCCTGGTGCTGGCGGTGGACGACGACGGTCCAGGCGTCGCCCCGCGTCTGCAGGGGCGCATCTTCCGCGCCTTTGACCGCGGCGAGCGCGGACCGGGCGATGCGGTCCGCGGGCTGGGGCTCGGCCTGGCGATCAGCCGCGAACTGGCGCGCAGCCTGGGCGGTGAGCTGCGCTGCGTGCAGAGCCCGCTGGGCGGGGCGCGCTTCGAGCTGGACCTGCCCGTCACTTCTTAGCGGCGGCGGGCTGCGCGGCGGCGGCGGGCTGCGCGGCGGCGGCGCGCGTCAAGGCGAAGGTGGCGGACCCTGCGGGCTTGCCCTCGATGATCGATGTCCACGTCGTCTTGGCATGATCGGCGTCGATGAACTCCACCCGCAGCGCGCCCATGTGCATCGCGTTGCGATCGGGCATGTTGGTGGCGTCCAGCATCTCGAACTCGATCGCGCCCGGCGTGATCTTCGCGGCGCGCAGGCGCGGCTGGTTGCCTGCAGCGCAGTAGTGCGTGCAGAGCAGGCGGTCGCCGTCCAGGTGGAAGATCGTTTCCATCTCCTCGGGGGTGCCCGCCATGAGCGTCTCCACCAGCACGGTGCCGTTGGCGATGACGCGGTAGCTCACCTTGCCATCGGGCTTGCCGTCGCCATCGAACTCCGCGTCCCATGTTCCCGCCAGTGACTTCAGCTTCACGAAGGCGTCCGCCGCCGGTGATGGCGCGGGCGGCTTCGGTGCGTGCTCCGCCGCCGCGTCACGGGGCGCCGCGGGCGCGGCCGGCGGCGGTGCGCTTCCGAGCGCCGACGCGAGTGCGAGCGTGCCCAGGACGGCGAGCGTGCAGGTGTGCATGCGCACAGGATATCGGCGCGCGATGCTGCGCCCATATCCATTGCTTCCGCGTAACCGCCCCCGATAAGCGCCTTCCCGTGAAAACAAGGGGCAATCGCGGCCCTTGGGCTATGCATGGCCCGTAGGCGTATGGCACATTCAGTCACCCTTCCGCCAGGGATCCCCTCTCCCGGCGGCGTCTCCCCCTTGTTCCCAAAGAAAGTGAAACAGAACATGAGCCAGAAGTTCGCGCTGTTCTTGATCGCCTCTTCGGTGGCCGCGGTCTCCGCTGCCGCCCAGGCCGAGGTCTTCTCCGCCACGGTCACTGCTGACAACCACTACGCCCTCTATTCATCCACGGGTGAGGCGTTCACCTACCACGGCGGCAACGAGCTTGGCGCCGGCGGTTCGCAGGGCACCTACAACTGGTCCGTCGCCGAGTCCTACAGCTTCGACGCCGGCGAGTTCATCTACATCGCGGCGTGGTCGGATGACTCCGTGGCGCAGGGCGTGCTGGCCCAGATGCACTCCGACAGCCTTGGCACCGTCTACAGCGGCGACTCGCGCTGGCAGGTCTACGCCACCAACATCAATCGCGGTGACGGCGATCCGCACCCCTCTGCGCTGGAGATCGCGGGCCACGTGGGCACCGCGGACTCGGGCGACCTCTGGGAATCGATCTTCGCGGGCGGCCAGAACGGCGTCGAGCCATGGGGCACGATCGGCGGAATCTCGGCCAACGCCAACTGGATGTGGAAGAACGTGGAAGGCGACAGCGACCCGCTGCACGGCGGCTCGGGCGCCGGCGAGATGCTGATCTTCCGCATGGCCAGCTCAGCCACGGTGCCCGCCCCCGGTGCGGCGGCCTTCCTGGGCATGGGCCTGCTGGGCCTGCGCCGCCGGCGCAGCTGATCCGCGGGACGCATCAGGCGTGAAACAGGCGCCCGCAGGCTTCGGCCTGCAGGCGCCTACTTCCTGTGCGCCGAGCCGCGCGCTCAGGGCGCCGGAGCGTGAACCGCTGCCGGCTCGGGCTGGCCACCGGGGCAGGCGCGGGAAGGGTGAAGCCCGCGACCGGCCGGCCCGCGACAAAGGCCTCGACGGCCGCGTCCAGCTCCGCCGGCCGGTCATCCATGACGAAGTGCCGCGTGCCCTGGAAGGTGACCAGCTGCACGTTCGGCGGCGCGTCGGCGAACTGCGTCGCCACCAGCTTCGAGATCGCCTCCATCATCGCGGGTCCGCCGTCGTTGGAAACGGCGCTGATGGTGACCAGGGGGATCTTGATCGACTTCACCTGGGGGCGCAGGTCCGAGCACATCAGCTCGGTCATGTACTCCACTGTGGTGGCGCGCGGCACCGCGGTGCACATGGCGGCCAGCTCGATGGCGCGCGCGGGATCCGTCACCAGGAAACTGACTGACCGCTGCTGCCCCGCGGCCCACTGCTCGTCGGCCATCTGGCTGGTGGCCGCCACCATCGAGCGCGCGCGCATCGCGCGCACCTCGGCGGAGTCCGGCTGCCCCGGCTGCGGCGGCGGGAAGAGCGGCAGGCCGTCGATCGAGAAGGCGCCGCGCAAGCGATCGCCGTGATGGAGGGCCATGCGCGTCGCCAAGTGGCCGCCCAGCGAGTGCCCCGCCACGATCGGCTTGTTCAGCTTGCGTTCCTCGATCAACTTCAGCACCGCCGCCTCGGCGTTCAGCAGCCAGCGCCCCTCGGAAGCCACGGCGGCCGCGTCGAGCGCCGGCGCCGTGCTGCCGCCGAAACCTGGCAGCGTCACCGCGTACATGTGGTACTTCGAAGCGTTTCTGGTCATGAATGCGTCATAGACGCGCCAGTCGCAGCTGAGGCCGGGAATCAGGATCATGTCCACGGGTCCGGTGCCGCGCTCCTCGACATGCGCCAACGTGGCGGGGGCTGCCGTCGGCTTTGCGGCGGGGGCGGCTGGTGCCGTGGCGGACGCCGCAGGTGCGGCAGGCGCCGCTGGTGCGGCAGGCGCTGTGGCGGGCGCCGCAGGTGCGGCGGCGGGCGCCTGCGCCTTCGGAGCGGCTTGCCCATGTGCGGACGTGGGGTACGGCGCGGCGGCCATCATGGGCAGCGCGATCAGCAGCGCTGTCACGGAGGAGGAGGGCATCTTCATGGCCGCGAATCGTATCGAAGGTCCGGCCGCCCTCAACGCGCGTCGAGGGTGCGCAGCAACTGGGTGATCCGAGCGCGCCGCACTGTGGACAGGACACCAACTGCGGCTCCCGCAAATCCGAGGGCCGTGCCCCCTGCGGCGCCGCCGATCGCAATGGTCATGGCGAGCGCGGGGCTGCCGGGGGGGAGCCATGCGATCGCGTTCGTCGCCACCCCAAGCAGCAGGTTCATGCCCACACCCAGCAGCCACAGGAGGGCACACGCCTTCATCCGCCGCAGCGCGGCGTATGCCTGGGTCACCTCGGCACTGGCGCGCGCGTCCAGCGGCTCGGCTTCGGTGCGCACCATCTGGATGACGAAGGGCAGCAGCGAGAAGGTCAGCGAGAGGAGACAGACTTCAATCACCAGCGCCAGGATCCACGCTGATCGCATCGCCTCATCCATGGGTTCGCCGAAGGGACGCAGCGCGACGCCGGCCAGCGCTGCGGCCGCAATGCACCCCGAGAGCGCCCACAGCCAGCGCGGAGCCATCGGCGCTTGGCTGCGCGGCTGCAGCGAGGCGCGCCGGATGCCACTGTCGGCTGGGTGGCTGCGCGCCCAGTCAGGCCTGCGCGCCAGCATCGCTGGTACCGCCAGCCCGAAAAAGAGCGGGAAGGTCAGGAGGAAGGCGAAGCGCGCCAATGGAACCTGGAACCACCAAAGGGCCAGGTGCCCCGCCAGCGCGACGGCGGTGGCCATCGCGAGCATGCGTACCAGCGACCGGGCGCGCGGAGTCGCCTGTGGCGACCGCGGCACGAGCAGCAGGAAGACCAGCGGGTAGATGATCATCGCGGCGGGGAACAACAGGTCAAACCATCGCATTGGAATCCTCCGAATCAGTGAGGTGCGGAATCCGCCCAGTAGTGCGGTGCCAATCGATCGACGGCCGCGTGCACCGCGTCGCGCGTGAATCCGGCCAGCTTCGCGTCGGCCAGCAGGCGGCGCAGCGCTTCCTCAAAGGTGGCGGTGGTGGCCGGGCTGGGCGCGCCAGCGCGCCCCCGCTTGGCGTTCTCCAGCGCTGCGGTGACGCGCGTGCCGCGACCGCGAGCGGCGACCGCCAGGCCACTGGCCTCCAGTTCGCGATAAGCGCGCGCCACCGTGTTCAGGTTGATGCCAAGGTCGGCGGCCAGTTGGCGCACCGGTGGCAGTTCATCGCCGGGGCGCAGCGTGCCCGCGGCGATCAGCTGCCGCAGCTGGCCGACGAGCTGGTCACCCAAGGGAACTGGCGAATCCAAGCTGATTTCGATCACAGCACCATAGTATCATACTCTGATACATTGTCAAGTGAGAGCCTCGGTTTTTGGCCCGGTAGATTGGCCCTCCGAAGGCGCGTCCCACCGAACCCCGCATGGCAACCGATTCCCCCTCCCCTGCTCCTGCCGCGCACCCTGGACCGGGTGCCCGCCAACGGGCCGAGCACTTCATTCCGCTTGCGCTGCACGAGGTGGAGCGCCTGACCACCGAACGGGCCACCGGATCGGGCAACCCCGCGGCCGCCGAGGTTGCGCGCCTGATCTCCTTGGCGCTCCGCCGCCAGACCGACGCTCAGGCCGACGCACTGAAGCGCGTCTACCAGCGCGCACGCCCAGACGACGACGGCCAGGTCAGGCGCCTGGACGCCGCCGATGCGGGCGCATCGCGCGACGCGGACATCCGCGAGCTGTGCACCCTGCTTGATGCCGTGCTGACGCGCGCCAACTACCACCACGCCACCGACCGCGACCTGGCGGATGCCTTCGCCAGCGAGGCGATCGCGCAGGTCCGGATCGAAACGGACCTCTCGGACTTCGCCACGCTGATGATCTACACGCGCGGGCGCCACCGCCGCACCGAGACGATCCGCAGCTTCTTCGGGCTGCGAAAGCGCCGGATCCAGATGGATGTCTTCGATCGCGTCTTCCTCTTTGCACGATTCAAGGACCTGGCCGCGGTTGCCAGGCGCGGCGCGGCGGCCGCCCCGCTCCACTCGCCGCTGCAGCTGAAACTAGCGCGCGGCATCCCCGCCGCCGACCTGGAGATGCTGCTGCCCAACAGCAAGATCACGATGCGCAAGCTGGACCAGGCGTTCATCGTGCTGCCAGCGCTGGTCAGCGTCATCGGCATTGCGGGAAAGGTGCTGCTCTCGCTCACGGCGCTCATCGCCTTCGGCAAGTTCCTGGCGGGACTGGAGGAGAACCCACCCGCGGTCAGCGGCGGCTGGGCGGTGGTGGGCGCAGGCGCGCTGGGCCTGCTCTCGATCGCCGCGGGTGCCTACACCAAGTACCAGAACCGCCGGCTGAAGTACATGAAGTCCTATTCGGACACGCTGTACTTCCAGACACTGGACAACGAGGCCGGCGCCTTCCTGCGGATCCTGGACGAGGCGTACGAGGAGGAGGCCAAGGAAGCGATGCTGGCCTATGTCGTCCTCAGCGAGGGCCCCTGCGAGGAGCCGGCGCTGGACCGGGCGATCGAGGCGTGGCTGGGAGCGCGCATCGGCACCGCCTTCGATTTCGAGGTGGACGACGCGCTGCACAAGCTGGAGCGCCTGGGGATCGCGCGGCGGGAGGGACAGGCATGGCATGCGCTGCCGCCCGCGCAGGCACGCGCGCTGCTGCTGCAGCAATTGAGCGCCGCCGCAGAGGCGCATGCGGCGCGCGGCTGACCCATGCCCGGGATGCTCGCGGTCGAGAAAATCGAACGCCCCGATCGGGCGATCGGGGCGTTCGCATGCTGCGTGCGCAGGGGTGGCTGCGCGCGGATGTCGTTGGTGGCCGGGGCTCAGGCTCGGCGCCGGCGGCCGAAGTACGCCGCGGCACCCAGGAGCGCCATCGCACCCGGGCCGGGGACGGCATTGGTGACCTCGACGCTGCCGATCTCCCAGCTCGGGGAGCCGGCGACGGTGTTCGAGTCGAAGGAGGCGCGGAAGCGCAGTTGGATCGTGTCGCCCGCGTCGAAGTTGCCCAGCGTCGCCATGCTGGCCAGCATCGTGCCATCGCCGTAACCCGCCGAAGTCTCGGTGAACGCCAGGCCATTGGCAAGTTCGCTGCCCTGGTCCCAGCCATCCACGATGGCGTTGTAGCCGTTCGCCCAGAAGGCGCTGTTGTCCAGCATGGTGAACGCGCCGCCGTTGCGGCTGATGAAGACCGCGCCGCCGTCCCATCGCCGGCCGTCGAATTCGAAGCTGTAGCGATGGCTGAAGGCGAGGTCCACCTGGCCCGTCGCACCCACGTAGATGAGCCCGCTGGTGAGGTCGGTGGTGCAGGTGTGGCCGATGTACGAGCTCTGGCCCGTCGTCTGCCACGATCCGGTGCCGCCCGCGCCGCCCGTGGGGTTGTAGGTCCACGGACCGTCGAAGGAATCGGAGTTCAGCGTCGATGCGTAGCCCCCGTCGTTCGTGCCGAAGCTGGTGACGACATCGGCCAGGGCCGCCGGCGCGAGTCCGGCCGCCACGATCAGCAGGCCGCCGACAAGGGCGGAACGCCTGGGAGCCGAGTTGTTGAGCGTTGAATTCATGGTGGTTGATCCTTCTCTCTCCGGGCCTGAGCCCGGCGTTCTGAAGACATTGGCCGTCACCCGCGAGAACTGACGCCGCGGGAAAGCGGCCAGATGCACTGTGGAACCTTCCGATTCAGCGTCCGTGGCGCAAGCTCCACTCCCGCTGTTTTGGTGCAGCGTCTGCTCTTGCGGTGGCCGGTGCCGTCGCGGCAGATAAAGGCACCAGCCCTGTCCCCGTATGCTGCGCCACGCCCGGGGCCAACTCTCGGACCAGACCGGGCCACGCCCGAGAAGGATGCGGTCTTGCGATGAAGAACAATGCACTTGCGATCATGGGAGCGCTTGCGGGCGCGGTGGTGGGCTACTTCGTCTGCAGCTGGCTCGCGGGGCAGGGCTTCTATGCGCTGATGGTGGCGGGGCTGCTGGTCGGCTTTGGCGCGGAACTCGGCAAGTCGCGTTCCATGGCAGTGCCCGTCGCCAGCGGCGTCATCGGGCTGGCCGCCGGAATCCTGACCGAGTGGATGCAGAGCCCCTTCATTGCCGACGCAAGCCTGGGGTACTTCCTGGCAAACCTGCATCAGCTGCGGCCGTTGACGCTCATCTTCATCGTCTTGGGTGCGGCGGCCGCATTCTGGTTTCCCCTCTCGCGCCTGCGGGCGCTCCGGGCCCGCGATGCGCAAGGCGATCGTTCGGCGACCCCCAGCCGCTGACCGCAGCGCGCGGCGTCCGTGCAGCAACAAAAGGGCCCCCGCCATGCCGGCGGAGGCCCTCAGGTGTGTTGAATGCAAGCCGCTGCGCGCAGCGCCGATCAGGCGCGGCGCCGACGACTGCCCGCCACGACGCCCGCAGACATCGCCAGGAGCGCCGCGGCCGCGGGGCCCGGCACCGCACCCGAGTAGGTGAAGCTGGAGCCATACTCCGCGTTGATGCTGCCTTCCGCGAAGGCGAAGCCCGTCAGCGATGCCGCGTTGCCGAAGTTCAGCGAGTCCTTGCTGTAGATGGCCGCATCGATCATCGAGCGATAGCCGAAGGTGGCCGGTCCGTCGGTCACCAGGTAGAGCGTGCCGTCGCCGATCGTCTCGAAGCTGGTCGCGTCGCCCGCGGTCAACCCACCCGCGATGTACAGGTAGACGTCGCCCTCTCGGGTGTCGGCGACCACTCGGCCCGCCCACCCCAGGTTCATGCTGAGGAAGCTGTAGTCGCCGGCCGTCAGGTCGATGCGCGCGCTGCTGTCGGTCTTGAGCGTGCCATAGCTGCCGGGATCCAGTCGCACGGCCTGGGACCAGCCCAAGCTGACATCGCGCCCATCCTCCCAGCGCCACGTCGGAAGTTCGGGGGCGACCCAGCTGCCGCGCTCACCGGATTCGGCCTTGCCCGTGACCTTGGCGCCCCAGCCCATGCGGATGGACCCGTCTGCACCGACGCTGCCGCGTGCAGTGCTGTCACCACCCAGGGTGATGTCCTTCAGGCTGCGGAGCACGAAGTCGTTGGGCCGGTCTTCGATGCCGCCAAAGCAGGCGGCGGCGACGGCGGCGGTGGCCGAGATCGCAAGGAGTGTGATTCGGTTGGACATGCACCAACAGTCGAATGCGATCGCCGGGGCGTCAACCTGCGGCCACCCCTGCGCGGACGAAATCCGCCGATTACCGGTGCCATGCGGAAACACCGACCGCCCCCGCGCGCCGCACGTGTCCGAGATGGCTCATTCGTGTTCTGGGCGGAAGCCGATCAGCCCGTCCAGGCGCCCAGCAGTGCGCCAAGGTCCGCGCCGTTCACGATGCCGTCTCCGTTCAGGTCCGCGATGCCCCCCGCGGCGCCCCATGAGCCAAGCAACAGGCCCAGGTCCGCTCCGTTGACCCGGCAATCGCCATTCAGGTCCGCAGCGGCAGCGGGCGTGGGCGAAAAGCTCCAGAACAGCACGTCGTGCGACTGCGTCACGCCACCCGTTCCGGCAGTGAAGCCGACCCACGCGCTGCCCGACTCATCCAGGATGCTCTGGCCACCGATGTCCCGCAGGTCCACGCTTGCCACCAGCACCGGCGCGCCACCATCGACCCAAACCTTCATGCTGCCAGGCAGGTACTGGACGCGCACCTGGTGCAGTTGTCCGTCATCGACCGAGAAGGGGATCACTGCGTGGCCCACCGAAAAGGCGTCCAGGGGGCTGTTGGCAGCGACTCCATTGGTCTGGATGCTGACGTGGTCGACGGGGAACTCGTCGCTGAAGCCGAAGGTGTCCAGTTCCACCGCCAGGCTGCGGGTGATCCCGATGGGACCGTTGGTGCCGTAGCCGAGGCCGGAGCCGCCGCCACCGAGCGCCCGGGGGCCTTCGTCCTGGACGACAAATGCCATGCCATCCGCGCCGCCGCTGAGCTGCACCGTGAAGGTGGTGTCGAATCCGCAGGCGACCTGCTGCTTCTGGATGGCCCATCCGGAACCCGCCTGCCCCTCCTGCGCGCGTGTCAGGCGCAGCCCCTGGCCGGTGAAAGGCGTCAGGGGCGCTGCGCTGCCATTGAGCGCCATGCACTCGTCCGCAGCGGGACCGCCTGGGATCAGCGCGCAGGCGGTGCCGTTGGTAAAGCCCCATTGCTTCAGCGCGTGCGATTCCTGTGCGCCACCAGTGCTGGCAGTGAACCCGATCCAGGCCGCTCCGTCGCCGTCCAGCATGCCGAATCCATCGCAGTCATAGGTCGCCAGGTCCACCTTGGCGGTGAAGAGCGGCCGGGTGCTGCCATCCAGAAAGACGGCGAGTTGCCCCGGCTGGTAGGCGATGCGCACGACATGGTCGTTGCCGTCCTTGATGGTCAGCCCGGTGGCGGAGGCCAGCAGGCCCGCATCGTCCTCGGGGGTCAACACGCAGAAACCGCCCTTGGAGTCGTATTGGGTGACGTGGACGGCCACCTCGTCCAGGACGTCGGGCCAGGTGTCGATCTCGACGACCAGGCCCACGACGGCGCCTTCGTACCCCAGGCCGCTGCCAGCATTGCCCAGGTAGCGGCTGCCGGAGGACTGGATCATGAAGGCCATGCCATCGCCTTGGCCGAAGTCGCTCCCCGGGCCGCTCAAGTTGACGGTGAAGCTGGTTTCGAAGCCGGCTGCCAGGACCTGCGGAGCCATGGCAAAGACGCTGCCTACGACCCCACCAGCGTTGGGGGTGACGTAGAGGGTGCCCCGGTCCACGGCGGCGATGCCGTTGAGCATCAGCCCGGCGGTGCTGGAGAAGTCGGTGAACTCGAAGTCGGCGTGCGCCGCCGAAGCAAGGAGCGCGGCAAGGAAGAGGCCCGGAATTGCTCTGGAACGCATCCACCGAGGCTACCGAGGGCATGCGGATCCACCGCGCGAAATGCACTCCGGATCGCGGCGGGATCATCGCGGGGGCTCAAACCCCGCAGACTGGCTCCCAAGCCGCGCGGCGCGCTCTGCTTGACTGCAGTCGCGTGCCAATCGAAGGTGGTTCTTGGACGTGCGCAGGGTTATGACTCCGGGAAGCGCAGTGAATCACGCACTTCTTTTTCTGGAGGCAAGATATTCCCCAAATTGGGGCGGGAGCCCGGTGAAACATTTATAAGGAAGATGATTTTTCAGTGCGATTCATAGTCGTGCATGATTCCACGCAAACTTGGTCGTACAGCCGTTAGTGCAACACGCATTCAGCGCAGGATGGCAACGAAATGCTTGACATCCCCGACAAATGAGATAATTTCCCCGCGGCGCTGGGGGACCCGCGCGTTGCGGCGTTCCCTTCGCCGCCTGCTCGTTCAGAGGCTCGGACACCCCCTTTCTCTGGAAATAGAGCAACAACCATGACAAACGCTTCGAACTTGCTGGGTTTCCCGGTTCAGGTCGGCTTTGGCTTCCGCTCTTCAACAGGTGCCGCAGTCCGTGGCACGCGAATCGCGTCAGTTGCGTTTGTCTCGTCGGTGATCGCGGCATCGCTGGCCGGCACCGCGCTTGCGGTTGATACCGGCACTGTGCGCTGCTGGGGCAGCGACGGGTATGGACAGAGCACCGTTCCGGCCGACCTGGGCGACTGCAAAGAAGTCGCGGGCGGCTTTGGGCACTCGATCGCGCTGCGCGCGGACGGGATCGTTCGCTGCTGGGGATCGAACGAGAATGGCCAGATCACCGTGCCCGCCGACCTGGGCACCTGCGTCCAGATCGCCGGCGGCAACCAGCACTCTGTCGCCCTGCGGGCCGACGGCACCGTGCGCGCTTGGGGCATGAACTCCGACGGCCAGTGCAACGTCCCGGCGGACCTGGGCGCCTGCACCAAGGTGGCATCGGGCCCCTACCACGTGCTGGCGATGCGGAACGATGGCACCGTGCGCGGCTGGGGCTGGAACGAGTTCGGCCAGGCGACCATCCCCGCCGATCTCGGCGTCTCCAGCTCGATCGCCGGCGGCGGCGCACACTCCGCCGCGGTGCGCGCCAACGGCACAGTGAAGTGCTGGGGCTACGACTCCGACGGACAGTGCACCCCGCCCGCGAACCTGGGCATCTGCACCCAGATTGCGGCCGGAAATGGCCACACCATCGCGCTGAAGGCCAACGGCACCGTCAAGTGCTGGGGCATCAACAACGCGGGGCAGGTCTCCAATGCGCCGATCAGCAACGGCTACGTCTCGGTGGCTGGTGGTTACGAGCACTCGATCGCGCTGCGCGTCGACGGCACGGTGACCTGCTGGGGCTCGAACTGGTACTCGCAGTGCACGGTCCCCGCGGACCTGACCACCGGCAAGCACCCGGCGGGCGGCGGCAACCACAGCATCGCGATCAGCGTGATCACCCTCCCCTGCAACAGCGATCTGAACGGCGACACCATGACTGATGGCGCCGACCTTGGAATCCTGCTCTCGGGATGGAACTCTTCCAACCCGGCCCTGGACCTGAACGGGGACGGCTCCGTCAACGGCGCCGACCTCGGCCTGCTCCTGGCCTCTTGGGGCGCCTGCCCCTGATTGCAGCCTTCCAGCGCGCGAGCACGGGCACGCGGCTGGCACGGTGGACTGGGTAGGAGCGTCGTACCGCACAGTACGGCGCTCCTGCCCTTTTTGGCGGCTGGGGCCGCGCCCGCCACCTACTTCGCGACGGCGCGCTTGACGGGCTGCACCTTGATGCCCGGCGGCAGCTGCTTGGACATTCCCACGGCCACCCGGCTCCCGCTGGTCACGCCGGAGGCAACCTCGACCAGCGTGCCGTTGTCGCGCCCCAGCTGCACCACCTGGTAGCGCAGCGTGTCGTCGGGATCGATGATCGCAAGCGTCTGCTTGCCTTCGCGGATGATGATCGCCTCGCCGGGGACCATGGCCGAGTTGCCCGAGCGCGGCAGCACCAGCGAGGCCTCGGCGAACATGCCGGGAAGCAACGCGTGATCGTCGTTGGGGATGCGAGCCTCGACCAGGCGCGTTCGCGTCACGGGGTCCAGTGCGGGGGATGCGCGGACGATCTGCGCGGTGAAGGTGCGCGCGGGCAGCTCCTTGACGGTGAAGTCGACGGTGCCGCCGACCGCGATGCCGGGGGCAAGCGACTGCGGTACGTCGATGAATGCGCGGATCTGCTGGCGGTTGGTGATCCGGTAGATGGGCAGGCCCGCATCGGTGCGGTCGGCGACGATGAGCGCGCCGGTGTCGAAGCCACGCGCGGTGACCTCGCCGTCGAAGGGGGCGACGATGCGTGCCAGCGCCTTCTGCGCTGCCAGGCGGCGCCCATCCGCCTCGGACGCGCCCAGGTCGGCGCGCGCGGCCGCCAGGCTGGCGGCATCGCTCTTCTCGTTGGCGGCTGCTTCATCCAGCGCCTGCTGGCTCACCGCGCGGGCATCTCCCACGCTGCGCAGGCGCGCCAGGCTGGCGCGCGCCAGCTGCAGCCGCGCCTCGGCCAGTTCGATCTTGGCCAGGGCGACATTGCGCGCCGAGGCGTTCTGCTCGATCTGGCGGTCCAGGATCGGCGTCTCGATGGCGACCAGCAGCTGGTCCTGCTTGACGGCATCGCCCAGGTCCGCCTGCAGCGGACCCAGGTACCCGCTGACCTGCGCGTAGAGCGCGGTGGACTGCAGCGCATCCAGCCGCGCGGGCAGCGCGGCGCGCGCAGTGGCGGGCACCGCGGTGGTCTCGACGAAGACCACGCGGGGGAGCTCGGCGGTGCGCTGGGTGGTGGACTGCTCCAGCGCCTTGGTGCGCCGCAGCGCGGGGAGCACGCCAAGCAGGATCACCGCCGCGGCGATGCCCAGCACCAGCAGGCTCAGCGTGACGGGAACCGCCACGCTGCGCGAAGGAGTGGCGGGTTCGGAGGCGTGTGTCGGGTCGGCGGGATGCGTGCTCACGCGGGGTCCTCTTCCAGGGTGCGCCTGCGCGGCGGGGTGCGCCGCAGCAGGCTGTAGATGACGGGGACGACCAGCAGCGTGACGACCGTCGCCACCAGAAGGCCGCCGATGACCGCCCGGCCCAGCGGCGCGTTCTGCTCGCCACCTTCGCTCGTGCCCAGCGCCATCGGCACCATGCCGATGATCATCGCCGATGCAGTCATGAGCACCGGGCGCAGGCGCGTGGTGCCCGCGCTGAGCGCGGCGGTGCGGGCGTCGTCCCCCTCGAAGCGACGGTCGTTCGCGAAGTTCACGACCAGGATCGAGTTGGAGGTGGCGACGCCGACGCACATGATCGCGCCCATCATCGACGGGACGCTGAAGGTGGTCTCGGTGCACAGCAGCACGAAGACGACCCCTGCAAGCGCGCCAGGAACGGCGAAGATGATGATGAAGGGATCCAGCCAGCTCTGGAAGTTGACGACCATCAGGAAGTAGACCAGCAGGATCGCCGCCACCAGGCCGATGGCAAGCGCCAGGAAGCTGGTGTGCATCGAGTCGTACTGCCCGCGAAGCACGATGCTGGTGCCGCGCGGCGCCTCCTTCTGCATCCGGCCGACGATCTCCTGCACCTTGGCACCCACGGAACCCAAGTCCGCGCCCGCGGCGGAGACGAGCACGTCGTAGACGGGCTGCACGTTGTAGTGGCTGACGGTCACCGGCGATTGCGATCGCTCGATGGTGGCCACGCTCTGCAGCTGCCTGCTGGAGCCGCCGCCCGTGCTGGGCAGCGGCGTGGTCGCCAGGTCGTCCAGGTCGCTGAAGCTGCCCGTGGGCGTCTGCACCACGATGCTGTAGTTGACGCCGTTGCGCGGGTTGAGCCAGTAGTTGGGCGCCGCCTGTGCGGTGCCGCTGAGCGAGGTGAGGAGGCTGCTTGCCACGTCGCGCTGCGTCATCCCAAGCTGCAGCGCGCGGGTGCGGTCGACCACCAGGCGCAGCTCGGGGGCAGAGGGGACCTGCTGCAGGTGGACATCGACGGCGCCGGGCACCTGCTCCAGCTGCTGGACCAGCTCGCGCGCGATGCGCAGGCTGTCGGGGCGCGACGGGCCCGACACCTGCACGTCGATGGGCGCGGAGAGGCCGAAATTCAGGATCTGGCTGACGATGTCCGCGGGCTGGAAGAAGAACTCGATGCCAGGGAAGCGCACCGGCAGCTCTGCACGCAGCAGCGCCGCGTACTCGTCGGCGGTGCGGGTGCGCTCCGGGGTCAAGCTGATCAGGATCTCGCCGTCGGCGGAGCCGGCGGTGGAGGAATCGCTGAACGCCAGGTTCACGCCGCCGGAGGGCTGGCCGATGCTGTCCAGCAGGAGCTGCAGCTCGGGGGCGGGGATCAGCTCGCGGATCGCCTGCTGCACCTCCTGGAACTGCTGCTCGGTGGCCTCGATGCGCGTGCCTGGCGGGCAGCGCACGTGCAGGCGCAGCTGTCCGGTGTCGACGCTGGGGAAGAAGTCCTGGCCCACGAGCGGCGCCGCGCCGACCGCGATCGCCAGCAGCAGCGCAAAGCCGGCCAGCGTGCTCTTGCGGTGGTCCAGCGCCCAGTGGATGGCGCGTCCGTAGAAGCGCGCCAGCGCCTCGAAGCCGCGGTTGAACCCGCGATGGATGGCCCAGATCGGACCGCGCCCGCCCGCGTGGCCGCCGGCGGCATAGATGGCCTGCTCCGGGCCCAGCAGGTAACGCGCCATGGTGGGGACAAGCGTGCGGCTGAGCAGGTAGCTGGCGAGCATGGCAAAGACGACCGCCATCGCCAGCGGCACGAACAGGAAGCGAGCGGCGCCGCTGATGAAGAAGACGGGCACGAAGACGATGCAGATGCTCAGCGTGGCCACGAAGGCGGGGACGGCGATCTGCTGCGCGCCGTCCAGGATCGAGCGCACCAGGGGCTTGCGCATCCCCAGGTTGCGGTGGATGTTCTCGATCTCGACGGTGGCGTCGTCGACCAGGATGCCCACCGCCAGGCCGAGCCCGCCCAGCGTCATGGTGTTCAGCGTCTGGCCCAGGGCCCAGAGGCAGATGATGGAGACGAGCATCGAGAGCGGGATGCTGATGGCGATGACCACCGTCGAGCGCCACGACCCCAGGAAGAGCAGGATCATCATGCCGGTCAGCACCGCGGCGATGATGGATTCGTGCAGCACGCCGTCGATGGCCGCGCGCACGAAGAGGGACTGGTCGACCAGCGGCGTCACCTCCAGCCCGGGCGGCAGCGTGGCCAGGATGCCCGGCAGCGCATCCTTGACGCGCTGGACGATCTCGAGCGTCGAATACCCCGTGGACTTCAGCACGGTGAGCAGCGCGCTCCTGGCGCCGTCCACGTGCACCATGCTGGTCTGGGTGGCGAACCCGTCGCGCACCTGCGCGACGTCGCGCAAGTAGATGGTGGTGTCGCCCACCTGCTTGATGGGAAGGTCGTTCAGCTCGTCCAGGACATCGGGGCTGCTGTTGGGGCGGACGGTGTATTCGGTGTCGCCGAAGCGGACGTTTCCCGCGGGCAGGATCACGTTCTGCGCGTTCAACGCCAGGCTCACCTCGCTGGGCGAGATGCCGCGCGCCGCGAGCAGGTCCGGGTTCAGGTCCACCATGATCTGCCGGGGCTTGCCCCCGATGGGCAGCGGCACCTGGGCGCCCTGCACGGTGGCCAGGCGCGTGCGGATGAAGTTGAGCCCCAGGTCATAGACGGCCTGCTCGCCCATCGTCTCGCTGCGCATCGCCATCTGCAGGATGGGCACGTTGCTGGCGGAGTACCGGATGACCAGCGGAGGCGTGGTGCCCGGGGGCATGATCCGCAGCAGCGTCTGGTTGATGGCGGTGATCTGCGCCACCGCCGCCTCGATCTTCGTCCCCGGCTGGAAGTAGACGCGGATGACCGCCGCACCGCTGAGCGACGTGCTCTCGATGTGCTCGATGCCGTTCACCGTGGTGGTCATCGCGCGCTCGCTGATGGTGACGAGCCTGCGCTCCATCTCCTCGGGGCTGATTCCGCCGTAGGACCAGATGACGCTGACCACGGGGATGTCCACCTCGGGGAAGATGTCGGTGGGCATGCGGACGATCGCCACCACCCCCAGCAGGGCGGCCACCATGGCGGCCACCACGAAGGTGTAGGGGCGGCGGAGGGCAAGGCGGACGATCCACATGGTTGGGTCTTGGGCGAGGTCTTTGGGGGAGCTTCGGGGGGAGTGTCTCGGGAGAGTCTTGGGACGGGCTCGGGCGAGCGAGCTGGCGGCGGGCGCGTCCGTCGCCGCATGCGGCGCGCGCCCGGCGATTCCCAGGCAACGGGCTTGCCTTCCTTACGCTGTAAGGGTACGCTGTATTGCATGGCTCGGCAAGCGCCCACCCGAAAATCCCCTCGTCCCGCGGCGAAGCCCGCGCCGACGGCCGGCTGCGCCCGCGCCCTGCGCAGCGCTCGCGGGGCGCGCAGGGGCACCGGCGGGGCGGCCCCTGGTGCTGGTCGCCCATGCCTGTGCGTGGGCGCCGTCGTCGACGCCGCCATCCAGATCGCCGACGCGCGGGGGGCGGATTCGCTCTCGATGCGCGCGCTGGCAAGTGCACTGGGAATCGAGGCAATGTCCCTCTACACCCATGTCAAGAGCAAGGAAGCGCTGCTGGGGCTGATGGCGGCGCGGCTGGTCGAGTCGATTCCCTTCCCTTCGCGCAAGATCGAACCGCGCAAGCGGCTGCACGACTATGCACTTGCGCTGCGTGCGGTGGCGCGGGCGCACCCCAATGTCTTTCCGCTGGTGGTGCTCATGCCGCTTGAGATGCAGGCGCAGGCGCGACCCACCGAAGTTGCGCTCCAGGCGTTTCATGACGCAGGCCATTCCGACACGCGCGCGATCCTGAGCCAGCGCGTCTTCCTGAGCTTCCTGCGCGGCTACCTGCTGTGGGAGATCGGCGGGTTCGCCGTGGGCCGGTGGCGCACCGGCGGCTCTGCGCTCGACCCCGTCGCGGCGGCGCAGTTCCAGTCGATGGACCCGCTGCGTTTCCCCGAGTGCACGCGGCTGGCCGGGACGTTCGCGAAGATCTCTCCGGACCAGGCCTTCGAGGAGGGGCTGGCCGCGACGCTTGCCACGCTCTTCCCGCGTGCCGCCACACGACCAAGGGGCAAGACGTGATGCACCTCATCCCTGCGACCCTCGCCTGCTCCCGGAACGCAGCGACGGCAGCGCCCCCCCGCCCTGCCGGAATCGCTCTTCTTCGGCGCCCCGCTGCAGTTGTCGGCGTTGCCGCGATGTTCATGCTCTCGGGCTGCCTGGTCGGGCCGGACTATGAACGCCCGCAGGTGGCGCCACCTGCCGCATGGCAGGGGCTGGACCCCGCGGTGAGCGGTGTCGCCATCACCAGCACGCCGGTCGCAGGCGCGGCGGACCTGACGCGCTGGTGGGCGGGCTTCAACGACCCGATGCTCACCGCGCTGGTCGAGCGCGCCGCGCTCGGCAACCTGGACCTGACCGCCGCCGAGGCGCGCATCCGCGTGGCGCGCGCGCGGCGCGCGATCGCGATCGGCGGGCTGCTCCCCACCGTGGACGCATTCGCGACGGCGGCACACCAGCCCGACTTCACCACCACCGACGGCGGATCGGTGGTGGACAACACCAACCTCTTCGCGGCAGGCTTTGATGCTTCGTGGGAGCTGGACATCTTTGGAAAGGTGCGCAGGCGGATCGAGGCCACGGACGCCGGCGTGCAGTCCGCCGAGTTCGACCGCCGCGATGTCTGGGTGACGCTCGCCGGCGAGGTCGCCAGCACCTATGCGCAGCTGCGCGCCGCGCAGACGCAGGTGGAGATCGCGCGCAGCAACCTGGCCACGCAGGAGGACGCCCTGGCGCTGACCACCAAGCTCTATGACGCGGGCATCGTGGGGGCGCTGGACGTGTCGAACGCCCGCGCGCAGGTGGAGAACACCAAGGCACGGCTGCCCCTCTTCGAGGCATCGGTGCGTGAATCCATTTACACACTGGGCGTGCTGGTGGGGCGCGAGCCCGGCACGCTGCTGGCCGAACTTGCCGCGCCCGGCCCGATCCCCGCCCCGCCAGCCTCGGTGCCCGTGGGCCTGCCTTCGGAGCTGCTCCAGCGGCGTCCGGACATCCGCCGCGCCGAGGCCGAGCTGCACGCCTCGATGGCACTGATCGGCGTGGCGGTGGCTGAGCAGTTCCCCACCTTTTCGCTGTCGGCGGGGCTGGGAACGCAGAACTCCAGCGCCGGCGACTTCGTCAGCCTGGCCACCAACTACTGGAGCGCGGGCGCCAACATGACTTGGCCGCTCTTCGAGGGGGGGCGCATCCAGGCCAACATCGTGCTGCAGAAGGCCGCCACCGACGCGGCCCTGGCGGCCTATCGGCAGCGGGTGCTGGTGGCGCTGCGCGAGGTGGAAGTGGCGATGGTGAACTTCGCGCAGGAGCAGGTGCGGCGCGCGGCGTTGGGCCGCTCGGTGGACGCAAGCAACGACGCGGTGGGGCTTGCCACCGAGCTGTACAAGGCGGGGAAGACCGACTTCCTGAACGTGCTGGCCGCGCAACGCTCGCTGCTGGACAGCCAGGAGGCGCTGGCACGCAGCGACCAGCAGGTCACCAACCAGCTGATCGCGCTTTACAAGGCGCTGGGTGGCGGCTGGGAGCTAATGGAGTACGGCAGCGAGGTGCGGGCAACGCAGCAGGGGATGTGACGGAGCGATCGTGGCGATCGGGGCAATCGGGTGAAGGGTGCAACCGAGTTGATCGGCGCGACCGGCGCCACCGGGGCGAATGCGAAAGCCCGGCCTGCAGGTAGTCCTGCAGGCCGGGCGATCTTGTCTCAGTCCTATCTCCGTGTCCCGCGAGCCCGCCGACGCACGGGCGCTGGGGTGCGAGAGTGCGCGCGCCTCGGTCAGGCGCATGCGCCCCAGTGGCCCAGGAGCAGGCCAAGGTCGGCGCCGTTAACGGTGCCGTCGCTGTTCAGGTCGCCGATGCCCGCGGTGTTCCAGCTGCCCAAGAGCAGGCCGAGGTCCGCGCCATCCACGGTGCCGTCGCCGTTCAGGTCGCCCAGGCAGCTGCATCCCACGTTCATCGTGGCAATGCCCTGTGCGGTGTTGTAGCCGCCGAAGCGGACGAAGAAGCACTCGCCTGCGGTGCAGGGCACGGTGACGCGCGAGGAGAAGTCCGCGCAGCCCACGGTGTCGTCGTTGCAGGCCAGCGGGTTGGCAGCGACCAGTGCGCAGGTGAAGGTGACGGGCAGGTAGCTGCAGCCCTCATAGACGGCGATCACCGTGTCAAACTGGGCGGTGCCGCAGGTGCTGAAGGTCACCGTCCCGTTGCAGGTGGCGATGTACCGGTACCAGACATCGGCGCCGAAGCGGTCCGCGCAGGTGTCGGTGCCCTGGAAGTTGCCGCTGGCTCCGATGTTGGTGACCGCGTTCGCGCCGTTCACCAGCGTCTCGGGGTTGAAGAGGCTGCATCCGTTGTTCAGCAGGGCGGAACGGTGGATGTAGGCGCGGCCCGCCTGCGAAGGCTCGCTGGGGAAGTTGTCCGTGCCAGGGCCGCCGATGATGTAGTCGCCCTTGCCGTCTCCGTTGGCATCGCGGATGCCCGCGACGGCAGCGCCGAAGAACTGGTTGACGCCGATGCCGTCGGGCGTGTGGACTTCCTCGAGCAAGTCGAAGTTGCCGGTGCCCTTGAAGACGAAGACGTCGTAGGCGCCCTGCGCGCCGATGACCACCTCGCCCAGGCCGTCGCCGGTGCGGTCGTGCATGCCATCGACGGAGTAGCCGAAGTTGCTGTCGGGGGCAATCTCGGCATCGGGCTGCTGGTAGGTGTAGCCCAGCACGCCGGTGGAGCCACTGAAGAGGTACGCGCGGCCCGCCGCGTGATTGAAGTTGGCGTTGATCGTGATCGACTCCTGCGGGGCGCCGACGATGATGTCGCCGGAGCCGTTGCCGCCGACATCGGGGACGCCGCCAACGGACCAGCCGAAGAAGCCGCTGCTCTCCTCGTGGCCCGACTTCAGCGTGAACTGCAGCGCGCCAGTGAGGCCGCTGTAGACGTACGCACGGCCTGCGCCGCTGGGGGAGGCGCCGGGGCCCTCGTAGGGAGCGCCGATGACGTAGTCACCGCGGCCGTCCGCGTTGTCGTCGGGGACGCCAGCAACGGAGAAGCCGAACTTGCCGCCGATCTCGGCGTTTGGCGAGGTGTGCGTGCGCCACAGGTTGCCAGTGGAGCCCGAGTAGACGTAGACGTTTCCGCGCTGCGAGTTCTCGTCGGGGGCGCCGATGATGTAGTCGCCGCGGCCGTCACCCGTCAGGTCGGCGATGCCCGCCACCGCGTCGCCGAAGTGGCCGAAGTTGGCGCTGTTGGGGCTGTTGTGGGTGCGGATCAGGGTGCCGCTGAAGCCGGAGTAGACATAGGCGCGCCCTGCTTCCCCATTCTCGTCGGTCGCGCCGACGATGTAGTCGCCGTAGCCGTCGCCGTTGATATCCGGCAGCCCCGCCACTGCGGTGCCGAAACGGCCGCCGAAGCCCGGGTTGGGGGAGTTGTGCGCGCGGATCAACAGGCCGGTGCGGCCCGAGTAGATGTAAGCGCGGCCCGCGTCGGTGTTGCCGCCATTCTCGACGGAGGCGCCGACGATGACATCGTCCACGCCGTCAGCGTCCAGGTCAGGCATCGAGCCGACCGAGATCCCGAAGAAACCGCCCGTCTCCTGGTTGGGGGAGATGAGCGTCAGGGTGTCCGCCTGCGCGGCGGTGTTCAGCGTTGCCAGCATCGCGGCGATGCCCAGCGTGGTGAGCGTGTTGAAGTGTCGCATGGTCGTGTCTCCGTTTGAAAAAAGGTGGGAGCGAGAAGGTAGCAGAGGGTGCGCGAAGCGTCACCTTCGACGGAGGCGAGCTCCGAACGGCGCCGCGGAAGGAAATTTCCTCTGGAGATGCCCCCTGCTTCCTTGCACTGGGGAATGCACGGGGGCGCACCGCGCCGTGCGTCAGCGGGCAGGCGCAGCGGGTGCTGCGGGCCGCGCAGGGGCGATTACGCCCAGCACGCTTGCGCCCGGTTTCGCCGTTCCGTTTCGCCGGCCCGTCTTCGCGTCGAATCCCGCCTGCATCCCGAAATCATCGTCGTTCACGATCGCCACGCGATCGGCATCGATGACCGCCAGCCCCTCCGCCTTCGCAGAGATGCTGGAAAAACCCAGTGCTGCCAGGTCTGCCCAGAGAGTCTTGCTGACCGGGACGATTCCATGGGAGGAAAGGCTCTCCGGAAGCATGTCCTCGAGAGTGCCGCCAGGGCCCACGATCACCGCGTCTAGCGTGGCCAAATTCGTGGCGGGGGCAAGGTCGATGGCATAGATGCGCTGCTTCGCGCGCGGCCCAAGCTGATCGTCACGCTCGATGACCAGGAATCGGTCGGGGCCGATCATGGCCGCGTCGCCGATCTTGTCGCTGCCGCCGCCCTCGATGACATAGGCGTACTCGCCGATGGTCCGCTCGGTGGCGGGGTCGAAGGCCAGGATCCGCACGATGCGCGACAGCTTCGAGGCGGCGTCGCCCGCGGTGTCAGGATTGTCCAGCGGGCTCTGCATGAAGGCGTAGACGCGCACGCCGTCGGTGGCGATTCCCTCGAAGCCGCGATTGGTGCGCCGCTGCGCGTAGACGGGCGGCAGCGCTTCGGTGCCGGCGATGACGCCGCGGGCGTTGGCACCGACCGGGACGTACCGCTTCTGCAGCACGCCTTCGGCGCTGAAGCGGCAGATCGAGGGCCGGTACTCATCCACCATCCAGATGGCGCCGTCGCGCGTGCGGCAGATCCCCTCCAGGTCGAGCCCCATCGGGTCATCGGGCAGCGCGTGGCCCTGCAGGTCGACGCACTGCTCGTCGTTGTTGGCCATGCCCGGCTTTCCGATGTGCAGGTTGGCGCGGCCGGTGACGGGCGTGCCGTCGGCGTGGCGCAGCATCACCTGGCGCTCGAGCGTCGCGGTGCGCGTCGCGGGGTCGTACGCCAGGAAGACCAGGCGCGGCTGGAAATCCGGGAGGGCGAAGGGGCGCTTTACCCCGGCACCGGCCGCGAACTCCTGCGACTCGGCGTTGGGGCCGCGATCGGTGTGCGCGATCAGGTGCACGATGCCGGTGTTGGGGTCGATGCGGTCGCACCAGAGCCCGCTGAGCCCGCCCATCCGGATGTCGTCGCCCGCGGCGGTGGTTCCGGCGCTGGGCAAAGCGATGGGGCAGGTGACCAGCTGCAGCGGCGCGGCCGTGGCGCCGACGACGGCCTTGCGCGCGGCGCGATTGCGCTTGGGGGGAGCGACGATGGGCGGATCGGTGGCGGGTGCAGGCGTGGCGGCGGGCGCCGGCGTGGCCGCGGGCGCGGCGGGCGCGGATGCAGGCGGCGGGACCGTCCCTTGCGGGGCGAGAAATGACAAGAGCGCTGCGATCGCGTGGTGCAGGATCATGGGTGGTACCGACATGCCGTCCCGCACAGTAGACCCGCTTCCGTGTGCAGATTGCGTTCAGAAGGGCCCCGCTGCGGTACTTTGCGCGCATGAGCACCTGCCGAACCCTCAGCATCCTGATGACCGGACTCGCAGCCAGCTTTGCCGTGGCCGCTGCTGCGCATGGGGCGCAGACCGCACCGACAGCGCCAGCGAAGGCCGCACCGCGTGCCGCGCCGCAGGCCGCACCACAGTCCGCGCCTGCAGCGGCTCCCAAGGGACCCCGCGCTGCGCCACCTGCGGCGGCGGCGATCTCGCATCGCGTGCTCGGGCAGGACAAGGGGCGCGTGGTCATCGTGAATGCGGCGGGCGAAGTGGAGTGGGAAGCCCCCTGCTCGCACAACTCGCACGACATTGCGGCGCTGGCGAACGGCAACTTCCTGGTCCACGTGGCCCCGGACAAGGTGGTCGAGATGACGCCCGAACGCAAGGTGGTGTGGGAGTGGGTCGCGCGGCCGGTTGCCCCCTATGCCGGCGCGGTGGAGATCCACGCCTTCCAGCGCCTGCCCGATGGCAGCACGATGATCTCCGAGTCTGGCAACAAGCGCATCATCGAAGTGGACGCCAAGGGGGCGATCGTGAAGAGCGTGCCCCTGACGGTGGAGCGCCCCGATTCGCATCGCGACACGCGCCGCGTGCGCAAGACGGCAAGCGGCACCTACCTGGTGGCGCATGAAGGGCTGGGATGCGTGCGCGAGTACGACAGCACCGGCAAGGTGGTGTGGGAATACAAGTTAGACCTGAACAACCAGCCGGAGACGCCCAGCCACGACGGGCATGGCATCGCGGTCTTCAACGCGCTGCGCCTGCCCAATGGCAACACCCTGATCGCCGGAGGCAACAACAACCGCGTGATCGAAGTGAGCCCCGAGAAGAAGATCGTCTGGAGCGTGGAGCGCGACGAACTGAAGCGCCCCGATGGCAGGCCGATCCACCTGTGCTGGGTCACTTCGCTGCAGGTGCTGCCAAGCGGCGACATCGTCTTCGGCAACACCCACGCAGGCCCGGGGCAACCGCAGATGATCCAGGTGAACCGCCAGAAGCAGGTCGTATGGATGCTGGACGACTGGAAGGCCTTCGGCAACGACCTGTGCACGGGGTGGCTGATGGATGCGCCGGCGGGGGTGATTCGCTGAGGGAGGCCGTCGAACTGCCAGAGACAGGGGCGTTCTCATCGATCTGCCCGTGGATGAGAGTTGGAGTGTGGCAGCCGGCTTCTCCCTTCAGACCCTATAGAGCCCGTAGATTCGCCCCGAGTGACAAATGCACTCTAGCCCATTGGCCAACATGACTCGTGACGCCCTCAGGTTGCTCGCTGCACCCGCGAGCGAACAAGACTTGTGGCTTCGCAGGGCCGGGTGCTTTCCGTTGACCGACGAGTTGGGGCTTCAATTGGACGACACTCTAGGCGCCTTCCTTGGCGAAAAGGGAGTGGGCGAGGAGTTGCGAGTTGTGCTAGTACAGCTCTCAGACCAGATGGCGGAGATGGTTGCTGATCCATGCTTCAAGGGGTTGGCGGAAGAGCTTGCGACAGATGCAAGATGGGTTCGAGTCCGGACCCTCGCCACACAGGCGATTGAGCTGATGCGCTGATCACTAGTCGAGTTTTCTGGGCCGGAGGTATTCCCTTGAACAAAGCGCTGCTCTCCAAGCTCCTTGAACGCCTCGGCGTGCATCCGACGTCCTACTCGCTCGAACCGACGCCCCTGAGCGAGGGCGTTGTACTCGACCGAACCGCTCGTGGCTGGGAGGTTTCGTTCAGAGAGCGCGGCCAGGCCTCGGCAGTGCGACAGTTCGGCACGGAGGATGACGCCTGCTGGGAGGTACTTCAGTGTTGCGTGAAGTGGTTGCTCCTATCAGACAGGCTCGGCATTGGCGACGTTCGCGGGGGCATGGACCCGATCCGAGACCTATACCGTGGATCGAAGACGCATCTCAAGTACGTGATCCCGCAGCACATGGATCGAAGCAGCCTCGCGTTACTGCTTGATCGGCTTGGAGTTGACAGAGCGAGCCTCGTGCTGGGATGCGAAGACACGACCGCCCAATTTGCCCTCTGGGACTCGCCCCACGGATGGGTTGTCCGGACTCGCGATCCCGCCCGCCCGAGCATGAGCGAAGACCGATTCTTCAGTACCGAATCCGATGCCTGCTGGACGCTTGCTCGTTGGCTGATCGATGACGCTGCCGCACGCCGGGAAATCCGTTGAGCAAGGGGCTCGCGAAGGGCGGGCATGGCGTGGGTGCAGGCGTTCCTCCGATTGGGATGGGGATGACTTGGTTTCGCTTGATGAGCCCCGCCTCATTATGTGGATGCCTCCGGATGAGTCGGGACCCCGGACTACTTCAAGGCGGGTTAGTGCCAGCGGTGGCCCCGCTGCTGTGGGGATGCACGGCTGCCTTGGAGCAGAAGGCGATATCCTCGTGACGCTTGGAGCGGACCAACGGGCGAGCGTCGCCCGCCGCGCGCTTGAGGCGCTCGGCTTCCTCGTCGCGCGGCTGGCCGCGAAGAAATCCACCGATCACGAACCCGAAGCGCGCGAGTGACTACGGGGTGGCACAGCCTCGTTCGTCGCTCGACACTTCCCCTGTTCCAGGCGGCCCCCTTGGCGCTGAGTGTTCCCCATAGACCGAGTCACCCAGAGTATGAGGTAATGGGAAGATGACCTTTGGCTTGCTGCTTGCTCTGGCGGTCGGACTCACGCTGCTCTTTCTTGGCGCGATCCGGTGGTCCCTCCGATCTGGAGCGCGTTCCTTCGATCGCCAAATGCACTGGATAGAATCCGTCCTGCCGGCGATGTCCCTCGCTCAGGTCGAAGATTTCCTCGATGCAATGATTGCGGAGGGGCGAGCGAGTTCATCGGCGGAAGCGCCGCACGACTTGAAGTCACACGCTGAGAGTGTGCGTCGCTTTCAGCGCCGATATGGCATCTTCCGCATTGAGCGATCTGGGCGGCAGGTCTCAGCGTTGGGGTTGGAGCCGCGGAAGGATGCATACGAGGAGTCTGCTCGGAATCTGGTGTCGTCGCCGGAGGATGGCAGGAAAAATCTTGTCGTCCTGATGCGGGACGAGGACCCGCCGGGTGTCACATTCTTCGACAGTACATCTGGAGTAGTGACGATGGTGGATTCGACCGACGATCTAGCCCGGACTGCCGAGGACGCCAAAATCTCGCAGCTCCCGACCATCGCTCACTTTGCCGCGTCGCTGCTATCCGTCGATGATTTCGAACGTTGGACAGAGCGAAGTTTGGGACGCATGCCATGAGTGCACTTTGCACGCGACGTTCTAATCTGAGCCCATTCAGTTACGATCATCCCATCGCGTGTCTCTGTTCCGGCTCCGCCCGATTTCGAAGAGCGTCCGCTCCGCACTACTTCAAGGCCGGTTGCAAATGGAACCGGCCCGCGAGGTGACAGGTCCGGTCAGAAGCCCGCCGTGATCTTGAGGTGGCCGCAAGCCGCAGCGCGGTACCGGCGCTGATGGCGCGCGTGTCGCGCAAAGGGCAGCCGATACGGTTGGCTGGCATGCCGGTGTCCTGAAAGTCGGTACATCGCACCGGCGGCACACGCCAACAAGGCGCTTGGTGCCGCGGTCCCCCGCCGCGCCTCAATCCATCGGGATCGGCGAGTCATCCACTGGCTTCGGCGGTGGCCGGCGGATGGGGCTCGTCTGGGACTGGCCGGCTGTGGTGCGCGCACCTGTCTGTCCGCGCTCTCGACCTGGCGGCGCCTGGTCCTGATTCCGCTCGGTGGCCAGTGCCAGGATGCTGCATCGCTCGTCGGGCTCGAGCAGGGTCCATCGCATCACGTCGAAGAGGAATCCCAGGCCGATGCCGCCCGCAACTCCGCCAAGGTGCGCCCAGTAGCCCACGCCATCGTCCTGGCCGCGGATGACGCCCAAGATGTCGAAGGAGAGCCACAGGAGCACCAGCCAGAAGCCGGAGACCTCGACGACGCCCCAGCGGTAGAAGAAGTACCAGAAGCACGAGACGTCGTTCACCGGGAAGAGCACCAGGTACATGCCGACGATTCCGTTGATGGCCCCACTCGCGCCGATTCCGATTTCGCCGTGCGCAACCATCATCGTCGCGCTCGAGAAGATCCCCAGGGCGGCGTAGACCAGCAGGTAGCGCCAGGTGCCGAGCGCCGCGCAGATCGGGTTTCCGAAGGTCCACAGGAACAGCATGTTGCCAAGCACGTGGCCCACGCTTCCGTGCAGGAAACAGGAGGCAAGCATCGCCAGCGGGTTCCACCCACCGTCGGCGACCTGCATCACAGCGTCTTCCCCGATCTTCCCCTGGAGCTGCATCAGGAAGACGAAGAAATTCAGGGCGATGAGCGCCCAGTTGGCGAAGGGCAGGCGGCCCATCGCGACGTCCACACCGAAAGGAAAGAAGAACATGATGAGGTCCCGGTATGAGGGCGGTGCGCGACGAGGTCAGGGCTTGGCGAAGGCGAGATGGAGCTGCGTGTGGTTCAGGTTCAGCCGCGTCCACTGCTCATGCGTCAGCGGGCCGAGCCAGGGGCTGGGCTTCTCCATCCGCTCGCCAGCGTCGATGCGCGCCAGCGCGCGCCGCATGCGCGCCATCCCCTGCTCATAGGTGACGCCCGAACGGGGAAGCATGGATTTTGCGCGCTTGGGCAGCGTGAAGCCGGGACGCATGGAGTTGGGCTTCAGCAGCATTGGCTTGAAGAGCCGCCCCAGCGCGCGCGCCGCGAGGGGCATCTTCATCGCTGATCCGTCCAGGCCCGCTTCCAGCAGGATCGCACAGTGATCAAGGATCTCTCCCGCGCTCCAGTTGCCGGTGGTGGTGAGGGTGCCCGCGCGATGGGCCGCGTCCAGGCGATCCAGATCCTCCTTCAGGCAGCCGAAACACTTGAACTGCAGCTGGCGGCGTGGCGCCTTGCGGGTGTCGACCGGGGCGGCTGTTCCCGCGATGGCGGCGACGGGAGCGGACGGTGCGTGCATGGGCGAAGGGTAGCGCTGGCCGCTTCAGGCAAACCGGTGGAGGCATGGCCCGGCGAAGCGGCCGGAGCCGCGGGCGCGGCGCCAGCACTCGCTGCAGCGGCGTCGCAAATTGGCGACCCGGGCAATAATCCGCTTGGTCAAGACCGCCCCGGGGGGTCCCTGGCAATTGCACCGTGTGCGAGCGAAGGCGCATGATTGCGGCATGGAACGGGGGGAGCGCTGGTACTCTTTTGCGCTTCCCGGTGCGTTTGCCGGGATCCGGCCCGCACAGATCCACCACCGATGCACTCCCAAGCAACCAGCAGTTTTAGCGATGACCTGGCGCGCGTCGAGGTCCAGTTGCGGGGCGCGTTGGCCGAACTGGCCGCTTCGGCGCGTGCCGATCCGTCGAAGCCCCAGCAGCTTGCGCGTGACCTGCGCCTGAACCGCGGGCTGGCATGGAAGATGGCGCGCATCGTCGAGGGGCGCGACCGGGCGGACTTCATCGATCACATGCCCGGGTCCGCTGGCGTCGACATCCTACTGGAGACGATGCGCCGCGGAGGCGCATCCGCCGAGGCGACCGAGCGTGCGCGCGCAGCTTTTGCCGAGTTCGACCGCATCACGGCGCTGCACGCGGGAGACCGGCAGACGTTGGCGGTCATGGCCAGCCACCTGAACGGCAGGCCGCTGGATGGCGAACGCATGGTGGAACAGCGCCGCCTGGCGTACCAGGGAAACAGCGGCATCCTTGGGATTCGTGCCCGGGTCGTTTGTTCGCTGAACATCGTGGCGCCGAACGCACTGGACCCGGCGTGGGTGGATGTCGTGCGCTGCGGTGGCTTCGTGGACCTGCATCGCGTGCGCAGCGACGCGCACTGGCTGCTCTTCCGCCAGTTCTCGCTGCACGATGATGGCTCGGCCACCGAAGCGACCAACCAGCCGCTGGACCCCGAGTGCGCGGCGCGCATGGGGGTCCCGCTGATCGAGGAGTTCTGTTCGAAGCCGC
>JBGARR010000001.1:0-337571 GCA_044230125.1 Phycisphaerales bacterium
TGTCCCCCCAACACGCGACTTGTCCGTCGCTCTTGACTGCAACCGTGTGGTTCGCACCCGCCGACACCTGCATGGCCGGACCGAGATTCGCTGGGACATCGCATTCGCCGTAGGGGTTGTATCCCCAGCAGACGATGCTCCCATCGGTTCTCAATGCAACGGTGTGCCAGCCACCTGCAGCCACGCTCGAGACGCTGCCCAGATTGGCGGGGACTGAGCTTTGACCCCTTTCGTTGGAGCCCCAGCACGCGACGAGCCCATCTGCCCGGATTGCCACCGTGTGGGCAGAACCGGCGGCTACCTGCGTGATCGACGAGAGGTCGTCGATGTTTGAGAATCCTGCCGTCCCCCACCCAGTGACGGACTGCGGTGCGGCGAGCGCAGCGGGCACAATCGCCACGCCGCAAGCCGCGGCCGCAACCGCGCAAATGAACGACGATGGCCAGCAGCGCATTGACATGAGATCTCTTCCAGCGAGGGCGCGCGGCGTCGAACGCTTCTTGCCCGTTTCACTTGTACGGTCCCCATCGGGAAGCCCATTGAGTGTACGGATGGCTGCCTGAGCCGGCTCCGCAATTGGCTCGCGATTGGCAAGGTGGCAGCCTCTGGGTCGCCCTCCCGGCCGCTTCCGCACGAAATCTCCTCGCGCGCGGACGCTCCCGGCGCGGACCGCGTATCTCCCTGGAGGGGCCCGCACGCGCCCCTGATCCATGAACCGCAGCCCGACCAACTGATCCCGGAGGCCAGGGGCGCTGACAGGGGTGCGCTGAACAGGTCCACCCCTTATGAGAGACTGACCCGGCCCGAAGGACCGAGAGGAGTCTTTCATGAGGGATCCACGCGTGAGGAGCAAGCTCCTGCGATCCAATCCCCGACTCTGACGGCTTGAGCGAGGTATCCGGTTCGCCAGGCGAACCCAACCCCAGCACGGGACTTTGAGACCCGTCCGGACCTCCCTACTTCAAGGGTCGAACAGGAAACTGGCCGACCCCACGGTTAAGAGTGAACGCCCCGATCGCAAGGTCGGGGCGTTCGCGTTTTCGCGCGTGCGTACGCGCATGTGCGCGAAGTGTTTGCGGCGGCGCGAGTCTCTCGCCGAGGGCCGGGAGCGCGGCTCGCGCGGAGCCTCGGGCGAGGGTGGCAGCTGTCCGACAGTTCGATCGCTGGGGTATGGTTTCGATGTCCTTGCCGCGCCGATGGATCCGGCTCTGCGCCCGCAGAGTGCAGGACACGTTCCGGCCTCGTCGCCACGCAACGACCGCAACTTCCGCCGCCACCGCCCTCGCCACCGCACATGCGCTACCTCGCAATCGATCTCGGCCAGAAGCGCACCGGCCTCGCCGCCGGCGACAGCTTTACGCGGATCGTGCAGCCTGTCGAGGTGCTGATGGCGCCCCGCGGCCCTGAGCTGCAGGCGCAGCTGCTGCGGGCGATCGAGCGCCACGGGCCTGACGCGATCATCCTGGGGCTGCCGATCAACATGGATGGAAGCGAGGGGGCGGCCTCAAAGGACGTGCGCAAATTCGGCGCCGATCTGGCTGCGCGCACCAAGCTGCCGGTGCACTTCCAGGACGAACGGCTCAGCAGCTTCGACGCCGACCAGCGCATGGCGCAAAGCGGGCGGACGCACAAGGAAAAGCGGCAGTTGCGCGATGCGCTGGCGGCGTGCGTCATCCTGGAGGCGTGGTTGCAGAAGCCAACGGACGCATGAGCGACGCACGAAGGGCGCACGGGACCGCGCCGCGCCCGCCGCCCACCGCGCGCAGCGCGCCGAACGCCGCGCCATCGCCCCCACCCGTCAAGCTTTGCACCCTCCGCTCACGCCTCGCGCAACGGCCATCCACTGGCGCGCGCCAGTTCGGAGCGCAGCCGCGCCACGATCGCAGCGGGCTCGCGCACCCCTTCGCCCGCCAGGTCATAGACACCCACAAGCTGCACCACCGCGCGCCCGCGCGGCACCAGCGGATCGATGAGCGCGTTGCCGATCGTGGGCGTCCCGCTGATCCACAGCAGCACCACCGGCGCCTTGGTCAGCGCCACCAGCGCGCCCGTTCCTTCGGCGAAGGGCGCCAGCTGGCACTTGGGCTTCTCGATGGCGCCTTCGGGGAAGACGCCCACCACGCCGCCCCCCTTCACGTGGCGCACCGCCTCGCGCAGCGTCGCGGCGTCCTTGGGCGTGTAGGTCACCGGCAGCACATCCAGCGCGCGCCAGAAGCGCCCCAGCGCGGGGTGCATCTGGTCCGACGCCATCATGAAGCGCACCTTGCGCCCGGAACCGAACTGCATCAGCAGCGGGTCCAGCCCGCTGGCGTGGTTGGCCACGATCACGAAGCCGCCCGCGGGAAGTGCGGCCCCCTCGAAGCCCACCCAGCGGGTGCGGTGCAAGACGCGCAGCAGCGGGCGCGCCACTGCCTCCACCGCGCCGACGCCACCGCTCCACGCCAGCCGCTCGCCCGCGCGCGCACGCACGATGAAGCCCGCGGCAGTGACGGCCGCGAGCGCCAGCAGCGCCACCAGCACCAGCCCGGCAGCGACGAGCCCTGCGCCCAGCAGCACATCCGAAACCACCGCGCCTGACTGGTTTGCCGCAAGCAAGTGCATCGTGCGCGATGGTGTACCGCCGTTTTGGCGCGCGTGGTTTCTGCTATCCTCTCGCAAGTTTGGGCATCGCACGCCGCTCCGCAGCCCTCGCGGGCGCACGGCGCGCGCCACCGCCCAGACGCGCGCACCGCCTTCCAGCCGGCAGCACCGGCCACACACGATGCCACGTCGCACAGACATCCACACCATCCTGATCATCGGTTCCGGCCCCATTGTCATCGGACAGGGGTGCGAGTTCGACTACTCCGGCACGCAGGCGTGCAAGGCGCTGCGCGAGGAGGGGTACCGCGTCGTCCTGGTGAACAGCAACCCGGCGACGATCATGACCGATCCCGCCTTCAGCGACCGCACGTACATCGAGCCGATCACCCCCGAGGCGGTCGAGAAGATCATCGAGAAGGAGCGCGCGCTGGGGCACCCGATCGACGCACTGCTGCCGACGCTCGGCGGACAGACGGCGCTGAACTGCGCCTGCGCCCTCTGGGACAAGGGCATCCTGCAGAAGCACGGCGTCGAGATGATCGGCGCCGACCGCGAGGTGATCCACCGCGCCGAGGACCGGCAGGCGTTCCGCCAGATCGTCGAAAAGCTGGGGCTGCGGCAGCCGCTGGCGCGCACCGTGACCACCATGGACGAGGCGCGCGAGTTCCTGAAGGAGTGCGGCCTGCCCGCGATCATCCGCCCCGCCTTCACCCTGGGCGGCACCGGCGGCGGCATCGCCTACAACCTGGAGGAGTTCGAGGAGATCGTGCGCCGCGGGCTGACCGCCAGCATGATCGGCCAGGTCCTGATCGACAAGAGCGTGCTGGGATGGAAGGAATACGAGCTTGAGGTGGTGCGCGACCGCAAGGACAACTGCATCATCGTCTGCGGCATCGAGAACGTGGACCCGATGGGCGTGCACACCGGCGACAGCGTCACCGTCGCGCCGATCATGACGCTGTCGGACAAGGAATACCAGCGGATGCGCGATGCGGCCTTCGCCATCATGCGCGCCGTGGGCGTGCAGACCGGGGGCAGCAATGTCCAGTTCGGCGTCTGCCCCGAGACGGGCGAGATGGTGGTCATCGAGATGAACCCGCGCGTCTCGCGCAGCTCGGCGCTGGCCTCCAAGGCGACGGGCTTCCCGATCGCGCGCATCGCGGCCAAGCTGGCGGTGGGCTATTCGCTGGACGAGCTGCGCAACGACATCACCGGCACCACCAGCGCCTGCTTCGAGCCCTCGATCGACTATGTGGTGGTGAAGATCCCGCGCTGGACCTTCGAGAAGTTCCCCGAGGCGGACGAGACGCTGACCACGCAGATGAAGAGCGTCGGCGAGGGCATGGCGATCGGCCGCACCTTCAAGGAGGCCTTCCAGAAGGCGATCCGCAGCATGGAGGTGAAGCGCTACGGATTCGGGCTGGACAAGAACGACCGCTGGCTGCGCGTGGTGCGCGCCGAGCGGCAGGCGGCCAGCGCCGCGCCGGTGGATCCCGCCGCACGCCCCACCGAGAGCGCGGCGGTCGAGTGGCCGATCCCCGAGGAGACGCTGGTCCGCAAGCTGGCGGTGCCCAGCCAGGGGCGCCTGTACTACCTGCGGTACGCGCTGAAGATGGGCTGGTCGGTGGAGCGCGTGCACGAGATCACGCGCATCGACCCGTGGTTCCTGCGGCAGTTCGCCGAGCTGGCCGCCTTCGAGGAGCGCATCGTGGCGGTGCCAAGCCTGGAGGCATGCCCGCGCGACCTGATGGAGGAGGCCAAGCGCATGGGATACAGCGATGCGCAGCTGGCCAACGCGTGGCTGGGCGACATCACGCCCGACGCGATCCTGCGCGTCCGCGCGCGCCGGCAGGCAATGGGCATCGAGCCCGTCTACAAGCTGGTGGACACCTGCGCCGCCGAGTTCGAGGCCGCGACGCCCTACTACTACAGCACCTATGAGTCCCCCTTCACGGTGAACGGCAAGCCGGTGCTGGATGACGAGATCCGCATCACCGCCAAGCCCAAGGTGGTGATCCTGGGCGGCGGGCCCAACCGCATCGGGCAGGGCATCGAGTTCGACTACTGCTGCTGCCAGGCGGCCTTCGCTGCGGACGAGATGGGCTTCGAGAGCGTGATGATCAACTCGAACCCCGAGACGGTCAGCACGGACTTCGACACCAGCGACCTGCTCTTCTTCGAGCCGCTGACGCTGGAAGACGTGCTAAACGTCGTCGAGCGGCTGAACGGTGGCGGCATCGCCAAGCCCGACCGCGCAGGGGGCGTCATTGGCTGCATCGTGCAGTTCGGCGGCCAGACGCCGCTGAACCTGGCGCACGGGCTGGTGACCGCGGGCGTGCCGCTGATCGGCACCGGGCTGGACAGCATCGACCTGGCCGAGGACCGCGACCGCTTCAAGGCGGTGCTGGAGGAACTGGGATTCAACCAGCCTGCCTCGGGGATCGCGCGCAGCCTGGATCAGGCGGTGGCCGAAGCCGCACGGGTGGGCTACCCGGTGCTGGTGCGCCCCAGCTACGTGCTGGGCGGGCGCGGCATGGAGACGTGCTTCGACGAGACGGCATTGCGCCGCTACATGACCACCGCCGTGAACGTGAGCGACCTGGCGAACGCGCCGGTGCTGATCGACCGCTTCCTGAGCGACGCGATCGAGGTGGACGTGGACGTCGTGGGCGACTTCGAGCCGCCGGAGTCCAGCCGCACCAAGCAGATCCCGCAGCGCAGCCTCTCGCCGCGCGCCGTGGTCTGCGGCGTGATGGAGCACATCGAAGAGGCGGGCATCCACTCCGGCGACAGCACCTGCACCATCCCGCCGTACAGCTTGCCGCCCAGCCTGGTGACGCGCATCCGTGAACAGGCGCGCGCGCTGGCGCAGCGCTTGAGCGTGCGCGGCCTGATGAACGTCCAGATGGCGGTGAAGGACGAGACCGTCTACATCCTTGAGGTGAACCCGCGCGCCTCGCGCACCGCGCCCTTCGTGAGCAAGGCGATGGGTGTGCCGTGGGCCAACATCGCGGCGAAGGTGATGATGGGCGCGTCGCTGGAATCGCTGGACGTCAAGGAGCAGGCGGACACGGGCTTCTACGCCGTGAAGGAGAGCGTCTTCCCCTTCGCCAAGTTCCCCGGCGTCGACGTGGTGCTTGGGCCGGAAATGCGCTCCACCGGCGAGGTGATGGGGGCGGACCGCAGCCTGCCGGTGGCGTTTGCGAAGGCGCAGATGGCCGCGGGGGTGCACCTGCCCACGGCGGGCAATGTCTTCCTGAGCGTGCGCGACGGCGACAAGCACCAGGCGGTCGAGGTGGCGCGCAGCCTGGCCAGCATGGGCTTCGTGGTGCACTGCACCGAGGGCACCTTCCGCACGCTGCAGCAGTTCAGCGTGGCGTGCACGGCGGTGCCCAAGATCGCCAGCGGCCAGCGGCCCAACGTCCTGGACCTGATCTCGAACGGGCAGATGCAGCTGATCATCAACACCGCCACCAAGAAGGGCGGCTCGACGGACGAGGGGCGGATCCGCGCGCACGCGGTGCGTGCCAACGTGCCGATCATCACCACCATCGCGGGCGCGCGCGCCGCAGTGCAGGCGATCCAGGCGCTGCGCGCGGGGCACTGGCAGGTGAGCGCGATCCAGGACTATTTCCCGCACCTGGCGCGGCCCGCGGCGGCGCCCGTCGACACGGCGGTCTTCGCCGGGGTGTGAGGGCAGCGCGTTACTTCGTCCAGAGCGCAAACTGGCGCTGCGCCTGCTTCAGGAACATTGCCCAGCCGTCGACGGCGCGCGCGCCGCGCGAGCGGGCTTCGCGGATCAGGGGCGTCTCGCGCGGCGCATAGACGGTGTCCATCACGGTGACGGTGTCGTCCAGCACCACTTCGTCGGGGAGCGGGCTGCCGCTGGGGTCCGGGCCGCCTTCCATTCCCACCGGCGTGCAGTTGACGAAGGCGTGGAAACAGCCGCAAGCAAGCGAATCCATGCGCCCGGCGACCACCTGTCCTGGCTCCGCGCGGGTGACGCCCGTGACGCCAGCGACGCCGATTACGCCGGTTCGCGCGTCCGCCTGCACCCGTGCCTGCGCCAATTCCTGCGCCATGCGCTCGGCGCGATCGTGATTGCGATTGAAGACGACCACCCGCGCCCCGGCGTCGGCAAGCCCCGCGGCCACCGCACGCGCCACTCCGCCCGCGCCAAGCACGGCGATGCGCTTGCCGCGCAGCTGCTCGTGCGCAATGCCCATGCCGCTGCAGAGCGCATCGACCGCGGCGGGGGCATCGGTGTTGGTGCAGATGAGCGTGCCCTCGGCGCCGACGGCAAGCGTGTTGGCGGCGCCGATCCGCTCCGCCGCGGCGTCGACCGTGCCGCCCTGCTCGCGCACGAAGCGCACCAGGTACTCCTTGTGCGGAAGCGTCACGCTGGCGCCGCGGAAGTGAAGCGGCGCGAAATCAAGGAGCGCCCCCACGCTCGCCTTGAAGTGCTCGTACTCGGGGGGCACCGGCAGCGGCAGGTAGACGGCGTCCATCCCCGCCTCGCGGAACCACGCGTTGTGCGTCTGGGGGCTCCTGGAATGCGCCACCGGCCAGCCGATCACGCCATAGACGCGCGTGGCGGGGTTGATGCTGCCGAAGCCATACATCCGCATCAATTCGCGCACCGAGGGCTGACCCGCCGCCGTGGCGCGGGCGACGCCGCCGCCTGCTACGGCCGGTGAGCTGCCCACCGATGCGTCCGCTCCCTTCGCCGGCGCGCTCATCGCCTGCGCGTCCATCGCTCGCGCCGCCGCCGCTTCCGCATCCGCGGGCCCCTCGGCGCGCGCGAACGTCAGGAACGCCCCAAACTTCGGCGCCAGGACGCGGGTCATCACCCCCGCCTCGCCCATGCAGAGCGCGATCATCGGCTTGGGGCGCTCGCGCAGCAGCTCGAAGGCCTCGATGCAGTCGCGGACGCTGCGCGCGCGCCACGCCACCTTGGCCACCGCACACGCGTCGGCGGCCCCCATCGCCGCCACCTGGCGTGACAGCGCCGCAGGGCGTCCCGAAAAGTCGTGCGCGCTCAGGATCAGGCGCGTCCCGACCTGTCGCGAGTGGTCGTGGCCCATCGGGCCAGGGCGCATCGGATCGGCGCGGGCCTGATCCGGATGCGCCACGCACAGCTTCACCTTTTGGCGCAGGTTGGCGCTGCGCTCGTAGTCGGCCAGTTCGAAGTCGATGTATGCAGGGACCGCGTGCCCTTCTGCGCCGCCGGTGCAGAGCGCCTCCAGCAGGCTGACGCGATCCGATTCGGTGCCGCGATACTCGCCCCCTTCCTGCGCGCCGCGGATGGTCACGATGCAGGGGGCCGGGGATTCCTTCACCAGCCGCCGGATCTGCGCCAGCGCCCCCGCTTCCTCGGCCAGCGCATCCACGCGCCACTCCACCATGGTGGCGCCCTGCTCCACCGATTGCGCCGCCACGCCAAGCGCCGGCGCGATGTCATCGGCCGCATCGACGGAGATCGCCACGCACAGGTGCGTCACGCGGGCAATCCTACGGCGCATCCCCCGGCGTGCGCACCGCTAGCATCCGCGCGATGCCCGAGCAGCTGATCGAAGATGCGTACCAGTTCCTGCGCGGCCATCTCGCAGGCCGCATCCGCTTCGACGGCGATCGCGTCGACATCCGGGTGGCGCCCACGCCCAGCGGGCACCTGGTCGCCTCGGTGATGGTCTCGATGCTGCGCTCCGTCGACGTGGTGCTGGAGCTGCCCGACGACGGCGACGACGCGATCGAGCTGCAGGTCACCCTGACCGAGATCAAGGAGGTGGGCCCGGACGCCGCCCTCTGCGATCGCTGGTGCATCTACCACGGCGAGCCGCCAGACGTCCGGTGGGCGCGCATGAGCATCGACGCCGCGCGCTACCGCGGCCACTTCGTCGACGGTATCGCGCTGGAGCGCGCGAACACCCTGGCCGCCGAGGAGCCCGCCCTCTGCAAGGCGATCAACACCGGACACACCGCGCTGCTGGAGGCCGCCGCCCTGCACCACGGCGGCCACAAGCTGGTGGATCCGCGGCTGGTGGGGGTGGACCCCTGGGGCTTCGACCTGCGATCACCCCTTGGAATTGCGCGGATTCCGGCAGTTCCGCCCATCGAGGCCGCCGCGCAGGTGCTGCCGCGGCTGCAGGCGCTGGCGCAGGGCTGAGGCCCGCCCGCGCGCTCGATTTCTCCGCCATGCCAGCTACGATTCACACGGCGCACGCCACCCATAGGAGTCCCCCAATGAAGAACAAGATGTCCGGCAGCTTGAATCACGCCATGATCGACGGCCCGCAGGGCAAGGCGGCGCAGCACAACGCCGACCACTTCGGGGAGGCGGGATTCCAGGACATCACCAAGTGCTACATCGACCAGAACTACGCGGGCTACACCCCCGAGAACCAGGAGACCTGGCGCATCCTCTTCGACCGCCAGATGGCCTACCTGGCCGACCACGCCAGCAACGTCTATCTGAGCGGCGCGCGCAGCATCAAGCTGGTTGGCGACCACATCCCCTACCTGGAGGGGCCCAAGTCGATCAATACGTACCTGAAGCAGCTGACCGGCTGGCAGAGCCGGGCGGTGCCGGGATACCTGCCCCCGAAGGCCTTCTTTGCGTGCCTGGCGCGCAGGGAGTTCCCCACCACGATTGTTTTGCGGCCCAAGGAATCCATCGACTACCTGCCCGAGCCGGACATCTTTCACGATGTCTTCGGGCATGTTCCGCTGCATGCCGACCCGGTCTTCGCGGACTTCCTGCAGACCTACGGGCTGGCGGCGCTGACCACCGACGATCCGTACCACACCGAGCGGCTGGCGCGCCTCTTCTGGTTCACCGTGGAATTCGGCCTGATCCGCGAGGACAACCAGCTGAAGCTCTATGGCAGCGGGCTGATCAGCAGCCCCGGCGAGAGCACGCATGCACTGAACTCCAAGGATGTGGAGCGGCGCCCCTTCGATCTGGAGACGGTCTGCAACACCAGCTTCGAGATCGACCACTACCAGCCCATCCTGTACGTGCTGGACAGTTTTGCGCAACTGCGCGACGCGATGAACACTTACGCAACACGCCTGCTTGCGGCAAAGAAGCCCGTCGCGGCCTGAGCCGCAGTGCCGCGGCGCGGGGCCGTTTCACCCCTCCGCAGGGGCCCTGCGGCCTACACTTCGCGCCATGCGTCGCGTCCCACGATCCGCGGTGGCTGCCCTCATCTGCACGGTGGGCGGTTGCGCCGTGGGCCCGGACTACGCCAAGCCCGAGATCCCGATCACCCCCAAGTTCGACGCCCCGGTCACGCCGGGGCTGAGCGCCAGCGAACCCGAGACGGAGCGCTGGTGGGAGCAGTTCCAGGATCCCATCCTGAACCAGCTGGTGGCGCGCGCGGACATGCAAAACCTGGACCTGAAGCGGGCGCTGCTGGCCGTCGAGTCCTACCGGGCGCAGTACACGATCGACTTCTCGAAGCTCTTCCCCGACATCGAGACGGGGGGCTCGTACGCGCGCAGGCGCGTCGACTCCAACCAGATCGGCGTGCAGAACCCCGACACGCTTCGCCGTGGCTTCGACACCTGGCAGTGGACGATGGCGCAGGCGACCTGGGAGATCGACGTCTGGGGGGCGGTCCGCCGCCAGATTGAGTCGGGCGTCGCCAACGTCCAGGCCACCGCCGAGAGCTACCGCGCCGCGCTGGTCAGCGTGCGCGCCGAGGTGGCGCAGGCGTACATGACCGTCCGCCAGCTGCAGGCGCAGCGCGCCGCGGCCATCGACCTGGTGAAGGGGTACGACCAGCTGCTGGGCGCCATCGAGCGCAAGGTGCAGTACGAGGCGGGCTCGAACGTGGAGCTTGCCGAAGTGCGTTCACGGCGCAGCAGCGCCAAGGGTGACGCCGCGCGCTTCGACGGCCAGATCGCACAGCAGATCACGGGGATCGCCGTGCTGCTGGGGGAGCCGCCCGGAAACGTCCGCCGCCTGATGGAGGAGGCGCGCCCGATCCCGGTGGTCAGCGTGCCCGTCTCGGTCGGCGTGCCCTCGGCGCTCCTGCTGCGCCGCCCCGACGTGCGCGCCGCCGAACGGCGCGTGCAGGCCGCCACCGCCACCATCGGCGTGGCCGAGGCGGCGTACCTGCCGCGCTTCACCTTCACGGGCAACTTCATCATCCAGGCGCCGCAATTCACGGGGCTGGGCAACGTCACCGCCAACCAGACCTACAACGTGAATCCCACGATCATGTGGAACTTCATGAACATCCTGACCGGCGCCACCGAGGCGGGCGTCATCCAGGCCAAGGCGCAGACCGCCGATGCGCTGCTGCAGTACCAGATCGCGGTGATCGCTGCGGTGAACCAGGTGGAGGCTGCGATCGCCTCCTTCGGGGCCAGCCGCGACACCCGCGCCAACTACCAGGACGCCAGCGCCTCGATCGAGGAGGCGTACGGCCTGGCGATGCGCCAGTACAACGCGGGCACCATCGACATCACTAGGCTCATCCTGTACCTGCAGCAGATGCTCATCGCCCGCGACGGGCTGGCGCAGGCGCAGGGGCTGGTGGCGCAGAACTACGTCGAGCTGTACCGGTCGCTGGGCGGCGGGTGGGACACGGGGCCCGCGCCCGCACCCGTGGACGACACGCGCCGCTTCAATCCCACGCCCACCGCCAATGACTTCCTTGCTGACGACTCGGCGAAGAAGGCGCAGGGGCAGAGCTGACCGGGCGCACTGCACCTCGCCGCAAGACCACCCCATGCCTGCAAACACCGCACATCCACGGCCCCTGTGCCACACTTCCGCTCCTGCCGCGGTCGCCCTCGCATTCGCGCTTGCGCTGGGAATGGTGCCCGGCTGCAAGAAGCCGCCCGCCGCGCCGCCGCAGATGCCCCCCGCGCCGGTCAAGACGCTGACACCCAGCATCGGCACCGTTGCCGTCTACCGCGACTATCCCGCCAACACGCTGAGCATGCGCACGGTGGACATCATCCCGCGCGTCACCGGATGGATCGACACGCAGGGGTTCACCAATGGCCAGATGGTGGAGGAGGGGCAGCTCCTCTATGTCATCGACCCGCGCCCCTACGCGGTGGCGGTGGAGCGCGCGAAAGCCGACGTGGCGGTCGTCGAAGCGGACCTGAAGAACGCGCGAGAGAAAGTGGAGCGCAATCGCCCGTTGCTGGATGGGGCCGCCATCTCGCGCCAGGAATTCGACCAGCTGGTCGCCAACCAGCGTTCGCTGGAGGCGACGCTGGACGCGCGGCGCGCGGTGCTGGACGAAGCCAACCTGAACATGAGCTTCACGCGCATCACCAGCCCCATCAAGGGGCAGGTGAGCGCCACTGCCGTGTACGCGGGCACCTATGTCACGCCCGCCAAGACCCTGACCAACCTGCAGCAGCTGGACCCGCTTTACGTTGAGTTCGAGCCGATTGCGGCGGACATCCCCGCGCTGCGCCAGATGCTTGCCACGGGTGACCGGGGCACCGAGGCATTGCTGCCCGGAGGCGGCTGGAAGCGCATGGGCAAGGTGGTCTTCATCGACAATGCCGTGAACGCACGCACCTCGACGATCCGCGCGCGCCTAGAGGTGGAGAACAAGGACCTGGCGATCGCCCCCGGGGCCTACGTCACGGTGCGCCTGCAGACCGCCGAGATCGTCGACGCGATCTCGGTGCCCGAGACGGTGATCGTCTACCAGACCGCCGTCGCCACGCTGTGGACGGTGGACAAGGACGGCAAGGCGAAGCAGAAGGTGGTGCAGACGGGTCCGCGCGGCGGCGCCGGCATCGTGATCCTGCACGGCCTGGAGCCGACGGACATCGTGGTGAAGGAGGGCATGCAGAAGCTCTTCGACGGCGCGCAGACCATGGACGCAGATGAGCTGCGTGCCAGCATGTCGGGGGGCGCGCCAGCGGCGAAGGGCGCGCCGGCGGCGAAGGGCGCACCGGCGGCGAAGGGCGCACCCAAGTCAAAGAACGCTTCCGCCATCGCTGACGCCGCAGCAGCTGACGCCGCAGCAGCTGATGCCAAGCTCGACCTCCCCGCCGCTGAACCGCAGGGCTCCTCGCGATGATCGAGTTCTTCATCCGGCGCCCCATCTTCGCGACGGTGATCGCGCTGCTGATGATCATCGGCGGCGGCCTGGCGATGGCGGTCATGCCGGTCTCGCAGTTCCCGCCCATCTCTCCCCCCACCGTGCTGGTCACCGCCTTCTACCCGGGCGCCAGCGCGGACGTGACCAGCAACGTCGTCACGCGCCTGCTGGAGAAGCAGATCAACGGCGTGCCGGGCATGATCTACATGTCCAGCAACTCGGTGAATGGCGGGCAGTCCAGCATCACCGTCACCTTCGATGTCGGCTACGACCTGTCCATCGGCTCGGTGGACGTGCAGAACTACGCGCAGACGGCGATCCCGCAGCTTCCCCCCGAGGTGCAGCAGCAGGGCATCGCGGTGCGCAAGCAGAGCACCGACTTCGTGCAGGTAGTGGGCATCTACTCCCCCAACCGCACCTATGACTCGGACTTCCTGAGCAATTACGCGGACATCAACGTGCTGCAGACGCTGCAGCGCATCCCGGGCGTGGGACAGGTGCAGAACTTCGGCCTGCGCCAGTACTCCATGCGAATCTGGCTGGACACGCCCAAGCTGGCGGCGCTGGCCATCTCGCCGCAGGCGGTGCTGCTGGCCGTCGCCGAGCAGAACCGCCCCGCCGTCGGCGGACAGGCGGGCGCGCCACCCTACTCCGGCAGCCCCGCCTTCACCATGCAGGTGAACACGCTGGGGCGAATCCAGCAGGTGGAGCAGTTCCAGCAGATCGTGGTGCGCAGCGACGACCAGGGGGTGGTCTTCCTGAAGGACGTGGCGCGCGTCGAGCTGGGCGCCGCCAGCTACTCGACCAACGGCCGCCAGGATGGCGAATCGGCGGCGCTGCTGGGCGTCTTCCAGCTGCCGGGCTCCAACGCGTTCAACATCGCCGAGGCGGTGCGCAAGTCGATGGAGGACCTGAAGCGCGACTTCCCCGAGGATGTCGCCTATCGCATCAACTTCGACACCACCGAGTTCGTCAGCGCTTCCATCGACGAGGTGGTCAGCACCTTCTGGGAAGCCGCGATCCTGGTGCTGCTGATCATCTACGTCTTCCTGCAGAGCTTCCGAACCACGCTGATCCCCATGCTGGCGATCCCCGTCTCGATCATCGGGACCTTTGCGCTGATGCTGGCGGTGGGCTTCTCGATCAACACGCTGACGCTACTGGGACTGGTCCTGGCGATCGGCCTGGTGGTGGACGACGCGATCGTGGTGGTGGAGAACGTCGAGCGCAAGTTCGAGGAGGGGGAGACGGATCCCTACGTCGCGGCGACCAAGGCGATGAAGGAGGTCTCGGGCCCGATCATCGCCACCACCCTCTCGCTGGTGGCGGTCTTCGTCCCCGCGTCGCTGATGCCCGGCATCACCGGGCAGCTGTACAAGCAGTTCGCCATGACCATCGCCATCTCGGTGGTGCTCTCGGGAATCAACTCGCTGACGCTCAGCCCGGCGCTGGCGGCGCTCTTCCTGCGCCCGCGCCACCTGGCCAAGAAGGGGCCCTTCGGCGCCTTCAATCGCGCCTTCTCGCGCACCGAGCATGGCTTCGAGTCCACGGTGGGATGGCTGGCGCGGCACTGGTACGTGGCGGTGGCGATCTTCGCCATGGCGCTTGCGGGCGCCCTCTTCACCGTGATGCGGACCCCCACCGCGTTCATCCCCGACGAGGACAACGGCTACTTCTTCGTCGCCTACCAGCTTCCCGCGGGCTCGACCCTGGACCGCACCGACCGCGTCGCGAAGCAGGCGCGCGACATCGTCGCTGCGCAGCCCGAGGTGGCGACGGTCATCGAGATCAACGGCCTGAACTTCATCGCCAACGCCACGCAGACCAACAGCGGCGTCCTGATCCCGGTGCTGAAGCCGTGGAAGGAGCGGCGCGGCAGCGACCACGCCACCACGGCCATCGTGCAGCGGCTGAACGGGCTGCTCTACCCGATCGCGGACTGCAACATCTTCGCCTTCAACCCGCCCGCGATCCCCGGGCTGGGCACCGTCGGCGGCTTCCAGATGCAGGTGAACGATCGCGGTGGAGCGGGGATCGACGCCCTCTACGCCGCCGCGATGGCCGTGCAGAAGGAGGCGAAGGCGCAGCCGCAGATCTTCGCCGCCGTCAATACCTTCTTCCAGAAGGACGTGCCGCAGGTCTGGATGGAGATCGACCGCGTCAAGATGCAGACGCTGGGCGTGGGCGTCGGCGACGCCTTCGGCGTGCTGCAGCTGAACTTCGGCAGCGCCTTCGTGAACCAGTTCAACCGCTTCAACCAGGTCTACCAGGTGTACGTGCAGGCGGATGCCAGGTCGCGCATGCGCCCCGAGGACCTGGACACCCTCTACGTGCTGAACAAGTCGCGCGAGATGGTCCCTTTCTCGGCATTCATCACCACGCGCACCACCACCGGGCCGGACAACATCACCCACTACAACGTCACCGACTCGATCGCGCTGAACGGCGCCACCGCGCCGGGCATCAGCTCGGGGCAGGCGGTGGCCGCGATGAACGAGATCTGCGCGCGCGTGCTGCCCAAGGGCATGTCTCAGGAATGGACGGGCATCGTCTACCAGGAGCAGCGCGCCGCCAACGCCGCGCCCATCGTCTTCACGATGGCGATCGTGGCGGTCTTCCTCTTCCTTGCCGCGCAGTACGAGAGCTGGACGCTTCCGATCCTGGTGGTGATCTGCGTGCCCTTCGCCGCGCTGGGAGCCGTGCTGGGGCTGAACGCGGCGGGGATGCCGCTGGACATCTACGCGCAGATCGGGCTGGTGATGCTCATCGGACTCTCGGCGAAGAACGCGATCCTCATCGTCGAGTTCGCCAAGCAGGCCAGCGAGCAGGGGCGCACGCCGCTGCAGGCGGCGATGGACGCCGCGCGCCTGCGCCTGCGCCCGATCCTGATGACCAGCTTCTCCTTCGTCCTGGGCGTGGTGCCGCTGGTCCTGGCCACAGGCGCGGGCGCGAACGCCCGCCGCTCGATCGGCGTCACCGTGATGGTGGGGCTGAGCGTCGCCACCCTCCTGACGCTGGTGATCGTGCCCGTCTTCTACGCGCTCCTGGGGACGATCCGCGAGAAGGTCTGGGGCGTCGACCCCGAGCCGCCGGATGAATCGCCCGCCGCGCCGCGTACGATGGGGGCATGACGAGCTCGAACGCCGCCGCGACCTCCACCCGCAGCACGACCGATCGCCACGCCGCAGCAGGCGGCGTCAACCCCAGAGGTGGCGCTGCAGCCGCAGCGCCCCCCGCGGGCGTCCCTGTCGAAGAGTTCCGCGCGCGCCGCGAGCGCCTGCTGGCCGCGCTGGACGGCTCCGTCGGACTGGTGCTGGCTGGCGAGGCGGATCCCTCGCTGCACCATCCCTACGCGCCGCACGCGCACTTTGCATACCTGACCGGCGTCACCGACGAGCCCGGCGCGATGTTGCTCCTAGACCCCAAGCACCCGGTGCCCGCGCGTCGCGCGATCCTGCTGCTGCGCCCGCTGAACCCCGAGGTGGAGAAGTGGGATGGCCTGCGCGAGGAGATCGGCAGCGCGTTGCGCAAGCGGACAGGCGTCGACACGGTAATGCGCGTCGCGATGCTGTCGCGCCTGCTGCCGGAGGCGGCGCGCCGCTCGCGCAGCCTGGCGTGCCTGATGCCGCTGGCCGCGTACAGCGCCCCCATCTCGGCGGACCTGCAGATCTTCCGCCAGCAGGCCGAGCGCGTCCCCGGCACCACCATCGTGGACCGCAGCGACCTGATCGCACGGATGCGCGCCGCCAAGAGCCCGGCAGAAGTGGCGTGCATCGCCGAGGCGGGGCGCATCACCGCGCTGGGCTTCGCCGCCGCGATGCGCGACCTGCGCCCCGGCATGAACGAATTCGACCTGCAGGAGTCCATCGAGCACGCCTACCGTACCGGCGGCGCGCGCGAGCTGGCCTTCCGCACGATCGCGGGAGGCGGGCTGAACGCCACCGTGCTGCACTACCACGCCAACGACCAGGCGCTGGTGGACGGCGAGCTGGTGGTCATCGACAGCGGCGCCAAGTTCGGCGGCTACAGCGCCGATGTCACACGCACGCTGCCCGTTTCGGGGCGTTTCTCTGCGCGCCAGCGCGAGCTCTACGACCTGGTGCTGGCGGCGCACGGCGCGGCGATCGCGGCGCTGCGCCCGGGCGCCACGCTGGCCGACTTCGACGCCGCGGGGCGAAAGGTCATCAACGACGCGGGCTACGGCGACTACTTCATCCACGGCATGGGGCATCACCTGGGGCTGGAGACGCATGACGCCTCGCCGGACGCACCGCTGGAGGCGGGCGCCGTCGTCACCGTCGAGCCTGGCATCTACATCCACGCGGAACGCCTGGGCATCCGCATCGAGGACGACGTGGAGGTCACCGCCAGCGGCGCGCGCGTCCTGACTGCGGGCATTCCGCGCACCGCCGACGAGATCGAGCGCGTGATGGGCCTGCGTTGACATCGCAGGACCGACCATGGACCTGGACACGCGTGATTTGGTGGAAGGTTGCCGGCGCGGCGATGCGCGTGCGTGGGACCAGTTCGTCGATCGCTACCAGCGCCTGGTGTGGAGCGTGCCGCGTTCGTACCGCTTGCCCGAGGCGGACTGCGATGACGTGACGCAGGCGGTGCTGCTTTCTGCGCTGAAGCACCTGGATGGGCTGCGCGAGGTTGAGCGCCTGAGCGCATGGCTCCTCACCGCGGCGCACCGCGAATCGTGGCGCGTCGCGCGCGGCCGCGGGCGCACGGTCGACCTGGTGGGCGACTTTGCAAGCGTCGCCGAACCGGACCCCGGGCGCATGGCCGAGCTGGAGACGCGCAGCGCCCTCCGTGCCGGACTTGACCTCCTGGGCGACCCTTGCCGGGCCCTGTTGATCGCCCTCTTTGCCGTGGATGACCCGCACTACCCCACGATCGCGCAGCAGCTCGGGATGGCCGTCGGCTCGATCGGCCCGACCCGCGCTCGCTGCATCGCCAAGTTAAAGGCGCTTCTGGAGCGCCCGGGGGCCATGCCCCCCGGCTGAGCCCCCGGCAGGTCGCAGCAGATCGCATGTATCTGGCACCCGCCACCCCGCCTCCGCTCCCAGGAGAGACCCGATGCCTGCCCCCGATGACCTGGAATCCCTGCTGGCCCGCGCGCTGCGCGACGACGCGATGCGCGGCGCCTCGCCCCAGGCGCTGGAACTCATCCGCGCGGCGGGCCGCGAACTGCTCGCGCAGCGCGCGGCCGGGGCGACGCCTTGGTATGCGCGCCTCCTCGGGAGCGCGGTGCAAGCTCTGGAGGCTGTCCTGATCCACGACCAGGGCGCAGGTGCCACCCCCGGCTTTCGCTCAGATGCCGCGGCGCGCCAGCGCGTCCTCTCGGGGGGGAGCCCCGATGGACCGGCCATCGAGATCGACCTGGAATCACAGCGCCGCGAAGATGGCATGATCGTCCTGCGTGGGCAGTGTGCTGGCGATTCGGGCTCGGCGCCGCTGCGCGTGGTGGTGCGATCCCCCGACGCGCTCGATGGACTCGAGGTCCCCTGTTCCACCGACGGCCGCTTCGAGTGCGTCGCGGCGCCGGGCTCGGTGGACATCGCGATCTCGGTGAGTGGTCGCATCATCGTGGCCGGCGGGCTTGATGTGCCGTGACCGACCATGCCGTCATCGAGCCCGAGCGCGCTGACCGGTTGCTTTCCGAGCTGGTGGAGACCGTCCCGGACCAGCGCGCTACATGGCTCGCGGCCCAGGGAGCCACCGCCGCGGCGGCCTCCGATGCGCTGCTCGCCAGCGCCGAACGGCGACTGGCGCGCGAGCTTGCGCTGGTGCTTGATGCCTCTGATGCGCTCGCCGCCGCCGCGCACGAAGCCGGGGCTGGGCTGCAGTCCGCGCGCGCACTGCGCGTCCTGAGCCACGCGCTGGCATACGCCGGACGTCTCGACGAAGCCGTCGATGCCGCGGATCGCAGTCGAGCTGGAGCGCTGGCGGCGGGATCGCGCATCGACGCCTCGCGCGCAGACGCGGCTTCGATGCACGCGCTGGCGAAGGCGGGAAGGCCGCTCGAAGCAATCGAGCGGGGGCAGCGCGCACGCGACGACCTTCGTGGCGTCGGCGCCGATGCGCTGGCGGCGCGCACTGAATTCAACCTGGGAAACGTGCTGCGCCTCTTGGGGCGGCATGCCCAGGCACTGGCACTGCTGGATGCGGCGCTCGTCACGCTCGCCGCGGATCCCGGCGTCGCGGGGCAGGTGCAGAATTCGCGCGGCGAGACGCTGCTCGGGATGGGCCGCATTGCGGAGGCGGAAGCCGCCTTCAAGGAGGCGCGCCGGATGCTTGGCGCCTCCCGCCAAGGATTTGCGGTGGGGCTGGTCACCGGAAACCTGGCGGACCTCCACGCGCGCGCGGGCCGCGCCGCACTTGCACTGGACCTGTTCGACGAAGCACGCACCGCGCTGCGCGCTGAGGGAGCGATGGGCCACGTCGCGCGGTTGGATGTCGAGGAGGCCGAACTTCTGGAGGCGCTTGGCGCGCCGGAGGATGCGTTGGAGTCCGCCCGCCGTGCCGGCCGCGCCCTGGAAGCCGCCAGCCACGCGTGGGAATGTGCGCGTGCGGAGGAAGTCGTGGCACGTTCGCTGCTGGCGCTGGAACGGACTGAGGAGGCGGAGATTGCCGCAGAACGCGCTGCGGAGCGCTGGGCGCGGCTGGGAAACACCGCTCAGTCCGCGGTGGCGGGGCTGGTGGCGGCGCACGCCGCGGCGCGCTCGGGGCGCTGGGACGAGGCGGACCGCCGCGTGGCCATCGCCGCACGCGCGGGCGAGGACCCGATCGCCACGGCGCGTGCCCTGCAGTGCGCCGCGAGCATCGCCGTCGAGCGCGGCGCGACGGGCGCGCTGGTCGCCGCCGCTGGCGCCGTTGCCGCCGCCGAGGCGCTTGGAATCTCCCCGCTGGTCGCCGATGCCCTGGAAACACGCGCTGCCGCCTCGCTGGCGGCGGGCGACGATGCGGCCGCGATCGCCGATGCTGCGCAGTCCATTCAAGTGACCGAGGCGCTGCGTGGATCGCTGCAGGCCGAACGGCTGCGCAGCGCCGCCATCGGCCGACGGCGCGGCGCGGCCGCCACCCTGGTCCGAGCCGCGCTGCGCACCGCCGCACCCGCCCGGGCCTTCGCCGCCATCGAGCGCACGCGCGATCGCGGCTTGCTGGATGCAATGCGTGCCGAGACACGGCGCGCGCCGGCCGATGCCAGTCGGCTGCGTGAACTGGAAGCACGCCTGAACGACCTGTACGCACAGCTCGCGCGCCCCGCACGCCCCGGAGAGCGCCGCGTCGAGCTGGACGAGTGGCGCGAAGGAATGCGCGCCACGATCGAGGAACTCACGGCGCTGGATCGCGGTGCGGCCCCGGCGCCTGCCGCCGCACACGACGCCGCCGACGCCGCAGGCGCGCTGCGTGCGGGCGAGGTGCTGCTCGCCTGGTACACCGACCTTGAGCGCGTTCTCTGCTTCGTGATCGCACCCGGGGAACCGCTCCGCGCCATCGATGCATGCGCCACCGTGGATGCCGCCGATGCCGTCGAACGTCTGGGCTTCCTGCTGCGCCGGCCCGTGATTCCTGGAAGCCATGCACGCGATGCACGCATCCGCCGCGAGCTGGATGCATGCCTGGCGCGGCTGCATGCGTTGCTGGTGGCGCCGCTCCCTGCCGTCGCGCGCACCGCGCAGCTGCGCATCGTGGTTCCGCATGGGTTCCTGCACGCGGTCCCCTTTCACGCGCTCGCGGCGGCCGGGGCGGGCTGCGAACTGCCTACGGCGTACGCGCCAAGCGCGTCTGCCTTCGTCCAGCGGCGTCGGGCGCGTGCGGCCTCCGTGGCGGGCCGATTCACCGCGCTTGTGGTGGCAGTGCCGGACGTCTTTGCGCCCCAGATGGCGCAAGAGGCGGAACAGGTGGCGCGAACGCTGCGCGCGCAAGGGTTTCAGACCACGCTGCTCATCGGCGAGGCCGCCACCGCTTCGGCCTTCGTGGCGGCCGCGCCCGGCGCAGGCGTGATTCATGTGGCCACGCACGGGCGCTTCGACGCCGCGAACCCGCGGCTCAGCGGGTTGCGCTTCTCGGATCGATGGATGAGTGCGCGCGAGTTCGGTGCGCTTCCCCTGAACGGTGCCGCCGTGGTGCTGAGCGGCTGCGAGACGGGGCGCACATCGCTTGGGCGCGGCCACGAGTCGGGCGGCCTGCTGCGTGCACTGGTGGAGTCGGGCGCTGCCGAGGCGATCGCGTCGCTCTGGCCCACGCACGACAGCGCCAGCGCCGCGCTCATGGAACAGCTCCACCGCGGCGCGCGGGAGTGCCGGGGGTCCGGGAACGCGGCGCACCTTGCCATTGCGCTGCACGGACTGCAGACGAAAGCCTGTTCTGAAGCCATTTCGGTGGTGCACTGGGCGCCATTCGCTGCCCTCGCGTCATGATGTCCTCCTGCGAACAAGGATCACTCCAATGAAGTTCCCGCCCAGCATCCAAGCCGCCCTCGCCATGTTGGCATGCGCCCTCGCCACCATCAATGCGGGGGGCGCGGGGACCCCGCCCGGCACCGATCCACTGGTGCCCGAGCGCATGATGGCCCGCGTGACGGATGCCACCCACCTGAACGCCTTTGTCGCCGCTGCCTCCAGCACCTTCGACGATGTCGCGGTCATCGACTCGATCGATGGGCGCGCGATCCACCTGCTGCGCTACCGCCTCCGCGCAGGCCAGTCCGATGACACCGTCCGCGCCTTCTGCGATTCGCAGGTGGCGCTGGGAGTGGCGCTCTGGGCCGAGCTCAACTACGCCGGGCAGACCGGCGAGGGGCGCACCGACAGCTTCTGGCTGAGCGAACTTGCCATCGATCCCTCCATCTTCGAGGGGCAGTACACGATCGGCATCATCGACCTACCTGCAGCGCAGGCGCGCTCGCTGGGACAGGGCGTTCTCGTGGCGGTGCTGGACACCGGCGTCGACGCAGCGCACCCGGCCTTTGATGGACAGGTGCAACAGGCGGCGCGGTCGTTCGTGCCGGGCGTCGGACCGGGCGACGCATCCAACGGACTGGACGACGACGGCGACGGACTGGTCGACGAGCAGGCGGGCCACGGCACCTTCGTGGCCGGGGCCGTGCACCTGGTGGCCCCCCGTGCACGCATCCTGCCGGTCACCGTGCTGAACAGCGACGGCGTCGGCGATCTGTGGACGATCGCCAAGGGCCTGGGCTACGCCATCGACAGCCGCGCGGACGTGATCAACATGAGCCTGGGAAGCACCTACAGCTCGCGGCTCATCGAGGACATGGTGGACGACGCGGCCGCGCACGGCGCGCTGGTGGTGGCGGCCATGGGCAACATGGCGCGCGAAGACCCCGAGGAGTACCCCGCCGCGCTGACCGCGGCCTTCGGCGTCTGCGCAACGGGCGAGGACGACCATCGCGCACCCTTCAGCAACTGGAACCCGAAGGCAGACCTCTCGGCACCCGGCACCACCGCGTTGATCGATGGCACCGTCGACCTGCACCACTCGGTGGTCGGTCCTGTCCCCGGCGGGAAGTGGGCCGCGTGGCACGGCACCAGCTTTGCCACCGCATTCGTCAGCGGCACCGCTGCGCTGCTGCGCGCGCAGCATCCGGAATGGCCGGACGCCGCAGTTCCGCTGCCGCAGGTCGGCAGTCACCTCGGCGACCTCCTGCGTGACTGGTCGCTCCCCATCGATGCACTGAACCCGGGCTTCGAGGGCACTCTGGGGAGCGGACGCCTTCGTGCGGGCATCGCTGCCGCCCAGGGCCCGCCCGCCCCCAGCGAGTACGACCTTGACCTGGACGGAAGCGTTGGCGGCGCCGACATCGGGGTCCTGCTCGGCGCATGGGGCCAGCCCTGCGGCGCAGGGTGCCGCGCGGACATCAACCGCGACGGTGTCGTGGACGGCTTCGACCTTGGACTGCTGCTGGGCAACTGGGGCTGAGCCCTCCGGCGCACGAAATTCGCAACTGCTCGTATCAGCCGCGCGCTTGCCGCGCTCCGCTCTGAGCGACCACAGTCCCGGTGCCGGGACGGTCGCAATTGCCTCGCTCAACCAGACCGGAGACACCCCATGACTCATCGACTCGCCAACGCCATCATCGCGGCAACGTCGCTCGCGATTGCATTGCCCGCCGTGGCGGACATCGGCTTCGCGCAGGCCATCGACATCGCCCGCGCCACCGTCCCGAACACCACGCTCTTCGAGATCACGCAGCGCACGCAGAGCGGCGACCTGATCTACCAGCCCGCGCTCTTTGCGGCGCCGACCACCCAGTGGGAGATGCGCATCAACTCCGCCACGGGTTCGGTGGCGCACCTGGAAGACGGCCCGATGAGCGCCAGCGACCTGGCCAAGCTCGAGGTGATCATGTCCCTGCTGCCCGCAGCCACCGTCGACTTTGCACAGGCGATCGACCTTTCGGTCGCCGCCGCCCCTGCGGGCGCACTGCCCAACAAGGCCAGCTACGACATCGAGTTCAACATGCTCGCCATCAAGGTGCTGCTGAACGACAGCGACATCAGCATCTACATCGACACCGTGACCGGCAACCAGATCCCCCACCACGAAGCAGGCGAGGACCATGAGGATTCCGTCGCCGGCACCAGCTTCATCGCCGCCCTGGATGCCGCGATCGCCTCGACGGGCCTGCCCGTCCTGCGCGCAGAGGCCGAGGACCAGGCGGGCGCCGCTTCAGTGAACACGCTCTTCTGGGATGCCGCCAACGGCCAGCTTGTGCTGGTCACCGTGAACGCCACCACCATGACCGTCACCGGCAGCCAGGCTTGGACACCCACGGCCGCGCAGCTGGCGCAGTTCGCGGACGACATCGCGGTGCTGCCCCTGATGACCGTCGGCGCTTCGGCGGCGGCGCAGAGCGCGCTGGCGCAGAATGTCGGCGCGATTCTGCACGCGGTCGAGCTCGAACCCGAGCATGGCAGCGCCACCTGGAAGGTCGAGCTGATCACCGCCACCGGTTTCGAGCTCGACGTCTTCGTCGACGCGGGCGTCCCCTCCAGCTCGGGCTGCTACTACGGTTGCTACTACGTGCGCGCCGCCGTGAACTTCGCGCCCTCCGACCTGAATCAGGATGGCGTCGTGAACGGCGCGGACATCGGTCTGCTCCTGGGCCTCTGGGGCTCCTTCGACCCGATCAACGATCTGAACGGCGACGGCGTCATCAACGGCGGCGACCTCGGCGTGATGGTCCGCCCTCCCCCGGGCGGACCGCGGTGCCCTGCGTCAAGGACCGGTTCAGGAGCTGTTCAGAGTGCAGGTGCCGCTTCGGAAGCGCTACGGAACCCACGCGCACACCGCCGATGCTTGCGGTAGGAGCGGCGCTTGGAGCGCGCCGCCGCCGAAGGGCCCGGCACGCAGGCCCGCGAGTTGCGGAGGCGCCTGCGTGTTCTCGTACCGAACGGTCTTCATCAGCGACGTGCACCTGGGCTTCCGCGGCGCGCGCGCCGAGGAACTGGCCGCTTTCCTGAAGCGCCTGCAGTGCCAGCGCCTGTACCTGGTGGGTGACATCGTGGACATGTGGGTCCTCCGACAGCGCTGGAGCTGGCCTGCCACGCACAACCAGGTGCTGCGCCGGCTTCTGAAGCTGGCGCGCAACGGCACCACCGTGGTCTACATCCCGGGCAATCACGACGAAGCCGCGCGCGCGTACGCGGGCATCGACCTGGCGGGCATCCGCGTGGCGCGCCAGGCGGTGCATGCGCTTGCGGACGGGCGCCAGCTCCTGGTCACGCACGGCGACGAGTACGACCTGGTCGTGCAGCATTCGCGCCTGCTGGCGCTGTTGGGCACGTGGGCGTACGACCACCTGGTGGCCCTGAACCGCGGCGTCAATGCCGCACGCGCCATGGCGGGGTTGCCGCGCTGGAGCCTGGCGCAGGCCGTGAAGAAGCGCGTGAAGAGCGCCTGCAGCTTCGTCTCGCGCTTCGAGGAGGTGCTGGCGGCCGAGGCGCGCCGACGCGGGCTGAATGGCGTCGTCTGCGGGCACATCCACGAACCGCGCATCGCCGACCTGTCGCCGCAGGGGATCCTCTACGCCAACTGCGGCGACTGGATCGAGCGCGCCACCGCGCTGGTCGAGCACTCCGATGGACGCCTGGAAATCGTGGATGTCGAAGCGCTGCTTGCCGCCGCGGGCTGGCAGCGCGATGCGCATGACGCCCCCGAGCCGCTGGGACTCCCGGAAGAGGTGCTGCATGCATGACTCCGCCCAGCGTGGCGCTGGCCGCATCCGCGTGGCCTTCTGCAGCGCCTCGGTGGGGTGCGGCCACACGCGTGCCGGTGTCGCGGTGCACGATGCGCTGGCCGCGCGCGGGCGCCTCGCCGACGCGTGCTTCCTGGAGGTGCTTTCCGATGCACCACGGTGGTTCGCCACCGCCTACCGCGATGGCTACCTGTGCGCCATTCGCCACCTGCCCACCGCGGTCGGCGCCATGTACGCCGCCACCGACGTGCCGCGCCGCGAGCGGCGCTTCATGGGCGCGCTGCTGGACCGCATGGAGGACGGCATGCTGGCGCGCCTGCGCGCGCGCCGCGAGCTGCATGAAGCCGATGTCGTCGTCTCGACGCATTTCCTGGCCACTGCGGTGCTCGGGCGAATGCGGCTGCGCGGCGAGCTGCGCGTGCCGCTTGCCACCGTCGTCACCGACGAGCATCCCCACTCGGTGTGGATCCACCCAGGCTCCGACCTGACCTGCGTCGCCAGTCAGCAGGCACGCGAGGCGGCGATCACCGCGGGCCTGGACCCCGCCGCCGTCGACGCGACCGGGATCCCCATCGACCCGCGCTTCTGCACTTCGCGTCCCGCGATGCTGATCGAGGGGCTCGCTGGCATTGCACCGGGCGGGGCTGGTGCGGCGAACGCCGCGGAGCCCGTCATCCTGGTCAGCGGCGGCGGCCACGGACTGGGGCAGATCACCGCCTGCGTGCGGGGACTTCTCTCGATGCGCACGGCCGCCACGATCGTGGTCGTGTGCGGCAAGAATGCCGCGCTGGAGCGCACGCTTCGGGGCCTGGCGCTGCAGCACGCCGAGGCGGCAGGCCGCCCTTCGCTGCGCGTCCTGGGCTATACGAACCGAATGCACGACCTGATGGCCGCCGCGCAGCTCCTGGTCGGCAAGCCAGGTGGCCTGACCACCACCGAGGCGCGCGCCGTGGGGCTGCCCATGCTCCTGCTGGGGGCGATCCCGGGCCAGGAGGAGCGCAATGCGCAGGCGCTGGTTTCCGCAGGCGCCGCGCTGCGCCTCTCGAGACCCGCCGACGCCGGCGTTCAGGCGCAGCGACTGCTCGAGGACCCGGTGGCGCTCTGGCGCATGCGGTCCGCCGCTGCCGCCGCGGGCCGCCCCCGGGCAGCCTTCGACGTCGCCACCCGCGTCGAGGCGCTCGTGCGCCGGAGCAGCGCCTTCGCCTGGCGGGGCCGCCTCACCGAAAGAGGTGCTCCGAGTGCACCGTCAGCAGTGCCAGCGACCATGAGACCGGCAACGCGTTGAGCAGCACGCACAGGATGGCCAGGCGCCATCCCGTGGCGCGGCGGCGGCGGCCCGCAACGTCGCAGACGACGATCGCAAAGAGCACCAGCGCGAACTTGAATGCGCTGCCTCCGGCCATCCCCCACTCGTTGATCACCAGCCTCGCGACCGGGTTCACCTCTTCCGCATTGCGCGAGAGCAGCACCCAGGTCAGCACCACATCCATGGCCGCAAGAAGGATGGTCCACAGGTACATCTGCTGGAAGAGCATCGGCTGCACCGCCAGGAAGCGGGGCGTCGCGTGGTCGCCGGGCGACGGTGTGTGCGGCTGCACTCACCCGATCGTACGGGTGCGGGCAGCGGAAAGTTGCTCCGGAGGCCGCGCGCCGGTCAGATCACCGAGTCGTGCGAGGGGACGTTGTGCGCCGGCGCCGTGTTCAGCTGCACCAGGCGTCCGCCCTGCACCTTCTTGGCGGTCTCGGGGTCCACGTAGTCGCTGTGGCAGTTGGCCTTGCCCGCGTCCGCACCGACCGCGGCCTTGGTCTTGGAGGCCAGGCGGTGGATCTCCTCGGGGCTCAGCACGCCTCGCTTGGCAAGGATCTCCTGCTGCTCCCCGGTCAGTGCGGCGCTGCGCACGGGCTTGCCGCGCTGGTACTCCTCTTCCTTGCCGCTGGTGAACTCCTGGATCTCCTTCGAGATGCGCACGCTGCACCAGTCGTGCCCGCACATCGCGCAGAAGTCGGTGTCCACGTCCAGGTCTTCGTCGTGGTACGCGCGCGCGGTGTCGGGGTCGAAGCTCAGCTCGAAGTGCTTCTCCCAGTTCAGCGCAGCGCGCGCCTTGGTCAGTTCGTCGTCGCGGTCGCGCGTGCCCGGAATGCCCAGCGCCACGTCCGCGGCGTGCGCCGCGATCTTGTACGCGATGCATCCCTGCTTGACGTCGTCTTTCTTCGGCAGCCCCAGGTGCTCCTTGGGGGTGACGTAGCAGAGCATGCTGGCGCCGTGGTACCCCGCGGCGGTGGCGCCGATGCAGCTGGTGATGTGGTCGTACCCGGGAAAGATGTCCGTGACCAGCGGGCCAAGGACGTAGAAGGGCGCGCCATGGCAGAGGCGCCGCTGCAGCTTCATGTTGAACTCGATCTGGTCGAAGGGGACGTGCCCGGGTCCCTCCACCATCACCTGCACGCCCATGCGCCAGGCGCGCTCGGTCAGCTCGCCGATCGTCTCCAGCTCGGCCAGCTGCGCGCGGTCGGTGGCGTCGGCCAGCCCGCCCGGGCGCAGCCCGTCGCCGATGGAGAAGGTGACGTCGTAGCGGCGCATCACCGTACAGATCGACTCCCACCCCTCGTACATCGGGTTCTGCCGTCCGTGCACCAGCATCCACTTGGCAAGCAGGCTGCCGCCGCGGCTGACGATGCCGATGAGGCGCTGCCGGATGAAGGGCAGGTGCTCGCGCAGCACGCCCGCGTGGATGGTGAAGTAATCGACCCCCTGCTTCGCCTGGTGCTCAAGCGTGGCAAGGATCGTCTCCTGGTCCAGCTCCTCGAGCTTGCGGCCGATGATCATCGAGTAGATGGGCACCGTGCCGATGGGCACCGTGCTGTTGCGGATCAGCGCATCGCGGCACTCGTCCAGGTTGCCGCCGGTGGAGAGGTCCATCACCGTGTCGGCGCCCCAGCGCTCGGCCCACTGCAGCTTCTCCACCTCTTCGTGCGTGCCGCTGCTGACCGGGCTGGCGCCCATGTTGGCGTTCACCTTGGTCTTTGAGGCGCGGCCGATGGCCATCGGGTCCAGGCGGTAGCCCAGGTGAACCGTGTTGGCCGGGATCACCATGCGCCCGGCGGCCACTTCATCGCGCACCGCTTCGGGCGTCAGGTGCGGCTCGCGCGCAGCCACGCGCTGCATCTGCGGCGTGATGCGCCCCAGGCGCGCCCATTCAAGTTGCGTGACTGGCACGAAGCCCGCGGGGGCGACCGCGCGGATGAAGCCGCGGCTGCCGGTCTGCCCGTGGCCGGCGCAGCCCTGGGCGTGCGAGGCCACCGACTCGATCCGCCACCCCTCGGGCAGGAAGTTCCACGCCGTGAGCGCGCTGGGCGCGGGCATCCCCGGCGTGTCCGGCGAGCTGTAGGCGAGCGCGCCACCCACCTGGGGGGCGTTGGCAAAGCTGCCCGGGGTCGTGCCCTGCTTGGCGCTCGACGGGTTGTGCGCGCCATGCAGGGGCAGGGCGAATGAAGACGATTCAGTGGCTTTCGGGGTGGTCATGGCTTCCTCGCGCAGAGTGCGCCGATGGCGACGAACCCGGCGGGGTGCCAGACGGTGAATTCGGACAGGACGCGGAATCCCCCGCGTCAACCGTCCGCTTCCCTCCGCCGGTCCGAACCGGGTCAGGTTCTACGGGTGCATCTCAGCGGACGGTGCTGGACCGCCGCGCCCCGAGCGAACGGGGCAAGTGTAGCCATGCCGCCGCCCTCGCCGACGCGGACAGTAAGAAGCGGCGATTCCCGGGTAAAACTCTCGCATTCCGTGCATTTTTTCTGTCCACACGGGAACTGCACGCAACCGAACGGCTTCGAGCGCGGTACTGTGCAGTGCAAAGTTCCGTTGGGGTCCGGGGCTCCGCTCCCTGCAGGATTGGCCCAGAAGGGCTGATCCCGGACGCGGAGTCGGGAATTGGCTCGGAGCAGCCGAGTCACTTCCCGCGCAGGCCGTCTGGGGGCGAGCGTCCTCCGTCGCACGCGCGCGACGGAATGAAGCGCCCGAGATTGCTGTCTCCAAGTGGACCCAACCCCCGCCATGCTTCGCAGCCCGCCCCGCTACACCGATCCCTCGCTTCCGCCGCTCGACGAAGCGGACCGCAAGCTCGTCTCGCTGCTCATGGTCGATGGCCGCGCGTCCGGCCGCGAGCTGGCCATGCAGACGGGCATCTCGGAGGCCAACGTCAGCCGCCGCCTGGCGCGCCTGATCGAGGAACGCACCATCCGCATCCTGGGCTGGGTGCCCCCGGAGTACCTGGGGATGCATGTCCAGTCCGCCACCGCGATGCGAATCAAGGGCGACGTCGAGCGCGTCGCCGCCGAGCTGATGAAGCACGAGGAGTTCTCCTACATCGCTTCCACCTTCGGCAGTTGGGACCTGGTGGTCTACGGCGTGGCGCAGAACACCCCCTCGCTGCTCACGCTGCTGGACAAGACGATCCTGCAGAACCCCTCGGTGCTGCTGGCCGAGACGCGCACGGTGCTGGAGTTCAGCGACCCGCACCGCCACGCCATCGAGACGATCGCCAAGCCCGCGCCGCGGCCCATCGACCGCACCGACCGCCTGATCCTGCGCGAGGTCCAGAAGGACGGCCGCATGTCCTTCACAGACATCGCGCAGCACACCGGCATCAGCGCCACCAGCGCCGCGGACCGCTTCCGCCGGCTGGTGAGCGACCGCATCGTGCGCGTCGTGGCGCTGCCAGACCCGACACGCATCGGGCTGCACCTGTCCGGCCTGCTCTCGATCGCCGCCGAGCGCCCGACACGCGACGTGGTGCGTGAGCTCAGCGCCTTCCCCGAGCTGGCCATCTTCGTAATCGTCTCGGGTTCGCACCCCATTGCCTGCGAGTTTGCGGTGCGCGACGGCATCCACTTCGACCAGCTGCGCGCCAAGATCCTGGACCTGCCCGGGGTGCGCAGCATGGAAGTCTCGATCAACCGAAAGCTGTACCGCAACAGCTTCGTCTGGGGCGACCTCGACGGACCGGAGTGAGCGCGCCAGGGGCGCGGGGCGCGCCCGCCGGCAAAGATTGGGGCGTGTGCCGACCGACTCCCGCCCCGTGACCGCTGCGACCGCTGCGCCAGCCGTCGGGAAGCTTGGATGCCTCCAAGCAACTCAAACCCAGCCGGGTGAGTCCGGGATCTTTGGTTTCCATTTGGAAGATCCATTGGAATCCTCATGAGTTGGTTGCCTCGCTCCCATTGATCTCGTACATTGGGGACGACTCGGGGGCATTTACCCTTTCCTGTGCCCTTTGCTGGTTTTTATGGCCCCTTACACGATCACCCCCCTCGACCTCGAGCCCGATTGCCGTGCGGCGCTGGACGGCTTCCGCGCCGCGCTGCTGGAGTTGTACGCCAGCGTGGGTGCCGACCCGGCCAACAGCCAAGAGATGGCGCGGCGCTTCGCCGTCAACAAGACCCTCACCTGGAACATCACCAAGGTGATCAGCGGCACCGACCCGTTGCGAACGCTCCAGAACGTGCCAGGGTCGAGCGCGATGCAGGTGCTGCTGACGGCCGTCAAGAAGGGCGGCGCCAGCGCTGCAGCCGTGGAACGCGTGCGCACCGCCGCCAAGACGCTGGACCAGAGCATCGAGCGCCACTACGGCGACCGTGCCACGCTTGACCTCATCATCGACGGCACCAGCCCCAGCCGCGCGGACCACCTGGAACTGAGCCGCAAACTGGCCTTCCGTGGCAACAGCGGACTGTGGGGCGTGCAGGCCAAGGTGCGCCTGATGACGGTCTTCATGGCGCCCAACCCGCGCGAGCCCGATCGCCTGGACATGGCCATCGTCCGCGGCTTCGTCGGGCTGCGCCGGTTGCGCTCGGATGTCCGCTGGCCCATCTTCCAGGTGCGCGGCTGGGGCAACGAGCAGGAGACGATGACCGCCGAGCGATGGACCGCCCTGGAGGAATCCTCGAACGACCCCAACGGCCTGCCGCTGCTTCGCCAGTTCAGCACGGTGTCGCCGCGCGACGTGCGCGAGGTGCGCACCGCCAAGGGGATGAACTACCTGCTGGAGCCGGGACCGGTGGGCAACGTCGGTTCCATCGACTGCTTCATGAGCGATTTCGCGCGCTCGGCCACCAGCAAGTACCAGACCGCGGATGACAAGACGGGCGAGTTCGGCGCCACCATCTCGGCCCCCACCGAGCGGCTGATCTTCGACCTGATCGTGCACGAGAGCCTGGAGTTCGCCCTGCGCCCCAAGGTGCTTGCCTTCGGCGGCATCTTCATGGAGCGCTCGGACGACCCCGATCCCGAGGGGCTGCTGCCGATCCCGATCACGCAGGAGGTGGTCCAGCTCCCGGGCACGCCGCCGGTGCTGGCCACCGCCAGCTTCCAGCGCTATCCAGAACTGGTCGCCTTCGTGCACCAGCGCATGGGGTGGGAGGCTGAGCAGTTCCGCGCATGCCGCCTGGAGCTGACCTACCCGCCGATGGGGTCGACCATCCTGCTGCGCTTCGACCTGCCCAGCCTTTGACGGGTGGGCGGGCCCGGGTCCCGCCGCGCGCGCCGCACTATCGTCATGGCATGGACTCCTCCTCGACCATTCGCGACGCCCACGCGTGGATGCGCTGGCTCACCGCTCGCACGGTGGAAGCCAGCGCGACGCTCCCCGACGCCGACCTGCGCCGCACCTTCCCGATCGGGCTGGGCAGCGTCTGGGAGACGCTGGTGCACCTGTACGGCGCCGAGAGCGTGTGGATCGCCGCCATCGAGGGAGCGCCGATCAGCGGCTTCCCCGGTGCCGGCGACTTTGCAGGCCTGCCGCAGCTGAACGATGCTTGGGGTGAGGTGCGCGCGCGCTGGGACAGCTACCTCCTGCGGCTGAGCGATGCCGAGCTGGGCCGCGTGGTGGTCCGCGTGCGCGAAGGCAAGGAGTTCCGGCAGCGCGTCGCGGATGCGCTGATGCAGGTGCCGACGCACGCGCTCTACCACAACGCGCAGCTCTCCTTCATGTTCCGCAGCATGGGACACGTGCTCCCCGACAGCAGCTGGATCCTCTACGCACGCCATCGCCTGGCCGCCGGGCAGTCCTGATGAGCGGCACCTACGCCACCAACCTGGGCGAGATCCAGGCGGCTGCGCAGCGCATCGGCCCCTTCGTGCGCCGCACGCCCATGCTGGAGTGCGACACCATCGCCGCGCGCACCGGGCGCCAGCTGCACTTCAAGTGCGAATGCATGCAGCGCACCGGCAGCTTCAAGTACCGCGGCGCGACGAACGCGGTGCGGCTGATTCCCGAGGCGGAGTGCGGCCGTGGCGTGGTGACGCACAGCTCGGGAAACCACGGGCTGGCGCTTGCCACCGCCGCGGCGCAGCGCGGGATGCCCGTGCATGTGGTGATGCCCGCCAGCGCGTCGCCGGTGAAGCGCCAGGCGATCGAGCGCGCGGGCGCCGTAATCCATGAATGCGGCCCCAACGCGTCCGAGCGCGAGGAGCTGTGCGCGCAGGTGCTGGCGCGTACCGGCGGCACCTTCGTGCCCCCCTACGACCATGCGTGGACGATCGCCGGACAGGGCACGATCGCGCTGGAGATGCTGGACGCGGTGCCGGACGCGGGAACGCTGGTGATCCCCGTGGGCGGCGGCGGGCTCATCTCCGGCATCGCCATCGCGGCCAAGGCGCTGCGCCCGGGGATCCGCGTGGTTGGCGCCGAGCCAGAGCTTGCGGATGACGCGGCGGAATCCAAGCGCACCGGGCACATCGCGGCGCAACGGCCCCCCGTCACGGTGGCGGATGGCCTGCGCGCGCCGCTGGGCAAGCTCACGTTTCCGATCGTGCGCGACCTGGTGGACGAGATCGTCACCGTCTCGGAACAAGAGATCATCGACGCGATGCGGCTGGTCTACGAGGAGGCGAAGCTGGTCATCGAGCCCAGCGCCGCCGTGGGCGTCGCGGCGCTGCTGGGGCCGCGCATGCGCGCCGCCGCCGCGGAAGACCAGAAGCGCGGCCCGACGGTGGTGCTGCTCTGCGGCGGAAACGCCGAACTGGGCGCGCTGCCGTTCCTGGCTGGGCGTTGAGGCGAAGCGCCTACCCCGCTCCTGAACCACGCAAGCCCGACGGTTCCATCCCGGCATCCAACGCGTCCCATACGCGGTTCCATGGCACGAACTCGGCGCCTCGGAGGCTGACTTGCTCGCTGCCCGCGTAGATGACCATGCGCCGCACCGCGCGCCGCGGCTCCATTGGCCGCTGCTTCTCTTGCCGCTGCGTTCCACCGCCGTCGGCATCGAAGTGCACCGCAAGGCGCGTGACAGCCGACGCCCATTCCGGCGTGATTGTCTGTCCCGACTTCACCTCGATGAGCGTGATCGTGGATGAGGACTCGAGGACCAGGTCGATCTCCCCTCCGTGATCGTCGCGGAAGTACCCGATGCGTACATCGGGGCGGCGTGCATCGCACCACTTGGCGATCTCGGAGTGCACGAACGATTCAAAGATCGCGCCGCGCATCGAATGCAACGCAAGCTCGTCAGGTGAGCGGATCCCCGCCAGCGTGCAGGCAAGGCCGGAGTCCAGCATGTGCACCTTGCGCGCCTTCACCTGGCGCTTTCGAATGTTGCTCATCGTTGGCAGGAGCAGCCTGATCGCGTAGGTCACTTCGAGGACCGACAGCCAGGCCCGGGCGGTCGAAACAGTCACGCCCGCGTCCGTCGCCAGGGCAGAGACATTGAGCAGCTGCGCCGTCCGCGCCGCCACGAGACGCAGCAGCGTGTGGAATGCGTGGTAGTCCCCGATGGCGCGTATCTCGCGGACATCGCGCTCCAGATAGGTGGCGACATAGGCGTTCAGCCAATCGAATGGAGTGACATCGCGCACCGAGAGCGGCGGGAAGCCGCCGCGATGAACGGCCGTCCACACGTCGCCGGGCGGACGCGGGAAGGCTTCCATCTCGCGCGCGGCAAGCGGCAGCAGCTCAACCGGCGCGTTGCGTCCCGCGAGCGATTGCGAAACGGTGTCGCGCAACAGGCCGTGCTGCGATCCGGTCAGGATCCACTGGCCTGGCACTGGATTTTCGTCGACCATGGGCTGCAGGTACGAAGTCAGTTCCGGCGCGCGCTGAATCTCGTCCAGCACCGCCCCGTGGGGAAAGCGCGAGAGGAAGCCGCGCGGGTCCTCGACCGCGTGTCGACGAACGTCAGGGGACTCCAGGTTTGCGTACGGCTTGTCAGCGAAGACCGCGCGGCACAAGGTGCTCTTGCCGCTCTGTCGCGGACCGGTGATGGTCAGCACCGGAAAGCCCCGGGCCAGATCGCGAACGCGCGCAGAAATCGCACGGTGGATTGGCTGGGGAGCGGGTGGACCCGGTGGTGGGGCTGCTGCGGCCATACGCACAGGCTAGCGGTGATTGCGCCAAACGACATTCAAAATGTCAATTGGCGCAAGGCTAATAATCAATTTGCTGCATTGCTTCAATGCCGGTTTTCAACCAGAATCCGCTGCGGAACGGCTGCGCATCGACGAGGTACGGCACCTGCGCCATCTCGGGCAGCCGCGGCTCGATGTCGCGCACACGCCCGAACAGGGGAGCTGGCTGAACAGGAAGGAGTGCGAAGAGAAGGTCTTGGAGCAGCAATCCCGCCGCGGCCGCATCGCCGGCGAGGAGACGCACCCATGGCGAGGCGGCGCATGAACCGACGATCGAAATCGCCGCCTGAATAGAGCCCGACTGGCAGCCCCGAATCGCCGACCCCGGGATGGAGCTCAGCGAGCTGCCCAAACATGCCGGTGGAATGAACAGCTAGCTCCAATTGCCCAGCAGCAGCCCCAGGTCCGCACCGTTCACGGTGCCATCTGCGTTCAAGTCGCCCACCGGACCGGGGGTGCCCCAGTTGCCCAGCAGCAGGCCCAGGTCAGCGCCATTGACGACGCCATCGCCGTTCAGGTCGCCGAAGACCGGGACCAGCGTGCCGGGGGCGTTCAACGTGCCGTTCACCGTGGTGGTGATGCTGCCGTCGCTGAAGGTGCCACTGACCAGCAGGTGCGAGGTGCCGCCTGGGGGAAGGATGGTGGGCAGGTCGAAGGGCTGCGACACCAGCGGCGGCGGCGCGGTCACGGGCTGCACGTCGTTCGCGGAGACGGTGGCATTGACCACCAGCGCGCCGGAAACGAAGGAAATGGTGCCCGCCAAACCAAAGACGCCCGGCGTCGGCGTGCCGCCGAAGGGCTGCCCCAGCGCGGTGCCCGCCAACAGCGCGTCCACCGGGACGGCCACCGAGAAGTTCCACGTGCCGTCGCCGTTGGGCGTGGCCACCGCCGCCGCGGCGCCTGTCTGCCCCACGGTCGCGGTGTTCAGCGCGCCGGTGTCCACCGGCACGTTGGCGTTGTTGACGCCGAAGTAGATGGAGGTGGGCTGCGCCGTGTGGAAGTTCGGATAGGTCAGGATCAGCGCGGTGGCGATCGTGCCGGGCTGCCCCGCGAGCATGTCGATGTAGAGCTTGTTGATGTCCAGCGCACCCGTCGCGGGATCGAAGGACAGTTCGAAGCCGCCTGTGGGATGTGCACCGTTGATGGCGACTGTCGAGCGCGCCGTCGAGGTGTACGCGATGTTGTTGTTGCCGCTGCCGCCGCTCAGGCCCGGCAGCGTGCGCGTGCCGGTGGGGTTGGTGGTGGCGTCGTAGCTGCCGATCCAGGTCCCCGCCAGCGGCACGGCGAAGACCGTGTTCTGCGTGTAGACGCTGCTGGGGGCAAGCGTGCACTGCCAGCTCTGGCTGGTGGCGGAGGAGGTGGACGCGACGAACGCCGCGAACGTGGCGGCGGCGAGGAGAGCAGTGCGCATGACTCACAACCTAGCACGGCGAGGGCGTGGCGCGAGGGAAAGAGTTGAAGATGGTCCGAAAAGCACCGTTGACAGGCGGCGCACCGCATTTGAGCGTGGCGGTCAGCCTGTCCACGCGCCCAGCAACAGACCAAGATCGGCGCCATTCACGATGCCGTCGTGGTTCAGGTCCGCGATGCCGCCGCTGGCGCCCCACTGCCCCAGCAGCAGGCCAATGTCGGCTCCGTTCACGATTCCATCGCCATTCAGGTCACCCACGATGCCGCAGGCGCTGCACACCAGGCTGGCCAGGTAGCGCGTGCCGAAGTAGCCCGGAATCACGGGCGGATCGCGCGGATCAGGAGGATTGTCCGGATCGACGACCGTGCATGGCTGGCCGCTGCGGATCGCACCTGCGGGCATCCCCAGCGTGACCACCGCGTACCACGCCCCACCATCGATGCACGCGTCCAGGAGGGCCGGGGTGCAGGTGCCACCGAAGATGGTGGCGACGGTCTGCATCGGGCCTTCGAAGGGGCCGTGCACCAAGTGCACTTCGCAGGGGAACTCGCTGGTGACGGTGAAGCGGATGCGCCGCGGTCCGCCCGTGCCGAGCGCGTACCAGTCGGTGTCGCGGGGCGAACCGGTGGCGCACTCGCCCAGGTAGGTCTGGCCGCAAGCGATAGGGATCGTGGCGCCGCCATACGCAGCGCCGTCGTTCAGGTGCTTGTAGCAGAGCTCGGCCTCTGGGATCGCCTCGGGCGGCACCGTGAGCGTGCAGGGCGAAAGCGCGCAGAAGGCGAGTGCGCGATCGACGCACACCTGGTCCCAGGTGGCGCCGTCGCAGTATCCATCCAGGCGACCGACGCGTTCGCAGCAGATGGGATCCTCGCAGCCGGGATCCTGGTGCACCTCGGTGCAGGAGCCGTAGGAGGGGCAGGTCAGGCCGTTGCATTCGGTGTCAGCCAGGTCGACGCACAGCTGGTCCCAGGCAATATCGCAGCAGTCGGGGGCAATCGCGCAAACGGCTGTGCAGCAGGGCGTGGTGAAGCATCCGGGCGTCAGGTGGGGTTCGTCGCAACGCCCGCCCGGACCGCCGGGGCCGCAGGCGCCAGACGCGCCGAAGGTCGCGTTCGGCGGCGCGTCGCCGGCGGGGCCCTCGCCCGCCAGCAGCAGGGCAATGGCGCACGCGTCGGTGCCCAGATCCAGGCGAGTTTGTCCGCCGGCTCGAATCGTTGATCCAGCGCGCGGGGCTGCGCTGGTATGCAGCCGCTCGGCGGTGCGCGGCAGCGGCTTGCCATCGGCACCACTGCCCGCGGCGAAGGCGCCGCCACACGCCCCAAGGTTGCGAAGCGAGAGCAGCGTGCTGCCACCGATGTCAACGGACAGGATGTCGGCATCGCAATCGCCATCGATGTTGGCGATCAGCGCATCGCGGTAGAAGCCGCCGTCGGCGATCTTCACCGGCGCGCGGAAGGCGGGCGCAGCGCCCGGCGCACCGATGTTCTCCCAGACATAGATCGCTCCCGGCAGTGCAGAGGTGCTGACCACGTCCAGGTCGCCGTCGTGATCCAGGTCGCCCAGCGTGACGCCCCAGTGGTAGCCGTTGTGGAACCCCGGAATGACGAACTGCTGCGCGAATCCGCCCGCGCCGTCGTTGCGCAAAATCAGCAGTGGCTGCGCGAGCCCCGTGGAGATGAGCGCCACCACGATGTCGGTCTGGCCGTCGCGATCGATGTCCCCCAGCGCCATTGTGGTGATGCCGGGGATGTCCGACTCGCCCAGGACCGGCGCCGCGTACGCGGTGGGCACGCCGAAGGTGCCGCCCGGACCGCCCAGCAGCACGTTGACGCGGCGCGTGCCCAGCATCGAGATGACCAGGTCGGCGCGGCCATCGCCATTCAGGTCTGCAGCGGCGACCTCCTGCGGGCCTACGGTGCCACCCGACCAGGGGTCCAGGCGCGTGCGCTGCACCAGCGCAAAGTGCCCGGCACCGTCGTTGTGCAGGATCGCCACCTCTTCGGCGCCGTAGAAGGTGACGGCCAGGTCAAGGCGGCTGTCGCCGTCGAAGTCCGCCGCGCAGAAGGAACGGGGATCGCGGTCGAAAGAGGTGTATTCGGGGGCGCCCAGCTGCCCGTCGAGGCCGCGGCGCAGCAATGCCACGCGCCCTGTCGCGCCGCGCATCAGGAGCAGCAGGTCCTCGCGGCCGTCACCATCGACGTCGGCGCCAAGCGCATCGTCCGTCTGGCCGTCCACGACCAGGCTTGCCACCACGTCAAAACTCCCGCCACCCAGGGCACGCGACCAGTCGACCAGCTTGTTGCGGTCGCGGCCCGGCATCAGCGCATCGCGGACTCCATCGCCGTCCACGTCGATCAGCCGCACCCGCGTGGGAAGGTGCAGCGGCGAGCAGCCGATGGTGTCGATTTCCTCGAAGGGGATCTGCGCGCCGGCGGCTGCGCAGATGAGCAGCGCGGTCGATGCGCCGAGCATGGCCGACGCACCCAGCGCAGTCGACATGCTCAGCGCACGCTTCCGAACGCTCGTGATCGGTATCCGCTGCAGCATTCGCATCAACCGCCTCCGCTCGAGCCTGCCTTCGAGCGCATCAGTTCGTCGATCCGGTCCAGTCGCACCTTGTGCCGGGCGACGGTCGGCTCCAGGATGGCCAGCGCCTCGATCTGGTCGCGCGCGGCGGGCAGGTCGCCCGCCTCGACGGCGATGGCCGCAGTGAATTCGCGCGTGCTCGGATCGTATGGAGCGATGCGCACCGCCTTCTGCGCGTGTGTGAGGGCAGCGCCCAGATTGTGCCGCACGCGCTCCAGTCGCGCCAATTCCAGTGCGTAGCTGAGGTCGTTATCGGCGCGCGCATCCAGCACTTCCAGGTGTGGGATCGCGCCGGTGCCGTCGCCGAAGCCAAGCGCTTCCTTGGCCATGATCTTGTGGGGCCACGGATCGACGGGGCGCGCGGATGCATACGCCTGCAGGCGTTCGCGCGCGCGCTCGTCCGGCGCGGCGTCGCCCTTGATGGTGCGGCGCAGCCAGAGCTCCAGCAGGTCGGGATGCGCGGGGTACTTGCCCAGCATCGTGTCCAGCGAGGCATCGTTGATCTCGACGGCGCCGGGGCCCGCGACCTGGATCGTGCGCACCTCCTCCACCACCGTGGCGAGGGGCGGCTCCGGAGTCATGCCCCAGGAGTGCAGCTGCTTCACGGCAAACTCCTCGAAGGACTTCATGAACTGCTCGCGCGAGACGCCCAGGAGGCTGCTGAAGGCCTCGCGCTCGGGGATGCCGTCGCGATACGCGCCCAGCAGCTTGATGATCGCTTCGCGGCCCCACCGCTCCTCGATGAACTCCACCATCCACGCCCCCTGCGCGTACGCCTGCAGGCGATCCGTCTGCTTCTTGGGGCGCACGAACGCCCAGTTGATGGAGTCCAGGTCGAAGAGCCCACCTTCGTCAACGGCGCGCGCCAGCAGCTGCGCCGTGTCGAAGGTGCGCGGCTTGGTCTCCAGGCGCGTCGCCAGCGCTTCAGTGAACCAGTGCGGGATGCGGTTGCGCGTCTGGTCCAGCGTCACGGTGTGCACGTATTCGTGGCGCAGCACCTCCAGCCAGTCGAACTGCCCCAGGTGCTTGCCGGGCGCCCCCTCCTTCGGCGCCTCCAGTGCGATGAGCGGGCCGGTGCTGGCGGCGATGGTGTGGATCCAGGGCATCCCCGTGATGCGCACCGCAAAGCTCTTGTGGTCCGGGTGCAGCTCGATGACGGTCTTGTCCGCCGGGACGTGCTGCAGCCAGTCGCAGATCTGGTCGCTCATGGCGTCCAGTGCGGCGGGCATGGCGCGTGCCACCACTTCGTCGACGCCGGGCTTGCAGCGCACCAGGAATCGCTTCCCCTCGAAGCGTTTCCACTTGGACAACTCCTCGACCAGCGTCAGGCTGAAGCGCGCGCGCTGGTCGTAGGGGTCAAGTTCCACGGCGCGGCGAAGTGCGGCCAGCGCCTGCGCGTCACGGCCGGACTGCATCTCGAGCAGGCCAAGCTCGGCCACGGGCGCGCTCCATCCCGGGGCGCGGCGCGCTGCCTCGCCCAGCGCGGTGGCGGCTTGTTCGTACTGGCGCATCAGGGCGAGGAAGCGGCCTGCCTCGTAGGGACCCTGCGGCGAGTTGGGCATCAGGCGGTCCAGTTCGGCCAGCCGGCGCGTCATTGCCGCGGTGTCGAAGCGCACGGCGTCTGCCGCGGCCCGCAGGGCAAGCGCCTGGCGCTGCGCCGGGAAGCGCGCCAGAAGCGCGTCCAGCGAAGCGGCGGCATCGTCGGGCAGGCGCGCCTGCAGCGAAGCCTCGGCATCGATCAACGCCGCCATCGGATGCTGCGGATCCAGCGCACGCAGCTGCTTGGCGGCGAGCTTGGCCCCGTCGAAGTCGAAGGTGAGGAGTGCCACCCGCCCAAGCAAGGCGAGCGCTTCGCTGCTGCGCAGGTCGCGCGACAGGGCTTCGCGCAGGGCGTTGACGCCATCCTCGTAGCGATCCTTCTCCACCAGCAGGCGCCCCTCCAGCAGTCGCGCGCGCGGATCCAGGCGATCGGCATCGCGCAGGACGGCCAGCCGGTCCAGCATCGTCTGCCAGTCCTTGGCGGGGGTGCCCTCGATGCGTGCGAGCAGTGCCGTGGCTTCGATGGCGTCCATCTGCTCGTCGCGCGATGCGCCGGTGCGCTCGCCGCGCTCCTTGGCGGCGCGTGCGGCAGCGGCGGCCTCCTTTCGGCGGCCCAGGTCTTCCAGCGCCTGGGCGCGGACCAGCGCGGATCGGGTTGCGGCAGGCGCGGCATTGGCAGCAGGCGCAGCGTTCGCCGCGGGCGCTGCAGCGGCCTCCGCGTCCAGCAGCACCAACGCCTCTTCTGGGCGGCCTGCGCGCACGCGTGCCTCGGCGCGCAATGCGGCGGGCACGGCGGGATCGTCCAGGATCGGAGCGTCCAGCTTCCACAGCGCCAATGCCGCGCGCGCACGCATCTGCGGGGTGGTCAGGTCTCCGTCGTCAAAGGTGCCGTGGCGCAGGCGCAATTCGGCGCGCTCATTGTCGCTGAGCGCGGCGCTCTGCAGCGCCTGCCGCACCGCCGGGGAGAGCTCAAGCTTTGCGGGCACGATCTGCGCGCGGGCGTTGGCGGCGCAGAGCAGCATTGCGATGAATCCGAGCGTGGCGCGGGCTGTGCGCGTTGCGCGCAGCGCGCACGCGAAACGCATCACGGCTGCGCTCCGCCAGGGGCGGCCAGCGGACGTTCGTCGACGCGCCATCCCTGCGTGGCGCCGGCGGCCAGCGAAAGCAGCGCGCGCTGCGCATCGTCCAGGCCTGCATTCAGCGCGGGTCTGCGCAGGAGCACGATGGTGGTGCCGTTCTTCTTCTTGGCCTCGACGCCCACCGGCGCCAGCGTCTCCAGGTCGTACCAGACGATCGCCTGCACAAGGTCGCGATCGGCCATGCCGGGGCGCGGCGTCATCACGACCCCCTGCGCGTGCTCCAGCTTGGCAAGCGAGCCATGCGGCGGCGTGGTGGCCAGCGAAGCCTCGAAGCGCTTCAGCACATCGGCCTTGCGCTGGCCGATGGGCAGCGGCACGGGGCCATCGCCGGGCTTCAGCGGGTCGTACGCCTCGCCGGGGCGCGCCAGCTGGCGGCGGATCAGCGTCTGCTGCGTGAAGTCCGCCTCGGTCAGCCAGCCGTCCGCATAGATGTAGCGCATCGGCTTCTCGTCCATCCGCCCGCTGCCGTCGATGAACTTCTCGAAGACCACCGCGAACTGGCGCGTCTGCGGCTTGCCCGCCTCCTGCAGGAAGACCACCTTGCCCATGCGCCGCTCGGTGTCGCCGGTGATGTCGTCGGTGGTCTCCAGCGTGACATCGGCGCGGAAGTCGCGCAGCGTCTCGGTGATGGCCTCGACCGCGTCGAGCAGCGCGCCGACGTCCGCGAAGGGCGCGCGCGCGGCGGCGGCGGGCGCCACCGGCGGCGCTGCGCCCAGTGCGACCTCGGCGGGTGCGGCCGTGGCGGGCGCACCCTCCGGCCCGGTCGCAGGTGCCGTGGGCGGGACTGCAGCGGGCCTCGCGGGCGCCGCCTGCGGCGCCTGCACGAACATGGTGATTGCAAGCAGCAGGCTCATCGGGATCCTTGGTGTGGTACGCGCGAGACTAGATGCGGATCGGCACCGTCTCGACGATGTCCAGCCCGAAACCGTGCAGCCCGGGCATCGGCTTGGGGTGGTTGGTCAGGAGGCGCAGCTTGGTCAGGCCAAGATCGCGCAGGATCTGGCCGCCGACGCCGAAGAGGCGCGCGTCCATCGGCTGCGGAACGCCGCCCACGCTGTCGGGGCGCGTCAGGTCAGGCGCGTTCACGTCATCGCGCGTGGGCCGACGGATCTGCGCCAGGCGCCCCGCCAGGTCCACCCCGCCACCTTCCGTGCGCAGGTAGACCAGCGCGCCCTCGCCGGCATGGGCGATCGCGCGCAGCGATGCACGGATGACCTCCTGGCCGGCGGGCTCCTGCGGATTCCATCGCACGCCGAAGACATCGCTCAGGATCTCGCGCCGTTGCATGCGGACCAGCACGGGTTCGACCCATGTCTTGGGGCGGCCGTGCGCGTCGAACTCGCCCACGCCGCCGCGCGTGAAGGCCAGGTGCGGCATCGCATCGATCTCGCTCTCCCACGCGTACAGGCGAAAGGTGCCCTCGGGCGTCTCGATCGGCGTGCCTTCGGTTGGCGCCAACCGGCGGACAAGCCCCTCGCGCTCCAGGCGGTAGCGGATGATCTGCTCGACGCTGCACATCTTCAGGCCATGCTGCGCACACAACGGCTCCAGGTCGGGGACGCGCGCCATCTCGCCATCCTCACGGACGATCTCGATGATCGCCGCCGCGGGCTTCAGCCCCGCCATGCGGCAGAGGTCCACGCTGCCCTCGGTCTGTCCCGTGCGCACCAGCACGCCGCCGTTGCGCGACCGCAGCGGGTTGATGTGCCCCGGGCGCACGAAGTCATCGGCGCGGATCGCGGGGTCGATCAGCATCTGAATGGTGCGTGCGCGGTCCTTGGCGCTGATGCCGGTGCCGACGCCGTGGCGCGGATGGCCGTCGACGCTGACGGTGAAGGGGGTGCCGCGCACGCTGGTGTTGCTGGCGGTCTGCGCGTGCAGGTCCAGTCGGTCACAGGTGGCCTCGTCCAGGCTCAGGCAGAGGTAGCCGCCGCCGACGCGAGTCAGGAAGTTGATCAGCTCGGGGGTGATGAACTCGGCGGCGACCACGAAGTCACCTTCGTTTTCGCGTCCTTCGTCGTCCACCAGCACGACGACCCTGCCGGCGCGCAGGTCATCCAGGATTTCGGGAATCGGGCTCAGCGGCATGGGATGCAAAGCGTAGGCGAAGGAATGCGGCGCGGGACGGTGCGGCGCGCGGCAGCCAAGCGCGGCGCAGCGCGGATGCGCGCGAAACTACCATTCCCATCCCGCCCATGATGAGCAACGATTCCACCAACGCCAGCGCAGCGCTCCCCGCATCCGCCCCCGCCGCAATCACCAGCGTCGCGCCGGTCACGATCACCAGCATCGCGCCGGTCACCGTCGGCCCGCAGCGGGTTGCCGCGCGAGAGGCGCTGCTCCTGGCGCTGACGCAGATCCCCACCGCGGCCGGCAAGGAAGATCGCGTGATGGCCTTCCTGGACGCGTGGTTCGCCGAGCGCAGCGCCAAGGTCTGCGTGCAGCGCGACGACGCGGGCAACTACCTGGTCTTCCAGGCACGGCGCGTGGAGGGGGGCACCAAGCAGGTGGCGGCGGAGGACGCGCTGAATGCTGCACCGCACCTGGCGCCGATCTTGGTCACGGCGCACCTGGATCATCCCGCGTTCGTGGTGCGCGCCGATGCGAGCGGAGCGGCGACCGAAATCGAACTCGAGTTCCGCGGGGGCGTCAACGATCCCTACTTCATCGGCGCGCGCATCGAACTGATCGGCCCAGGCGACGCGCGCGCGACCGCCACGATCAACTGCCTGGATGCCACCGCCAAGCCCTTCAAGATCGTGCGCGCCACGCTCGATTCCGCCGCGGCGTGGATCACCCCCGGGTGCATCGCCCGCTGGCATTTCCCGCGCGCCGAGCTGGCGGATGGCTGCATCCACACCGACGCCTGCGACGACCTGGCCGCCGTCGCCGCCGCACTGGCCGCCTTCGACGAGATGCTGGAATTGCCGGGCTGCGCGCATGTCGGCCTGCTTTTCACCGTCGCCGAAGAGGTCGGCTTCCTGGGCACCATCCACGCCGCGCGCAATCGGTTCATTCCCGCGGACGCGCGGCTGCTCTGCCTGGAGAACTCGCGCAGCTTCCCCCATGACTCCCCCATCGGCGCAGGGGCGATCCTGCGCGTAGGCGACCGCCTGAGCGTCTTCACCCCCGCCATCACCAATTGCCTTGGCCTGCTCTTCACCCAGGCCGCCAAGGAAGTCCCGGCATTCAAGTGGCAGCGCAAGCTGATGCCTGGTGGCGCCTGCGAGGCGACCGCCTTCGCCAGCTACGGCTACCAGAGCACCTGCCTCTGCCTGCCGTTGGGCAACTACCACAACATGGCGGAGATCGATGGAGTGGCCGCGGGGACGCATCCCGCCGTCGTCGGGCGCGAGTTCGTCAGCCTGGCCGACTACCACTCGCTGATCGCGATGCTGCACCTGGCCGCCGTCGGCATGGACGGCAGCTATGGCGAGCCGACGGAGCGCATGCTCGAGCGCATCTACGCCGAGCGCGCATCGGTGCTTCGCTGCGGGGCTGGTGCAGGGGCAACGCAGTCGCAGCCCGGCGCGGCAGCCTCGGCCTGAGCACCCGCCGCAGCCGCAACCTCTGCGTCAGCCTGAAGGCGGAGCACCGCTCCCCCGCAGCTTTCGCAGCCCCGCGACAAAAACCCCCGAAACAGGCAGGTGTTCCGAGGCGGGCACTCGCACGATCACCCACGAAAGCCAGAGCCACACCAGGCCATCCAGCACGATGCACCAGAACATCACGGCGATCAGGTTGACTTCGAACCTGCTTTCGCTGGACATGGCTGTGGGTCCGCGTCGCGCACTGAAGCGCTGCCATGGGATGCCGCCGGGTGTGTCGCGCAGCGCGATGACTGCGCGCGCAATGCGCTGCGCCTCGTCGGGCGTCAGTGTGGTGGGCGTCCCCGAAGCACCGGGGGAAGCGCGCAGCTGCGCGCTCAGCCACTCTTCGGCATCGCCGGGCCCGCGCTCCATTCCGCCCGAGTAACCAAGCTGCCAGCTGCGCTGCGCGCTCCACGGACCGTGGGGGAGCTGGAAAATCCCGCCCCACGGCGAGCCCGTGAACACCCCGCTCCGGAGGCGCGCCTCAGGCGTCGTCTGCACGATGCCTTGCAGCGCCGAGAGGGGCCGCGCGCCCGGCGCGCCAGCCGGAGCGCCCGGCTGCGCCGGCGCGCCGTCTGCCGACATCCGCTGCACAATGCCTGCGGCCACCTCCGTTGGCTCCAGCACCGCAGGCAGGCCAGCGGCGGTGCCGGCGCCCGTGCCGGCCCCCGTGCCGAACCCAATCGCGATCAGGTTGACCGAAAGCACCTCTCCGGCGACATCGCTGGGGATCTCTTCGTCCAGCGAGCCGTAGTACTTGGTCGCCACCGCCCATTCCGGCACGGCCATGCCGGCCATCGAACGCGCGAAGAAGTAGACGGGCACCAGCAGCAGCCCGACAATCGTCAGGAGCAGCGCCGTCTCGATCCAGCAGACGCGCGTGACGAGCGCAGCGATGCGCTGGTGTGCCACGCGCATGCGCTCGGCGTGCGCCGGGTAGTCCGCGGCCAGCTCCTGCTGCACTGCGGCGCGTGGCCGCTCCGCACCACACTCCGGGCAGGTGGCCTGACCCAGCGCGATCAGGTGCTTGCACTTGGCGCAGTGCCGTGCCGCATCCATGCGCTTGCGCATCACTTTGCGATGCCCCCAGACCGAGGCGACGATGCCCAGCGGAACCGCCGCTGTCATGCCCAGGAGGATGATCTGCAGGTCCATCGCTTCGTGCGCCTTTCGCTTCGGCGCCCCCTCCGGGCGCGGAAACGCCGCCAGCCTACCCATCTCCTATCCTGCACCGGATGCACGCAGTTCCCGCAGCGACCGCTCCTGATATCGCCGCCGACCCCGTTGCCCAGCTGGACCGCCTGCTGCGCGGCGCGATCGCCGCGGTCACGGGGCTGCCCGCCGCCGACTGCGATCCGCAGATCCGCCCCGCCGCGAACGTGCAGCTGGGCGACTTCCAGGCGAACTTCGCGATGGGCCTGGCCAAGCAGCGCGGCGCGAACCCGCGTGCGCTGGCGACCCAGGTGCTGGAGCAAGCGGATCTCTCCGCCATCGCCGAGCGCGCCGAGGTGGCGGGACCGGGCTTCATCAACATCCACCTCTCGCGCGCGGCGCTCGCGGCGGCGCTCGACGCCTTCGACACGCCCGCGCTGGGCATCGCGCCCGCTGTTGCGGCGCACGCCATCGTCGTGGACCTGTGCGGCGTGAACGTGGCGAAGCAGATGCACGTGGGCCACCTGCGCGCGACGATCATCGGAGACACCATCGCGCGCGTCTACGAACGCCTGGGACGCACCGTCTGGCGGGAGAACCACCTGGGCGACTGGGGACTTCCCATCGCCATGACGCTGGCCGCGCTGCTGCGCCAGCGCGTCAACCTGGAGACGCTGACGCTGGACGAGCTGGATCGCGCCTACCGCGCCGCGCAGCTGGAGGGGCGCGCCGACGACGCCGGACTGGTCGCCGCGCGCGCCACGGGCGCGGGCCCGCACCGCATCGCCGAGCTGGAGGCGCAGAACGCGGGGGCAGCGCTGGCGCAGGAGGATGCGCGCGCTTCGCTGGTGCGCCTGCAGTCCGGCGACGCCGGGCTGGTGGCCGCGTGGCGCAAGCTCATCGATTGCACCATGCGGGGTGTCTTCGAAACGACTGGCCTGCTGGGCGTCAAGCTGGGAGCCGAGCACAGCAGAGGCGAGAGCTTCTTCCGCGAGGAGCTTCCCAAGGTGGTCGAGGAGTTCGTGAAGCGCGGCATCGCCACCGAGGACGACGGCGCGATCGTGGTGCGCTACCCCGACCGCGAGCGCCCGATGCTGATCCGCAAGCGCGACGGCGGATTCCTGTACGCCACCACCGACCTTGCCGCCGCGCGCCATCGCGTGCAGCGCCTGGATGGCGAGCGCGTCGTCTACGTGGTGGACGCCCGCCAGCGCGACCACTTCAAGGATGTCTTTGACGCCGTGCGGATGATCGGCTGGGACACGCTGCCCGACGGCACGCGCGCGCAGCTGGTGCATGTCCCCTTCGGCGCCGTGCTGGGCGCCGACAAGCGCCCGCTGAAGACGCGCAGCGGCGAGAACTTCACGTTGCGCGCACTGCTGGACGAGGCGATCGAGCGCGGCACGCACGAGGTGCGCCTGCGTTCCGCGCACCCCGACGCCCCCACCAACGGCATGACCGAAGCCGAGCTGCGCGCCATCGGCCAGGCCGTCGGCATCGCCGCGGTGAAGTACGCCGATCTGGGCAACGATGTCACGCGCGACTATGTCTTTGACCTGGACCGCATGGTCAGTTTCGAGGGAGACACCGGCCCGTACCTGCAGTATGCGCACGCGCGCATCGCCAGCATCCTGGGCAAGGCGCTCGACGCCGCCGCGCATGCCCCGGCGCGCCCTGCGCTGCACTTCGGCGAGCCCGCGGAGCGCCAGCTTGCCCTTGCCCTGCTGCGCTACCCACAGATCGTGCGCGATGTCGCCGCGCACCTGGAGCCCAGCCGCCTCTGCGCGTACCTGCACGGCCTGGCCACCACCTACAACGCCTTCTACCAGCAGTGCCCGGTGCTGAAGTGCGAGGACCCCGCGCTGCGCGCCAGCCGCCTGCGCCTGTGCGCCATCACCAAGCATGTCATGGCCGACGGCCTGGGACTGCTGGGGATCACGGCCCCCGATCGGATGTAGGCGGCGGCGCATCGCCCGCACCTGCCTACTGCGGCGTGCGCCGCTTGATGATCTCCTTGCCCTCGGCCAGGTTCACCAGGTCCGCCAGCGCGTACACCGACGGCCGCTGCCCCGACCCGGGCACCAGCAGCAGCAGGTCGCCGGACTCGCGCAGCGCGCGCAGCAGCTCTGCCAAAGTGGGCCGGCTGGGGAAGGGCCCTGCCCACTGGATGTCGCTGGAGCGGAAGACCGGGCGCGCGAACATGAAGTCCAGCAGCGGGATGGCGAACTGCGAGTTGGTGCGCGCGATGATTCGCTGCTTCAACTGGTCGTAGAGGACCAGCGCCTGCTTCGCGCGGCTGCCATTCTCCTCGGCCTGCGCCACCACGCCCTCCAGGAAGAAGGTGCACCACGCGTTCCACGCGTCGGGCGTGCGGCCCAGCGCGCGCAGGTGGTGGTAGTACTGCTCGCGGTGCTGCTCCAGCCATGCCGAGAGGTAGAAGGCCGGGCGCGAGAGCACGCCGCGTTCGTACAAGAAGACGGGAATCAGCAGCCGGCCCAGGCGGCCGTTGCCATCCAGGAAGGGGTGCAGGATCTCGAACTGCGCGTGCACCACCGCCATCTGCACCACCATGTCCTTGTCGTCGGCATGGAAGTACCGCTCCCATGCGCGCAGATGGTCGGGCAGGTCCAGCGGCGAAGGGGGCACGAAGGCGGCATGCTCGTAGTCCGCCCCCGGCGCGCCGATCCAGTTCTGCGTGGTGCGGAAGACGCCGGGGCGCTTGTCCGAGCCGCGCACCGAGGCCATCAGCGTGGCATGCAGCTCCAGCAGCCTGTTCAGCCCGAAGGGGCGCTTGCGCCCGTCGTTCTGCACGGCCTTCAGCGCGCGGCGGTAGTTCAGCACCTCGTCGATGTCCAGCGCGCGCTCCTTGTCGTGCGCCTCGCCATCGCCCTCGAAGCGCAGCACTTCACCGATAGTGGCCTGCGTCCCCTCGATCTTGCTGGAGAGCACCGCCTCGCGCGTGGCCAGCGGCGTCAGCAGGAGGTCGGGATTGGGCAGCGCATGCAGCACACCGTCGAAGCGCGCCAGCGCACGGTTGGCCTGGCCGATCAGCGGGATGAGCGGCTCCCAGCGGATCGAGGCGATGGGGAGGAGTTCGGGATGGAAGGGGTGCACGCGCCGGGCCTCGTAGAGTTGGCATCTGCTCAAGCAGACGCAGGCGTGTTAGTGTATGGCATATGGCGCTTTCGGCATACACAAACACGGCGGTGGCTGCCCCAGCAGACGCAAATCACAAACGGCTTATTGGACTCTGATTCCCAGGACCAAGCCCCACCGCGCCCGGCCCCTACTGCGGCGCCACCGTTGGCAGGACGACGTACTCCACGCCCGCCTCCGTCATCACCGCTCGCGCCTTAGCGATCGATTCGTGCCAGCGCTCGTCCCCAGCTTGTGCCACTTCGGCGGTCACCACGCGCACCAGCCCAGCCTGCACAATTGCCAGCGTGCACTGCACGCAAGGGCTGAAGCTGGTGTAGATGGTGCCCCCCACCGGGCTCACGCCATTGCGCGCACACTGGATGATCGCGTTCAGCTCGGCATGGCAGACCAGGTCGTACTTGGCGGGGCGCTCCAGCCGCTCGGGCAGGTCGGCCACGCCGCGGGGCAGCCCATTGAAGCCCGTGGCGATGATCTGCCGCGCCGGCGAGACGATCACCGCGCCGACGCCCCGGCTGGGGTCCTTGGACCACGCCGCGATCTGGCCTGCCAGGGCCAGAAACCGTCCATCCCACTTGGGGTCCGCCGCCAAACCGGCCGCGCTGCGCGCAGCGACGCAGGGCATGATTCCCTCCGAGCCTTCCGTGCGTCCCGTTCGTTCCATGCGGCGCAGGTTACTTGCCCGACGCAGGCGTCACCGGCGTCTGCCGGCGCTTCTCGCGCTGCTGCTCGCGCTTGTACCGCTCCAGGTCGCGGAACCGCAGGTAAGGGAAGCCCTTCTCGATGACGCGAATCAGGTCGATGCGCTGCACCACCATGCCGCGCAGCGACATGACGGGCGCGTGTGGCCGCCCCAGCGGATGCACACGCACCGTGATGACGCCCGGCTCGGAGACGAAGACCTCGCCCACGCGCGCTCGCGCATACTCCGTCTCCGAGCGCGCCGGAGGCACCCGCGCGCTCATCTGCTCTCCCCCGAAGATCACGTCGACGCCTCCACCCGCCATCCCACGGGCATCCAGCGCCACTTCGTAGCGGCCAGCGGCGGGAACGTCCAGGCGCCAGACCACGCCATCCTCGGCATCGGCCCATCCGTCGACGGCGGTGAAGTCATCGTCGCCATGCACCGCGTTGGTGGGGCCGATGACGCGCGCATGCGAAGCGTGCAGGCGCGCCGTGGCGTCACGGTCGAAGCGCACCGGCTTCAGCCCGTCTCCGGGATCGCGCGACGCCTCCAGCTCGCCGCGCGCGATCTTGGCCAGCATCCGGTCGACGGAGGCATGCACCACCGCTGCGGGCAGTGCGTAGGTCTTGGTGCGGTCCGCGCGTGCGATGTTCAGGCCGATGACGCGCCCGTGGCTGTCGATGATCGGCCCGCCCACCGCCTCGGCGGGCACGATGCCGTCGTGCACGATGACTTCGCCGAAGCCGGTGGCGCGCCGGTTCAGCGCCGCGCCCATGTTGCCCGGCCCGCCCATCCACATCGGCCGCTGCAGGCGCACCTTCAGGTCGCGCGCGGTGCCCGCGTGCGCGATGGTCACCGTGGCGGTGTCCCCCGGCGCGTGCATGCGCAGCTGCGTCGCCGCGGACTCAGGCGACTCAAGCACGAAGCCATCCACCTTGATCAGCGCGTCGCCCACCGCGATTCCCGCCTCGGCCGCGCCTGAGCCTTCCTGCACGCTGGTCACGATCTGTCCCACGCCGCCCGGGATCGCCTTCGCCTCGGCCGCGTTCGGCGCACGCAGCGCCACCCCCAGGTACGCGCGGCTGGCGTTGTCCGCCCCCCCTGCCGAATAGCTCACCAGCGACCGATGCCCGGCCGCCACTGGCGCAATGCCGCGCCCCACGGTGATGATCGCATCGCCGATCGCAGTCGCCTCCCCTGCAGGCGCGGGCGCATTGAAGCGCAGCGGCTCCGCATCGCCGACCCCGGTCTGCAGGATCGCCAGGTCCAGCGCGGGATCGGAGGCGATGCGCTTCGCGCCCACCGTCAATCCGTCGGGAAGCAGCACATCGATGCGCCGCACGCCCCCGCCCAGTTCGCTGTCCTTGGCCAGCACATGCCCGGCGGCATCGACGAAGACGCCGTACCCGGCATCGCGCGAATCCACGATCACGCCCACCACGCTGACCGCCGATGGGTCCGCCAGCGGCGCCAGCGCCTCCAGCAGCGCACGCCGGCGCACCTGCTGCACCAGGCTGCCCGCGCCGCGCTCCCCCTCGATCGCCGCCACGGGTGACTGGCTCATGATCTTCTGGATGTCCGCGCCACCGGCAAGGAAGGCGCCGCGCGCAACGTCGGTCTTCAGCTCCTCCATCACGCGCTTTGCCAGTTCGATGCTCATCGCCGCGTTCAGGTCCGGGCGGTCGGAGGCGACGGAATTCACCCCCACCAGCTTGCCGTCCAAGTCGAAGACGCCACCGCCCGAGTCCCCCGGGCTGAGCGGCGCGTCGATGGCCAGCACGTTGTCCTTCCGCCCCAGAATGCGGCCCACTCGAAGCGGCGGCGGGCGCCACGGCGTGATCTCGGGTCCCAGCGGGTGGCCGAAGTCCAGGATCACCTGGCCCACCTGCAGCGTGGTCGACTCGCCCAGTTCGGCCGCGGGGAAGTCGCGCCCCGGCACATCAATCTTCACGAGCCCCACGTCCTCGCCCGGGCCGAGCAGCTGCCCGGCGGTGCGCCCCGGCACTTCGCTGCCGTCGGCCAGCAGGATGCGCACCTTCTGCCCCGGCGTCATGCCCACATGGCCCGCCGTCAGCACCCAACCATCCTTCGAGATGATCGTCCCGCTCCCTGACCCCGCTCCCTCGGGGCGCTCGATCAGGATCGCCACGACGGAAGGAAGCGCGCGCGCCGCGGCCGCGCGGATGCGTGCCTCGAGCGCGCGGAAGGCCTCGGGCGTCTTGGGTTCGCGCGCCGCCACCTCGTCGGCCAGGCGCATGGCCGCGGCGCGGTCGAAGCCGCGATCGCCGTCGGGGCGCGCCAGCTCGTCCATTCCGTCGTCCTGGCCGTCGTCGGGGGTGAACTCCTCGGGTGGATCCTGGAAGTGTGCGGGCATCGCCGCCAACGGCCCTGCCGCACCCGCCGCCGCGCACCCGGCCGCCAATGCCGCCGCCATCAGCGTCGCAAGCAGGCGATTCCCCGCAGCATCGGCCATCGCGTTACCCCGCGCGTGAAGGTTCGCTGTCGTAGGGGCGATCCGGCGCCGCCGAGCCGCCCATCATGCCTTCCAGGTCGCCGCCGGCGCCGGTGCGCTCGCAGAACTCGGCGATCTTGTCAAGGCGTTCGGCGATCTCGTGCATTGACTGCAGGCGCGATTCCGGTCGCACCTGGATGCACTCCATCACCAGCTTTGAGAGCTCCAGCGGGATGCGCGGATCCTGCTCATGCGGCGGCTTGGGAAGGCGGATCTGCGCCGGATCCAGCGCGCTGGTCACCTTGCCGTTTCGCGAGGGCAGCGCGCAGGGGATCTCGTCGTGCAGCAGCACCCAGTAGAGGGTGGCGCCGAAGTTGTAGACGTCGGTGTGCGGCGTGATCTCCTGGCGGTGCGCCTGCTCGGGCGCGATGTAGCCGGGGGTGCCCTGGATGCGCTTCTTCACCGTGCCGCTGGCGCAGGCCTGGCCAAGGTCGATCACCTTCACCACGCCCGCGGAGTCCACCATCATGTTCGAGGGCTTCATGTCCGCGTGGACGAAGCCGCGCTCGTGCATGTGCGCCAGCGCCAGCGCCGCCTGCGAGAAGTAGCGCCCGATCGCCGCCGCCGACGGGCGCGGCATCAGGTCAAGCGTTGCGGCGTCCACCAGCTCCATGACCAGTGCGACATCGGTCACCGGCCCGAACATGAACTTCTGGTTCTTGACGTAGCGCGTGATCGCGCGGATGTTGACATGGTTCAGCTTCGAGCCGACCTTGTACTCCTGCTCGATCTGGTCGATGAAGCGCTGGTCCTTCTCGGCGCGGCGCACGACATGCTTCAGCGCCAGCACCTGCTTGGACTTGGTGTCCATGACCGCGTAGACAGCACTGGCGGCGCCCTCACCGACCCGGTCAACAACCTTGTAGCCGAAGAGCTCGGCGGGAATGGCGGAGGCGGTCGACATGAACAGCTGGGGGGTGGATGCGTTCCGCCCCCACGAAGGTCAGCCCGAGGCGGGCGTGGCCGCATCCTCCGAGGGGGCGCGGAGAGCGGGGTCCCCCGGCAGAAATGACCGGCAGGGCAGCCCCCGGCGGAAACGGGGGAAGCGGCCGCGCAGGCGGGCCGAGGGGATCTGAAGAGTAACGGAACGCACAGGGCCCGGCAAGATTTCCGGGAATTGGAAAGCGTTCAATTGGCCAAAAACGGATGCCGGATTCACCCTGTTCGTCGATCGTTCCTTGTCGCTCAATCCCCGATTTCCGTACTTAGGGAAGGAGCTGCCGCCGGAAGTCGCCGATTGGGAAAAAGCGGCCGGGCCCGACCACCGGTGCCACGTCGCTGTGCAGGTAGATGGCCTCCGAGCGAATTCCAAGCTCTGCCTGGAGCGCACGCACCAGCGCAACCGTTTCGCGCAGCTGCCGTTCGGTGAAGCTGCGGCGCTCGCCATTGCCCACCAGGCAGATGGCGATGGCGTGCTGGTTCAGCGCGTCGGCATCGGGGACGCTGGCCGAGGGGGCCGTCCAGGCCAGCGCGGGATCGACCTGTGCGCGCGTCCAGCGCGCCACATGCGCGCCCGGCAGCTGGCGCTCCCAGCGGTATCCCACCACCACCTGTCCATCGTCCAGCCCTTGGCCGTTCCCCACCACGAAGTGGTAGCCCAGCCCGGCAAGGCCCGCGTCAAAGTGGCGCCGCTCGATCGAGGCGGCGTCACCTGCGGGCGAGCCGGAGTGGTGAATGACGATTGCAGTCCAGCGCTGCCGGTCGAGCATGCTGTCGCGCGGGGCGACGCGGGGGGCGCTGGCCGTGAAGCGCTCGGCGCGCGATGCGGCGGGCGGCTGCGCGGCGGGGGCAGCGGTGTGCAACTGGACGGGCAACGGCGGGGCCGCCTTGGTGAGGCGCGTCGAGGAGAGTTGCAGGAACGCCCCGACGGTCAGCGTGGCCAGGAGGAAGACACCCCAGACGGTCCCGGTGCGCCCCAAGGTCTTGCGTGAATCGGAGGTGCGGGCGGCGGGGGCGATTGCGTCCGGGCTCACGGGCGTCGGGTCCTTCACGATCGATGCCCGCCAGCGCTGCCTCGCCGGAGGCAGCCGTGGCCAGACGACAGAGGGTGGGTCAATCATCGGCTTGCGCGGGCGAAGCGCTGCAATGGCAGCGGCAGCCGGCGCTTACTGCGGCGTCTTGGGGGTCAGGCGCGCGCGCAAGGCCGGTTGCGAGGTGCCAAAGACATCCGGCTCCTCCATTGGGGCGGCGCCCGCCCGAAGCGTGTCGTATCGCTCGAACTGCGTCCGCGGGGTGCTGGCCGGGAAGAGCGACTTCTGGCAGCCCGCTTGCGCCCAGCAGACGACCAAGAAGCCGACGTGCAACAGGCCGACGCGCAAGAACCCGACGCGCAAGAGGCCGACGCGCAAGCGGCCGACGCACAGCCACCGCGCAACGGTGCTGCGGCTGCAATCGGCAGGGCGTCGCTGCAAGTGGGCGTGAAGCATGGCGCAATTGTAGTGGGGTCGCGCCGACCGGCGGGCCAAGCCTGCTATCTCCCCGGCGCGGGCACGCTGCCAGTCGCGCGGTAGGGAAGCCCCGTCCATCCGTCGACCAACTCTGCGGTCACCGCCAGCGCCGTGCCCGGTGCCAGGCCAGCCGGCAGCTGCACCGGAACCTCAAGCGTGTAGTGCGTCCCCATGAAGCCGCTTCGGAAGGCGTCGCGCAGCTCTGCCGGGGAATAGGCGCGCTGCCCAAGGAGCTGCAGCTGCCCGCCCCCCTGGACCAGCGCCACCGAGACCTCTGCACGCCCCGTCACTTGCAGGAATCGCCCCATGCCGTCGCGGGGCTCCAGGTAGAGCCGGGCAATGCAGCCCGCCTCCGCGGGGCAGACGATGGCGGCATTGGCCCCCAGCGCAAGGGACGCAAGGCGCGGAGTGGCGTCGATGACTTCCTGCGAGGGCACGCTTCCGGACCCCTGCGCGACGCTCTCCAGCTGGGCACGCAGCGCGGCGGACTGTGCAGCCAGCTCGCGATTGCGCGATTCCAGCTGTGCCACCTGCTTTTCGAGGGCCTGCACCTGCACGCGCGAGGGGTCGCTGCCGTCCGGCGGCACCAAGGTGGCGCGGCAGCCCGCCACGGGCGCAGCGCACAGCAGCGCGATCAGGATGCACCGGGGAAGGGACGGCCATGGGCGCTGCATCACGAGCGGTCCCCCTTCGTGCGCGACTTGCGAACGCGCGGCGCCGGCGCCGGCGCAGCGGCAGCGGATTCGGCCGTCCCGCCAACGGACTGCTCTCTCTCGGACATCTCGAAGGCAAGCCGCTCGAGCGCCGAACGGAAGTCCACGTCGACGGTCGGCACCTGCGCCGCGCAGTCCAGCCGCCGCGGCGCGAAGTTCAGGATCCCGCGCACGCCAGCGGCGACCATCGCGTCCGCCACCGACTGTGCGGCCTCGGGCGGCACTGCGATGATCCCCATGCGGATCCCTTCGCGCTCCACGATCTCTTTCAGGTCGCGCATCGGGCGCACCGACATGCCAGAGACGCGCGTCCCGACCACCCCGGCCGCCTGGTCGAAGACCGCGGCGATCTCGAAGCCCGCCTCGGGAAAGCGCCGGTACGCCAGCAGCGCACGGCCGATGTTGCCCGCCCCCACCAGCGCCGCGCGCCACGGATGCACCACGCCGATGACGGCACGGATCGCGGCGATCAGCGCGCCGATGTTGTAGCCCACCCCCGGCTGCCCGGGATTGCCCACGATCCCGAGGTCCTTGCGCACCTGCGCATCGGTGGTGCCGGTGGCATTGCCAAGCTGGCGGCTGCTGACGGTCCGGCGCCCCTCGGCGGCGCGGTGCTCCAGTTCACGCAAATACAGGCTCAGCCGCTGCGCCGTCGGTTTCGGGATTCTTGAACGGCCCGGCATGGGTGCCCGAGTGTAGTCCCTGCACGACGCACGCCTCCGTAGACTGCCGTGGATGACCACGGCGCGCATGCACATCCGCGAGGTCCTGGCGCGCGACGGGATGACCGCCAGCTTCGAGTTCTTCCCGCCCCGCACCGAGGCGGGCTTCGCGGATCTCTTTTCGACGATCGCCGAGTTCGAGGCGCTGCGCCCCAGCTTCGTCAGCGTCACCTATGGCGCAGGCGGCAGCACGCGCGGGCAGACCGACGCGCTGGTCACCCGGCTGCTGAACGAGACCACGCTGGCGCCCATCCCGCACCTGACCTGCGTGGGGCACACCGAGGGGGAAATCGCAGAGATTCTGGGCGGTTATGCCACCCGCGCGGTGGGCAACGTGCTGGCGCTGCGCGGCGACAAGCCGCGCGACGCACAGGCCGCGGGCACCAGCCACTACCGCCACGCCGCCGACCTGGTGCGCGCCATCCGCGCCTTCAACGACCGCGGCGCGCACCCCGACAAGCGCGGCTTCGGCATCGGCGTCGCGGGCTTCCCCGAGGGCCATCCCGAGACCCCCAACACGCTGGTGCAGATGGAGCACCTGAGGGCCAAGGTGGACGCGGGTGCGGACTTCGTGGTGACGCAGCTCTTCTTCGACAACAACGCCTTCTTCGACTGGCGCGATCGCTGCGCGCTGGCCGGGGTGAAGGTGCCGGTGATCGCGGGGCTGATGCCCGTCACCAGCATGGCGGGGCTGAAGCGCATGGCTGACCTGGCGGCGGGAGCGCGCTTCCCGGCGCCGCTGCTGCGCGCGCTGGCGCGCTGCCAGGACGACCCCGAATCGGTGGCGAACGTGGGGATCCACTGGGCCACCGAGCAGGCGCGCGACCTGATGGACCGCGGCGTGGACGGCGTCCACTTCTATACGCTGAACAAGAGCGACGCGACGCGGCGGATCTACCGCACGCTGGGGCTGGTCGGGCGCGTGGGGTCGGCGGCGGCGTCCGGGACCCAGACGCGCTGAAGCAGCTTGGCCAGCGTGTCGTTCGAGAGCGTCTGGCGCATGCCGTCGATGCCTTCCTTCGCGACCTCGGGGCGATTGGTCTGGAAGCCGATGTAGGCAATGAGCAGCCCGAAATCGAAGCGATCGCTGCGCGTCTCCTGGCTTGCGTTCGGCAGGTTCGCGGCCTCCAAGCGCCCGCGCGCGGCGGCCAGCGCGGCATCCAGCCGGTCGGGCTGCGGGATCACCTCGGGGCCGAAGCGCGTGCCGATCATCTCGGGGTGCATCGCGAAGAGCTTGCGCAGCGAGAGCGCGCTGCTGACGTAGAGCCCGGCGCCCAGCTGGCTGTTGGCCACGCCAGCAAGCGCCAGCGGGTTCGTCGGCAGCACCTGCAGCACAGAGGCAAAGCGCTCCTCGGCGCGGAAGAACTCGCCGGCGCGCATGCTGGTCGCGCCCAGCTCCATCATCTCCTTGATCGCGCCGGAATCCTCGGGCACCAGCGACTGCATGGTGCGGCCGTGGCGCAGGATGTACGCCAGGTCGTCCACGTTCGGCGCGCGCGCGGCATCCGGGTCCTTGGGGGCGTTGGGGTCCTTGCCCTGCTCGATCGCCTTCGCGTCCTCGATTGCCTTCGTCGCCTTGGCGCTGCGCGCAGCGCTGGTGGCGTCGCTGGGGCGCTCCAGTGGCTTGCCGTCCGGGCCGATGACGGCGGAATCCGCCGAGCGCGGGCCGGTTCCGCCGGGAAGCGCGGTGCCGCTGCGATCGGCTCCCTCGACACCGCTGCGCATGAGCTGGCCGCGCAGCCAGTCCATGTCGCCGCCCAGCTCCTTGTTGATCTGCTTCTCGCGATCGGCCTTCTCCAGGTCGTTGCTCGGCGCCGGCAGCCGGTCACCCGCGCGCTGCTTCAGGCTGTCCATGATCGTGGAGTACTCGGGGGCCATCTGCGCGCGCACCCGCGCGGTGTCGGCCAGCGACGCACCCACGGCCAGCGAGTCCTCGTTGATCGGGTCGCCGACCCATTCGCGCTGCGTGCGGCCATTCAGGATGTCCTGCTTCAGGCGCTGGCGGTCGTAGCTGGAGAGGCCCATCCCGCCGATCAGATCGTCCACCGGGATGCCGCGCGTCATGTCGCTGGCCGAAGAGGAGGATGACCCGACCTTCTGCTTCTTGCGCCAGTCGGTGTCCTTGGCCACGTCGCGCACGTTTCCGGGATCGATGATGTCCGCCTGGCGCTTCATCTTGGAGCCGTCGGCGGTGAAGCGGTCGAAGGCGATGCGCGCGTCCAGAGGCTGCTGGTTGGTCAGGATGTCGCGCGCCGATGCGTTGGAATAGGTGCGCGAGTACATGATCGCGCCGAACTCCTGGCTTGCCTTCAGCGGGTTGAAGCCCGAGTTGATCGCATAGGGGCTGGAGTAGACGCTGTACGCGCGCCACGAGCGGTTGTCGTCGGAGCCGGTGCGACCGGTGAACTCGCTCTGCTCCTTGTAGCCGACGCTTCCGCGGAACTCGCGGCCGCCGCCGACGTCGCCGGTGACGATCAGGTTGCGCGAGTAGTAGTCCACCTTGGCGCTGGCGGCGTTCTCGCCATTGGCGCCCACGCGCGTGTTGGCGTCCAGCGCGCCGGCTTGCGGCACGCGCCCCTTGCCCTGGTGGCGCAGGTCGCGGTTCAGCGCGCCGCCGCTGCCCAGGGCGTCCTGCGCGGAAGCCACAGGTGCCGCCCAGCAGGCGACCAGCGCAGCGAGAATTCCGGCACGGGCGACGAAGGTGCTCATGCCCCAAGCGTAGCATTCGGGCCGAGGATTTTCGCGTGAATTTGCCATACCAAGCACCCCTGCCCGAGGAACCGCGCCAGGACGCTGCCGCGAAGGTGCGCAATCCGGACGCAGCGCAGGGGCGGCACCGGCACCGGGAGAGGCACTCGCCGAAGATCAGCGCCCTTGCGGTGGGGCTCACCATCGCCGCGGTCGGCGTCGCCATCCTGATGGGGGTCGCGGGGCCGCGGCTGCGCGAGCGCCACGGCAGCACGCAGCAGGAGCTGCCGGTGGGCGAACTGGCGTCCATCGCCGCGCTGCACGAGTCGCAGGCGGCGTACGACATCCTGAACGGGCGCTCGCGCGAGGCAGCGCTCGAGCGCATGGACGCGCTGGCCGCCGAGACGATCGGCCGCGCCACGGCGCCCGACTTCAGCGCGGCGGGCTTCGACCCCGACGACGCGCGCATCGTCGAGCTTGCACCCAACGTGCACGCGCTGATGGTCATCTACCGCGGGCGCGAGGATGACGAGATCCTGACCGTGGCGATGCTGCCCGACGATGGCCGCGTGGTGCGCTACGACGGCTTCGGCCGCGCGCTGCCCTTCCCACCCGGCGACGAGTGGATCGAGACGATGCTGGACGAGCATGGCGCGCCGCGGCGCACCGCCTATGCCACCAGCGATGGGCGCGTTTTCTGGCTTCTCCTGGCCAGCGGGCGCCCCACGCTGGCGCGCACCGCGCCGATGCTGCGCCCGGGTGCGAAGGCCGCGAAGCCATAGACTCCGCCCTTCCATGCCTGCCTGCATCACCACGCCCATCTACTACGTGAACGACCGGCCGCACATCGGCCACGCGTACACGACCACCATCTGCGACATCTGGGCGCGCGCGATGCGCCTGCGCGGCGAGGACGTCTTCTTCCTGACCGGCACCGACGAGCATGGCGTGAAGGTGGAGAAGAGCGCGGCCGCGCGGGGCGTGACGCCGCAGGCGCTGGCGGACGAGAACGCCGCCGAGTTCCAGCGCGTCCTGAAGGTCTTCGGGCTGAGCAACGACGACTTCATCCGCACCACCGAGCCGCGCCACGAGCTGCAGGTGCAGGCGTTCGTGCAGCGGCTGCTGGACTCCGGCGCGGTCTACCTGGGCACCTTCGAGGGGTGGTACGACGAGGGCCAGGAGGAGTACTACACCGAGACTCGGGCCAAGGAGCTGGATTACAAGAGCCCCATCAGCGGCCGCCCGCTGGCGCGCGCCACCGAGCAGAACTACTACTTCCGGCTCAGTGCGTACCAGCAGCGCATCGAGGCGCTCTTCGCCGCGGACCCCGGCTTCGTGCAGCCTGCGGCGCGACGCAACGAGGTGCTCGGAAGGCTGCGCGATGGGCTGCAAGACGTCCCGATGACGCGCACCAACTTCACCTGGGGCATCCCCTTCCCGGGCGACCCCAAGCATGTCATCTACGTGTGGATCGACGCGCTCTTCAACTACGTGACGGCGCTGGGGCTGGGCGACCCGGAGGGCAAGCTCACCGGCGACCTGGCCGCACGGCGCGCCAAGTACTGGCCCGCGCAGTACCACGTGATCGGCAAGGAGATCCTTTGGTTCCACGCCGTGATCTGGCCCGCGCTGCTGATGGCGCTGGAGCTGCCACTGCCGCGGCGCATCCACGCGCACAGCTTCTGGATCGCCGACGGGCAGAAGATGTCCAAGAGCATGGGCAACTTCGTGGACCTGGAGACCATCGAGGGGTACTTCGCCCGGTACGGCCTGGATGCGTGGCGCTGGTACATGGCGACGCAGGGACCGCTGCAGGCCAGCGACGCGGACTTCCGCGCGCAGCACTTTCACGAGACGTACACCGCCGAGCTGGTGAACGTGGTGGGCAACTGCCCCAGCCGCGTGACCGCGATGATCGGCAAGTACTTCGAGGGCAAGATGCCCGCCGACGACCAGCGCGGCGGCGAATGGCCCGCCAAGTGCGCCGAGGCGGTGGCGGCGTGGAGCCATGCGATCGACGACCTGGACCTGGTGGCCGCCGCGCAGGCGCCAATGGGACTGCTGCGCGAGGTGGACGCCTTCATCAACCGCACCGAGCCCTTCAAGATCGCCAAGGACCCGGCGCGCGCGGGCGAACTGGCCAGCATCCTGGCGCAGTGCGCCGAGACGGTGCGCATCGCGGGCGTGCTGCTGGAGCCCTTCCTGCCCGAGAAGATGAAGGCGCTGCGCGCAGCGCTTGGGCAGGCGGAGGCGTCAGAGGCAACTGGTGCGGCCGGCCCAACGGGGGCGGATTTTGCGCAGCGCAGCGCGTGGGGGCCGATCGTGCCGGGGACGGTGCTGGAGAAGTGCGCACTGTTCCCGCGCGTTGAACGCGGGACGTGAAGCGCCGAATTGACGGGAGAATCGCCCGGGAATGTGACGCGATGGAGGACTGGCGGGCGTTCTTGGAGCACCATGCCACACCGAAGCACCACGATCGTGACCCGACTCGCAATGCTCGTCCTGGCCGGGGCCGCCGCGCACCCGGCCGTCGCGCAGGATCCGGTTGCGAAGCCGGCGGCGCCGCAGAGCGCACCAGCCACGGCAGCGGACAGCGTGAAGGCACAAAACACCACGGGGGGGTACCTCGGGGCGGTGCCGGAAAAGCTCGTCGCGCAAGTCGAGCGTGGGCTGCGCGAATACCTCGGTCCCGACGCAAACTTCTCTTCCCTGGCCAATCAGGACGGCTTGGTTGGCTTTTATTGGGGTGACGCCAGCCGTCCGATGCCCGACGTTCGCTTCATCTTTGCAGAGGCTTACCAGCGTGGCGACCCGCTGAGCTGGACGTTGCAGGAAGTCATTGATCTCAACTTTCCCGGCGGATCGCCCGAGCAATTCCTCGCCGCCGTCCTCCCCAAAGAGGCGCGCCTCAACCTGGTCTATTCCCCGGAAGCAACGCGCGCGCTCGCGCTGCCGCCCCTGAACGCAAAGCAGATCCGGCGTGCGAGTGCGCTCACGCTCATGGAAAAAGTCAGTGCGACATCCAACCCTCTGAGCCTGTCTTGGACCATGAACACCCACGAGCTCCCGACCCTGCTGATCAGCTCAAGCACCCCTCGCAAGGCGCCCACCGCGAGCAAAGAGCCCGCTGTGGTGCGAATCCCGGCGGCCGGCGCAACCAGCGACTCCGCGCGGCGCGAGCAGGAGCAGTTTCAAGACCAGATCATCAAGGCCATCGAAGAAGGGCTGGCGATGCGCAACGACCCTTCCCCCAACTTCGCGCTGAAGCTGAACCGCCCCACGGGGCTGATCTTCGTCCGTGGTTCGCCGGAAGAGATCGAATTGGTCCGCGCGATCGCCCGCGCGATCATGTCCCCCGATGGCGATGGCACGGCGCCGCGCGATGCCACCGCCGACCCGGCCGCTGCCGCACCCACGGACCCGATCGTTCCCGCAGCGGCGCCAGCCGAACGGGTGCGCCGGCGCGTGACGCCGAGCGCACCCAACGGAACGCCTCCTTCCCAGCCGTGAACCTCGCCCGCCCTGCCGCTCCTGTCCGCGCCTGCACCACCCCCATGGTGACCGACGATGACGCCTGGGCCTCGCAGACCACGCTTGCGCTGCGCGCCGACGGGGCCGCGGCAAGCGCGGCGCTCACTCGGCTCCACGCAGCGCGGCACACGCTGATCGCCCGCATCGCGCTTGCTGCGCTGCCGGCCCGCCGCGACCTGGCCCTCGACGCCGCACAGGAGACGTGGCTGCGCATCGCGCGCCGCCCCGCGCACTGCCGATCGTGCGTCGAGCTGGATGCATGGCTGCGTCGCATCGTGCTGAGCGCGGCGATCGACCTGCTGCGGCGCGAACTGCGGCAGCGCGCGCGCATCGCACGCGCCGCGCACCAACTGAACGCCGCCCGCAACGCGTCCGAGGCGCCCGCGCCCGCCCCACCTGGCGGACCCGACGGGCAGGAGGCGCTCGCGCACCTGCGCGCGCAGCTGGAGCAGCTCGCCGCAGATGAACGGCTGCTGCTGGACCTGCGCTTTCGCGCGGGCATGACCCTTGCACAGATCGCCGACGCGCTGGGCATCGGCCCAGCCGCTGCAGAGAGCCGCTTGCGCCGCACGCTCACCCAGTTGCGCACGATGGAGGATCCCCGATGAACTTCACTCCCGCCGAAGATGCTGCGATGCTCGCACGCGCACAGGAGACGCTCGCGCACCGCGCCCGGCGTCGCGGCAGCGCGCGCCGGTTGGGCCTAGCGACACTTGTGCTCGCTTGCCTGGCGATCACCGCATTTCTCTGGCTGCCGCGCACCGCCGAGCAGGACGCTGCGTATACACGCGCTACAGGCACGCTCGTCGCCGCCCCGCCGCCCGCTCACGCTGCGCCCCCCTGGCTCGAAGTCATCGAAGGGGACGAGGCGATCGAATCCGCCTTCGCCGAGGCGGGCCAGTGCGCGCGGGTGATCCGCGTGAACCACCAGATCGCCACGATTGCCTGCGAACTGCTTGAACCGCCGCTTCCCATCGGAATTCGCCAAGAAGCCGAGGCGCCGCCTGCTACCGTGCGATGACCATGACAGTTCGCACCACCGCCCGATTCGTCCAACCGCACGCCGCGTGCGCCGCCCTTTGCCTTGCCATCGCCCCCCTCGCGCACGCAGGCGTGCTGGCCTGGGGCTACAACGGCTTCGGCCAGTGCAACGTGCCCGCGGACCTGGGGAACATCGCGCAGATCGCGGGCGGCGAGTACCACGGCGTCGCGCTCAAGACCGATGGGACCGTGCGCGCATGGGGCTACAACGGCTTCGGCCAGTGCACCGCCCCGCTTGACCTTGGCACCGTGACGCTGGTGGGGGCCGGCGGGTACCACACCGTTGCCCTGCAGCAGAACGGGATTGTCCGCTGCTGGGGGCGGCCCTTCGAGGGGCAGTGCATCGTCCCGGCGGACCTCGGCCCGTGCATGCAGGTCGCGGGCGGCCGCTGGTTCACTGCGGCGCTGCGACAGGATGGCGTGCTCCGCTGCTGGGGCGACAATGGCGTGGGGCAGTGCAACGTTCCCGCGGACCTTGGCACCGCGGTGCAGGTGGCCTGCGGCAACTTCCACACGATCGCGATCCGGCCCGATGGATCGGTGCGCGCCTGGGGCTACAACAGCGATGGGCAGTGCAATCCGCCCGCGAACCTTGGCCCAGTGACGCGCGTCGCCGGTGGCTACCAGCACACGATCTCGCTGAATGCCGGGGGAATCGTGCGCTGCTGGGGCAGCATGCTGAACGGCCAGAGCACGGTTCCCGTCGGCATCGGCATCGTCACGCGCATCGCCGCGGGCGACTACCACACCGTGGCGCTGCAGCAGGATGGCGTCGTCCGTTGCTGGGGCGACAACAGCCAGGGGCAGTGCAACGTGCCCGCCGCGCTGGGCCCGGCCGCGCAGATCGCCGGGGGCGATGCCTTCACCTTTGCACTGCAGGCCGCCCCGGCGTGCCCCGCTGACATCGATCACAACGGTGCGGTGGGCGGCGCCGACCTGGGCGTGCTGCTTGGCTCCTGGGGACCGGTGGCTCCCGGCGCTCCCGGCGACCTGAATGGCGATGGCGTGGTGAATGGCGCCGACCTCGGCCTGCTCCTTGGCGCTTGGGGCCCCTGCTGACAGCGTCCGCACGCGGCCTGTGTGGCTGCGCATCGCGTGCCCTGCGACATGCGCCAAGCGCGCACCGACGCTTCGTGCAATTTCCTGAATGCGTGCCGCTTCCCTAGGGAAGGATCGACCGTCCAGCGTGATCGTGTGCGGCGAGCGCAATCACGCGCATGCACGTTTCAACGCTGGTGCGCTGAACGCAATCCGAGTGGTGCCGCTGAGCAGCCACGCATCGTGACAACCCGCACGAAGGGCGCGCCCACTGGTCTTCCGAAATCGCGTTACCCATTTCGGGGATTCTTCCCCGCTATCTATTGTCTGATCTGCCAGGGGTCTGAATGATGTGCGAACTATGCCCCACATCACACGCAGTCGACCGGAATCCGCCGCTGCCGCGCCCCTGAGTCGTCAGGCGCGGAACGCAGCTCCGCGCACCGGCTGGCGCCTGCTGCCGCTGGCGATTGCTGCATTCGTGGCGCTTCTTGCCCCCGTCACCTTCGGCATCGACCCGCCATTGCGCGACACCAGCGCCGAGCGCGGAGTGATTGACGGCCCCGACAACAGCAGCCTCTCGATGCACCACGGCGCGGTGAACGGGCAGGCGGGCACCACCTTTCAGTTCCTGTACGACGACGATCCGACGCCGCTCTTCGTCTCGCCGAACGCACGGGCCGTGAAGTACCTGGCCATCTACCAGGACGACGTCGATCCAACGACGCAGGAGACGGGCATCATCGATCCCGCAAAGGTCATTGCACGGATCGCGCTCCTGCGCAGCCAGGGATGGACGGGCGAGTGGGGCATGCTGGACTTCGAGGTCCCCTTCGACTCCGTCTTCTACCACGGCCCCACGGACCCGCGGTACGAGCTGTGCATGCACTCGCTGATCGGCACGATCCGCGCGGTGAAGGCCGCGTTTCCCATGGTCAAGTGGACCTACTACGCCTTTCCACGCATCTCCTACTGGGTGCTTGGCAAGGACTGGGGCTACATCTCCGAGGTGCAGCGCGTGGCGCAGTATGCGATCTTCACCGCGCGCTACGGCCCGCTGCTGGCCGAGATGGACTGGTTCGCGCCATCCGCCTGCGACTGGTACGAGCGATCGCTTCACATGCCCAACTCCTGGTCCCCTCCCATCGAGGCCGAGCGCGAGTACCGCCGCGCGTCGGTGAAGGCGATCCGCTTCCACTTCGAATCGCGCGGGCAGCCCGTGCCCCCGATCATCCCCATCGTCTCCCCGTGGTTCCAGCCCGGCGGGGCGACGTCGCTGCGCCCGGTCCCCCGGGCCGAGTTCCACCAGGAGCAGATCCAGCCGCTGATCGACGCTGGAGCCGATGGCATCGCAATCTGGGGAGCCATGCCCTACTTCCTGGGGCTGGCCACCACGCCCAACCTGCCACCGGGCTACGCCGCCGCCATCGCCTTTTGCCGCGCCCGCTTCTGCCAGGAGTACCTGGGGGGCGTGCCCGTCAATTCGGTCGACTGGTACAGCCCCGCGACCTACAACCTGATCGGCGGCTGCATGAACCAGACGCTCGCGGACGCCATGCAGCTGATCTATGAGGACGCGACGCTGCAGAATCCGGGCCCGTAGCCAGCAAATTGGGGATATCCCGTGGTTTCGCGACGACCCGCCCCCCAGGCCTCCGTTCTAGGGGGCGGCGTTGCGCCGTGCCCGATCGCCGGGGCGAGCGCATCCAAGCCGCAGGCCCCCTGTATCCCACACGGAGAGAACCATGCTTGGCACGATCCTGATCGCCTCACTGCTCACGCTGACCCCGCAGGCCGCGCCTGGTCCCAATGCGCCCCAAGCCGCGAAGCCAGCGGCGGCGCCGACCAGCGCCCCGCCGCCCCGCGATTCGACGACCACGGTCATGGAGGTCGGGTCGCGAGCGAAGCAGATCGCCGCCGCGGTGGTCGAAGCGCTGCAAGGAAGAGTGACAGCCACCGCCGTCGGGGACTCGCTGCTGCTGACCGGTCCACAGGATTCGTTGGCGGCAGCGTCGGAACTGGTGCTGAGGCTGAAGGTGTCGCTGGAAGACCAGGAGCAGCGCGATCGGGAACGCGAGGAGAAGTTCAGGATGGACAGGGCGGATCGCGACCGGCGCGAGGCCGATCGCGAAGAGATGTTCAACCTGCAGCAGCGCAAGATCGACACCTTGCTCGGACCGACGCTGGGCGACTCGCTCAAGACGCTCTCTGGGAAGCTCGCCGAGGGCACCGGCGAACAGGAGGCGATCAATGTGGTCTACGTCGACCCCTCCCTTGCAGCGATCCCAGTCCCAAGGACCGAGTTGCACGGGGTGCGCATGTACGCCGTCCTCAACACGCTCCGAGCTCTGGTTGGCGGCAAGGCAAGCATCAGCGAGGAGGCCGGGGAGCGCGGCGGGGGGATCCGGCCAAGCCACCAGGTGGTCATTGTCCGCCCCGTTGCTGCGCCGAACTCGCGCAGCTCCGAGGCAGCGCCGGAGATCGCAGTCTTCCGCATTGATCCGGTCGCCGATTGGATGGACGATCTGCAGAAGAAGGAGACGATCGCCGCGCAGGACAACGCCCTGGCAGCGATCGACACCGGTCTTGACTTGATGGGGCGCAGCAAGGAGTTCAAGATCCGCCTGCATCGCGAGACCGGCATGCTGTTCGTGTACGGCACCGGGCGCGAGCTGCGGCTCGTCGCCCAGGTGGTAGGCGGGGACAGTCCTTCCGCGGCGCCGACACCGTCACCAGTTGCCGAAGCACCCGCGGCAACGCCACCGCCCGCCCCCGCTGCCGAAGATCCGATGGCAGGTGCAGCGCCGCGTGCGCGCGAATCTGGCAGCCCGTCATCCCCCGCCGGACCATCACGGGCGCGGCAGCGTCTCCCGAACGGCTCGCAGGGTGGAACGCCCGCACCTGCCGCACCTGCCGCACCAAGCAGCCCGGCGCCCCCTGCGGGCCCCGCGGCCCAGGAGTGATCGCACGCGATGTCCGCGCCCGTCACGAGCCTTCTCTTGCAGCTCGCGCCGGTGGAATCCCCGACTCAAACCTCCGATGTGGCGACGCCCGCCGATCCGACGGCGCGGTCGCTCACGGTCCGCATGCTCGCCGGCGATCGTGAAGCGCTGGCACAACTCTTCGCCCTGCGCTGCGCGATGGTGGAGCGCGAGGCGGCGCGCACATTGGGGCACCGTACCGACCTGATGCCGGATGCCGCGCAAGAGGCGTGGCTGCGCATCGCTCGGAAGCCGGTGCACTGCGCCGACGGCATCGCGCTCGATGCGTGGCTGCGACGGGTCAGCGCCAGCGCTGCGATCGACCTGCTCCGCTCGGAGCTTGCGCGGCGCGCCCGCGAGCGCCGTTTCGCGCAGGATCGCGCAGGGGCAAGTGCCTTCATGCGCGATGCCGCGCAGCTTGATGCAGCGCGCTCCCGTCTCGCGGCGCTCGCCGAACTTGCGCACGAAGACCGCGCCCTGCTGGAGCTGCGCAGCCGCACCGGCGCCACGCTCGCGCAGCTCGGTGCCGCCCTTGGCATGGGCCCGACCGCCATCGACAGCAGGCTGCGCCGCGCCACGATTCGCGCACGGCACTTGCTTGAGGAGACAACGCCATGACCAACGACACTTCCGGCGAATCGCCGACCCATGCGGTGCATGACCGGGATCGCACGCTTTCCCTGGCCATGGCTGCTTTCGCCCGGGGGCACTCGCAGCGACGCGCCATCCGCCGCCTTGGGGTCGCGGCATGCACGGCCCTTGCGGCAGTGGTCGTGGTCGTGGAGCTCGCACCGTGGCGGCAGGACGCTTCCGGACCGACGCAGGCGGGGGCACAAAGCCCCTCCGCAGCTTCACGAACGGCGCCCACTCCGGCAAGAGGGAAGGAAAGGGAGCGCCCGGAAGGCGCTACCGTCCTCGTCGAACTCTCGCGGCCAGCGTTCGCGTCGATCGTCCGCACCACTCCGAGCGTGCCGCCGTCGTATGTCGAGATATTCACCGGCGATGCCGATCTTGCGCTGACGCTCGAGCTCGCCGGCGCCTGCGAAGGGGTCGGCCGCCAGGGCGACCGCGTCTTCATCGTCGAATGTTCTGCGAAGTAGTTTGCCCGTGAATCCGTGCGCTTCCCCGTACGCGCGCGGGCGGAGATATCGGCGATTCGCCCCTGGCGGCCAGCGCGGCGCTCTGGACCGCGGTGCATCCGCGCGCACCGGACGCACTCGGGGAGATTCCGGCTTGAATGGGCTGCACCTTCGGCTAGTTTGTGCGCATGACCAACGCCACGTGCCGTTCCTCCGCTGCCCGCACTACGCATGCCGCCGCCCAGTCGCGTGCACCACGCGCGATCGCCACGCTTGGCGCGCTCCTGGCCGCCGGCCTGGTTGCCTCTGCGCATGCCGACGGCCAGATCAGGTGCTGGGGGATCAACAACGCCGGACAGAGCAGCGTCCCGGCTGGGCTGGGCACTGCGGTGCATGTCGCCGCGGGCGGCGTGCACACGATCGCGGTCCGCTCCGATGGCACCCTGCAGTGCTGGGGCTCGAACACCTATGGCCAGTGCAACGTGCCGGCGGACCTGGGATACGTTTCGCAGATCGCCGGCGGCGCGTGGCACAGCATCGGCCTGCGCGTCGATGGCGGGCTGCGCTGCTGGGGCTACAACAACCTTGGCCAGTGCGACATTCCGCCGGACCTAGGGTTCGTGGTGCAAGTTGCGGGCGGCGGGTTCCATTCCGTCGCGCTGGACGCCGCGGGCAAGGTCTGGTGCTGGGGATTCGCCGACTACGGCCAGTGCAAGGTGCCAACAGACCTGGTGTCGGCGACGCAAGTGTCCGCGGGGCAGTTCCACACCGCGGCCGTCGCCGCGGACGGCAGCATCCGCTGCTGGGGATCCGACACCTATGAGCAGTGCGCGGTTCCTGCGAAGCTGGGACCCGCCACGCAGTCCGCCTGCGGCAACTTCCACACCATCGCGCTGCGCGCCGATGGCAGCGTTCGTTGCTGGGGGCAGAACTCCTCGGGCCAGTGCGACGTGCCGCAGGACCTTCCCATCGTGAAGCAGGTCGCCGGTGGCGGCCTCCACTCGATCGCCCTCTGCGCGGACGGGAGCGTCCGCTGCTGGGGCAGCAACGCGTACGGCCAGTGCAACGTTCCGGCAGACCTGGCGCCCGTCGCCCACATCGAAGGCGGGCAGGCGCACACCGCCTGCGTGCTTGCTCCGCCCGCTGGGACCTTTGACCTGAACGGCGATGGCTTCGTCGGTGGCGCCGACATCGGCATCCTTCTGGCCAACTGGGGCGAGAACCCCAGCGTCGGCGACCTGAACAACGACGGCATCGTCAACGGCCAGGACATCGGCCTCCTGCTGGGCAACTGGGGCCCCGTCCCCTGAGTCAAGCCGCCGGGCGCGGTCGCCATCTCAGTTCAGCGCGCGGCGCTTCGCCGCAGATCATCGTGCCTCGCCACGCCTCATCGCACCTCACCGCGCCCCAGCTGGCGTTGCCTCGTCGCGCAGTGCGCGCTCGATGCGCGCGCGCAGCCCGGCGGGCATGGTCTTGCCGCGCAGGCTGCGGCATGCATCCGCGCTGACGTCCAGGCTCTTCAGCACTTGGCGGCAGCGCGTGCAGACCACGTCGTCCTGCACCGGGAAGTCGACCCCATTGTCCATCGCCTCCATCTTGGCGCGAAGCAGGTCCATGCACATCGCGCGGTCGTAGATGGCAGGAGGCACGGACTTGCGCGGGCGGTTCGCGAGCAGCGCCGCGCGCAGGAGCAGGCGCCCGCGGTGCAACCGCGTCTTCACGGTGGCCTCGCGCACGCCCAGCACCTTGGCGACATCGATCACGGGCATGCCCGCGATCTCCTTCAGGACGATCGCGCTGCGGAAGGGCTCGGGCAGCTCGACAATCACGCCATCGACGCGCGCGCGCGCCTCGTCGCGCAGCTCGTTCGCTTCGCGGCTGCGCGCGTCGAAGTCCGCCAGCGCCAGCCTGGGCTGCATGAAGGGGAGCGCGCGCGCATACTCGCGACCGACGTCGCGGCGCCGAGCGTCGCGCTTCTGCCGGCGGATCGCCGCACGCACGGCGATCGAGTGCAGCCATGTGCACGGCTGCGATTCGCCGCGGAATTCGCCCCAGTGGCGGTAGGCGCTGACGAAGGCATCCTGCACCACGTCGTCGACATCGGCGGAATTCCGAACGATGCGGCGCACCACGGCGTGGAGCATCGGGCCACAGGTCTTGACCAGTCCCGCGATCGCGCTCCTGGCCGCATCTCCACCTGGCGCGGCCCCGGAGACGCCTGTCGATCCGCCGGTTGCGCCGGAAGCGCCGCGGGCGGCGAGCTTCGATGCGGGTGCCACCTCGCTGCAGCCGCAGTCCCCCGAACTGGCGGGTTTCGGGCGACGGCGGGCGGTGGAGGGGCGGGTTGCGCGTGCCATGGTGCAAAGGTACAGCCAGCGCCAACCCCCCAAAAATTGCGCAACCTGGGAACCCCCACCAGTCAGTAGCGCTCTCACCAGTGCAATGACCGTCATCACCAACACCAACGTGCAGGCCCCCGGCGTCGCTCCCGTCCTCTCGCCCAGCGAGGCAGACCGCATGGTCCGGGCGGGGCAAGCTTTCATCGTGGATGTCCGCGAAGCCGACGAGTGCCGGCGCGAAGCCGTCGCAGGGACACTTCCCTGCCCCAGTTCCACCTTCTGGCCAGGTGCATTCCCGGCACCCCGCGATGGGATGCGCGCACTTGTCCTGTGCCGCAGCGGCGGGCGAGCCGGTCGTGTGGCCAGCGCCATGCGTGCCGCCGGACGCAACGATGTGCTGACCATCGAAGGAGGCATCCTGGCGTGGCAAGCGGCGGGTCTTCCCGTGCAGAAGAACGCCCGCGCGCCGCTGCCGATGTTCCGGCAGGTGATGCTGACCGTGGGGGTCCTGCTCCTGGTCCTTACTGTGCTGGCGGCCACGGTCAGCGAGTGGTTCCTGATCGGCACGGGCTTCCTGGGCGCAGGGCTGGTCTTTGCTGGTGCCACCGGCCATTGCGCCCTTGCCGCGCTCTTGGGCGCCATGCCCTGGAACCGGTTGCCCACTGGCGCGCCTGAATCCGGCGCGCCGGGAGCCGCGAAGTCATCCGGTTGCTGCGGCGGCGGCTCCTGCGCGCCGTAGGACGCAGCGGTCTCCGGTCGCCCCCTCCCCTGTCGCCCCCTCCCCTGTTACCCCCTCCAAGCCCCCACGATGGCGGCGCCCCGTCGAAAGACGCGAGGCGCCGCTTCTTCTTTTGGGATGCGAAGCGCGGCGTCAGCGCCAGAAGTGGTGCACCAGCATCACCACCGCCACCGACGCTAGGAGCAGCGCGAAGCCTTGCCGCAACGCGCGCTGCGGCAGCCGCTCCGAGATGGCGCGCCCGGCAAGGCTGCCCACAATCCCGAAACCCGCCACGATCGCCACGGTGCGCCATTCAGGTTCCGCCGCAGCGATCGCACCGGAGATTCCGGCACCGGCGACGCTTGACCCCGAGTTCAGGGCAATGACCACCAGGCTGGTGCCGATGGCAAGCTGCATCGGCAGCCGCTCCAGCAGCACTAGCGCGGGAATGAGCAGGAAGCCACCACCCACGCCAAGGACGCTCGTGAGCACGCCGATCCCCAGGCCCGTGGCGATCGTCCGTTCCGGGCGCGGCCGCGGTGGCGCCGCCGCACTCTGATCCGCGGTCACCGCTGCCGCGCGCGGTCGTGCGGTGCTCCACATCCGCCACGCGGCGATCGCCGCCACCAGCGCGAAGAGCGCCACCTGCAGGCCTGCATCCATTCCCTTTGCCAGCGGGGCCGATGCCATGGCGCCGATGACGCCCGGCACCCCCAGCAGCAGGACACGCCACCAGTCCACCTCGCGCGCCCAAGCCGCACGGGCGCCCGCGGCAGCGGCCACCGAGCCAGTGACGGCCAACGCCTCGATGATCGCGGTCTTGGGGGCGTGCCCAAGCAACACGCCAAAGATGGGAACGGTGAAGATTGCTCCGCCTGCGCCCACCAGTCCGAGGCTGGCCCCGACGGCCAGCCCGCCCGCGATCTCAATGGCAAGGTGGTCCATGGTGCGCCGGTGTCAGCGACAGCAGCCGCGGCCGCAGCAGCCAGCGCTGCCTGATGATCCCCGCTCGACCGATGGGCCGGACTGATCGTGCGCAGGCGCGCGGCCCGGCGCGATCGCGTCGCTCTTCGCGGATGCGTGGCACTGCGCCGCAACTGGCCGCGCGGGCGCCAAAGCTGGCACCACGGTGGGCAGCCCTTCGCGCTTCCACGCTTCGTAGCCACCTGCCACGTTCACCGCGTCGTAGCCCAGCCGGCGCAGCATCGCGGTGGCCGCTGCGGAACGCCCGCCGAGCGCGCAGTGCACCAGCACGCGTTCGCCGCGCGGCACTTCGGCCAGGCGCGGCACCAGCCGCGTGTACGCCACGTTCACGGCACCTTCGATCGCCCCCGCGGCGTGCTCGGTCGCGCCGCGCACGTCCAGCAGGAAGACGTCCCCTGCGGCGTCCGCTTCCAACGCACTGACTTCCGGCGTCTTCTCCAGCTTGGGCGCGGTCGCCACGGCTGCGGGCGGCACCACCGCCATGACGCGGTCATAGCCGATGCGCGCGAAGTCGCGCACCAGCTCCGGCGCGGCACCCGGTTCGCAGACCAGCACGATCTGCTCCTCTGGCTTCACGTACGCGCCCAGGACCATCGGCAGCATCTTGCCCGTGGGCAGGTGCAGTGCGCCAGGCAGGTGGCCGTCGCGAAAGGCGGGCCAGGCGCGCATGTCCAGCACCACCGTGCCCGGCTTCTCCCATTGGGCGGCACGCGTGCGCAGATCATCCACGATTTCAGGGCTTGCAAGCGCGCCCAGCAGCGGCACACCATCGCGGTTCTGCACCTTCATGCGCGCGAAGTACGGTGGCGGCTCCGGCTGCCCGCTGAGCACGTCCTTCACGAAGGCGGCCTCGTCGGGCCACAGGCGCAGCAGCGGGCTGTTGGCCTTCTCGTACCCCACGGTGCTCTGCGGGACCGCGCCCAGCGCCTTGCCGCAGGCGCTGCCCGCGCCATGCGCCGGCCACACCTGCAGGTAATCCGCCAGCGCGTTGAACTTGCGGACGCTGCGCCAGAGCGCATGCGCGCTCGGGTCTGCGATCCCCTGCATGCCCGCTGCGGACTCCAGCAGGTCGGGCCTGCCAAGGTCGCCCACGAAGACGAAGTCGCCGCTGATGATGCCCATCGGCACCTCGCTGCCGCCGCCGCGATCGATGACCAGGTAGCACATGTGCTCGGGGGTGTGCCCTGGCGTGTGCAGCGCCTGGAAGCGGATGCCGCCGATGTCGAAAATGTCGCCATCCTTCAGCAGCCTGTGCTTGTACGGGGCCACCCACTTCGACTGCCAGTCGTCGCCTCCCTCGGCGCTCACGTAGACCATCGCGCCGGTGCGTTCGGCCAGTTCGCGTGCGCCGCTCAGGAAGTCGGCATGGATGTGCGTCTCGGCGACGGCGACGATGCGCAGTCCTTCGCGCGCAGCCGCCTCGATGTAGCGGTCGATGTCCCGCTCGGGGTCGAAGACGATCGCCTCGCCGGTGCGTTGGCAGCCGATCAGGTAGGCGTACTGGGCGAGCTTGGTGTCGTCGATTCGGCGGAAAATCATGGTGAATCCTCGTCGGGTGGGAGTCCTGCCGACGGCGCCGGGTTCCCGTGCCGTTCCCATTCAGCCGGACTTGCCAGCAAGATCTGGTCAGTAGGACTTGCCCCAGACCACGCGCCGCGTGCTCGGGCGGCCGGTGATGACGCACGCGCCCGCCTCGTCGGGGCCGTCGATGGGGATGCAGCGGACAGTGACCCCCAGGCGGTTCTTCACCTCCACCTCGACGGCGGGGTCGCCGCAGAAGTGCGAAAGGGCGAAGCCGCCGTGGATCTCGGAGGGGCTGTTCTCGTCCCCGGCGCGGCGCGGGGTGAAGAAGGCCTCGAACTCGGCCTTGGTGTCGATGCGCCTGGTGAACTCGTCGCGGTACGCCTTGGCGCGCGCGAACATCCCGTCCTGCATCTCCTGGAGCAGCGCGGCCGCCTGCGCCACGAAGTCGGCGCGCGGCATGCTCACCTTGTCCTTCGAGCTCTTGTCGCGCCGCGCCATGAAGACGGCATCCTGCTCGATGTCGCGCGGACCGACCTCCAGCCGGATCGGCACGCCCTTCTTCACCCACTGCCACATCTTGTCGCCGCCGCGCAGGTCGCGCGCGTCGATCTCGACCTCGATGGCGCGGCCCGCGAAGGCCTGCGTCCGCAGCTGGGCGGCAAGCTTCTTGCAGTACTCCAGCACGGCGGGAGCGCTTTCGGGCTTGTGCAGCACCGGCAGGATCACGATGTGCGTGGGCGCCAGCCGCGGGGGCACGATCAGCCCGTCGTCATCGGAATGCGTCATGACCATCGCGCCGATCAGGCGCGTGCTGACGCCCCAGCTGGTGGTCCATGCGAACTTCTGCTGCCCATCGGCGTCCAGGAACTGGATCTCGCTGGCTTTGGCGAAGTTCTGGCCCAGGAAATGGCTTGTTCCGGCCTGCAGCGCCTTGCGGTCCTGCATCATGGCCTCGATGCAGTAGGTGTCCACGGCGCCGGGGAAGCGCTCGCTCTCGGTCTTGCGCCCTTGGATCACGGGCATCGCCATCCAGTTCTCGGCGAAGTCGGCGTAGACGCGCAGCATCTGCTCCGTTTCCGCCACGGCCTCCTCGGCGGTGGCGTGCGCGGTGTGCCCCTCCTGCCACAGGAACTCGGCGGTGCGCAGGAAGAGGCGCGTGCGCATCTCCCAGCGCACCACGTTGGCCCATTGGTTGATCAGCAGCGGCAGGTCGCGGTAGCTCTGCACCCACTTGGCAAAGGTGGCGCCGATGATCGTCTCGCTGGTGGGGCGCACGATCAGCGGCTCCTCGAGCTGGCCATCGGGAATGAGCGTGCCGTTGGGGCCCGCCTTCAGGCGATGGTGCGTCACCACCGCGCACTCCTTTGCGAAGCCCTCGACGTGCGCCGCCTCCTTCTCGAAGAAGGAGAGCGGGATGAAGATCGGGAAGTAGGCGTTCTTGTGGCCGGTGGCCTTGAACATGCCGTCCAGGACGCGCTGCACGTTCTCCCAGAGCGCGTATCCCCACGGCTTGATCACCATGCAGCCGCGCACGGGGCTGTTCTCGGCCAGCTCGGCGGCGCGTACCACCTGCTGGTACCACTCGGCGTAGTTCTCCTCGCGGGTGGGGGTGATGGCGGTCTTGGCGGCCTGGGGCTGGCCGCCCTTGGCGTTTTTCTGCTCTTTTTCATGTGCGCTCATAGGGGGGGACAGCGTACCCGCGCGGGGCGCGGGCTAGGGCGCGCGGCGGCGGCGGGTGCGGCGGACGTTGCGTCCGGTGGCCACCAGCTTGCGGACGGCGCTGGACTTGGTGTCCAGGACCGCAAGCGCGCTCTTGCGCGCCGAGCGCAGCAGCTTGGCGCGGCGCGACCGCACGTGCAGCTGCATCGCGCCCGTCTGCCGCGGGTCGGGAAACTCGCCGGCGTGCTCGCGCAGGCGCTCCTCCAGCAGCCCCAGGTCGCGGTCCTCGCCGATGCGCGAGACGACGCGCGCCAGTTCGCGCGAGAGGCGCAGCAGCTTGCGCTCCGGGCCGATGCGCGAGACCAGCTGCAGCTGCAGCGCCAGCCGCTGGCACTCCTTGCGCACCTGGTGCAGCGCCTCCAGGTGTTCGGCGTCCCAGGGCACCACCGCGGCGCGGCGCGCGCACTTCCAGCGCCGCGCGATGATGCGGGCGATGCCGTCGGGCGCCACCGCGCGCAGGTCGACGACGCGCATGCGCTCGCGCATCGCCTCGAGCGATGCGCGCAGTGCCTCGCTGGCCGCCTGCCAGTCGGCGGCGGCGGTGGTGGCCTTCTCGGGCGCCAGCAGCGCGATGGCGATGGCCTGCGCGCTGCGCCGGCTGGGCTTGGGAAAGATCTGCACCACGCTGGCGATCGTCTCGATCATCACGTCGCGGTCGCGCGTGGCGCTCAGGCGCTCGGCGGTGGCGCGCACCGCTTCCTGCACGGCACGCACCTCCACCGCGTCCACCGCACCGCGGCACAGCGATGCGCCCGCGCGGAAGCGCTTCAGCGCTCGGCGCAGCTCGTGCACCGCGTCGCGCCGCTCGGACTGCTCCCACGAGGCCAGCCGCTGCGACTCCTCCATGGCGCCGTCGATCTCGGCCAGCAGCGCCGCGCGCAGGGACTCGTCCAGCTGTTCCGAGGGTTCCAGGCGTGCGGGGCGGCGTGCCATGGGGCTTCCTTGGCGCTACGCGCGCGCGGCCAGCAGCGAGGCGATGCCCGCGGCGCCGATCACCAGCGAGATGACGCCGTTCAGGGCTGTGAAGTGCCGTGCGAAGCGCCCTGCGCCGCCGGTGGCCAGCAGCAGGTGCTCGGCCACGATGACCACGCCCGCCAGCAGCACGGCGGCACCGAAGAGCGCCTGGAAGGCGGGCACGCCGCGCCACAGCGCGACCAGCAGCGCGATCGCCAGCACGTGCAGCGCGCGTGCCACCCACGCAGCGCCGCGCACGCCAAGGCGGCTGGGCATGCTGTGCAGGTTGTCGCGCACGTCCACCGCGACGTCCTGCATGGCGTACAGGACATCGAAGCCGGCGACCCAGCAGGCGACCACCGCCGCCAGGATCCACGGCGCGGCGTGAGTGACCGCGGCGGGGTGCACGGCCAGCGCAGCCGCGACCGGGCTGATCGCCAGCCCCGCGCCCAGCCACAGGTGGCAGAGCATCGAGAAGCGCTTCACCAGCCCATACGCCGAGATCCACGCCAGCACCGGCAGCGCAAGCGCCAGCGGCCACCAGTTTCCCTGCAGCAGGCCGAAGAGCGCGCAGCAGGCGAAGAATGCCAGGGAGAGGCCCGCGTACCAGCGCACGGCGACGGCCACCGGCAGCCGCCCCGCAGGGATCGCACGGTCCGCGGTGCGCGGATTGCGTGCATCGATCTGCCGGTCCAGGATGCGGTTCGCCAGCATCGCCGCGCTGCGCGCCGTCACCATGCACGCCACCACGATCACCAGCGCGACGGAGAGCGGCTTCCAGCCGACGGCCCCCTCGGTGGCGCCGAAGAAGGCGCCCAGCAGCGCGAAGGGCATGGCGAAGACTGTGTGCGACAGCTTGATGTCGCGCGCGATCTCGCCCAGCGCATGCCGCGACGGGGCATCCGAGGCAGTGGTCCGGCTGCCGAGGGTCATCACGGTGTCGTCCATGGCTTGCTGCTTGCGCCTTGCTGCTTTCGGCGCGTGGCGCGCCTACTTGGTTGGCTCTTCGCCGCCCGCCGCAGCTGCGTCGCGCTGCGCTCGCAGCGCCTGCGCCGCGCCGCTGCCGCAGAGCTTCTCGACCACGCTGATCGGCTGCTGGCAGACGGGATCCTTCACCGGGATCTTCCAGTACTGCAGGTAGTCGGGCTTGTAGCCGAAGCCGGCGGACTCGCCGCGCATGTGCACGGTGACCGTCTGGTAGAAGCCGTCGCGCGAGGGGAACTCGATGTCCACCTGCGCCTTGCCGCCATCGACGCGCGCTTGGCGCACGGTCCATACGCCGCGGTCGCCGGGGCACATCGGCTTGCCTTCTTGCAGCAGGCGCTCATAGGTGGGCCACGCGGGCAGGTTCATCTCCTGCGGCAGGTTGTAGATCAGCTTGCCGCTGGGATCGATCTGCGCATGCGCGTAGAGCAGCGCGCTGGTCACCAGCTGCGGCAGGGGCGGCGAGTCTGCCGAGAGGCCCGGGTCAGAGGTCAGCGAGGGCCACGTGCGCGGCGCGGAGCAGCCCGCGACGAGCGCTGCCGTTCCAAGGACGGCAACCGTGCCCGCCACCGCAAGCGCAGCGTGCATCGACCCGAAGCGAACCCCGATGCGATCTGTGGAACGCGTGACCATGCGCCCAATTCTAGCGCGCGGACGGGCTCAGGCGCGTTGGTGCAGGCAGCCCCGCAGGCGCGCGTTGGTCGCGGCGGCAGCGCCGCGGGCGCGCGGCGAGGCGCCGCGCCGCCCGTCAGGTCCCGGCCTTCGCGACCTGCCAGTACTCGACATCGACGGGCACCTGCCGGCCGAAGATCGTGACCAGGACGCGCACGATTCCCTTGTCCGGGACGGTGCTGTCGATGGTCCCCTCGTAGTTCTGGAAGGGGCCTTCCTTGATGGTGACCGCGTCGCCGGCGACGAACTCCATCTTGACCTGCGGGGTCTGCTCGGCGGGGCGGCTGTCGAAGAGCATCTTCTCGACCTCGGGGACGCCCATGGGCGTCGGGCGCCCGGCGGTGCCCACGAAGTCGCCGACGCCCGTCGTCTCCTTGATCAGGAAGAAGACATCCTGCGGGATGCGGCCATCCGCTTCCAGCCGCATCTCGACGAAGACATACCCGGGGTAGAGCTTCGTCTCGGTGATCTTCTGCTTGCCGGCCTTCAGGGTCTTGGTCTTCTCGGTCGGCACCATGATGCGGCCGACGGCGGTGTCCAGCCCCTCGATCTGCACCTTGCGCAGCAGGGTGCTGCGGACCGAGTCCTCCTTGTTGGAGGCCACGCGCAGCACGAACCAGTTCATGCCGTCGCGGAACATCGGCAGGTCGGCGTCTTCCTCGGCGGGGGCCACCTCGGTGGCCTTCTTGGCGCCGCGGCGGCTGGGCTCAAGCGCCTTGCTCGTCTCGACCCCGAAGTCGCTCAGGCGGGGCCCGGTCTTCTTGGACAGGGCGTCGCGGCCGCGCGCCAGCGTCTTGCCGCCGTCGGTGCGTGTGGAGGTGGTCTCTCCCTCGAAGGCATCGGCGGCGTTGGTGTTCTCGTTCGTCAGGTCCATCGATTTGATCCTCTGCGGCGGTCGGCGCCCCTTGGCGCGGCCGGCGCGATCCCCGTCAGCTGCCGGCGTCCAGGACGCCGATCTCCAGGAACACCCACGCATAGAGCCGGTCGCACACGAAGCAGAAGACGGAAATGGTGAACATCGTGAAGATGACGACGCCCGTCGAGTTGACGATCTCGCGCCGGGTCGACCAGTTCACCTTCTTCATCTCGCCCTCGGTGAGGACCAGGAAGTCGACGGTGCGGTGGTTGCGGCCAAGCAGCCAGAAGACCAGGATGCCCATGCCGGCCAGGAAGAGCAGCGCAGCGCCGCCCGCGGCGTACTTGGCCGTGGACGACCCGGTGGCGCCGAACTTGTTCCAGATCCAAAAAGTGCCCTGTGCGACCAGGAGGCCAAAGGCGGCAGCGGAGATCATCCGCGTCCAGTACCCCTGACCGCTCTTGTAGATGGCTTCCGCCATGGGAGTTCCTACTTCCAGTGTCCGCGAGCGCGAACGCGCGTGCGGCGTCGGTTCGAACACGCCAGGAGCGACTTGAACGCTCAACCTGCGGATTTGGAATCCGCTGCTCTACCAATTGAGCTACTGACGTATGGAGATGCTGCCTGGTGCGCCGGGCCGGCGCGCGGTCCCAAGCTTTGCATCACTTGGGAGCTGCGTCACTTGCGCTTGATCTTGTGAAGGGTGTGCTTGCGCAGGCGGGGGCTGTACTTCATGAAGCCCTCCTTCACCTTCTCCGAGATGCCGCCCTTGACGCGGATTTCGGTGCGGTAGTTCAGGTCACCGGTCTCGGTGCACTGAAGCCAGACATATTCACGGTCGGTTGCGCGCTTGGCCATGTCTCGTTGTCTCGTTTCTCTCTGCTATCAGCCCTGGATCCGCCGGCTTCGTCCGCCGCACCCCCCCCTGCCTGAGGGGAAGGGGAGAGGTGAGGGGTGCCGCCAGCGGCCTTCACGCCGCGCCAGGGGCCGCCGCGCGCTTCCGCGCGGCGGCCCACAGGCGGGCGAATCACTTCGAATCAGACGAGGATCTTCGTCACGACGCCCGAGCCGACGGTGCGGCCGCCTTCGCGAACTGCGAAGCGGACGCCCTCTTCCATCGCGACGCCCTTGTCACCCAGGTCGACGACCATGGTGATGTTGTCGCCGGGCATGCACATCTCGGCGCCCTTCAGCTCCGCGATCTCGCCGGTGATGTCCGTCGTGCGGAAGTAGAACTGCGGCTTGTAGCCCTTGAAGAATGGAGTGTGGCGGCCACCCTCCTCCTTGGTGAGCACGTACACCTGCGACTCGAACTTCGAGTGGGGCTTGATCGAGCCGGGCTTGCACAGCACCTGGCCACGCTCGATGTCGTCCTTCTCGACGCCGCGGAGCAGGCAGCCGACGTTGTCGCCGGCGATGCCCTGGTCAAGGGTCTTCTGGAACATCTCGACGCCGGTGACCGTCGCCTTGCGCGAGGGGCGCAGGCCGACGATCTCGATCTCGTCGCCGACCTTGACCACGCCGCGCTCGATGCGGCCCGTCGACACGGTGCCACGGCCCTTGATGCTGAAGACGTCCTCGACGCTCATCAGGAAGGGCTTGTCCACCTCGCGCATCGGCTCGGGGATGTAGCTGTCGATCGCCTCCATCAGCTTGGTGATGCACTCCGACGCCTTCGCGTCGCCGGGCGCCGTGAGGGCCGGGAAGGCGGCGCCGCGGACGACGGGGGTCTCGTCGCCGGGGAAGCCGTACTTGGTGAGCAGGTCGCGGACCTCGACCTCGATGAGGTCAAGCAGCTCCGGATCGTCGACCAGGTCGACCTTGTTCAGGAAGACGACGATCTTGGGCACGCCGACCTGGCGGGCCAGGAGGATGTGCTCGCGCGTCTGCGGCATCGGGCCATCGCTGGCCGAGACGACCAGGATCGCGCCGTCCATCTGCGCGGCGCCGGTGATCATGTTCTTCACATAATCGGCGTGGCCGGGGCAGTCGACGTGCGCGTAGTGGCGGTTCGGCGTCTCGTACTCGACGTGCGAGGTGGCGATGGTCACGATCTTGGTCGGGTCGCGGCGGCCTTCGCTCTCGGACGCCTTCGCGACCTGGTCGTAGGCGATCGGAGCGCAGAGGCCCTTCGCGGCCTGAACGGCGGTGATCGCGGCAGTGAGCGTGGTCTTGCCGTGGTCGACGTGGCCGATCGTCCCCACATTGACGTGCGGCTTGGTACGGTTGAACGTTCCCTTTGCCATGGCTGGTGAATCTCCGAAAGGTGGTTCTGCGCGGTGCGCGTGTGACTTCAGGCCGCGCGATGCTGGACGAGGGAGACGGGTGCGGCCGCGCCCGTGCTACCCAAGCCACCGAAGGGGATTGAACCCTCGACCTCACCCTTACCAAGGGTGTGCTCTACCACTGAGCTACGGTGGCCGACGATGAAAACGCCGCTCGTTGTTCGAGCGGCGAAGGGGAAATACTAGCGGAAACCCGCGGGAGGCACAAGTGCTGCGTCAGCAGGGTAGGCGCGGTCGGGCGGCTCGGGCCGGAACCTGTGGACAGGCGGGGGCCAAAGGTCCGCATAGCACCGCCGGGCCGATAAACGCCGCCTCAGCGCTGGTCCAGCTTCTCGACGCGGATCTGGCGGTTCACCTGCAGGTCGTTCAGGTCGACCCACTTGGACTCGTTGGTCACGTGCCCGTCCAGGAAGAGCATGGTGCAGACGTCGCCGATGTAGCGGAACTCCACCTCGCCGGTCGGGGTGTCCGGCTTCCACGCGGGGAGCGTGACGGGGATCGTCTCGCCCGCGCGCGAGTCGACGACGTAGACCGACTGGATCGGGCGGCGGATGACGGCGTTCGTGTACCAGTTGCCACCGCGGCAGTCGAAGAAGTCGTTGGCCGCGTAGTACCCCGGCTGCCCCGTCTCGCGCAGGCCCGCGCCGTTGCCGAAGGGGGTGGGCAGGCTGGCGTCGTCCGTGGTGTTGAAGGGCTTCTTCAGCTCCGCCTTGGAGCGGAAGGGATTGTTCTCGATCGCATCGGCGGATGCGTAGGCGAAGAAGTCCGGGGAGTCGAAGCGGTAGTCCCAGAGGGGATTCGGCACGGCAAGGTCGGTGTTCCCTGCCATGTCGTTCAGCGTGATGGGCCCCAGCTTGTTCACCGTCCACAGGATGTCCGTCCACGAGCCGCGGTAGAGGGGGCCGATGTTCGGCGTGGTCGCATCCGGTGAGGCACTGCGCACCGTGGTGCGCACGAAGGGGCCGTTGTAGTCGAACTGGCTGGGGCAGATGTAGTCGCGGTTGTCCACGGAATACGCGGTCATCAGCGCCGCGATGCTGCGCAGGTTGCTCTGGCTGGTGACCAGGCGCGCCTGGCCGCGAACGATGCTCAGCGCCGGGAGCAGGATGCCCACCAACGCCGCGATGATGGCGACAACGACCATGATCTCGACCAGGGTGACGCCGCGCGCGGAGCGGGGAGCGTTTGAGGTCGGCAGGGCTGACAAGCGCCCCCGGCTGGCAGCCGCGGGGCCGAATGCGGCTCGCGGAAGCTGGGAAACGCGGGTGACTGGGTTCGGGCTTTGCACGGCGGAGGACTCCTCTGGACAGAGGTCTATACGGCATCCGGGGGCGAAGTTGTTGCCTGCGGGCCGGCGGAAGCCCCTGGCCGGGGCGCCAGCCAGGTCAGCTCAGGGCCATGGTCATCAGGAACTCGGCATTGGACTTGGTCTTGGCCACGCGGCTGCGCAGCAGCTCCATCGCCTCCACCGTGTTCATGTCGCTGACCACCTTGCGCAGGCGCACGATCAGCTCGTGCTCCTTGGGGTCCATCAGCAGTTCCTCGCGGCGGGTGCCCGAGGCGGCGATGTTGATCGCGGGGTAGATGCGCTTCTCCATCAGCTTGCGGTCCAGGTGCAGCTCGGCGTTGCCGGTGCCCTTGAACTCCTCGAAGATCACCTCGTCGCCGCGGCTGCCGGTGTCGACCAGCGCGGTGCCCAGGATGGTCAGGCTGCCGCCATTCTCGATGTTTCGCGCGCTGCCGAAGAACTTCTTGGGCTTGATCAGCGCGGAGTTGTCGATGCCGCCCGAGCCGATCTTGCCCGAGCCGGGCATCGCGTTGTTGTAGCCACGCGCCAGGCGGGTGATGCTGTCCAGCAGGATGACCACGTGATCGCCGAACTCCACCATCCGGCGCGCCTTCTCCATGACCATCTCGGCCACCTGGATGTGGCGCGACGCCTCTTCGTCGAAGGTGCTGGCCACCACTTCCGCGCGCCCCTTGGTGTTGCGGCGGAAGTCAGTGACTTCCTCGGGGCGCTCGTCCACCAGCAGCACGATGACGTGCACTTCCGGGTGGCTCTTGGTGATCGCGTTGGCGATCTGCTGCAGGATCACCGTCTTGCCGGTGCGCGGCGGCGCCACGATCAGCGCGCGCTGCCCGAAGCCCAGCGGAGTCACCATCTCGATGACGCGCGTCTCGATGCGCGTGGGCGCGCTCAGGTCCTCCAGATGGATGCGCTTGTTCGGGTGCAGCGGCGTCAGGTTCTCGAAGATCGGCAGGTCATGCAGAACCTTCGGGTCGCGGCCGTTCACGCTCTCGACGCGCAGCAGGGCGAAGTATGTCTCTTCGTCCTTGGGGGGGCGGATCACGCCCTTCACGACATGCCCCTTCCGCAGGCCGAAACGGCGAATCTGGCTGGGCGAGACGTAGACGTCGTCGGGGGAGTGCTGGTAGCTGTATTCGGAGCTGCGCAGGAACCCGTAGCCGTCGGGCAGGATCTCCAGCGTCCCCTCGGCGATCATCAGCCCCTGCTTCTGGGCGCGGATCCGCAGGATGTCGAAGACCAGCTGCTGCTTGGGGAGCCCCGCCTCTTCCTCCAGCCCCTCCTTCTTCGCCAGCTTGACCAGCTCGTCGCCGGTCATCTTCTGGAGCGCCGTCAGGTTGAGGTCGTCCTTCTTGGCGATGTCGTACTTGCCCTTCCACTCCTTCTCGAACTCGGCAAGCTCCAAGTCCAGCTGTTCGTCCGTGGGGACGATGCTGGTGTAGTGGTCGTGCTGTGGCGCGCGTCCGTTGTATCCGTGCCCGCCGCCACCGTGGCCGGGGCCGCCCCCGCTGCCGTTGCTGCCACCACCTTTACGACGACGACGCTTGCTCATATTCATCTCCGTGGGGGCGCCGCAGAATTGCGCGGCGCCGATTGCCGGGGGCGGCATTGCGCCGCGAGTCGGGGAGCCCGGCGGCTCCCGCCTTGGATTGACCGTTTGGGAATGTCCCTGGAGCTCCGGGAAGCGCAGGCCTAGCGACCTGCGCAAACTTTGTGGAGCAAGGCGCGCACTTGCGCGCGCAACGACTCGGGACTGCCGTCGTTGCGAACGACATGATCCGCGCTGGAGCGCTTGCGGTCAAGTGGCCATTGCGCGGATTCCCGCCGGGCAAGCTGGGCGGCGTCCCAGCCCCGGCCCGCCGCCACGCGAGAAACCCGGTCTTCCAGCTTGGAATCGACGAAAACAACGGCGTCGCACTGGTCGCCCAGGCCCGCTTCCAGGAGGAGCGGAGCGTCGATGACCAGCGCCCGGGACCCAGGGGGCGCGGCGGCGAAGAGCGCCTTGCGGCGCGCCTCGATCCACGGGTGCGTCAGCGACTCCAGGCGCCGGCGCTCCGCGGCGTCGGCAAAGACGATTGCGGCGATCGCACTGCGATCGACGCTGCCGTCGGCGGCGAAAGCGCGATCGCCCCACCACGCACGAAGCTGCGTCCGGATGGCCGGATCGGCGAAGGACTCGCGCGCCAGCGCGTCGCTGTCGCAGACCACGCAGCCCTCCTCGGCCAGCATGCGCGCGACGGTGCTCTTGCCGCTGCCGATGCCGCCGACCAGGCCCAGGATGGGCGGACGTCGGGCCGGACTGGGGGTGGGGGCGGGGGAATGCATCGAAAGCGCTGGCTGCCCCAAAGGGCGCTCAGATCCGCGACCAGGTGGCGCCCGCGGCGCCGTCCTTCACTGCCACTCCCAGCTTGGCCAGCTCATCGCGCACGCGATCGCTCTCCGACCACTGCTTGTTCTTGCGGGCTTCGGCACGCGCGGCCAGGAGCGCCTCCACCTGTGCCAGGAATGCCGGGTCCTCCGCAGGCGCCGCTCCCGCGACCGGGGCGTTGCGCCCCAGCACGCCCAGCACGCTGTCCATCGCCAGCAGGCTGGAGAGCTCACGGTGGGCGTCTGCCGCGGCATGCGCCTCGGGCGCTGCGCCGATCGCCTCGTTCATGGCGGCGATGGCGCGTGCGACGTTCAGGTCATCGCAGAGAGATGCGGTGAACTCTGCCAGGGCAAGCTCGAAGGGGCCGGACTTCGCCGATTCGTCCGGCGCCGCGCCCGGCGCGGCCGCGGCGCGCGCCACCGCCTGCGCGTGCGCGCGCGACCAGCGATCGATCATGCGCTGGCAGTCCTGCAGCCCCTGCAGCGTGAAGTTCGAGTTGGTGCGATAGTGCGTGCGGACCAGTTCCAGGCGCAGCGCCGCGGGGGTGACGCCCTTCGCGAAGAGATCGCGCGCGGTGAAGAAGTTGCCCTTGCTCTTGGACATCTTCTCCCCTTCCACCTGCAGGTGGCGGGTGTGGAACCAGGTGCGCGCGAAGAGCACATGGCCGGTGGCGCAGCAGCTCTGCGCGATCTCGCATTCATGGTGCGGGAAGATGTTGTCCTCGCCGCCGGAGTGCAGGTCGATCTCCGGGCCCAGCAGCATGCGCGCCATCGCGCTGCACTCGATGTGCCATCCGGGGTAGCCCTCGCCCCAGGGGCTGGGCCAGCGCATCAGGTGCCTGGAGTCGGGCTTCCACAGCATGAAGTCGGCGGGATCGCGCTTGACCGCCTGGTTGGCTGCGCTGATGCGCTCGCCCGCTCCCTCCTTCAGCTGGTCCAGGCTGTTGCCCGAGAGGCGGCCGTAGGCGGGAAAGGTGCGGACATCGAAGTAGACGGCGCCGTCGCTGGCGACATAGGCGTGGCCACCCTTCACCAGCTGCGCGATCATCTCCACCATCTGCGGGATGCAGCGCGTCGGACGCGGCATGAGCGCGCCAGGGTCGCGCCCCGAAGCGCGCAGCGCCTCGGCCTCGAGGGCGACCTTCAGCCCCAGCAGGCGCGCGTCCTCCAGGAAGCGGCCCGCATAGAAGTCGGCGATCGCCGCCGGATCCGAGGGGTCGATCGCCGCACCGGCGGGCAGCTTTCCCGCCTTCTTCGCCTCGGCGATGCGCCGGCCCGCCAGCGCCATCTTGTCCTCGCCGCCGCCATCGGCGTCGTCGTCCTCGGTCATGTGGCCGACGTCGGTGATGTTCATCACGTGCCGCACGCGCATCCCCAGCAGCTCGAGGGTGCGGCGCAGGACATCGGCGTTCAGGAAGGAGCGGAAGTTGCCGATGTGCGCGTCGTCGTAGACGGTCGGGCCGCAGGAGTAGAAGAGCACCGGGGCGCCCGCGCGGGAGCCATCCGCGCGCGCGGCGAATGGCTCGGTGCGACGCGTCAGCGTGTTGTGCAGGTGCAATTCGGGCACGGGGAGGGAGTCTAGCGGGGTGCGCCGGCCGGTCGGCCGCCCGCGCCACCTCAACCGCCGCCGCTTGGGCCTTCGTTCTGCTCGCGCAGTTTCAGCCCGATCTCCCAGAAGTAGATCGCCTTCACCATCGCGTAGGCGAAGCCCGCGCGACCGTCCCGGAAGCCGCCTCGGCGAACATAGCAGTCCACGAAGTACGCCGCAGGGAGCCACCATGCGCCGATCGATCGGTACTTTCGCCTCTGGCGATCGGTGAGCGCGGCATCGTCGAGCCGGCCGTGCCGGCGCAGCGCGGCCACGCGCCTGGCTTCCCATGAGGAGTACTCGTTGTGCTTGCGAATCCAGTGCTCCAGCCCTCGGTAGTCGCGATGATCGAGGCGTGCACCGATCTGACCGGTGGAGCCCTTCAGCACGGGATGCTCGTGCACCTCCATGTCCAGGTTGCTCCAGCGCTCCTCGTCGATGCGTTCGTACTCGCCCGCGTCAGGCCGGAAAAGGGCCAGCTTCCTGTTCGTCTCGCCGTGCAGCAGGCGGCGCCCCATGAACCAGTTCGTGTAGCTGATCCAGAATCCGGCGTGCGCCGTGCCGGGCAGCGTGCGCGCCAGCTCGTCGCAGAAGGCATCGTCGACGAACTCGTCGGCATCCAGGAAGAAGACCCAGGGGGTCTCGATGCGCTGGTTGCGCAGGAACCAGTTGCGCTTCTTCGGGAACCTGCCGTTCCACTCGAAGTGCACCACCTGAGCCCCGGCGGCACGCGCGATCTCGCACGTCCGGTCCGTCGAGCCGGAGTCCACCAGCACCACGCGCGCGAACCGCCCCAGGCGCCGGAGGCACTCGGGGAGGTTCCGCTCCTCGTTGCGAGCCGGGATGACCACGGTGACGGGGAGCGGGTTCATGGGCGGCCTGACTCTAGCGGCACGGGAGTTGGGGCGCTGGCTCGATGCCCAGCAGGCGCATGCGCGTCTGCGGAGCGTTTTCCTCGACGAAACGCGCGATCTGCGGCTGCCAGGCGTTGAAGCTGGCGACGCAGGCGTCGACCGCATGCGCCATTCCCTCGGGACCGTCGAGGCGCTGGATGAAGGGACGCTGGACGTACGCCGGCATTCCGCTGATCAGCAGTGGCATCCCGCGTGCGAAGAGCTGCATCGACTTGTTCGCCAGGGAGACGGAGTCGCAGGCGCGCGAGCGGCGATAGGGCGCGAGTGCCGCCGCCATCCGGTCCAGGGGCAGGTCGTCCAGGTCGGTGCGTTCGTGCACCTCGATGTTTGCGATTCCCGCAACGCCCTCCAAGACCGCCTGACGCCCGCTCCCCTGGGTCGGTCCCACCAGCAGGATCTTCCATCCCGGGCGTGCCGTCCGCAGGTGCTCAGAGAGGCGCCTGACTACATCGAGGTCGATCGCGGAATCCACGAATCCCCAGTAGACGAGCAGGTTTCGCCTGGAGACATCCGGATCGGGTGCGCGGTACTGCACCACGGACCAGGGAAGCAGCAGCTGCGGGTCGCACCATTCGCGCAGCCGCTCCTGCAGCGGCGTCGAGACGGCGAAGACCTGGTCGCTCATCTGGCAGGTGCGGCGCAGGGACCAGGCGATGTGTCCCGAGAAGGGCAGCCGCGACTGAGCTTCGAAGTCGTCGTGGATGATGGTCTGGATCCTTGCACGCGGGAAGATGCGGCGCAGGAAGTAGTAGTCGTGCGTGAAGTTGATCACCGTTGCGTCCGGCCCGGGCGCACACGCCCGCAGGCGCCTGCGGATCTGCCAGCTGACGAAGAGCCCGTTCAGCCAGTGCATCGGCGCAATCGCGCGCAGCTGGTGGTGGAAGAGGTTCTTCGTGCGCACCAGCGTCAGGCGGGGCTCGACTTCCTGGACGGCAGGGCGATTGCTGCGCCAGAAGCCAGTGGGCCGCTCGAAGAAGAAGACCCGGTGCCCGGCATCCAGCAGCAGGCGCGTCACCTGGTGCCGGATGCGCGGCGCCTCCGACCAGCTCGTGTGGGTGAAGAGGAGGAAGTCTCCCATCGGGTTCCAGGATCCTCTTTGATTCGCGGCGGGCACTTCGTGCGCGCGCACCGCGTCGGGATGGCGACCACTCAGGGCGGCGAACAGGAGACCGCGCCGTCCTTCAGCTCGTAGACCTTGCCGGTGTGCGGGCAGGTGTACTTCCCGGTGCCGGTCAGCGGCAGCGGCATCCGCTCGCCGTACTGGCTCATCCAGCCGATCTGCCGGCCCGGCACCCCCGCCACCAGCGCGTGCGCCGGCACGTCGCGGTTCACCACCGCGCCCGCGGCCACGAAGGCGTGCTCGCCGATCGTGATCCCGCACACCACCGTGCAGTTGGCCCCCAGCGTCGCCCCGCGGCGCACCACCGTGTCGCGGTACTCGTCCTTGCGCAGCACCGCAGAGCGCGGGTTGTAGACGTTGGTGAAGACCATGCTGGGGCCGCAGAAGACATCGTCCTCCAGCGTCACGTTGTCGTACACCGACACGTTGTTCTGGATCTTGCAGTTGCTGCCGATCCGCACCTTGTTGCCCACGAAGACGTTCTGGCCCAGCGAGCAGCGCTCCCCGATCACCGCCTGGCCGCAGATGTGCACCCAGTGCCACACCCGGCTGCCCGCGCCGATGCGCGCGCCTGCGTCCACGATCGCCGTCGGGTGCACCGTCACGGTGGGGTCCACGCTCATGCCGGCACCTCGCGGCACAGCGGGTGGTAGTCGCCCACCAGCCCGGTGACCGGCGCGTGGCGGATCGCGTGGACCATCTCGATCGCGTTGCGGGCCTGCCCGATCTGGAACCCCTGGCCATCCAGGATCGATCGGTAGCTGGTCGTGTGCAGGTCCGTGAACCCCTCGGAGAACTCCACCGCCTCGCCCCCCATCGTGATCGCCCGGTACGTCCGCTGACCCTTGGACTTCTGCTCCGCGGGCAGGTGGTCGGAGTTGATCGACAGGAACCAGCGGATCCGCGCCCGTTCCAGTTCCAGGATCCCGCCGGCGCAGTCGTCCCGCCGGAGCGTCACCTTCGAGCTTCGCTGCGCGCCGAAGATCCACGACAGCATGTCGAAGAAGTGCACGCCGATGTTGGTGGCGATGCCGCCGGACTTCTCCAGCTCGCCCTTCCAGCTCTGGTGGTACCAGCGCCCGCGCGAGGTGATGTAGGCGATGTCCACGTCCGTGACCCCCTTGGCGTCGCGGAACTTCTCCCGAAGTGCGATGATCGCCGGGTGCAGGCGCAGCTGCAGGATGGTGTAGATCTTCCTGCCGCTCTCCTGCTGCAGCTCCTCAAGCGCGTCCACGTTCCAGGGGTTCAGCACGATCGGCTTCTCGCAGATCGCGTGCGCGTCGTTGCGCAGCGCGAAGCGGATGTGCGCGTCGTGCAGGTAGTTGGGGGAGCAGATCCCCACGTAATCGATCTTCTCTCCGCGCCGGCGCTGCTTCTCGACGTGCCGGTCGAAGCGCTCGAACTCGGTGAAGAAGTGCGCCTCCGGAAAGTAGCTGTCGATCACCCCCACGCTGTCGTTGGGGTCGAAGGCCGCGACGAGCTGGTTGCCCGTCTCCTTGACGGCCTTCATGTGCCGGGGGGCGATGTACCCCGCGGCTCCGATCAGGGCGAACTTCAGCGGATTGGCGTTCGGGTTGCTGCTCATCTCGATGGCTCTCGCAGGCGGCGGGCGAATGGGTGGGGGAACGGGCGCGCGGCCGTGGCGCCACGGCGCGGTCCGGTGACTCTAGTTGGTCCCATTCCACTTCGGCGGAACCAAGGCGCGACAGCAGCCCTCAATCAGATTCCACGCAAGAATTGCACGGCCCGGCGATGATCGATCGAAGCCTGCCGGGCGCTTCCCCGAGGTTATCCGGAATGGTCTGGTTCCCGGCTCCGGCGTTAGGATCGGAGGTGCATGTGCGGTATCGCCGGACTCCTCGCGCTCGACGGCTCCGTGCCGGACCTTCGCATCGTCGAGGCGATGACCGCCGCGATCGCGCACCGCGGGCCAGACGGCCACGGAGCGGTGCTGCGCGGGCCCGTTGCGCTGGGGCACCGTCGGCTCGCAATCATCGACCTCTCTGAGGCCGGACGGCAGCCGATGGAGGCGGCGGATGGCAAGGTCTGCATCACCTTCAATGGCGAGATCTACAACTACCTGGAGCTGCGCGAGGAGCTGCAGGCCCTTGGCCACCGCTTCACGACCTCCACAGACACCGAGGTGCTCCTGGCCGCGTACCTGGAATGGGGCGCGCGATGCGTGGACCGCTTCAACGGGATGTGGGCGTTCGCGATCCATGACGCGCGCTCGGGGACGGTCTTCTGCTCGCGCGACCGCTTCGGCGTGAAGCCCTTCTATTTCGCCCGGCTCGGCGCCCGGCTCGCCTTCGGCTCCGAGATCCGGCAGCTGCTGCCGCTCCTCCCCAGGGTGCGCGCCGACCGCGCGGTGCTGGAGGGGTTCCTCTTTGCGGGCGTGGACGAACCGGTGGACCGCACCTTCTTCGAGGGGGTCGAGAAACTCCCGGGCGGGCACTCGCTCACCGTGGAGCTGGCGACCGGTGCGATTGCGCTGCGCCGGGAGTACACGATTGGCCCGCGGCCCGCGCTGTCGACGCTGGATCCCGCCGGTGCCGCCGCTGCCTACGGGGAAAGGCTCGAGGACGCGGTGCGTGTCCGGCTGCGCGCCGATGTTCCGGTCGGCACCTGCCTCAGCGGCGGGCTCGACAGCTCGTCGGTGGCGGCGCTCGCGGCGGATCCGTATCGCGGCGCGCGAGGCGAGCGATTCCGGGCGATCACCGCGGTGAGCGAGGAACCGGGCAATGACGAGACGCCCTTTGCGAAGGCGGTGGTCGAGCGCAGTGGACTTGACTGGATCACCGTGCGTCCCACCTACGAGGACTTTGCGGCGACGATCGACGAGGTCGTCCGCACCCAGGAGGAGCCCTTTGGAGGTCCCTCGATCTGCATGCAGTGGTTCGTGATGCGCACCGCGCGCGCAAATGAAATCGCCGTGCTGCTGGACGGCCAGGGCGGGGACGAGACGCTGCTGGGGTACCGCCGGTACTTCGCCGCATTCATGCTGACGCTCTGGCGCCAGCGCGGGTTCATGCAGATGGTGCGCGAGATCCGAGCCTGCCGCCGCGCAGGCGCCCAGCTTGGCACGGGGCGGATCCTGCTGAACCTGATGCTCCAGGGATCGCCGACGATCGCCCGCTGGAAGCTGCGCCTGCGCGCACGCTGGGCGTGTTCCATGCCCCCGCTGCCACCGATCGTCGCGGACGAGGCGCGCACGATGGGGGACTTGGACGCCCTGCAGCGGCTCGACCTCGAGCGGGCCTCGCTCCCGGCGCTGCTGCGCTTCGAGGACAAAAACTCGATGCACTTCGCGGTTGAGACGCGCCTGCCGTTCCTCGACTGGCGCTCGGTCGAGACGGCACTGGCGATCCCCAACGAAGCGAAGTTCCGCGATGGATGGACAAAGTGGGCCCTCCGCACCTGCATGCAGGACCGGCTTCCCCCCGAGATTGTCTGGCGCCGGTGGAAGATCGGGTTCGAGGCCCCCACGGCGACATGGCTCGCAAGGCATGACGCGAAGATGCGCGCTGCGGTCGGCGCTTCACGCCTGGTCGCGGCGTATGCACGCCCCGGGTGGCTCGATCGGCGCTTCGATTCGCTGCACCACGGCGTGCGGTGGCGCCTCTATTCGGTCGCAATGTGGGAGCGCGAGTTCGGCGTCGAATGAAGCGGCGCGCAGGGGCGGCGGCAAAGCCCGATATCCAGCGGGAACGTCGACACACCACACGCGATCGAACGACTGAGCCAGACGCGTCGTCAATGTGACAAGGACTGCGCTCCGCCTGCGATATCCGATCCATGGAGAACGCGCGGTCCATGTCCAGCTTCGAAGCGCACGGCATCCACGCATCGAATCGGCGGAGAATCGCAAAAGCACGCGCATCGGCGAGCCGATGCTGCCCACGCGCGCCACGGCTCCCTCAAGGCGAGCCGATATCATCCGCCCCTTCGCGAAAGTCGGGCCGCCCGGCCGGCGAGCCCCGTTCACCGATCCCGAACCACACGCCCATGAGGAATCGCCCACCATCGCACCCAGCATCCCGCCCCGCGCGAGCAGCAGGGCTTGCGCGCGGATGCCGGCAAGGGGCGCGCTGAACCGCATGGGCACGCAACCCCCAGTCCCCGCGGGCGCCGGGCGACGGCTGAGGATCCTGATCATCAATCAGAGCTTCTGGCCCGACGTGGTCGCCACCGCGCAGCAGGCGCACGACCTGGCGAAGCACCTCGCGCAGGTGGGTGACGACGTGACCGTCGTCGCGTCGCGCAGCCTTTACGGCAAGCCCGGCGCGACCCTTCCGAAGCGCGAGACCGTCGACGGGATCCAGGTGATCCGCGTCTCGAGCAACTTCTTCGAGAAGCGCGGCCTGGGGACCCGCTCGATCGACTACCTGCGCTTCAACATCACCTGCTTCCTGAAGGCGCTGACGCTGCCGAAGCAGGATGTCGTGATCTGCCTGACCACGCCCCCCTTCGTGGCGCTGGTCGGCGCGGCGCTCGCGTGGCTGCGCGGAAGCAAGTTCGTCTTCTGGACGATGGACCTGTACCCGGACCTTCCCGTCGAGGCGGGGATCATCTCCCGCGGCAGCATCGGACATCGCTTCTTCAAGATGCTCGACTCCTTCTGCCTGAAGCAGGCGGACCGCGTCGTCGTCCTGGGGCGCTGCATGCGCGACCGCGTGCTCGCCAAGGGCGTGCGGCCGGAGAAGGTCGAGATGATCCATCCCTGGTCCGACCCCAAGGAGATCCTGGAGCTGCCCCCCAGCCGCGCCGATGCGAAGCCCGGCGCTGGTTCGCCTCCCGGGCCGGCGGAGCGCGCCCCCGCTCCCGCCAACAAGTTCCGGAAGGAGTGGGAGATCGGCGACCGCTTCGTCATCCAGTACTCGGGCAATTACGGGCTCGGGCACGATGTGCACACGGTGCAGAAGGCGATGCTCGCGCTGAAGGACGACGATGGCGTCCGCTGGGTCATCGTCGGGGACGGCATCGTCAAGCCGGCGATCGAGGAGTTCGTCGCCAAGCACCGGATCCGCAACGTCCTGCTGAAGCCCTATCAGCCGCGCAGCGACCTCGGGTCGCTCATCTCGCTGGGCGACATGCACCTTGTCCTGATGGTGCCGGGCTTCGAAGGCGTCATCCTGCCGAGCAAGTTCTACGGCGTCCTGGCCGCGGGGCGGCCGGTGGTCTTCGTCGGTCCCACCGCGAGCGAGGTCGCGCGCGTCATCGAGGAGGAGCGCTGCGGGTTCGTCGTCGCCAACGGCCGCACCGACCTGCTTCTCGAGGCGATCTCGAAGCTGCGCGCGGATCCCGCGCTCGCCACCGAGCTGGGGCATCGCGGCCGCCAGACGCTGGAGCGCCGCTACTCGATGCAGGACGCCTGCGCCGCATGGAGCGCGCTCCTGCACCATCTGGTTCCCCTGCCTGCGGACCGAGGATCCCAGCCATGAGCACCACCCACCCACTTGCCGCCGCAATCATCGACGAGGCGCGCGCCATCTACGGCGCCGGGGCGATCCCGCTCCACCGGCCGGTCTTCGTCGGCAACGAGAAGCGGTACCTCTCCGAGTGCATCGACTCAAACTTCGTCTCGTCCGTCGGCGCGCGCGTCACCGAGTTCGAGCAGGGAATCGCCGCGTTCGTGGGCGCGCGCCACGGCGTCGCAACGGTCAACGGCACCGCGGCGCTGCACGTCGCGCTGGAGCTGGTGGGCACCAAGGACGGGGACATCGTCCTCTCCCAGGCGCTCACCTTCATCGCCACCTGCAACGCGATCTCGTACATCCGCGCGCAGCCGCGCTTCGTCGACGTCGACCGCGAGACGATGGGCATGAGCCCCGACGCGCTCGAACGCTGGCTGTCCGCGAACGCGGAGCGCCGCGCCGGCGGCGCACACGAGCGCGCGAGCGGCCGGCGCATCGCCGCCTGCGTGCCGATGCACACCTTCGGGCACCCGTGCAGGATCGAGCGCATCGCGCAGGTCTGCGCCGACTGGGGCATCCCGCTTGTCGAGGACGCCGCCGAGTCGCTGGGCAGCTACGTCGGCGCCAGGCACACCGGCCTCTTCGGCCGCCTCGGGACCCTCAGCTTCAACGGCAACAAGGTGATCACGACCGGGGGCGGCGGCATGATCGTGACCGACGACCAGGAACTGGCCGCGCGCGCCAAGCACCTGACCACGACGGCGAAGCGCCCGCATCCCTTCGAGTTCTTCCACGAGGAGACCGCCTACAACTACCGGCTGCCGAACCTGAACGCAGCGCTAGGCTGCGCGCAGCTCGAGCTGCTCCGGCCCATGCTCGCGTCGAAGGCGCGGGTGGCAGCCCGCTGGCGCACGCTCTGTGGGGTCCTCGGCGGAGCGCCCGGCGGGACCAATGGGGTGCACTTCGCGGGTGCCCCCGCCGGGACGGTCTCGAACTACTGGTTGAGCGCGCTCCTGGTGGACGGCCGCGAGACCCGAGACGCCGTGCTCCGCGACACCAACGCACAGGGAGTGATGACGCGGCCGGCGTGGCGCCTGATGTGCGACCTGCCCATGTTCTCCTCTTTCGGGCACGATGGTCTCGCCAACTCCCGCTGGCTCGAGGAACGGATCGTCAACGTGCCGTCCAGCGTCCCGGAGTCCGACTTCGGAGGGCTGCGCCCATGAACGTGCTCGAGATCATCGGAAGGACCTCCCCGCTCTTCGAGGCGGACGTGCACAAGCACGAGGCGCGCCTGAGCTCGGCAGTCGCCGGCGGCCGCTTCCTGGTCATCGGCGGCGCCGGCTCGATCGGCCAGGCGGTCACGCGCGAGATCTTCCGGCGCAAGCCGCGCACGCTCCATGTCGTCGACATCAGCGAGAACAACATGGTCGAGCTGGTCCGCGACATCCGCAGCACGCTCGGCTACATCGACGGGGACTTCAGCACCTTCGCGGTCGACTGCGGGTCGCAGGAGTTCGAAGCGTTCATGGCGGCCTCCGAGGGGTACGACTACGTCCTGAACCTCTCCGCGCTGAAGCACGTTCGCAGCGAGAAGGACGCGTACACGCTGATGCGCCTGGTGCGCGTCAACGTGCTCAACACCGTCTCGACGCTCGCCCAGGCGCGCGCGAAGGGCGTTCGGAAGTACTTCTGCGTCTCCACCGACAAGGCCGCGAACCCGGTGAACATGATGGGCGCCAGCAAGCGAATCATGGAGATGTTCCTGATGCGCGAGAGCCTGACGACCCCGATCTCCACCGCGCGCTTCGCAAACGTCGCCTTCTCCGACGGCTCGCTGCTGCACGGCTTCAACCAGCGCTTCGCGAAGCGGCAGCCGATCTCCGCCCCCAACGACGTGCGCCGCTACTTCGTCACCCCGCAGGAATCGGGCGAGCTCTGCCTCATGTCCTGCCTGCTCGGGGACAACCGGGACATCTTCTTCCCGAAGATGAGCGACGCGCTCCGGCTGACGAAGTTCTCCGACATCGCCGTGCGCTACCTGCAGCAGCTGGGCTACGAGCCGCACGAATGCGCCTCCGAGGAGGAGGCGCGCTCCCGCGTGGACGAGCTGGTCGCGCAGCGCAAGTGGCCCTGCTACTTCTTCCGCAGCGACACCACCGGCGAGAAGGACTTCGAGGAGTTCTTCACCGATCGCGAGGACATCGACATGGAACGCTACGGCGCCATCGGGGTCATCCGGAACAAGCCCGTCTTCGACGAAGGGATGCTCGTCCACTTCATGTCGGAGATCCAGGCGATGCTCCGCCGCGGCGCCTGGACGCGCGGCGAGATGATCGACCTGTTCAACCGCATGATCCCGGAGTTCAACCACCGCGAGACGGGGAAGTTCCTCGACGGGAGAATGTGACATGCAGCGCCTCCTGGACATCCTCCTCTCTCTGCTGGCGCTGCTGGTGCTCTCGCCGCTGCTGATCCCCATCGTCCTCATCCTGCTCCTGACCGGTGAGCACGAGGTCTTCTACTTCCAGGAGCGCATCGGCCGCGGAGGCAAGCCCTTCAAGCTCTTCAAGTTCGCGACGATGCTGAAGAACAGCCCGAACATCGGGACCGGCACCATCACCCTGAAGGACGATCCCCGCATCCTGACCATCGGGCGCTTCCTGCGCAAGACCAAGATCAACGAGCTGCCGCAGCTGCTGAACATCGTGATCGGCGACATGAGCGTCGTCGGCCCCCGGCCGCAGACCAAGCGCTGCTTCGACGCCTTCCCCGAGTCCTCCAAGCGTGCGATCGTCGAGGTCCGACCGGGCCTCTCCGGCATCGGCTCGATCGTCTTCCGCGACGAGGAGGAGGCGCTGCACGCCTCGCGCGACCCCGTCCGCTACTACGACGACGTCATCGCCCCGTACAAGGGCGCGCTCGAGGAGTGGTACGTGCGGCACGAGGGGCTGCGGACCTACATCCTGGTGATCCTCATCACCGGCTGGGTCGTGCTGCGCCCGCAGTCGAAGATCGTCTGGAAGGCCTTTGACGGCCTGCCGCAGCCCCCCAAGGAGCTGCGCGAGCACCATCACTGACGCTTCGGGAGCGGCCCGCGCACGGGGCGCGGTGCGCTACAGCGCCCGGCGAAGCGCGGCACAGACACGGTCCTGGTCCGCTTCGGTCAGGTCGGCGCTGAAGGGCAGGCTCATCACCTGGCGCCCGAGCGCGCTGGCAACGGGAGTGCAGTCGGGACAGCAGTAGCGCGCGTAGACGGGCTGCTCGTTCAGCGGCACGGGGTAGTGCACCGCGGTGGGAATCCCAGCCGCCTTGAGCTTCTCCTGCACCGTGTCGCGGCCGGCCACCAGCACCGTGAACTGCGCGAAGACGCAGTCGCGGTCCGACGCGGGCCATGGAAGCAGCTGGCATCGCCGCTCCGCGGTCGACTCATGCGAGACGAAGCCGAAGTCACCGCCGAGAAGTTCGTGGTAGCGCCGCGCGACCTGCTGGCGCCGGTCGAGCTCCCATGGGAAGCGGTCGAGCTTCGCAAGCACGATCGCGCACTGAAGCGTGTCCATGCGCCCGCCGACGCCCACGCGCGTGTGCCAGTAGCGCCGGCTCTGGCCATGCACGCGGATCTCGCGCATCGCCTGGGCGAGCCGGTCGTCGCCCGTGAAGAGCGCACCGCCGTCGCCGTAGCAGCCCAGCGGCTTGCTCGGGAAGAAGCTCGTCGCGCCGATCGTGCTCAAGTTGCAGCTCCGTCGGCCCTTGTAGAGGGCGCCAAAGCTCTGCGCCGCGTCCTCGATGACGGGGATGCCATGGCGTCGCGCGACGGCATTGATCTCGTCCATGTCCGCGACCTGTCCGTAGAGGCTCACCGGCATGATCGCCCGCGTCCGCGCGGTGACCCGCCCCTCGATCGCCGCCGCATCGATGTTGCAGGTGCGCGGGTCCACATCGACGAAAACGGGCCGGCCGCCGAGCAGGACGATCACCTCCGCCGTGGCCGCGAAGGTGAAGGGCGACGTGATGACCTCGTCGCCCGGCTGGAGGTCCAGCGCCATCAGCGCGATGAGCAGCGCCTCGGTGCCGCTCGCCACGGAGATGCAGTGCTTGGCGCCGGTGAAGGCGGCCAGGCGGTCCTCGAGCTCCTTGACCTCGGGACCGAGGATGTACTGACCATGCTCCAGCACCGCCTCGATGCGCGCCTGCACCTGCGGCTTGATCGCGCGGTACTGCGCCTTCAGGTCGATGAATGGGACTCCGGGTTCGCCAGTGCTCACGCCTTCACCTCCTTGCAGTGCGGGTGGTCGTCGCCCGCCGTCCCCGCCACGCTGTCGTTGGGATCGAAGGCCGCCACCCGTTGGTTGCTCGTCTCCTGGACGGCCTTCATGCGCCGGGGGGCGATGTACCCCGCAGCTCCGATCAGGGCGAAGTTCAGCGGGTTGACGTTTGGGTGGCTGCTCATCTCGAGGGCTCTCGCAGGCGGCGGGCGGATGGGTCGGGGAATGGGTGCGCGGCCGTGGTCAATCGTGGATCGCGCGCATGTCCGGATAGTTGATGAGGACCCCCCGGAGCGCACCGCAGAAGACGAACATGCTCCCGGCGGCGACTGCTGATGCCCCCGCGCCGATGCCTTCCCGGAGGTGCTCGACGGTGCCCGCTCCGCCCAGGGCGATGACGGGCACCGCCACCGCCTCGGAAACCGCGCGCACCAGTTCGATGTCGTATCCCTGCATCGAGCCGTCGCGATCGATCGATGTCAGCACGATCTCCCCGCACCCGAGCTCTTCGCACCGGCGCGCCCAGTCGACCGGGCGCCACTTGGTGCGGCGCGATCCGCACTCGGTATGGACGCGCTGGCCGCCGATGAGCGCGCTCGCCACCTCGATCGAGGCCACCACGGCCTGCGCCCCGAACTCCCGCGCTGCCTCCGCGGCCAGCTCCGGGGCATCGTGCATCGCGGTGTTCAGCACCACCTTCTCGAAGCCGCTCCGGATGACGGAGCGGATCTGCGAGATGTCGCGGATGCCGCCCCCGTAGGAGATGGGCATGAACGCCTCGCCGGCGATCTCGCGGATCGTCTCCACGCGGCGCTCGTCGAAGGGCTGCTTCCCGATCTCCAGCAGCACGATCTCGTCCGTTCCCTTGTCATTGAAGATCTTCACCGCATTGATCGGGTCGCCGACGTACGAGGGCTTCTGGAACCGGCGCGTCCGGACCAGTCGCCCGTTCTGCGTGGTCAGCGCCGCGATGATGCGCGGCATCGGCGTGTCGACCCGTTGGAAGTAGCGCTCGGTCATCGGGCCTCCAGGACCCCGCGTGCCCACGAGGTCCAGCCGGCGAGGAACGCCATTCCGTGCCGATGGCTCTTCTCGGGGTGAAACTGCGCGCCGATGGCGTTGCGGGCGCGTGCGACCGACGAGAAGCGGATCCCCCCGAACTCGGACTCGCACCTTGAATCGTCACCGAGCGGTCCGGGTTCGATGTAGTAGGAATGCGCGAAGTACATGCGCCCGGCGGGCACGTCGAAGGGAAGTGTTCCGTGGGGCGGGCAGAAGGGCTGCCAGGACATGTGCGGGACGCGAAGCACCTGCCCGGAGGTGCCGCGTTCGGGGAAGCGCCGGATCACGGTGGGCAGCCATCCCAGCCCGGCGCCCGGGCCTTCCTCGCTCTCGCGCGCCATGAGCTGCGCCCCGAGGCAGATTCCCAGGATTGGAAGATCCTGTGCGTGCAGCTCGTCGAGCCGGCCACGCAGCCCCGAGGAACCGAGCGAGGCCGCGGCATGCGAGAAGTGGCCGACTCCCGGCAGCAGCACGGGGCTCCGGCCGCGCAGTTCCGCGGACGTCCGCACCACGCGGGGGGCGATCCCGATCCGGGTCAGCATCTTGAGGACGGACCCGATGTTCCCGATCTCGAGGTCGACGACCTCGAGTTCCATCGGCGGCTGGTCCGTTGCGAACTCCATTGCGCCAAGTGTAGCTGGCAGCGCTGAACCCAGGCCTACCAGCTCCGGCGGAGCCGAAGGCGACGCTCGATGTGCCGCTTCGCGAAACCCGCGAGAAGACGGTCGAGCTGGTCGATCGGATACGCCTCGTGCGGGACCGGCGGCGAGGAGATCATCCTGGCCCAGTCTGCGGCGGTGAAGCGCAGCTTCTCGCAGAGGTACTCGGCATCGCGCTCGGCCGCCTCCTGGGTCATCGGCGGCACCTTCAGTTCCTCGAGCGCCTCGTCCCGCGTCAGGAGCCCGGCGATGATCAGGCTCGACACGTGCGCGCGTCGCTTGTCGAAGCCGTAACGCATCGGCAGGTAGACGCACTGGAACGCACGCGTGAAGACCGACTCGCAGTGCTTGCCGCCGTAGTCCTGCCATCCGTACTCGTCCAGCAGCGTCTGACGCGCGCCGCGCGGGTCGTACCGGACATCGTTGAGCACCGGCCAGACGCCGACGCGGCGGATGTACGGCTGCCAGATCCGCTGCCGGAAGCGCGAGTTGGTGGGAAAGGAACGCGCCCGGCTCCAGTTGCCGAAACGCTTCCAGATCGCGCGCAGGTGCACCAGGTCCTGGGCTCCGTGGCCCCATGCGGCAGGCAGGATGCTCTCGGCGACCCAATTGCTCCCGGAGAGAAAGGTGCGGATGCGGAACTTCGAGGAGAGGCGCCCGACCGTCGACGCGATCGCGTGGTCCTGCGGAATGTCGCAGTTCGGAACTCCCGAGAGGAAGAATGCGCGCTGGGCGTCCTGCATCGCCTCCCAGTCCACCACGTACGTCTCCAAGGGGACCGACAGGCGCGAGCACAGCGACTCGATGTTGGCGACGCCCTCGCGGGAGTTCCAGCCGGTGTCGCAATGCATCGCCAGCACCTTGAGGCCGGCGCGTACCGCGATCACCAGCGCGTAGCTGCTGTCGAGCCCGCCGCTCAGGCCGATCAGCGTGTCAAACTCGCTTCGACCGCGGCGCGCCCGGATCGCCTCGACCGTCTGATCGAAGGTCGGCGCGCGCTCTGCCGAAGTGGCCATCCACGGTGGCCGCCTCGCCTCGGCGCTGCGGCACGCCGAGCAACGCCCCGTCTCGTCGAAGCGCAGATCCGGGTCGCTCTCGTCCATCACGCAGACGTTGCAGACCCTCCCCTTGGACCGGAACCGATCGGCGTAACCAGGGCAGGCGAGAGGGACTGTCATGAAGACCGGAAAGTATACTGCCCCCCATAGCCAGCGGACGCAACGTACCTCGCTCGCACGGCATCCGCCGAGCGCTGCCCATGACCGCAGTTGCGACTGGCATGCGTGTGGCGGTGCCGGCCGCGACGACGCTTGTCTTGGCCCGGATGTTCCTGCCGGCGCAGATCGGAATCCTCGGTCTGTACGTGATGGTGACGGCCATTCCGGTCACTGCCGCCACGCTCCGGCTTGACGACGCCGTGGTGATCTCGCCCAGCGGGGCGCGCGCCTCGATGCTGACCTCGTGCGCAGCATGGGGGCTCATAATGGTGACGATCGCAACCGCGTGCGTCGTCGCCATTCTCCAGCTGACGGAAGTGCTCCCGGACCTGCCGAAATGGACATGGATCGCAGCGGGACTGCACGTCATGGGCTTCGGGTGCTGGCGGCTGGAATGCGCCTGGCTGCTGCGCACCCACCGCGTGGGGCAATGGGTCAGGTCCGATGTCTCAAGCGTGCTGGCGCTCGGTGCCTTCCAGGTCGGGCTCTCCGCAATCTGGAGGACTCCCGCATCGCTCATCTGGGGCTTCCCGCTTGCCTACCTCTCGGCGACAGTCATCGGGCGCAGTGCGGTGCCCGCATGGGCGCTGCGCGTGCTCTGGCACCCACGCGCCGCACGGCATGGCTGGCGCATCGGCCGGCGGTTCCCGATCTACCTCATCCCCTACTCCATTCTGGGGACCATCCGCGACCGATCCAACATCGCGGTGCTCCGAACCATCTCGGACTCGGCGGTCGGCTTCTTCTTCCAGGCGGACAAGCTGGTCGCGCTGCCCACCACCATCGCGACCGGGGCGCTCCGGCCGATCGCACAGATGCATGGCGCGACCGGGAACCGCCAGGAGCTGCGCGCCTTCGTCGACCGGAGCACCATGTGGCTGGCACCGATGGTCGGATTTGGTGTCGGCCTGGCGGCCGCCTACGCGGACCTGGTCGCCGTCACCGTCCTGGGCCAGGCTTGGCAGCCCGCGGCGGGATACATGCGCGTCCTTGCGGTCCCGGGTGCGATCCTCGCAACCACGAACTGGCTCGACCGGCTTTTTCACATCAGCGGAGCACAAAGGTCGGCGCTGGTCGTAGAGGCGGCGGGCACTGCGTTGGTGCTCACCGCCGTCTGCACGGCGTCGGCGTTCACCAACGATGCGCTGCTGGTGGTCAGCGCCTACGCTGCCGCGATGACCGTGTACCTCATCGTGTGGTGGGCAGTGGCCCTCCACCGCGGGGTCGGGTCGTACCGGTCGCTCGTGATCGGCCTCGTCGCGCTGGGCATCACCATGCCAGCCGGCTGGCTGGCCGGCGCCGCGCTGCAGCGGCTCTTCGGAACGGCTGGTCACTGAGCCCACACTCCATGACGACGTCCAACGAACAAACCCCGCGGAGCAGGCCGGGACTGACGGTGATCGACCTTGGCCTGGGCAACATCGGCTCGGTGCTGAAGCTGCTCAATCGCTCGGGTGCCGAGCCCCGGCTCGCGACCTCCGCGGACGACCTGACGGGTGAGCGCCCCGTCGTGCTTCCCGGCGTCGGGCACTTCACGCACGCGGTGGCCGCCCTCGATCGCCTGGGGCTCCGCGACCGGCTGGATGCTCTCTATCGCGCTGATTGCCCCGTGCTGGGCATCTGCCTGGGCGCGCAGCTCCTCTGCTCGGCAAGCGAGGAGGGCGAAGGCGCCGGGCTCGGCTGGTGCGCCACGGAGGTGCGCCGGTTCCCGGCCACCGCGACCGACGGCACGCCGCTGCGCGTGCCGCACATGGCCTGGCGCACCTTCTCTCCACCGGCGGGGACGCTCCCCTTCGACATCGGTCCCGGCAGGATGTACTTCGCGCACTCCTACTACATCGACCCCGCGCCGCTGAGCGAGGGGCTTCTCTGCACCGCGACCTTCGGTGGGATCGAGTTCGCTTCCGTGGTCCGTTCGCGCAATGCGCTGGGCGTGCAGTTCCATCCGGAGAAGAGCCACCGATTCGGCGAGTCGCTGATCCGCGGCTGGATCGCGTGGTCGACGGCACGCTGCGAGGAGGCCAGGCGATGACCTATCGGGAGGCGGAGTCGCGCCCCTCGGCGCGCATGATCGCCGCGATCACGATCATCGGCGGCGGGATGTACCGCACGCACGGGTTCCGCAAGCCCTCATACGTGGGCGACCCGATCAACGCGGTGCGCCTCTTCAGCGACAAGGGGGCGGACGAGCTGGTGGTGCTGGACATCTCAGGCGAGCCCTTCGTGCCCGAGCGCGGCGCGCTGCTGCGCTCCATCGCCTCCGAGGCGCTGATGCCCATCGCCTACGGCGGCGGCATTCGCGACCTCGAGACCATCCGCTCGGTGATCCGCAACGGCTACGAGAAGGTGGTGCTGAACACCGTGCTGCACGAGAACCCCGCGATCGCCACGGCGGCGGCCAGCGAGTACGGCAGCCAGGCGGTGGTCGCGTCGATCGAGGTCGGCAAGGGCATGCTGGGTGGCCGGCACGTCCTGACGAAGTGCGGGCGCACCAAGACCAAGTGGACGCCGATCGACTGGGCGCGCCGGTGCCAGGAGATCGGCTGCGGGGAGATCCTGCTCACCGGGGTCGACCGGGACGGCTCGATGTCGGGCTACGACCTGGAGACGATCGCGGAGGTCTGCAGGAGCGTGTCGATCCCGGTCATCGCCATGGGGGGCGCGGGCACCGTCGAGCACCATCGCGAAGCCGTCAAGGCGGGTGCGAGCGCGAGCGCCGCAGGCAGCATGTTCGTGTACTTCGGACCGCGCCGCGCGGTACTCGTCAATTACCCGACGCGCGATCCTGCCGCGGACGCCACCGCCTGACCCCGGCCGATGCCGCTGCGCATCACACGCGCGAGGCGCAGCCGTCGAGCTCCAGCAGCGCGGCGACCTTGGGGTTGGACTTGATCCGGCGCACGCCCCGCAGGGCGCGGCACAGGTGCATCCCCGCCCCGAACGCGGTGGAATAGTGCACGAAGAGCTTGAGCGGAGCGCGCTCGAAGAGCAGGTCCTTGACCAGGAACTCCTGGAAATTGGTGTCGTGCAGGATGCTCCGCTGGCCGTCGTTCACGTACGAGAAGCCTTGCTCCTGCAGGTAGAAGCGGTTCATCTCGTGGATCATCGCATAGCTGGGGTAGTGCTTCAGCTGCTCCGGGTCGAACTTGAGGGCGGTGTAGTCCGCCTCGACCTTGTCGTGCACGATCACCTTGGCGTAGGCCACGGGCTGGCCTTCGATCCGGGCGACCCAGTAGTGGCGCACCTGCGAGTGCCCGCGCTCGCGCTCCAGGATCGCGTCGAAGGCGGGCTTCGCCACCGCCGGATCCGAAGGAGTCGCGTATCCCCGGTGCGCCGCCTCGTAGATCGAGTGCGCAACCGGAATGAAGTCGTCCAACGAGACCTGCGACACTTCGCAGCGCTTCAGGCCGCGCCGCATCTTGCTCCGAACGTTGCTCGACGGATGGTCGTCGACGTGGGTGAAACTCCTGCACACGACCGCGTACCACGCGGCGTTCGCGCCATCGCCCGGCTGCGTCTGTGTCCACTGCACCCAGAGCCCCCCGAGCTCCGACAGGAGCTTGGACGCCTGCGGACGCGTGAGCCGGTAGTCGTGCAGCACCGGCCCGAATGGCGCGCTGCGCTGGCCGCTCCGGGCGAAGAGCTGCCCATCGCAGAGCGCGAAGGGGACGCCCCCTGCCTTCAGCATCCGCTGCATTGCTTCCGTACCGCTCACTGGCGACCGCCTTTCGCGTCAATCCTGGCGAAGCTCAGCACCTTGGCGATCCTGGTCACCTGGAGGTCCAGGAGAAACTCGAACCCGGCGCCTTCGATTCCCCGCTGGCTCACGGCGTTGCCGGCGCTGGCGTAGATGATGATCGGTTCCTTGCCGCGGACGAGCGCAAGGCTCCGCGCCAGCATTGCCCGGTAGAGCCCCCGGCCGCGGTGCGCCGGGTGCGTCCAGTAGAAGCCCAGCATGCTCCCCTCGCGCGCGACCTTCCGGAACCGACGGCGGAAGGGCCTCCAGGACTGGATCCAGCCGTAGGAGGCAACGTCGCCCCGATCGTCGAAGACCGCCATGAGCGATGCGTCCCCTCGGCGGAACCTCCAGCGCATCACGTCCAGCAGCGCGCGAGGCATTGCCACGCGGGCGACCTGCTCAGGCACGGAAGAACCCGGTTCAAAGACCTGAACCCGGTAACCGGGCGGGAATGCAGCCTCAGGTGGCGTCTGCCTGCCGGCGGGGTACCGGAAGAAACGGAACACGTCCTTGCTGTAGAGGGATGCGAGCATTCACGCGGCTTTCGAGGACCTTGCGTTCACGAGCCGGACTCCGAAGGGCAGCGCAAGTCTAACGATGCTCAATGCGCCGCGCTTGTGCACGGCAGATGCCCTGCCGACCGATCGCCAGGCGCGACGCGCGCGGTTGCGACCGCGCACGCAGTCGATATCATTCCGCCTCCGCCGCGCTGGTTCTCTGCGCCGACGATTCGCATCGGGGAGCGGATCCGCCGGAACGCCGGGCCCGCCGCGTTGCGGGATGCCCCAGCAACGCAACTCCAATGACCATCGCGCTCCTGACTCTCGGATGGATGGCCGTCGTCGGTGCGGCGCTTCTCTTCTTCCTCAGCAAGGCGTACTTCCTGGCCCCGCACCGCATCGGCGTGCTGATGCTGCTGCCGAACGCCGTCTATGAGACGGCGGAACGCCGGGGCGGGATGCACCGCGAGCGGCTGGACGTCGCATTGCTCCTGCTCGTGCCGATTGGAGTTGGGCTTCTCGCAGGCCCCTGGTTCGGGCTCGCCTGCGCGCTCCTCTGCGGGGCGGCATGGGCCGCGGCGCTCTTTGTCGAACTGCGCTGGCGCGCGGACGCTCCTGCGACACAGGACATGCGGACGCCACGGACGCCACTGCCCATCCCGAAGCTGATCGTGAACGTCCGCGGCCCGGTGCTTGAGCGCGACGCCCGGGTCTACCGCCTGGGCCACTGGCCTGCGGGGCTCTCGCAGGAATTCGAGCTGCTGATCCTCAACCCCGGCACGGTGCGACCCCAACTCCCGCTCGCAGTGGAAGCGAACTGCGGTGCCGCGCAGGTCCGGGTCGAGTTCACCGGGGAACGGCCCGTGCGATGCCCGGAGCCCGGCCGCCTGGTGCGCGCGAAGCTCCGCATCGCCGCGGTCGCGCCCGGCGCAGGCGCCGACATCCTGGTGCGCGTTTCGCATGGCGACCGCCACTGGGAGCGGACGCTCCGGATCGACTCCATCCTGCCGGCGGAGATCCAGCCCGTCGCCGCCACGATCACCCGCTGGAAGTACGGCGCGGGCGGCGCCTTCAACTGGCGCGGCGACCACGATCTCTACGATCCATCGACCTTCCAGTCCACCGAGGGGCTCCGCACGGTTCTGGGCCTGGCCGCCCGATTCCGCATGCCAACGAGCATCATGCTCTCGGCGCGGCTGAGCTTGGACCAGCGCGCGCACGAGGAGTTCTGCCGGCACTTCGGGTGGGATCGGCACAGCGAGGAGGTCCCGCAATTCATTCGGTTCCTGCGCGAGGAGGTCGATACGCGCCTCGAACAGGAGTTCCCCATCGACGAGGAACGGCCGCTCTCCGCCGAGATCGCGAATCACTGCTACCTGCACTACGGCACGCACGCCGCCGCGGACCCGGGCAACGGGTGGACGTCGCATGCGCGCATGGGCGCCGGCAAGTACGACTGGATGTCTGCGTATCCCTGCGATTCGCTGACCGAGCAGCGCGACAACATGCGCAAGGGCTCTCAGGTGCTGTTTGAGACCCTTGGCATCACCCCCGTGAGCTACACGATCCCCTCGGACGTCCTGGACGAGTTCACCCCGCGGGCGGTCGAGGCGGCAGGCCTGGAGGTCAGCTCCGAGACGGACACGACCAAGCTCCAGAAGCTGCTCTTCTTCCCGCGGCAGCATCATCCGGAAGGCTGCGAGCGCCTGGTGGACCTGACCCGCGTGTTGCCCAGGGACCCGCTCAACGCCGCGCAGATCGCGATGCTCAAGTACTGGGTGGGCGTGGCGCGCCGCACTGGCCGTGCGATGGTCTACCTGGCCCATCACCACGTGGTGCTCTACCAGACCAACGCGTGCTTCAACCTGACTGCAGAGCTGCTGCGTTACGTGCTTGCGGACATGGAGGGCGAGATCTGGTGCGGCACGCTTGCCGCGATCGGGCGGTACTGGCGCGACGTGCTCAGCGAGCGCACCCGCTGCGTCCGGATCGAGTGCATCGATGGCCGAGTCGTGGTCCATAACGGCGGCGCGCGGCGCCTGGAGGGGTTGCCGCTCGAGGTCGACTACGGACAGGGTCGGCGCTGCATGCGACTCATCGACCTGGAACCGCACTCCGAACTGGAGCTTGCAGGCGGCTCGGTCCATGCGTCCGTCGCTCCGGCGCGCCGCTCCGGCTGAGCGCAGCCACGGCGAGCGCCCCGCTGTCCGGGGCTACAATCTTCGAAGAATTCCTCACCTGCGCCCTCCGGAAGGCCGAACAACGCAGGATCGGCTCCGCGTAGCGCCCATGGCCCCGTGCGCCCGCGCGGCCGCTGGCTTCAGGGCCGGCACTCGACCGCGACTCGTCTGCAAAGGCCCTCAGCGTCCATGAACGAACCACGACACCCGCGCGCAGCGACGACGAAAGCCGCCGCCACGGCCGCGTACCACATCCGCCCGTACACGCCAGCAGACGCGCGCGGTGTCCGCGCGGTGATCGAAGCTGCGTACGGCGAGAGCGCCGACCCCGAGGCGGTCTACAACTGGTGGTCCGGCGGTTGCGGCGTGGGTGCAACCGGCTACATGGTGGCCGAAGTGGACGGGCAGGTCGTCGGCGCCCAGCCCATGGAGCTGTTCCCGTACCTCGACGGGCCGCAGGAATTGCTCGGCGCTGTCTTCACGGGCGTCGCGGTCCACCCCGGCTTCCGGCGGCTGGGCATCTTCACGGCGCTCGTGCGCGCCTGCGAAGCGGAGGCCTGGCGCCGTGGCGCCGCCTTCGTCACCACGATGCCCAACGAGCGGTCGCGCCCCGGCTTCATCAAGATGGGTTACCAGGATCTTGGAAGACGACACCTGTTGATGCGGCTGCTGCGTCCAGCGGCGCTCGGCGGCGCCTTCGTCCCAGCCCTGGGCCAGGTGATGGGCGGCATGGCGGGCCTCGGGCAACGGCTGATCGTGCGCGCCCGCGGCACGCAGGGGATCAGCGTCGGTGAGGTGAAGGCGCCATCCGAAGGGTGGGCCGCGCTCTTCCAGTCAACCGCTGCGCGGGGAGGGGGCCCCTGGATCCGGAGGAGCTCCGAGTGGCTGCGATGGAGATACGTCGGCATGCCGCTGCGCAGCTACCGCTTCTTCGAGGCTCACGATGCGAACTCCGGGCTCGTCGCCGCCGCGGTGACGACGCAGGAGCGCCGTTCCAGGCTCCAGCTTGCCTACGTCATGGAGCTTGCAGCGAAGGATGACGCCGCAGCGGGCGCGCTGCTTGCCGTCGTGTACCGGGCGCTTGAAGGCGATGGAGTCCACGCGGTCGCGGCTGTCGTCTCTTCGCCAGCGGCAGTGCGCACGCTGCACTTCGCGGGACTCGCGCGGGTGCCCTCGTGGGCACCGGTGAAGCGCTTCTACTCAGTCGCCCGCTTCAATCCGGATCGGGCGTCTCCCGATCGCTGGAAGAGCATCGAGGGTTGGCAGCAGACCCTTGGGGACTGGGATAGCCTTTGACGATCAGGATCCAGCCCATGCGGGTCTGCTACATCCATCAGTTTTTCGCCGGTCCCGACTCGCCTGGCCCGGAGCAGCCCCGGAGCCTCGTGAAGTGCCTGGCTTCGCGGGGCCATCACGTCGACGTGATCGCCTGCGACTTCAACGCCTACAACGAGCAGACGGAGGTCCCGGAGCGGTACGAGCATCCCTCCGGGGGGTCGATCCAGGTCCACCGGCTCCCGGCGCCCCGGAAGCTGCGTTCGAGCCTGCGCAACCGGCTCACCACCTATTGCTCCTTTGCCTGGTCCGCCTACAAATTCGGCAAGCGACTTCCGAGGCCGGATGTGGTGATGGCGACGATCCAGCCGCTCTTCGCCGGGTACTCCGCGCTGCGGCTGGCACGACGCTGGCGGCGGCCCTTCCTCCTTGAGATTCGCGACCTCTGGCCGGACGCGCTGGTGGTGAAGGGCGCGATCAGCGGGTGGCAGGCGGCGCCGCTGGAGCGGCTCGCCCGCTCGCTGTACTTCGGCGCGGACCGCATCGTCAGCCTGACGCCCGGGATCAAGTCCGAGCTGCTGGCGAAGGGCGTGTCCGCAGGCCGCCTGGACCTCTTCCCCAACGGATGCAACGCCGCGGTCTTTGCGGCCGCCACACCCGAGCGCGACCGGATCCGCAGCAAGTACGGCTGGGATGGCAAGTTCGTCGCGGTCTACACCGGCGCCCACACCGAGGTCACCGCGGTCGACGCCATCGTTCGGGCTGCGACGCACCTGCGGGGACGGCCGGACATCCGCATCGACCTCTTCGGTGCGGGGCAGACCAAGGCCGCGGCGATCGCGCTCGCGCGCGAGCTTGCGCTCGACAACGTCCACTTCCACGATGCGGTGCCCAAGTCTCAGGTGCCGGCGATCCTCGCAGGGGCGGACGCGGGAATCATCTCGCTCTTCAAGAGCCCGCTGGTCCACATCTACTTCGAGAACAAGCTCATTGACTACCTGAGCGCCGGGAAGCCGATCCTCGCCGCTGCCGACGGCCTGCAGGCGCAGCTCATCCTCCGGCAGGGCGCGGGGCTTGCCGTCCCCAGCCTCGACGCCGAGGGGCTCGCCAGGCTGATTCAGGCGGCAGCCGACGACCCGCGGGCCTGCGCCGAGATGGGTGCGAGGGGCCGGGCCTTTGTCCAGGCGAACCTCGCACAGGAGGTCATCCTCGACCGCTACGCGACGATCCTGGAGGAACTCGCGCGCGGGCGTGAGCTGGCCGCGCGGATCCCCGCCTGGGATCCCTTGAACCTCTCATGAACACCGCACTCACCATCGCCGGATGCGCGCTGCTGGCCCTCGTGGCGGCGAGCAGGCTGCTGTTCCTGGCGCGATGGCCAGCGGGCTGGGCGATGTACCTGCCGAACGTGCTCCTGGAGACGCTCGAACGAAAGCTCGCGATGAGCCGGTGGATCATCGAGGCGGCCATGGTGGCTGCCGCATGCCTGCTGATCGGATTCGGGACGTGCATGGCTGCGCCCGCCCTGGGCGTGCTTGTCGCGTACCTCCTTCTGGTCGGGCAGAACCTGTTGAAGGAGCGCCGCATCATCAACGCGGTGCATGGCGCACAGGAGTCCGCGGGCCTGCGGGGCGGATCCGGTTCGGGGTCCGCCTATCCCGGCCCTGCGCTCCACCCGGCGCTCAGCCTGAACCTGGAAGGTCCCTTCGTGCGGCGCCTCCCCGCGTACGACCTGGGCGTGCTGTCCAGCGGTGCGCCGGTGCGGATCACGCTCCTCGTGGGCAACCACACGCGCGCACCTGGCCAGACGCCTCTTCGGATCGCGGTGCAGGTTCCCGAGGGATGGCGCTGCGAACCAGCGCCCGAGTGCGAATTCCCGCCGCTGGGCACAGGCGAAGTGCGCCGCACCGAATGGTCGCTGACGCCTGCCGACGGAGCCGCCGCCGGAGTGGTCCGCGTCCGCGTCAGTGCCAGCCGTTTCGACCGATCCATCGAGATTCGGCATGCAGGCGCCCGTCGATGGAATCCCGCAGAGGTCGCCTCCGCGGCGATCACGCGGTATCCGGGCGCGCGCCGCGCCGCCTTCTCGCTGCGCGGCGACATGGACCTGTACGACCTGGCTTCCTTCCAGTCGATCGATGGCCTGGAGGACGCCTTCGGGCTCAGCGCGCGTTACGCGGTCGCGCAGACGATGTACCTCTCCACGCGGCTCAGCCTCGACCAGGACGCTTCCGAGGAATGGGCGGGGCACTACGGCGTCAGCCGGGGCGCGAAGCAGATCCCGGACTTCGTCGAGTGGATGAAGGAGAAGGTCGAGCTGCGGCACGAAGCGCCCTATCCCGTCACGTCAGCACGCCCCTTCGTGATCGAGCTGGGTAATCACGGCCATCTCCACTACGACACCGATGCCTCCGGTGCACCCGGGAACAACTGGAAGGCCGGCGCGCGCCCGGGCGAGGGGGCCTATCCCTGGCAGGGGGCGGACCGGAGCTCCTTCGGTGACCAGCTCGACAACATCCACGAGGCAGCGCGCTGGACCGAGCGCCACTTCGGATACGTGCCGCGCTCGTGGGCGAAGCCGGGGCGCGGCAACGACCGCTTCACTCCTGCGGCGGTGGAGGCGAGCGGCTGCGAAGTCGCCTCCGGCTCGGACATCGGTCCGCGGGACAACGTGCTCCGCCAGCCGCCCCCGCATCACCCGGCGGGCACGCGCATCGTGGAGCTCACCTCCCGCTATCCCTCGGACCCGCGGCACGTCCAGCATGCCGCGATGCTCGAGTTCTGGATCAACCGCGGGCTGCGCCTGGGCTTCCCGGTCGTGGTCCTGGTGCACCAGCACATGCGGCAGTTCGACGGGCTGGTCTGCGCGCGCATCACGGAGCACCTGCTGGAGATGGTCGTGAACCGGTTCAACGGCGACTTCTACATCGACACGGTCTACGGCGTGGGCCGGTACTGGCTCGACGTGCTGGGCAGCGGCAGCAGAGCCGTCCACATCGAGGTCACCGAGGCCGGCGTGCGCCTGCGCAACAGCGGCCCGCGGCGGCTGGCGGGCCTTCCCCTGGACATCCGCCTGCGCGGCGGGGGGACGACCACCCGGCTCGTCGACCTGATGCCCGGCGAGACGGTCGTCGTTTCCCACTAGGAACCAAGGAGCGGCCATGACAGTCATCCTCTCGGTGGACGTCGAAGACTGGGCGCAGTCCACCATCGACCCCGCCCTCCCGATCTACCCGCGTGCGCAACGGAACACCGAGCACCTGCTCGACGTCACCGCCAGCCATGGCCGGGCGATGACTTGCTTCGTCCTGGGCAAGTTCGCGGAGAAGTTCCCCGACACGGTGCGGCGCATGGTGCGGGAGGGACACGAGGTCGCCTCGCACGGCTATGGCCACATCAATGTCAACCAGCAGACCCCGGAGGAATTCCGAGAGGACGTGCGGCGCTCGAAGCGCCAGCTCGAGGATCTCACCGGGTGCAAGATCTCGGGATACCGCGCCCCGTGCTTCTCGCTCGGCAAGGCAGGCGTCTGGGCCCTAGAGGTGCTGGCCGACGAGGGCTTTGTCTACGACTCGAGCATCTTCCCGTCGCCGACGTATCGCTTCGGCTGCGCAGGATGGCCGGGCTCGCCCGTGCGCGCGCTCCTGCCGTCGGGCCGCAGCCTGGTCGAGTTTCCCGCGGCGACGCTTCATCTCGGCGGACGCGTCCTGCCGGTGGCAGGCGGCGGCTACCACCGCCTGCTCCCGTGGCCTGCGATCAAGTGGTGCGTCGAGCGGTCGCTGAAAGCCAACGGCGTCTTCACGCTGTACTGCCACCCCTACGAATTCGACCCGGACGAGTTCCGGCACCTGCCGATCAAGCTCTCCTTGAAGTGCAGGATGCACCAGGGAATCGGGCGGGCAGGATTCGAGGCGAAGTTCTGCAAGCTGATGTCCTGCTTCGAGACCTCCACCGCGCTTCGCATGCTCGATGCGGGGCCATGGCCGGATCACCGGCCGAGGCCTGCCTTCGACTGATGTGACGGTGGCGAACGAAGCGATCGATGTTCCCGAACGAATCGACCCAGCGTCCCGCGCCGCCGGGAAGCCCGGTGAATTGGCGCGGCGATAGGATAGGACCGGACATGATCGACTATTCCGTTACTCGGCCGATGACCCCCTTCGGCGCCGGTCGCCAGGTGTGCAGCCGCACCGTCATGGACGACTCCATCCCCGGGATCAGCTTCGACTCCGAAGGGGTCTGCAACTTCGCGCGCCGTGCCGAGTGGCGGCTCAAGCATGAGGTCTTCTACGGCGAGGAGCGCCGGCGGCGCCTGGGACAGTGGGTCGAACGGATGAAGCAGGCCGGGCGCGGCCGGGACTACGACTGCCTCATCGGCCTGAGCGGCGGCGTCGACAGCAGCTATGTGGCGATGCAGGTGGTGGAGCTGGGGCTCAGGCCGCTGGCCATCCACCTGGACAACGGGTGGAACAGCGATGTCGCGGTCAGCAACATCGAGAAGATCGTCCGGGGGCTGGGAATCGACCTCTACACGCATGTCATCGACTGGGACGAGTTCAAGGACCTGCAGCGCTGCTACTTCCTGGCCTCGGTGCTGGACCTGGAGTGCGTGAGCGACCATGCGATCAACACGATCCTCCTGCGCCTGGCCAGCAAGCGCAGGATCCACCACGTGATCATCGGCACCAACGTGACGACGGAGTCGATCATCCCGCCTGCATGGATCTACGACAAGCGCGATGGTCGCAACCTGATGGCGATCCATCGGCGGTTCGGAAAGGTCCGGCTGCGGACCTACCCGTACATGCTCCCGCGGAAGCTCTTCTACTACCTCTTTGTGCGGAAGATCGTCGCGTTCCCGATCCTCAACTACCTCGACTACAACAAGACGCAGGCGGTGGCCACCCTCACCGAGAAGCTGAACTGGAAGCCGTACCCGCGCAAGCACGGCGAGAACCGCTTCACCCGGTTCTTCCAGGAGTACTACCTCCCCACCAAGTTCGGGATCGACAAGCGCAAGGCGCACTTCTCGAGCCTGATCATGGCCGGCGAGATGACCCGCGAGGATGCCATCGAGAGGCTCAAGGCGCCCCTCTACACCGAGGCCGAGCTCCGCGAGGAGTTCGAGTACGTCGCCAAGAAGCTCTCCTTCGGCGTCGAGGAGCTCTCCAACGTCATCGCCGCGCCGCCCCGGCAGCACACCGACTACCCCAACGCCGCGTGGATGTTCGACCACTCCTCCAAGTGGGTGCAGCTGGCCCGCTACGTCGCGAAGGGCGAGTTCTCCGTCTCCAGAGTCCGTGCGGTCTGGAAGGCGGAGGAAGAAGGAGCGCGCTGACGTGTCCTTGTCACATCCGCGCACGCGGCGGCACGTTCACCTGTACTTCTGCACCTGGCAGCACGAGTCCCGCGCCTGGCGCGCGGGCGCCTCGGCGCTGGACGCGGGCCTGACGGACGAGGTCACCTATTACGGCCACCGCGCAGAGGGCCTGCCCGACGAGGAGAGGATCGACTCGAGGCAAGTCATCCGCCGCATTGGGGCCAAGCCCTCGCGGCCGGGGAGCTTCCGGCTGCTCCGGGCGCTGAGCCTTCCGCGATGGTGGACGGCGGTGCAGACCACGTGCCCCAAGGACATCGCCCTGGTGACCGCCCACAGCCTGGCCGCGCTGCCTGCGGGCGTCCTGCTCTCGCGCCGCACGGGTGCACCGCTCCTGTACGACGCGCATGAGCTGGAGACGGAGAGGGAGGGCTGGAGCCCGGCCATCCGCAGGATCGCGAAGGTCGTCGAACGCGCGCTGATCCGCTGGTGCGACCATACGATCGTGGTCAACGACTCGATCCGGTCGTGGTACGAGGACGCCTACCCGGGGCTGAGCGTGAGCACCGTCCGGAACGTGCCCGTCATCCCCAAGGCGATCGGACCCAGCACCCTCCGCGAGGCGATCGGGATCTCGAAGGAGCCGCTGCTCTACGTCTACTGCGGACTGCTGGACAAGGGGCGCGGGCTGACCGAGATGATCAGGACCTTCGCGACGGTGCGTCCCGGGATCCACCTGGTCTTCGTCGGCTTCGGCCCGCTTGAGGAAGAGGTGAAGTCGGCGGTGCGCTCGCACCCCAACATCCACTTCCACCCGGCCGTCACGCAGCAGCAGCTGATCGCCCTCCTCTCCGGTGCCGACGTCGGGGTGTTCCTTCCCGACGGCGGCTCGGCCAGCTACCAGAACTCGCTGCCGAACAAGGTCTTCGAGTACAGCGCGGCGAAGCTGGGGATCCTGGTCTCGGACGCCCGCGAGCTCAAGCGCTTCGCATCCGAGTACCCGCTCGCGAAGTCCGTGCCCGTCTCCGTCGACCAGATCCGCGCCGCGGTCGACGGCTGGTCGGTGCAGGAGATCCGGTCGACGCGCGCGACGATGGAGTTCACCCCGCCGACATGGGACAAGGAGGTCGCGAAGCTGATGGAGGCGTACGCGACCGTGGCCAGGCGGCACGCGGAACGTGCCGGAGCGTCCCGCCCGCGCGCCGCGCCGGGAGCGGACTGAAAATGGTGCACGCATGAGCGACCATCGTGAGCCCCTGCTGTCGCCCCGCGCGTCGACGGCGCCCCACGCGGCTCCAGGGCGATCCCGGGAGATCGTGCTGGTCGACTGTCCGGACGAGGTCGGCCTCATCCACCGGATCGCGGGCGTCCTGGTCTCGCGCCGGCTCAACGTGGAGACGAACCACGAGTTCGTCGATGCAAAGGTCGGTCACTTCTTCTGGCGTGCGGAGATCGTGGGCTCGGACATCGGCCCGGCGCAGGAGCTGGTCGCCGCGCTGCGGCAGGTGCTGCCGGAGGCCGCGAATGTCCGCGTCGCGGTCGCGGAGCACCAGCCGATCGTCGTCTTCGTGACGCGCGAGCCCCACTGCCTGGGCGAGCTCCTGCTCCGCGAGGCCTGCGGAGAGCTGCCCGCGCGAATCGCCGCGGTCGCGGGCAACCACGAAGCGCTGCGCAGCCTCGCGGAACGCTTCGGCAAGCCCTTCGTGCACGTGCCGTCGGAGGGAGCCACCCGCGAGGAGCATGAGTCCGGGCTGCTGCGGGTGATCGAGGAGTACGCACCCCGGTACGTGATCCTTGCGCGCTACATGCGCGTCCTCTCCGAGCAGTTCATCGCGCGCATCCCTGACCGGATCGTCAACATCCACCACTCGTTCCTGCCGGCCTTCGCCGGCGCGTCGCCATACCGCCAGGCGTACGACCGGGGCGTGAAGGTGATCGGCGCGACCGCGCACTTCGTGACCGCGGCCCTCGACGAGGGCCCGATCATCGCGCAGGACGTGACCCCGGTGGACCACAGCTTCACCGCCGAGCGGATGGCGCAGGCGGGGCGCGACGTCGAGAAGATCGTGCTCGCGCGCGCGGTCCGCCTGGTGCTGGAGGAGCGCGTCTTCATCCACGGCAGGCGGACGGTCGTCTTCGAGTGAGGCCCGCGCGCACGCGGAGGGGGGTCACTGGTCGTGTCCGCCATTGTCCGGCATCGCGTGCCCTGCGTCCCGCAGGGTCTTCTCGCGTCGTGCCAGCTCGAGGTCGTGCTCGACCATCATCGCGACGAGGCCATCGAGATCCACGCGCGGCTCCCATCCCAGGACGCGCCGCGCCTTCGAGGCGTCACCGAGCAGCTCGTCCACCTCCGCAGGGCGGAAGTAGCGCGGGTCGATCGAGACATGGTCCTCCCAGCGAAGGCCGACGGCGGAGAAGGCCATCTCGCAGAACTGGCGGACGCTTGCTTTGCGCCCCGTCGCGACCACGTAATCGCCCGGCTCGGGCTGCTGGAGCATGAGCCACATCGCCTCGACATAGTCGCCGGCGAAGCCCCAGTCGCGTTCCGCGTCCAGGTTCCCCAGGAAGAGGCTCTTCTGCAGCCCCAGCTTGATGCGGCCGACTGCACGGGTGATCTTGCGCGTCACGAAGGTCTCGCCGCGCCGCGGGCTCTCGTGGTTGAAGAGGATCCCGCTGCTGGCGTGCAGGCCGTAGCTCTCGCGATAGTTCACCGTGATCCAGTGCGAGAAGACCTTTGCGCAGCCGTACGGGGAGCGCGGATGGAAGGGCGTCGTCTCGCGCTGCGGGACCTCCGCGACCTTCCCGAACATCTCGCTGCTTGAGGCCTGGTAGAAGCGCGCTTGCCGCCCGGAATTTTTCTGGTGGACCCGCACCGCCTCAAGGAGCTTGAGCGTCCCCGTCGCGTCGGTGTCCGCGGTGTAGACGGGCATCTCGAAGCTCACCTTGACATGGCTCTGCGCGGCGAGGTTGTACACCTCGTCCGGCTCGACGGCGCGCATCACCTCGGAGAGGTTGCTCGCGTCGTTCAGGTCGCCGAAGTGCAGGCGCAGCCGCGCACCGGACTCGTGCGGGTCCACGTACAGCTGCTCGATGCGGCCGGTGTTGAAGCTCGAACTTCGACGGATGAGCCCGTGCACCTCGTAACCTTTGCGCAGCAGGAGCTCGGCGAGATAGCTGCCGTCCTGACCAGTGATGCCGGTGATGAGCGCCTTCTTCATCGAGCGTGCCTCGTTCCGCGCGCCGCGCCGCAAACGCGGTCGCGCCGGGCGCAAAGGACGGCTAGTCTAGCACCTCCCCGGCGATCCCTGCCCGAGTCAGGAGCCGACCTCCGACCATGATCGACCTCAGAGACAAGCGCATCCTCGTCACCGGCGGCGCTGGGTTCCTCGGCAGGTCGGTCGTCGCGGCGCTGCAGCGGCGCGGCGCGATGGACCTCTTCATCCCGCGTCGGCGCGACTTCGACCTGACGCGCGAGGCGGACGCCGCGCGGCTGCTCGCGCAGGCGCGCCCGCAGGTGGTGCTTCACCTGGCCGCCGAGGTGGGAGGGATCCTGGCAAACCAGCGAAACCCAGGCCGCTACTTCTTCGCCAACATGGCCATGGCGCTGCACCTGATCGAGCAGTCGCGCATCGCTGGCGTCGAGAAGTTCGTGCAGGTCGGCACCATCTGCGCCTACCCGAAGTTCACCCCGGTCCCCTTCCGCGAGGAGGAGCTCTGGAACGGCTTCCCGGAGGAGACGAACGCGCCGTACGGCATCGCCAAGCGCGCTGCGCTGGTCATGCTGGAGGCGTACCGCGCGCAGTACGCAATGCACAGCGCGTACCTGCTTCCCGTCAACCTCTACGGGCCGCATGACAACTTCGACATCGAGTCCTCCCACGTCATTCCGGCGCTGATCCGCAAGTTCCTCGATGCCCGCTCCCGCTCGCTCCCCACCGTCAGCTGCTGGGGCACCGGTGTGGCGACGCGCGAGTTCCTCTTCGTCGACGACTGCGCGGAAGGGGTCGTGCGCGCCGCGGAGCGCATCGAGGAGCCCGAGCCGATCAACCTCGGCACCGGCTCCGAGATCTCGATCCGCGACCTCTCCGCCCTCGTGGCGCGCCTGGTCGGCTTTCGCGGCGACGTCGTCTGGGACCCCAGCCGGCCCGACGGCCAGCCGCGGCGCTGCCTTGACGTGGAGCGTGCCCGCGCGCGGCTGGATTGGAGCGCAACGGTCGGCCTGGAAGAGGGGCTGCGACGCACCATCGACTGGTACGAACGCGCGGCGCAGTGACGCGCCGGTCCGGAACCGCGCTGGAACGCCCTACTTTGCCGCGGCGGCACCGCCGCCCGCACCGATCGTGAGCTTCGCGGCGCCGGACTGCTGCAGCACCGGCGCACCGGTCCCGGGCCGATAGAGCGCGAAGCCCGGGAGGCGGTAGCGCGCCTGGCCGACGAAGCCCCAGCCCGGGAAGAAGAGCTGCTTGATCTGTCCATCTTTCACGGTGAAGCCCGGCTCGTCGCGCGTCTCGATGATCGCCCCGCCGTCGTTCGCGGCCACTGCGCCCACGCGGTACGCCCAGGTCATCTGTCCCGCCAGGTCGACCATGACAGCGCAGCCTTCGAGGATCCGTCCCGCAGGCGGGCCGCCAGTGACGACGAGCCCATTGGAAGGGTCGTTCGCCTCGGCGCGAAGCGTCCGCAGCACCGTGCCTGAATAGGAGACCTCTCCCTCGATGGCTGCTGCGGGCGTGCGCAGCAGGTCGCCGTCGACCAGGTAGGTCCAGTTCGCGCCGGCGCCCGGGCTCGACGCGATGTGTGCGAAGAGCCCGCGCATCTGGATTCCGCCATCGACCGTGCAGGCCTGCTGGCGGTCCTCGCATGAAATCACAGTGTCCGTACGGGCGCCGATGCGGACCTTGACCGCGACGCACCCGGCGCCGGTGCTCGGAAGCAGCTCGATCCCCTGGACTCGCGGGACGGCACCCTTCACGACATGGTGGACGGCGACATAGGTGGTCTCCCGTCCGGTCCGCCGCGCTGCGAGGAAGGGCGCAGTCCCGGCGCGCCGCATCGCAGGTGCGTCGCCGACGATGATCTGCGTTTTCGGCGCGCCCGCCATGAAGGTCAGCAGGTTGACGCCGTTGCCGAGCTCGAAGGCCGCGAGCCAGCTGTCCGACGTGGTCGCCGTGCGCAGGTTGCGGATGTTCCCGTGCAGCGTCCCCTCCATCGGCTGCAGCTGGGCGGCCACCTTGAGCGCCCCCTCCATCTGCAGGCACGAATGAAGCATGTAGTCGAAGGACCCGCCCCCCTTGATGCGGAAGATGTCCACGACGTAGCTGTCGACGGCGTCGATGCGCACGAGCGCGATCGTGCGCCGGTACATCGTGACGTCCGTCACCTTGTCGTAGGCGCGCGTGGCATCCGCCTCGACCACCTGCACATCCGGGAAGTCGGTGCTGAAGAGGCGCGGGGTGCCGAAGTCCTGGGCGTTGCACGCGGTCCAGCGCCACGGCCAGTCCGGCACGCCGGGGATCGCGTCCATCGCCTGTGCGGTTCGAAGGTGCGAGCCGCGCGGGCCGGTGGGAGCCTGGTCGACGCCGTTGACGACCACCGTGGCGTGGCCCGCGGTGCTGGTGTGCCACTCACGGGTCGAGCCGGAGCCGGGCAGGGGCTGGTACTGGGTCTCGCTGATCGCCTCGGTGCCCTTGGCCCAGAGATTCAGGTTGAGCGCGTCGCGGTGCGAGTGCGATCCGCTGCCGCCCCAGTGCAGCGAAGCCATCGCCAGCGAATCGTCGCGGCCGGTGATGAGCGTCCCCTGGCCCATCGAGCCAAAGAGGAAGGAACGCGTCGGCGCGGCCGCGCCCCCCGGCGCGAGCTCCGGCCACTTGGTGTCGTGCACGGCCATGAGGGTCTGGTCGGGCATGACCATGCTGGCGCTCACGCTGCTTGCACGCTGCATCGGGCCCGCGACGAGCTGGCGCAGGTCGAGGTTGTCGTAGCGCGTGCCGTCCACCGCGCTGCGGAATCCCGGCGGGTCGCTGTAGCCACGCAGCATCTCCTGCGCGATCGAGCGCAGCCCGTTCTGGAGGTCGATGTGGTAGCTCGTCGCACCCTCGTGCCACCAGCCATCGGGGAAGAACCCCGTGCGGTACATGTTCTGGAGGTGGCGGACGCCCTCGTGCACCAGCTCGGGATCGGGAATCAGCCGGCCGAAGTCCATGAAGCCCCGGATCTGGAAGGCATCCATGTTGCTGAAGTCTGGTCCGGTGTTGTACTTGCGCTGCGTGGCGACATGCAGATCGATCATGCGCCGGATCGCCGCATCGGCGCCGATCTGCGTGGTCGCGCCCGACGGTGCGAGGATCGCATTCGCCTGCACCAGCGGGGTTCCCATGACCAGGTCCATGTAGATCCAGTCCCCCCAGAGACCTGCGGCGAACTCGGACTTGAAGGCCGCAGGGTCCGCCTGGTCAAGCGCCCGCTTGGAGGACTGCGGCCCGTAGTAGGGGCTCCAGATCGGCCACTTCGGGATCTGCTGCGCGAAGGCCGCCAGGATCGCCGCGGCCCGCTGGGCGTGCGAGGCGTCGCCCGTGAGCTTCCAGAGCATCGCCAGGTGCAGGCAGGCATCGCGCATGTCGAAGTTCACCGCGTCGGCGCTGCCCTTGGGCGTGACCCGCGCCGCAAGCTCGGCGGGCGTCCGGTTCACCATGTCGCCCAGGGTCGCGCGGACCCGGCGCTCGACCCCCTCGCGCTGTGCGGGATCGCCGCCGGAGAGTGCCGCCTCGTACGCGCTGCGCAGCTGCTGGTCGTAGTCGCGCAGGTAGAGCCGGCGTTCGCCCTTCGAGGCGTCGTACTGACGGACGAGCGCGGGGTCGGCTGCCTGGGTTCCAGCCGCTCCCTGGCTTCCGGACGCGGCCTGGCTTCCGGACGCCGCGTTGGTTCCGGATGTGGGATGGGGCGCCGGCCGCGCCTTTGGGGCAGGGCGTTCGGGGGCAGCGGGATGCGCAGCGGAGCAGGCGGAGGGGAAGCCCATGAGAAGCGCCCCGGACAGCAGCGCCGCCTGCACGGATGCCGCCCGGATGCCCGCGCTGAAGGTGAACTGTGGTTCCGAATGCATGCGTCGTCCCCTCTTCTTCGTGCCTCCGACTGGGGCGCGCAACAGGGCGCTCAGCCATGATGTTCGTCGAGAGAACACCGCCAATCGGCCGGTGATTGTACGTGCGGCGCCTGGGGTCGTTCGCGTGCAGCCGCGTGCCCGGTTTGGAATCCGCCTCAATCGACGCGACTTGCGCCCAGCGGGAGCTCGCCTGGCGCGTGCTCAAAGTCGATCTCCTCGGTGCCAGTCTCGGCGGTGGTCGCCTCGGCCTCCTGCTCCCGCGCGCGATACTCGATCCGGTTGATGATCAGCATGAACATGAAGAGGTTCCAGGTCGACCACAGGTTTCCCTCCTTCGCCGCGATGAGCGCCTGGTAGGCGCACATCGCGAGAAGGATCGCCACCGCCGATCGCTCGGCGGGATAGTCCGCGTATCGCCGGAAGAGGGATCGTGCGGTCTTCGCTGTCTGGACGAAGGCGATGACCAGCAGCACGAACGCGGGGACGCCCTCCTCGCACAGCACGTCCACGTAGAAGTTGTGGGAATACCCCTGCACGGCCTCGTCCGTCACGGCGCTGAACGCGTTGAATCCCAGGCCGATCACCCACGCGACCGGCGATTGCGCGAAGGCGCTGAGCAGTTCGGTCATGTTGTAGAGACGGATGTTCGTCGCATCGGCCACGGCGCCCGCCTGCCATCGATTCGTGTCCGATTGGCCCATGACGATGTCGAAGGACACGAACGCGATGACGCCCATCAACCCCGCGACGGAGACCGTCGAGACGTAGGACCACATGCTCCGGAGCTGCCGCGACATGGGCAGGAAGATCGCGATCATCAGGGTCGCGAAGACCGCCTGGCCTCGAGTGCCGGAAAAGAGCACTAGCAGCGCCCCGCTCAGGAACGCCGTCACCCGGATCGCGGTCTGCAGGCCGCTCGTCCGCCCGCCCGCCGCAAGCGCTCCGAAGATGGCGAGCATGCCTCCCATCTGCGCGATCGCCAGCGGGCTGGTGCGGTCCGCGCCCTCGATGACCGTGCCGATGCGTCCGGACTTGATGGAGAACTCCGGGCTCGCGACGATCGAGACGACGACCAGCGAACCCGCGATGAGCATCAGCGTGCAGGCTCGCCGCCAGTCCTCGATCGAGTCGATGAGGAGGGGCGCCAGGAGCACGTAGACCACGAAGTACGGATATCCCTCGCGGATGATGTTCGAGCCCATGTTCGGCGCCAGCGGCAGCGCCGGGCTCCACGCCAGGGAGATGACCGACCAGATCAGGATCGCGTTGAGGCAGTAGAAGGTCGGCGTGAAGTAGCCCAGCATCGGCCGCGGCGTGCGGGGAACGGTGACGAGGGTTGCGATGAGCACGACGACGCCGACGATGACATTGGCCAGCATCGGGCTCGCGCGGAACTCCCCCACCGCGGCCTGCAGGGCGACCTCGAGCGCGAACATCACGAAAAGCAGCACGAGCGACCACGCCGGCCGGAAGAGCCCGAAGACGCAGAGCGCGAAGAAGACCAACAGGGCGAGGTACTGCATTCGGGTCGTACGGTTCGGCCGGGGCGGACGTGCGGGTGCGACGCCGGCTCGGGAGTTATATCGGCAATCGCAGCACGCCGATCCAGCAGAGTGTCCGTACTTCGCGCCGAACCCAGCGCCGGGCCTGCGGCGGATAAGGGTCCCTCGCGTCAGCCGGGGAGAAGGATCCGCGCGAGGAAGCCGCCCAACAACGGGATTCGGGTCAGAACCGCGCGAATCGTGGGAGTCATCTCCGAAAAGACCGCCGGCTGGGTCACGCGCACCGCCATGATCGAGAGGAAGAGGCAGAGCGGCGCGATGAGCGCCAGTGCGATGGCGGAGACGAATGGCTGGCTGCCCGGCAGGTACTGCCATGCAAGCCAGCCCGCGAGCGCAAGGGGACCCGCGGTGATCCAGGGGAGGAGGAAGCACCGCAGGACGGCGCCCAGCGTCACGCCCACCACGCGAGCGCCCAGCCAGACCGCCAGCGGGACGCTGACGATCCACAGCGCGGAGTCGGTCCACGCCACGCCGATCGCACCCCACGACTGCACCGCTATCGGGAACATCACCAGGCACAGAAGAGCCTGCGCAAGCTGCCAGACGAAGTAGGTGGCGAAACGGCCCTGCGCCTTCAGAAGCGCCATTGCGGGCGCGACCATGAAGAGCGCGGTCTGGCCCATGCACAGTGCCACGAAGAAGGGCACTGACGGCAGCCACTTCTCCTTGAAGACGAGCGCGAAGAGCGGCTCGGCGAATGCCGCCTGCAGCAGGGAGAGTGGCACTGCCACCGCGCCCATCAGGGCGATGACGCGCATGAAGCCCGCGATCTGCCGCTCGGGATTCGTCCGGAGCCGGCCGAAGATCGGCTGCAGCACGGTGGCGAGCTGGTAAGAGATGATCGTCGACGCCTGGTTCGCAAGCGCGAAGGCGAATCCGAAGTACCCCGTCTCCGCCTCCGAGGAGAACCAGGCCGTCACCATCAGCGGAAGCCCGCAGACGACGGTGTGGACGTACTGCGCCAGCGAAGCGATCGAGAACTCCCGCAGGAGCAGCCGGTGCACCTCCGCCGCCCGTCGAGGCGGGCCCTGGCGACGGCGCCACCGCGCCGCAGAGGGGGAACTGCGCGCTGCGTGGGCGCACCAGGCCGACTTGGCCACGGCAGAGAGCACCTGTGGAACCACGATCGCGGCCGCGCCGGGATGCAGCACCGCCCAGACGACGGTGAGCGCAGATGCCGCGAGCTGGACGGTCCCGTTGATCAGGGCGATCTCGCGGTACCTCAGGTCCGTGCGCAGCGCGCTCAATGGGAAGACACCGAGACCCTCGGCGATCGGGCGCGCGCCCGTGATCGCCAGGAGCACCGCCATCTCGATGTACGGATACTGCGGGTACCAGAGCGAGACCACCGGCGCCGCGGCGAGCATCACCACGGTCATGACGATCGCGGTGTGCAGGACGATTCTCCGCGCGACCTGCGAGATCGCCATCAGGTGGTGCTGGTGCGCGATGACCACGTCCCCCATGACGAAGGTCGGGATCACCATGATGAACCCGCTCGCGACGATCACCAGGGAGGCGAGCGCGAACTCCTCCGCCGAGAGGCTCAGCGCAACCATGTACATCGCAACGGCGGTCGCCAGCTTGTTCAGGATGCCCTGCGCCGTCGTCCATCGGGTCCCGGAACTCGCGGCGCGCGCGTAGCCGCCACCTTCGCTCTCGCGGTTCCGAGGTGGAGTCTGTGGCGGGTCGTGCATCGCGATGCGGGCCCCGGCGTGGGCGGCCGTGCTCCGTGACGGAACGCTACCCGGCGCCCAAAGGTTCAGGCTTGTCCGGCACGCGCCGCGCGTCTTCCGCAGGATCCGCACCCGAAGCGGGACCCTTGGCTAGAAGAGGCGCCCTCGCTCCTGTGCGGTCAGCTGGTCGCGCGGGCCCGCGTACTCCTCGTAGCCGGCGTTTGGGTGCGACTCGATCCAAGCGAGGAACGCATGCACGCTCGCCGGGGCAGCCCGTTCGCGCCACTCTTCGCCAAAGACCACCTTCAGCCCCAGCCAGACATGCGCGTGCGCGTTGCGCTTGGCCAGCCCCGCGTGCGGGGCCAGCAGGGGCTGGATGCGCTCCGCGACAGCGCGCACGCGGGCGTTCACGGCCTGCAGTTCGTCCGGTGACACGGCCGCAAGATTACTGGGCGGGCCGCGCAATCCTGGGGACGCTGGGCGCAGCCTTCCGCCCGGGTATCGGTAGATCCGTACTCTGCCCCCCGGTGCATGCCTTGAAGACCACAACCACCCCCACCTTCGTCGCTTCGACGCCCGCCCTGCACACCGGCCTCGCGCTGATGCTGATGCACGCGCTGATGCTGCCGCTTCCCGCCCACGCGCAGAACACGCCAGCGCCGAGCCCTGCGGCGGCACCCCCCGCGAAGCCCGCTGCTGCGCCCGTGGCCGCGCCTGCGACTGCTCCCGCTGCGGCGCCTGCCGCGCCCGCTGCACCCGCGGCGCCCGCCGCACCCGCCACCGCCACCCCCCCTGCCGAACCCAAGCTCCCCTACACCATCACGCCGCTCGATGGCTTCCAGTGGGACCTCTTCGCGCAGGAGCCGCTGGTGCAGGACCCCGTCGCGATCACCATCGACGAGCAGGGCACCGTCTACTCCGCCGAGAGCTTCCGCCAGGAGAAGGGGGTCGAGGACAACCGCTCCTCCAAGTTCTGGCTCGACGACGACCTGCAGCTGCAGACCGTCGAGGACCGCCTGAAGATGTACGAGAAGTGGGCATCCAAGCGCGAAGGGGGCATGGACTACTACCGCCGCGAAGAGGACCGCATCATCAAGCTGGTCGACACCGACGGCGATGGAGTCCCCGACAAGGCGACGCAGTTCAGCGGTCCGATGAAGGAGCCGCTGGACGGCACCGGCGCCGGCATCATGGCCCTGGACGGATACGTCTGGTACACGTGCATCCCCAACCTGTGGCGCTTCCGCGACACCAACGGAAGCGGCGTTGCGGACCAGCGCGAGAAGCTCTTCAGCGGCTTCGGCGTGCGCACCGCGCTGCGCGGCCACGACATGCACGGGCTGGTGCAGGGCCCCGACGGGCGCATCTACTGGTCCATCGGCGACCGCGGCTACAACATCATGACCAAGGAGGGGAAGCCGCTTTCGCGCACCTTCACCGGCGCGGTCTTCCGCTGCGAGCCCGATGGGTCCGGCCTGGAGATCTTCGCGCATTCGCTGCGCAATCCGCAGGAGCTTGCCTTCAACCAGTGGGGCGACCTCTTCACCGGCGACAACAACTCGGATGCGGGCGATCGCGCGCGCATCGTCTACATCCTGGAAGGGGGCGAGACGGGCTGGGACATGAACTACCAGACGCTGGAGGGGGCCAACCAGCGCGGCCCGTGGAGCCAGGAGCACACCTGGTGGAAATGGGATGCCGCCGACCCGGTGCGCCCCGCGTGGACGCTTCCGCCCATCGAGCACCTGACCGACGGCCCCTCGGGGATGGCCTTCTACCCGGGCACGGGCTTCCCCGACCGTTACCGCGACCATTTCTTCCTCTGCGATTTCCTGGGCGGCGACGAGTACAGCCGCATCGTCTCCTTCGGCGTCGAGCCGGAAGGGGCCGCGTACAAGGTGACCGACGCGCATCCCTTCGTGACCAACGTGCTGCCCACCGACCTGGAGTTCGGCCACGATGGCAAGATGTACATCAGCGACTGGTCCAACGGCTGGTACAGCGACCACACCGGGCAGATCTACCGCGTCTGGGACTCGCAGCACGACGATGACGTCAGCATCCGCACCGCACAGAACCTCTTCCGCGAGGGGTTCGCCAAGCAGGAGAACTCGCTGCTCTTCCAGAGCCTGTGGCACCCCGACATCCGCGTGCGCCAGCGCGCGCACCTTGAGCTCGCGGCGCGCGGCGCCAAGGCGCAGGAGCTGCTGGTGGGACTGGTGATCGACGCGGCGCAGCCACAGACTCCGCGCCTGCATGCGCTGTGGGCGCTTGGGGTGCAGGCGCGCAAGGCCGCGTTGGCGGGCCGGCGCGATGCCAAGGCGGACGCGGTGATCGTGCAGCTGCTGGCGGACGAGGCGGTGGAGATCCGCCGCCTGGCCGCGCGCCTGGCCGGGGATGCGCGCATCCCGAGTGCAGGCGAAGCGCTGGTGACGCAGCTAAGCGACGATGATCTGCGCGTGCGCGTGCAGGCGGCGCTGGCACTGGGCAAGCTGAAATACGCCGCGGCCTTCCCAAACCTGGCCGCGGTGGTGTGGGAGAACGACAACAAGGACGCCTTCCTGCGCCACGCCGCGGTCATGGGCATGCTGGGGATGGAGCTGCCCGACAAGGTGCACGAGCTGGCGGCGGATCCCTTTGCGCAGAACCGCCTGGCCGCGGTGCTGGTGATGCGGCGCAGCGGCGACCCGCAGCTGGCGCGGCTGCTGCACGACCCCGACCTGCGCGTGGCCACCGAGGCGGCGCGCGCGATCAACGACTTGCCCATCGCCGAATGCATGCCCGCGCTTGCCGCGCTGGCGGCGCGGTACGCCCCCGATGAGCGCGCCCTTGCGCAGAGCGCCGAGCGCGCCAAGCGCACCACGCCGTGGGAGCGCCAGCTGTGGAAGAACAAGAAGGGCTTCACGCCCGCGCAGCTGCTGCAGGACCCGGTGTGGGCCACCAAGCCGGACAAGGATGACTTCAACGACGAGGCGGTCGGCTACTCCAAGGCGGGCAACGATTTCGTGCAGCGGCTGCGCGGCACCTTCGTGGCGCCTGTGGCGGGCGACTATGTGTTCAGCGTGGCCAGCGACGACGACAGCGTGCTCTTTGTGGCGTGCGAATCGCGGGCCGATGCAAAGGAACCCGTGGCCAAGGTCAGCAACTACGTGAACCCGGGCGACTGGGAATCGCAGCCCGAGCAGAAGGCCACCGTGCACCTGGAGGCGGGCGAGGCCGCGGCCATCGAGGCGCGCGCCTTCCAGGGGGGCGGCGGCAACCACCTGGCGGTGGGCGTGGTGCACCCCGATGGCAAGGCCGAGCGGCCGATCGGCGCGGACGCGGGCGACATGACGCTGATGCCGATGATGCGCCGAATCATCAACGCCAGCGTGCGCGAGGGCACGCCTGCGAACGCGGCGGCGATCGCCGACATGGCGCGCAACCCGATGCTGCCCACCGCCGCGCGGGTGGACGCGATGGAGGCGCTGGCGGAATTCATGGCCCCCGGCGCGCGCGACCGCGTAAACGGCCACTGGCGGCCGGTGGATGCTGCCGGGCGCTCAAAGGATGCGTACGTGGCGGTGCTGAAGCAGAAGCTCCCCAGCCTGGTGGCCAACGGGCCTGCGCCGGTGCGCGCGATCGCACGCGAGCTGGCGGCGAAGTACTCGATCCCCATGGACAGCGGTGCGGCTTTCGCCGCAGTGGGCGACGCCACCAAGCCCAGCAACGAGCGCGTGGCGTGCCTGCTGCAGCTGGCGCAGGACAACGACGTCAAGCTGCCTGCGGCAGTCGAGATCGCACTGAAGTCCGATGACGCGCGGCTGCGCGGACAGGCGCGCGCGATCCTGGCGCGCATCGACCCCACGCGCGGCATCGACGCACTGAGCGCCGCGCTGGAGAAGTCCACCGTGGGCGAGCAGCAGGCGGCGATCGCCGCCTTCGGCGCGCTGCAGGGCGCCGCGGCAGATGCGGTGCTGGCGCGCCAGGTGGACGCGCTGGCTGCGGGCACGCTGCCCCCGGCGCTGGCGGTGGATGTCATCGACGCCGTGCAGGGGCGCGCCGCGCTGAAGGCCAAGGCGGAGGCCTACCGGCAGGCGCTGGCGGCCAAGGACAAGTACGGCGACTGGCTCATCTGCCTGGAAGGTGGCGATGCTGAGCGCGGCAAGCAGGTGGTGAACTACAACAGCGCGGCGGCGTGCCTGCGCTGCCACCTGGTCGAGGGCACCGGCGGCCACGCAGCGCCCAGCCTGGCGGGGGTGGCCAATCGCTACGACCGCAAGGGGCTGCTCACCAGCATGATCGAGCCCAACGCCTTTGTTGCGCAGGGCTTCGGCCCCATCAGCGCGATGCCCGCGATGGGAACGGTGCTGACCCCGCGCGAAGTCCGTGACGTGGTCGAATACCTGTCGACGCTGAAGTAAGGGAAAGTGATGCCCGGCGCATTTTCCCGTCAGACGGTCCACGCGCCCAGGAGCGCGCCCAGGTCGGCGCCGTTCACGATGCCGTCGCCATTCAGGTCGGCAGGGCCGCCCGCGGCGTTCCAGGCCCCGAGCATGATGCCCAGGTCGGCGCCGTTCACGACGCCGTCGCCGTTCAGGTCGCCGAAGACCGGCGGGGTGCCCCCCTCCACGAAGGTGCGCGTCGCGCTGAGCCCGGCGTTCCCGGCAAAGTCGACCGCCGTCACCCAGTATTGCACCGTGGCGCCCGCGGGCTGCGCGGGCATGACGCCGCGCCACTGGTTGTTGCCGTTCCAGGGCATTGCCACGCTCTGCTCGGAGCCGCCGTTGGTGGTCCAGCGCAGGCGAACGCCCTTGTCGTGGAAGCCGCGGTCGCTGGTCATGCTGTCCACGATGTTGGCTCGCACGATGTGGGCTGCGGGCGCCGCGCCGGGCACGATGGTCTCGAAGGCGAGGACCGTGGGCGGGCGCGTGTCCAGCGGGCCCGTCAGGTTCATGTAGATCTTGTTCTGGAACGCGCCGCTCTCCCCCTGGGCGGTGATGAAGTCAAAGCGCCCGTCCCCGTCGAAGTCCGCCACCTTGATGTCGATGGTCGCGTCGCTGACCGCCGTCAGCAGCGTGGTCGTCTCGGTGTACACACCCGCGCCGCTGTTCAGGTAGATGCGCTCGCGCGAACCCAGGCTGCCGATGATCAGGTCCAGGTCGCCGTCGTTGTCCAGGTCGAAGAAGCGGCTGTCGTTGTCGTCAGTGGTCGGGTTGGGAACGATGCTGGTCGAGATGTCCGTCCACACGGTGCCGGTGCCGTTGTTGCGGAGCAGCAGTTCCTTGCCGCTGGCACCGGCGTTGATGCCGATCAGGTCCAGGTCGCCGTCGCCGTCGATGTCGCCCGCGTCGTAGCTGTACGCCGTCGCGTCGTTGGGAACACCCGACTGGATGACAAAGCGGCCCGTCCCGTCATTCTTCCACAGGCGGCTCTGGTTGGGCGTGCTGGCGCGCGTTCCCAGGAAGATGTCCAGGTCCAGGTCGTTGTCACAGTCGAAGAACAGGATGTCCATCTGCTCGGCGATGTTGCCCTGCGGCAGCCCCACCGTCGCGTCCGTGAAGATGCCCGTGCCGTCGTTCAAGTAGAGGCGCGGCTGGCCGGAGCTGAAGCGGGTGGCGCCGCTGTTGGCGAAGGCCAGGTCCAGGTCGCCATCGTTGTCCACGTCGCCGAACTGCGCGCGCGTGCTGGACATGGTGAGGCTGGGCAGGCGCGCGGCGCTCTGGTCGGCGAAGACACCGCTGCCGTTGTTCACCAGCAGCACCGGCTTGTGGTTGAAGTCATTGGCCAGGATCAGGTCCCAGTCGCCGTCGCGGTCGATGTCCCCTGCCTCGACGCCGCGGAACCATCCGGTGACCCCCGGCGCGCGCGTGGCGGTCTCGTCGGTGAAGAAGCCGGCCCCGTTGTTCACGTAGACGCGCACGGGAAGCGCCGCCCCCTGCGAGGAGTACCCCTGCCCGTTGGCCCACACGATATCCAGGTCGCCGTCACCGTCGATGTCCACCACCGTGCACTGGTTCGTGTACTCCGACTGCACCGGGAAGCGCGTGGAGGTCTGCTGGACAAACTGCTGCGCGCAGGCAATCTGCGCGAACGATGCCGCGAGGATCGCGGCCGAGGTGAGTGTGGTCAATCGCATGGGGTCTCCGAACATATCCCAAAATGCGCCTGCCGCCCAATAAACCAAGGTGAACCGGGCGCATTTGATCCCGGATAACGCTATTTGGTCCAGCGCAGCTACCCTTTGCCCATGCTTCGCCGCGCTTGCCTGCTCGCTGCGCTCCTCTTGGCGGCCCTGCCGCCCGTGGCGGCGCATGCGCTGCCGACGCCGGCAGCACATGCTCAGGTGGGCGGGAACGCGGCCACGGGGTACCGGCGCGCCTTCACCATGGCGGGGTGGCTGCGCGAGCCGGGCGCTCCGCCTGCGGGCGAGGCGCTCATCACCGCAGACGACAATGAGTTCCTGTCGCGCGTCCAGGCGCCCATGAGCCAGGGGGACCGCGCGCGCCTGGACGCGCTGCTCCTGAAGGCCAAGCCGATCACCATGCAAATCCAGGAGGCCGCGCACGCGCGCAAGTGCGACTGGGAGCTGGACCGCAGCCAGGGGTTCGAGATGCTGATGCCGCACCTGGCCCCGATGCGCAGTGCCGCACGACTCATGCGCGCGCAGGCAATGGCGCAGATCGAGGATGGCGACTCAGGCGGCGCGATCGCCACGCTGGGCACGCTGGGCGAGCTTGGGATGCACGCGGGGCAGGACAAGGTGCTGGTTTCTTCCCTCGTCGGAGGCGCGATCAGCGGCGTCATGACCGCCACGGGAGCGGATGCGATCGACGCCGGCACGATCGACGCCAAGACCGCCGCCAAGCTGCTGGAGGCGCTGGGCCCGATGAAGCGCCCGGATCCCTTCCGCTTCACCGAGGCGGTGCAGGGCGAGTTCGAGACGCTGACGGCATCGGTGCGTGGGGCGAAGAACGACCAGGAGCTGCGCGACCTGCTCAGCATGGCGGATGGCAGCACCGCGGCATCGAGCGAAGCGCTGAAGGTGAACCTGGAGAACGCCAAGTCGGACCTGCGGCGGCTGAAACCGCTCTTCGACGAGGCCGCAAGCGCCTTCGCCAATCCAAATCCGGACGCTGGCATGGCCGCGCTGCGAAAGGTCGAGCAGGAGATCGAGGCGGGCCGCGGCGGGCCGTTGGCCAAGGTCTTGTTGCCCTCGTTCGTGAAGATCTTCAAGGCGAAGTTGACGGCGACACAGGAGCTTGAGCTCTTCCTGGCAAGACTGCAGGCGATTGCCGACGGCAAGGAGACGCGCCAGGAGGTGGTGAACGCCGCCATCCTGCTGGCGCGCGCCAGTGCTGCCGCGCGCGGGATCCCCGACGACGCGCAGGAGGCGATCGAGCTGATGCGGGTCGCCCCCGATGCGCTGGACGCAGCGGGTGCCAAGCGTGCCACCGACATGCTGGCGCGCGCGCAGCGGCCGGTGCTCCAGCCGCTCTGCGAGGCCGCCACCATGAAGCGCTGCGACTTCAGGGCGCTGCACCGTCCAAGCCCCTCGCTGGAGGTGCCATTCCTGGGCGGCCTGCGCGGCGCCGTGCGCGTGGCGCTGGCAGAGGGCTTGCGCGCAGCACGCGAGCGCGGCGAGGGGGATGCAGCGCTTCCCGCGCTGGTGGTGGGCTACCGCGTGGCCGCGCTGCTGGCCAGCGACCCGGGCCTGGCGCGCGCCATCGTGGGACACTCGATCTGGCGCGAGACGACCGCGGCGCTGCAGGACGCGCAGCGCATCAGCCCGCTCTCCAAGCTCTCCGCCGACGAACTGGAGCGCGCCCTTGCCACCATGAACGGCAGCGATCCCTTCGGCTTCCGCAAGGGCTCCGAGGCGGATGCCGTGCGCACGGTGGACGAGATGACGCGCTTCGCCTCGGGCGCAAGCCCAGAGGCGCGCGAGGCGCGCGCGGCGATCCTGCGCCAGCGCGGCGCCACCTCGATGTTCGCGCGCGTGGCGCTGGCCACCATCGCGCGCCGCGCCGACGACACGCTGCCCGCCGCGGACGACGCCGTGCTGGTGCGCGTGGTCGACCTGTACCCACCCACCGCGATCGCCTCCGCGCAGAAGGCGCTGGCCGATGCAGACCTGCGCTATGCCGAGCCGCGCAAGGAGACCGCGGCCATTCGCGACCTGGCGATCTATCCGCCGGTGCCTTTTGACCTGCCGCTGGATGAGCAGAAAACGCGCTTCCGCCGCGAGGATCCGGTGCGCGGCGTGGTCTTCATCGACGCGTCCACCCTGGTGGCACAGGCGTGCGCGGACTACCTGCGCGCCTTCGATGCGCTGAAGGCCGGGCGTGCGGGCGCGCCGGCTCAGTGATCAGCGGATGAAGCGCAGGCGCCCGAAATCAGGAATGAAGGCCGCCTGGCCGGGTGCCATCGGGATCGGCGCAGGAAAGTAGACCGCCCACGCCTTGCCCACGATCATGTCGCGCGGCACGATGCCGGGCTGCGCATCGCCGAAGGTCTGAAGGACCAGCTGGTGCGCGCGCCCCCAGAGGCGCGCATCGCGCGAGGCGCTGGAGTTGTCGCCCAGCATCACGAACTGGTCCGCGCCGATCGAGGCCGGGTGCTGGAAGTCCGTGGCGAAGCCGGGGCCCGAGAGCCACGAGTCCTTGGTGGGGTTGTTGGCGGGCACCTGGTTGTTGGCGTCGTGCAGCACCGGGCGGTAGTAGAGGTCGCGATCGATCCAGGCACGGTGCACCGTAAAGGGCGCAGCGCTGTCGAAGGACCAGGTGAGCTTGGGCGGGGTTGGCGCGTGCGTGTCGACATGGTTCTGGACGTACTGCTGCACGGTGCGCCCGAAGAGGCTTGCTGTGACGCGCTTGGAGAGCGTCTCGTACTCATAGGGCATCTGCCCCGCCAGCGCGCCGTTCACGAAGACCCACAGCTGCTGGTCGACATGCCAGAACTCGAAGGACAAGATGCCATCGGCGCGGGCCTCGAAGGAGAACTCGGCGCTGCCAAGGTCTTCGCCCGATTCGCCCTGCGCGCGCCTGACGCGCACCTTGCTCTCAGCGCCCGAGAGCGCAAACGTGAAGACGCTGCTGCGGGCGGCAAGCGTGAAAGTGGTCGAGAAGCGCGGAAGATCAGCGCACTCGATGGTGGCGGCCAGGCGCAGGTCGCTGACGGGGAAGCAGCGGTCGCCGCGCCAGCGGGCGTCGGCCAGGGCGCGCGGGCCGGCGCGCAGCGCCTCGGCCGCCAGGCGGAAGGCGTTGTACGCGTTCCAGTCGTCCACCGGCCACGCGCCGCTGTTCCATGCAAGCTCGGTGTGGCCGGTCCCCGCGAAGCTCCACGCGCGCTCGGGCGCAAGCGTCCACTTGGACCCCGTCGCCTCCTCGGGTCGCCACGGCGGGCCATCCCACTTGGCCTGCATCCCGTTCTCCAGCGCCTGCAGCGCGATCGCCGGCTGGTAGTCGCTGTGGTAGATGGGCTGCCAGACCGCGCGCTGCACGAATTCGGGCTTGCGCGCCACCTTCAGCTCGTCGGTCTTGGCGCCGGTGGGGCCGGTGAAGACATCGCCATCCACCAGCAGGAAGGCCTCGTTGGGCAGGCCAACCAGGCGCTTGATGTAGTTCTGCGTGTCGCCCGCCGGGTCGGTGGGGTTCTTGAAGACCACTACGTCCCACCGGTGCGGCTCGCTGACCAGGAAGAGGGGCTTCAGCACCAGCACCCGGTCCCCGGCGCGCGTGTTCGCGGCGATCTGCGCGGCGGGGCGCGTCTCGATCGGCTGCCGCTGGCTGATCATCGGGTCCATCACCGCCAGCGGCGCACCCCCGCCGCCGGTGCGGGGATCGTTGATGCCGGCGCTTGCGATCGCAGGGCTGGCGTCGGCGGGGTACTCGTAGCCGGTGACGGGGCTCCAGAGGCGCACGTGCGCCCCCATGAGGGTGGGGCCCATCGACCCGGTGGGGATCACAAACCCCTCAAGGACGAAGCCGCGGAAGGCCATGGCGAGCGTAAATGCCACCAGGAGCGACATCAGCGTGCCGATGACATCCGATTCGGGCTTGTCCTTCGCGGTCTTTGGGGCGGCCATGGGGGGCTGATCGTATCCTCGTGCACCAAAGGAGGTCTCGCGATGAAGAAAGGATTCATGGTCGGAACCGTGCTCGTCGCGTTCGCTGCCGGTATGGCGGTGAACGCGCAACAGTCCAAGGAGACGCCGAAGCAGAAGGGTGGCGCTGGTGGCGCTGGCGGCGCCGGTGGCAACGGCGGTGGCGCGCAGGGCGGCGCTGGTGGCGCTGGCGGCAAGGCCAATGACGCGCCGCCACCGAACGCCGAGATGCAGGCGTGGATGGAGATGGGCAAGCCGGGCGCGGAACACGAGAAGCTGGCAAAGAAGGCCGGCACCTGGAAGACCACCACAAAGTGGTTCGGCGCTCCCGGCGAGCCGCCGCAGACCAGCGAAGGCAGCAGCGTCTATCGCATGACGCATGGTGGCCGCTACCTGGTCGAGGAGTTCGCCGGCAGCGCGGGGGGCATGCCCTTCACCGGCACCGGCACCACCGGCTTCAACAACGGCACGCGCAAGTACGAATTCGCGTGGGTCGACAGCATGGGCACGCAGGTCATGTTCTGCACCGGCACCATCCGCCCGGATGGGGCGCTGGAGTGGAGCGGCGAGATGTGGGACCCGATGCAGAAGAAGTCGTGCAAGCAGCGCGGCGTCGAACGCGCGATCGATGCCGACAACTTCGTCAGCGAGATGTACAACGTCGGCCCCGACGGCAAGGAATTCAAGTCGCTTGAGATCGTCTACAAGCGTTCGAAGTGATCCGGCGGTAAACCCACCCCTGGTACGGCGCGCGTGGGGCGCGTTGTGCTGGGGGTGGGTTATTTTTTGGGGTGTTCGCGCCGGGGAGGGCGCGCTGGCACCTACTGCCGGCGACCCCGGATCGCGCGGGCCAACGCGCGAACGCGGCGCTCGGGGTCGGGGGTCAGCTCGCACTCCCAGAGCACGATCACGCGCCAGTCGGCGGCGGCCAGGTCGCGTTGGTTGCGCCGGTCGCGCGCGCGGTTGCGCCTGAACTTGGTGATCCACCACACGCGGTTGTGCCGCGGCAGCGTCGAATGCGGGCACCCCAGGTGCCGATGCCAGTAGCAGCCGTGCACCAGCACCACGGTGCGCCACCTGGGCAGGACGATGTCAGGCGTGCCCGGCATGCCGCGGACATTCACGCGGAATCGCAGACCGTGGCGGTGCAGCAGGCTGCGGACCAGCAGTTCCGGCGCGGTGTCACGGCCGCGGATGGCCGCCATGATGCGTGAGCGCGCGGCGGAGATTGGGGGCGGTGCGCGCATGGCGTTGCAGGCACCTGCTTGCGGGGTCAGGGCTGCGCGGGCGCGCCGCCCGCTGCCGGGCCGCCGGATCCGCCCTTGCCGCGGCGCCGACGGCGACGCTTCTTCTGGCCATCGGCGGCGGATGTGGCGTCAGCCGAACCCGGCGGCTGTGGCTGCGGCCGCGTTTGCGGTGCACGCACCTGCGGAGGCGGCACCATTCCACCTTCCTTGGCCGCTGAGTCCTTGTACGCCCCCTGCTGCGCGTCCTTCGCGGGCCGCGCGTCCCTCGCGCGCTGCTGCGCCTCGGCCCGGCGCGCGACATCGGCGGGCTTCATGCCGCGCAGCGGGTCCGCATCGGGCACCATCGCCGGCTGCGGGCAGGCGTCCGGCGAGAGCAGCTCCTCGACGGGCACCGCGATGTCCTGGTTGTTGTGGTCCAGGCGGACCAGCACCAGCTGCACCAGGATCTTGGCGTCGATGACGGTGCCCGGGCCCTCGGTGGTGCCCACGCGAGTCTTCATCTTCGGCAGCCGCTTCTTCAACTCGTCGTACGTCTCGTCCTCGTAGCGCAGGCAGCACATCAGGCGTCCGCAGCGGCCGCTGATCTTCAGCGGGTCCAGCGAAGCCTTCTGCGTCTTGGCGCTCTTCATGCTGACCGGCTTCAGCACCTTCAGGAAGTTCTTGCAGCAGCAGTGCTGGCCGCACTTCTCGTAGTCGGCTGTCAGGCGCGCCTCGTCGCGGGCGCCGATCTGGTGCATCTCGACGCGCGCGCTGAAGCGCCGCGCCAGCGCGGGGACCAGCTCGCGGAAGTCCACGCGCTCCTCGCTCAGGTAGTGCACCGTGACATGCTCGCCGCCGAGCACCGGCTCCACCTCCACGATCTTCATGGTGAAGCCCATCCCCGCCGCCAGCTGCCGCACGCCATCCAGCTCGGCGCGCGCGTAACGCTCGCGCATGCCGCTCCACCGGTTCATGTCGTCGATGGTGGCGACGCGCATGATGCGCCCGTTGGTGTGGAAGGGATAGTCCTTGCCGCCGGAGTTCTCGACGTAGTCCAGCATCTCGCGCCGGCTGATGCTCTTGGAGCAGCCGCTGTTGGCGCAGGTGGTGGTGAGCATCTCGCACAGCTCGATGCCGCGGTGCGTGCGCGCCACCATGCGGCTGCCGCAGCCCGGCTTGGCGTCGCCGTCGTAGGGATACTCGCCGATCATCCGCAGCGAGCCGAACTTCACCACGATCGAGGTGGGCGCCTTGATCAGCGCGTACTCCTCCTCAAGCGTCAGCGCGTCCCGGTTGGCCGGATCGGCGTCGGCTTCGAAGATGGGCAGCGGGAAGATCGACATTTCTGGTGGTCTGCCGTCAAGCGTACGACTTCACGCTGTCGCAGGTGCAGACCAGGTTGCGGTCGCCGTAGGGGTTGTCGACGCGGCCCACGGGCGGCCAGAACTTCCATGCGCGCAGCCACGGGGCCGGGAAGGCGGCCTCCTCGCGGGTGTACGGGCGCGTCCACTCGGTGGCGGTCACCACGGCGGCGGTGTGCGGCGCGTGCTTCAAAGGGTTGCTGTCCTTGGGCCAGGCGCCCTTCTCGATCTTGGCGATCTCGGCGCGGATGGAGATCAGCGCGTCGCAGAGGCGGTCGCACTCGGCGCGGCCCTCGCTCTCGGTGGGCTCGATCATCAGCGACCCGGGAAGCGGCCAGCTCATGGTGGGCGCGTGGAAGCCGTAGTCCATTAGGCGCTTGGCGATGTCGTCGGTCTTGATGCCCGCGCTGGCGTCGAACTGCCGCACGTCGATGATGAACTCGTGCGCGCAGCGGCCGTTGTGGTTGGTGTAGACGACGGGATAGTGCCCTTCCAGACGCTTGGCCATGTAGTTGGCGTTCAGGATGGCCACCTCGGTGGAGCGGCGGATCCCCTCCGCGCCCATCATCGCGATGTACATCCAGCTGATGGGCAGGATGCTGGCGCTGCCGTAGGGCGCGGCGCTGACGGGCCCGATGGCATGCTTGCCCGCGCTGTCGGGGCGAACCACCGGGTGCCCCGGCAGGAACGGCGCCAGGTGCGCGCCGACGCCGATCGGGCCCATGCCGGGTCCGCCGCCGCCGTGCGGGATGCAGAAGGTCTTGTGCAGGTTCAGGTGGCAGACATCGGCGCCGATGTCCCCCGGGCGGGTCAGCCCCACCTGCGCGTTCATGTTGGCGCCGTCCATGTAGACCTGCCCGCCATGCTTGTGCACGATCTCGCAGACCTCGCGGATGCGCTCCTCGAAGACGCCGTGTGTGCTGGGGTAGGTGGCCATGCACGCGGCCAGGTTGGCGCTGTGCAGCTCGGCCTTCCGGCGCAGGTCATCGATGTCGATGTTGCCTTCCGCGTCGCTGTCCACGGGGACGACGCTCATGCCAGCGACCACCGCGCTGGCGGGGTTGGTTCCGTGCGCGCTGTCGGGGATGAGGCAGACGGTGCGGTTGGGCTCGCCGCGATGGCGGTGGTAGGCGCGGATCACCATGAGCCCCGCGTATTCGCCCTGCGAACCGGCGTTGGGCTGCAGGCTGACGGCGGCGAAGCCGGTGATCTCGCAGAGCCACTGCTCCAGCGTGCGGAAGAGCTCGGCGTATCCCTTCCACTGCGCAGCGGGCGCAAAGGGGTGCAGCTTGCCAAAGCCGGGCCAGGTGACGGGGATCATCTCGCTGGTGGCGTTCAGCTTCATGGTGCATGAGCCCAGCGGGATCATGCTGTGCACCAGGCTCAGGTCCTTGCTCTGCAGGCGCCACAAGTAGCGCAGCATCTCGTGCTCGGCGTGATACGCGCCGAAGACCTCTTGCTGCATGAAGGGCGTGGTGCGCGCGAATGCGCCGAGGTTGGGGGCGGAGGCGCCGCGCACGAATTCGGCGACCTTCGGCGCGGGCTTGCCGGTGCCGTAGGAGAAGGCCTCGATCAGGTCCTGCAGGTCGGCGGGGGTGGTGGTCTCGTCCAGGCTGACGCCCAGCGTGCCGTCGCCGTAGGTACGCAGGTTGATCTTCTTGGCGCCCGCCGCAGCCAGCACGGCCTGAGTGGTGGCGCCGCCGCCAAGCTTCACGCGCAGGGTGTCGAACCATGCGCCGGTGCCGCAGTCGTGGCCCAGAGCGCGCAGCGCGGCGGCCAGCGTATTCGTGGCGCAATGCACCTGCCCGGCGATGCGCTTCAGGCCTTCGGGGCCGTGCCAGGTGCCGTACGCGCCGGCGATGACGGCGAGCAGCACCTGCGCAGTGCAGATGTTGCTGGTGGCGCGTTCGCGCTTGATGTGCTGCTCGCGCGTCTGGATGGCCATGCGCAGCGCGGGTGCGCCCGAGGAATCGCGGCTGACGCCGATGAGGCGGCCGGGCATCCGGCGGACATGCTCGGCGCGCGTGGCGAAGAAGGCGGCGTGCGGGCCGCCCAGCCCCATCGGCACGCCGAAGCGTTGTGCGCTGCCGATGACCACATCCGCGCCCCAGTGCCCCGGGGCGGTCAGCAGGCAGAGCGCCAGCGGGTCGGCGGCGACGGTCAGCAACGCGCCCGCGGCGTGGAGCTTCTCGGCGAAGCCGCGGAAGTCATGGATGCGACCGCTGGTGCAGGGGTACTGCACCAGGGCTCCGCAGAAGCTGCCGTCGGCGATGTTCACGGCTTCGGTCTTGCCGATCACCAGCTCGATGTCCAGGCCGGAGGCGCGCGTCTCGACGACCGCGATCGTCTGCGGGTGGCAATCTTCGGCGACGAAGAAGCGGCGCTTCTGGTGGCCGCTTGCGGCGTAGGAGAGGCTCATCGCCTCTGCGGCGGCGGTCGCTTCGTCCAGCATGCTGGCGTTGGCCACCGGCATGCCGGTGAGCTCGCAGATCATCGTCTGGTAGTTCAGCAGCGCCTCCAGGCGGCCCTGCGCGATCTCTGCCTGGTAAGGCGTGTAGGCCGTGTACCAGCCGGGGTTCTCCAGGATGTTGCGCAGGATCACCGGCGGCGTGATCGTGTCGTGGTAGCCCATGCCCAAGTAGCTGCGCCAGATTTCGTTCTGGTCGGCCAGCTTTTTCAGCGCGGCCAGCGTCTCGGCCTCGCCGCGCATCGGGAAGCGCTGCGCGTTCGTGGGATCGGTGATCGTCAGCTCACGGCGCAGGCGGATGCCCGCAGGGATGGCGGTGTCGATCAGCTCGGCCATGCTGCGGCAGCCAAGCGTCGCAAGCATCTCCTGCTCCTGCGCAGGCGTCGGGCCAAGATGCCGCCGCGCAAAGGTGTCCAGCGGGTCCAGCGGTCCGGTGGGGCTGGAGGATCCCGTGGGGCCGGTGGGTCCCGTGGAGTCGGTAGGTCCCGTGGAGCCCGGGACATGGGCGGTCGCGGAGGAGTTTGAGGCCGGCGTTGGGGTCTGCATCGTGGGCATGGTTCGATGGGTTGTGCGGCGGGGCGGGAGGTGCGCGCGGCGTGGCAGGCGTGGCAGGCGTGAACGGCGTAAGCGGAACGAAAGGCGCGAAGGGCGCGAGCGCAGCGAAGGGCGCGCGCGAAAGGTGCAAGTATAGGCAGGACGCGCGCGATCCCCGCCCGGTGCGGGGACGCGATTTCACCGAAGAAACAGCGGGATCTGCGCAGTGCGGCGGGTATCGTGCGGCCATGTCGCTTGAAGCATCGGTCCTGCTCGGGGTGCTCGCCGGCCTGGCCGTCGGCGCAGCGGTGGTGTGGGGGCTGTACGCGTCGCGCATCGGCGCGGCGCAGGCGGCGCTGGAGGCAGAGCGCGCGGGGCGCGAAGGGGCGCTGGAGACAGAGCGCGCCGGACGCGAGGGCGCGCTGCTGGCGAAGGACGAGGCGCTGCGCGCAAAGGATGAAGCACTGCGTGCCAAGGACGAGGAGCGAGCGCGCGCGGAGGCGCTGATGCGCGCAGAGGTGGAGCGCGCACGGAAGTCCGCCGAAGAGGAGCGCGCGCGTGCCGCCACCGAGCTGGCCCGGGCCGCCGAGGCGCAGGCCGCGCTGCGAGAGAGCGTGGCGCAGAGCGACGAGCGAGAGCGCGCGCTGGCCAAGCGCATCGAGGAGCAGCAGCGCTTCATGGACGAATCGCGCAAGGCGCTCGAGGACGCATTCAAGGCGCGCGGGGCGGAAGCGCTGGAGGCTTCGCAGAAGGCTTTTCTGGCGAACGCCAAGAGCTTCTTCGAGCAGCAGACCAAGGCGTTCTCGGTGGACACCGACCAGAAGCAGAAGGCGATCGACGAGCTGGTGAAGCCGGTGCGCGAGGCGCTGGAGCGGCAGGAGAAGAACCTGCAGGAATTCGACTCCAAGCGCGCGGAGTCCTTCGCCGCGATCACCAAGCAGATCGAGATGATGGTGCAGTCGGGGGACAAGCTGCGCGACGAGACGACCCTGCTGGTTGGCGCGCTGCGCCGCCCCGAGCAGCGCGGCCGCTGGGGCGAGCTGCAGCTGCGCAACTGCGTCGAGCTTGCGGGGATGACCGAGCACTGCGACTTCGACGAACAGCTGACGGTCAGGAGCGAGGATGGTGCCCTGCGGCCCGACCTGGTGGTGAAGCTGCCCGGAAGGGACAGCGTGATCGTGGTGGATTCGAAGGTGGCGCTGGACGCGTGGCTGGACATGCTGCTCCCGGACGCGGACCGCGAGGCATGCCTGGCGCGCCACGCCAGCGCCGTGCAGAAGCACTGGCAGGGGCTGGCGCGCAAGGAGTACTGGAACGCGCTGAAGCAGCAGGGGTACCGCACCCCCGAGCTGGTGGTGATGTTCGTGCCGGTCGAGAGCGCGCTGACGGCCGCGATGGAGCGCCTGCCCGAGATGCACGCCGAGGCGATGCGCAACCATGTGCTGATCGTGACGCCCACCCTCCTGGTGGCGCTGCTGCGCAGCGTGGCGTACGGGTGGCAGCAGCAGGACCTGGCGGTGAACGCGCAGCGGATCGCCGACGAGGGGGCGAACATCTATGAACGCCTGCGCACCTTCTGCGGCCACCTGAGCAGGGTGGGCAGGTCGCTGCGAAGCGCCACCGAGGCGTACAACCACAGCGTGGGTTCGCTGGAGAAGAACCTGCTGCCCTCGGCACGGCGCATGCAGGAGCTGAAGATCACCATCGCCGGCGAGATGGGCGAGCCCGAGTCGCTGGAGGTGGAGACCCGCGAGATCACCGCGCTGGAGCTGCTGCCGCAGCACGAGATCACCTCGCCGGAGCTGCCGCCGCATCGCGAGATCGAGGGCAAGTTGGTCGAGCGCGTGCTGGGCGAGGGCATGCTCGTTGAGTGCGTGGCGACTGTGGCGATCGAGGCGATCGAGGCGAAGGCCGGCAGCGCCGCGGAGTCGAACTCCGCTAGTTCTGCATGAAGAGCGCGTCGAAGTCCCCTGCTCCCGGTGCGCTGCCCTCCAGGTCGTATTCCTCGACGATCGTGCTGCCCAGCCAGCCGTGCACCTTGCCGGCGGCCACCGCGGGCAGGTGATGCGTGGCCATCTCGGTGGCGAAGTTGAGCAGGTCGTAGACGCGGCACTTGGCGGGCAGGAGGCGCTGCCGCTTCGGGCTCACTGCGTCCATGTTGGCGATGCCGTAGATGCCCTCCAGGTCGCCCGCCAGTCGGCGGAAGCGCTGGCGACGCTCGGCGCCCTGCGCGTCGGCGCCACCCCAGTGCAGCTGCTGCATGACGCGGGCGAGCGTGTGCACTTCATGCACGCTCGCCAGGCTGCGCTGGGCGCCTTCGAAGCGCTGCCGCAGCGCGGCAAACCCTTCGTCGTTGGAGTAGTGCCCGAGCGCGCGGTCCAGCGCGTGCAACGGCTCTTTGCCGACACGGATGTGGCTGGTGAACGCGCGCTGCATCGCCACCGCGCCGTTGGTGCACACCTGCCGAACCAGGGTCAGGTAGATGCGCGGGTCGCCGTAGCCATCCAAGGGCGTTTCCAGCGTGAAGCGGTTCGTGAAGGCGTCGGGACCGATCTGGAAGAGCATCTGCGCAACGCCCCCGGGCACATGGCGCGTGACCAGGCGCCCGTCGGCGTACTGCGGCGCATCGGCGCCGTACGCCTCGACCATGCTGGCGGCGGCGCGCGCGGGGATCAGCGGACGCGCCGGTGCGCTGACCGCCAGCAGGCGGGGCGCGCCGTGGTCCGGACGCTCGACGGCGAAGCGCAGGCCGTCCGCGGCATCGCGCGCGCTCATGCGCTCGAAGACCTCTGCAGGGGTGAAGTAGCGGAAGACGACATCGGTCAGGCTGTAACGCCGGAAGAGGCTGTTCCAGAAGCGCTGGGTCGCGATCACCGGTTCGTCCCCCAGGAGCAGCCGCACCGGCGAGCGGCTGCGCTGCTTGCCTGCGGCGGGGCGCACCGGCTCAGGGGAATGCAGATAGGACGGGTCGATCCGCAGCTCCCGGAGCGGGCGGATCGCATAGTCGATGAGCGGGATCTCACACAGCGTCGTCATGGATGGTCTCGATTCGGTCCAAGAGGCGAGTTGGGCGGAGCTTCTTGCGAGCGACATAGTCGGGCAGCGCCTGCGCGCCGTGGCGTGCGACGAACCGTTGCATGCGCCCTGCCATTACGTCGAGCGCGGAGGTGAAGGATGACGAGTGCGCGCCGCCGGGTGCGGTCTGCCCGCGAGGCGAATGCGCCATGGCACGGGCGTGCGCATCACCAAGCGTTCGCCAGCCGCTCTCGGTGCTCAGGTACTGCGCCGCTGGCGCAACCAGCCGCGGCAGCGGCACGCGCGTGGCCCGGCACTGCACCACCTGCTTGAACGCACACGATTCGTGCCTGCGGAAGACGCGCCCCGACATCTGCACCGTGGGCGACTTGCCAGCCGGTCGGCAGAAGACGCTGCGCAGCGCTGGGCAGTCGAAGCCCTCGCTGAGCACGTTCATGCTGACAAGAACGCGGACGACGCCGGCCTCGAAGCCACGCAGCTGGCCTTCGCGATCGCTGGATCCCGTCACCACTTCTGCGCGAACGCCGGCGCCGCGCAGCAACGACGCGAACCGCACCGATTCCGCTGCGGTGCGGAAGAAGACGAGCGACTTCCCCCAGCGGCCTGGTTCGTGCAGCCATGTCTCGGCGACGGCCTCGGGGGTCCATGACTCGATCGTGTAATGGTGGTAGGGGCTCAGGTACCCGTCGTGGATCAGCGATTGGATGCTGACGTCGCGCACCACGCGCTCGAAGCAGAGCTTGACGCGGTCCGCGCGGAAAGGCGTCGCGCTCAGGCCCAGCACGAAGCGCGGCTGGATGACGCCGTGAAGCGTGGCCATCGAGAGTGCGCCGTCATGCTGCGCCTCGTCCACGACGAGCAGGTCGCAGACGGGCGGTTGCCGGTCGAACATCGAGATGAGCGCCAGGGGCACCTCAAATCCGAAGCGACGGCATTCCGCACGCGCCTGCTGCAGCAGCTCGCGGCGCATGGCGCACCAACCGACGCGGATTCCCAGCAACCGGTGAAGGAGGTGCGCGCAGAGCAGGCCCATGAAGGTCTTGCCGCTCCCCGTCGGGGCCTGCACCAGGACGCTGCGTGATCGTTCGGGACGCGCCGTGGCTGCGGTGCGCCCATCGCGCCCGGGAGGATGAACACGCCCTGCGATCGCGCCAGGCTCCAGGCGAAGCGCAGCATCGGGCGGCCACGGCGGATGCGGCGCGGTTCCCCGTCTCTTCCCCGGCCTGATTGGCTGCGTTGGCCGCACTTCCTCGGGAGCGCCGGGCGGCTGCAGCGGCCACGGAGCCGGGGTGGGCGCGAACTGCCGCCCACCCCGGACCGCCCGCGGAGCGGGAAAGCCGGCATCCCCGGTCAAAGGCATGCCGGCCGGAAGACGAGACGCAGCACTGACGGACCCCCCGGAAGGGTCCGCCAGACCACGGCCCTCAGGATGTGCGGAGCCCACGGATTCCGTGAGCCCCGCACAACCCGGACCAACCAGGTGAGCGATCACCAGTTGGACGATCCGTGTCTGGTACGGACGCGCTTCATGCTGCGTCGCGATGGCCCGCACCCACTGCGCAAGCGCTTCGGCTTGCGCCAGCAACCCGTCAGCTCCGTCAGCACGCTCCGACGACGCGCCCGGCAAGGGATTGATGGATGCGGCCACCACGGCGGAGAAGATCGCACGACAGGGTGACACACCTGTTGCAGCGCAGGAGAGTGCGGCGAACAATTCGGGTGTCGCGTGGACATCGCCAGGGGAAGCGCGCGAGACACGGGCGCTGGCGCGCAGCGTCCACAATCCCTCTTGCCAGCTTCTGCATGCACGGTGGACAACCTGGGAGTCCCCGGGAGTCACGCCCTGCAATCTGCCGCAGGATGAAACAGGTACTTCACCCCGCTGCGCAACAATTCCCCTGCACCAACTCCGCTCGCCGCGCAAGGGCCGTCCTCTCTTGTCGCGCCTGGCACCTGCGGCAACGAACGCCATGCGTTGCCGCGCACTTCGAAGGGGGCATCACATGACCGAAGCCGGATCCGAGGGGTTCAGGCATCTGCTCGACATCCTGCGCAAGGCGGAGATCCGCTTCTTCGAGAGCCCAACCACGCTCACGCTGCTCGTTCCGATCGGGCTGGGGGCGCTGGTGGTCAACCAGACGCTGATCGTCAGCGAGGAGGGGGACCGGCTCACCATTCGTGCGTCGATTCCCTTCGTGGTGCCGCCTGGGCGGCGCGTCGCGACGCTCGACCTGGTGGCGCGCCTGAATGTCGTGGTGCGCGCAGGGCACTTCGACTTCGACGCAGACGCGGGCGAAGTCCATTTTCGCATCGAAGTCCGCGGCCCGGTGAAGGAGCTGTCCATCGACACGCTCATTCGCCGGGGCGCGGCGTCGTTCAATCCCATCCGGGACTTCTGGCCCGTCTTCGAAGAGGTCTTCTTTCGCAATGGCGCCCCCAAGCCGTTGGTCGCCGATCGCATCAAGCGCCTGCAAGAGGCACCGGCCGACGACCTGCCGCGCCGGCGCCGATTCAAGCGTTCCGACGAGGGCAACAATCCTGGAACCACGTGAACCGAAAGCTCCGGAAAAAGCGCGCGGTCCGGCCGGTCTTCCGCGCCCGCCTCTTACCATGCGCCGCGTGGCAAAGGCATCCAAGAGTGCAACCGGCAGGGATCGGACCGACAGCGTGGGCATGGCCCGGCGGGCGCAGGAGATCGCGCGCATGGCCAGCAGCGCCCACCCGCCCACGCGGCAGGAGCTTTCGCATCAGTTCGGCATCACGCCGCGCGCCTGCTCGCACCTGCTGGAGTACGCGAAGCAGATCGGATACGACTTCGTCACGGCGCGCCGCTCGGACGGGAAGCTGGCGTACCAGCTGAAGGGCGGCGCCATGCTCGACCGGCCGATGACGGTGGCCGAAGCGATCGCGTCGCTCACGCTCTTCGAGGCAGTGATGGGCACGCCGCTCGTCGCCGATCGCAAGGCCACCGAGGAGACGGCGCACCGCCTGAAGGGGGCCATCAAGAAGGACGTGGACGAACAGCTGGCGCGCCTGAAGGGGCGGTTTGCCGTGCGGATGCTCAAGGCGGCGAAACCTGCAAGCGATGCGATTTTCGGGACGGTTCTCGAAGGAATCCTGCACAATCGAGTTTTGGCGGTGGACTACGAGTCGACCGCGCGGAAGCAAGCCGGGGCGGTGCGAAGTCCGGTTGGATCGATCGCTTCTGGTGCGGAAGGTGCGCCCACCGGCGGTGCCGGCAGCGCCCGCGCACGCAGCATCAGCACCGTCGAGATCGAGCCGTATGGTGTCTTTTTCGCCAAGCGCAGCTGGTACCTGGTGGCGCGCAAGCGCGGCGCGCAGGAAATGCGCATGTACAAGCTGGCGCGCTTCAAGCGCGCGATGCCCACCGACGCCATCTTTGAGATGCCGCGCGGATGGACCATCGACACATACCTGAAGAACACCTGGGAGATCGTCCGCGATCCCGAGTCGAGGCCCCAGCGCGTGGTGGTTGACATCGGCCGCGCCTTTGCATCGACGGTCGAGGAGACGCAATGGCATCCATCGCAGCAGACCACCATGCTTGCCAACGGAGACACGCGCTTCACCTTTGAAGTGGCCGGGCTCAGCGAGATCATCTACTGGGTGCTCAGCATGGGTGCGCACGCCACCGTCGTCTCGCCTGCCGAGCTGGCCGATCGCATTCGCAGCGAGGTGAAGGCGATGCACGCCCGGCACTTCCCGGGTCAGTGACGCGGCCGACGGCGGCCACCGACATCGCGCAAGGACACCCCGAATGCTCGCGGCGTGGCGCCGCGAGGGAGGCTGTCCCATGTCCGACGAATCATCTTCGCAGCCAGGACCGCAGGGTCCGATGGGCACGGAAAACCAGCAAGATCTCGGGGTTCAGGAGGTTCAGCCCGCAGCACCTCCACCGGCCGCTGCGCTGAACCCAGCGGCCGGCAAAGATGATGGCGCGGGCACGGCCTCGATCGCTGCCGCCCCCACCGTGCGCCAATCGCGCAATGCCCCGCGCCCGCTGGTGAACCCCGCGCACCTGCAGGACATTGCCACCGTGCGGCAGTTCGCGGGCGCTCCGGAAGCCGTGGCGATCCTGGAACACGCGCTTGAGCTGGCACTGATGCAGGCGCGGCGCCTGGAGCATGTCCTGATCACGGGTCCTGCAGACTGCGGAAAGCAGGTCCTGGCGCGTGCCCTCGCGCGCGACTATGCACAACCGGCGATGGAGATCGACGCGGCATGGATTCGCTCGTCGCGGCAGCTGGCGCGCGCACTCAAGCGCATGGAGGATCGCGACGCGTTGCTGCTGCGACGCATCGACGAGCTTCACCCCGCATCGCTGCGCCTGCTCGTCTCGGTGATGGGCATGCGCACGCTGCGGCGTGATCCCGAGTCGACGAAACAGCTGGCGGACATTACGGTGATTGCTACTGCCTCAGATCGCTGGCACGGCGCGAAACGCATGCGCGCAGCCTGCTCGGGACGGGGATTCGCTCTGCACTTGGCGCTGCCGGCCCCCACCATCCCTGCGCGTACGGCGGCGGCCATCCGCGCGATGCAGGCACTGGGCGCACCGCCCACGCCCCAAGCGCGGGCAGTGGCGGAACGGTGCGTCGCGCACGCCGCCGCGCGCGGTGGCCGGGCTGATCCACTGGTGCTCGCGCGCGCCTATGCGGCCGTAGGGCTGGGCGCGCTGGAGCGCTGGTGCGAGGATCGATAGTCCACAGCGAAATCCGCTTCCCGCGCTACCCTGCAGGGATGCCGCGACTGCACTTCAGCCCCTTCCGCCGCCCACTCCTCGGCGCCGCCGCCGCTCTCGCGTCGCTTCTGGCCGGCCCGGTGGCATTCGCGTGGGGCCCCAACGGCCATCGCGCCGCCGGCGCGATTGCGTACACCTACCTCTCGCCCGAGGCGCGCAAAGCGGTCGACGACCTGCTGGCGGGCCAGTCACTGGCGGATGCCAGCAACTGGGCCGACGAGATCCGCAAGGACCCCTCATACGACTGGGTGAAGCCGCTGCACTACGTGAACATCCCGCGCGGCGCCGATCGCGTGGACATGGCGCGCGACTGCGCCAAGGGCGAGTGCATCCTGGGCGCGATCACCAAGTACAAGGGCGTCCTGAAGGACCCAGCTTCCACGCGCGAGCAACGCATCGAGGCGCTGAAGCTGCTCGCGCACTTCATCGAGGACATCCACCAACCGCTGCACGCCAGCTACGCCGACGACAAGGGCGGCAACATGATCTCGGTGAAGCTCTTCGGCAAGAAGACGAGCCTGCACGCGCTGTGGGACAGCGGCATGATCGACAGCCGCCTGGGGGGAGCCAGCTGGGACAAGTGGGCCGAGTCAGTGCGCGGCAAGATCAACGCCGAGACGCTGCGCAAATGGCGCGCCTCGAACGACCCGGTTGACTGGGCCAACGAGTCAGTCACGATCACAAAGAGCCTGTATGGCGGTCTGCCCGCCAACGGCGAGATCGGCCAGCCATACATCAATGCCAACTTCAACACCGTCGAGGAGCGCATCGCTGCCGCAGGAGTGCGCCTGGCCGCCGCACTGAACGAGGTCTACGGCGGCAGCGCGCCCGACGCGGTGGGCGCTGGTGGAGGCGCAACGCAAGGCGCAGGCACCGCGGCAGGCAAGGCGGGCCAAGGCAGCAAGAGCGGCACACCCGCAAAGACGGCCACCCCCGCGAAGGGCGCACCGCCCGCCACGGCGCCGAAGAACCCCGCCAGCACCACCAACAAGCAGAAACAGGCCACCCCCGCCATGCACACCGCCGCCGGCTCCTTTGACGTCACCCTCACCCCGCAGACCGGCGACGCGCAGCCGGCGGACACGAAACTCGGCCGCATGACCATCGAGAAGCAGTTCCACGGCGACCTGGAAGCCACCAGCAAGGGCCAGATGCTGAGCGCGGGCACGGGCACCGAGGGCTCCGCCGGTTACGTCGCGATCGAACAGGTCTCCGGCACGTTGGGCGGCCGCACCGGCACCTTCGTCCTGCAGCACAGCGGCACGATGAACCGCGGCGCCGCCGAGCTGATCGTCAGCGTGGTCCCCGACTCCGGCACCGGCGAGCTCGCCGGCCTGGTGGGCACGATGAAGATCATCGTGGCGGGCGGGAAGCACTCGTATGAGTTTGAGTATGCGGTGGTGCCGGCGAAGTAAGGCTGGCACATCAGAGCATGCGAAATCCTGATGCAGTGAGATAGTTGGCCGTTTCGTCCATCTCAATCAGCGGCGGCACGAAGACCACCGAAACTTCTCGTCCCCGCGTCAGCAGAACGCGGTAGCTGTTTACTCGCAGTTGGTGTGGCGAGACGACGTCCACATCGCTTGCCTTGTACTTCCGCGCGCGGCTTGAATCCCACCTGCCGCCTTCTCTGCGAAGGTCAGTCCCCCACGCAACAAGGGCACCGTCAAGCTCGAGCCCTTGCGCGCCGAACTCCGTGATGCACTGTTCAAGACGGCGACATGAGCGCTGTTGCGGGTCGTTCTCGCCGGTCCCATACCACGGCCCGTATCGGACTTGCTTGGTCGCCTGGAAGTCGTTGTAGATTCGGAAGCGGCACAAGTCGCGATCGCGGCTTGACGCGATGAGCCCAAATCGCTTGTCTGGTTCATCGCTGTATCGATCCCTCAGATATTCACGTGCGACGGAGAGATCGCGGGTCACCCGGAAGTGGAATCCTTGCGTCTCGAGCTCGTTCCCGATTTGCGCATTTTCGTGAGCTGGAACGCCGTCTAGCACCTGGGCGACGAATCGATGGACATGCTTCGCCAAATGGAATCGAAGTTCCTGGTCAAGATTTAGCCGGGGGTCGATGTCAATTGGTCGCTGAAATCCCGAGAACACCCCCTTCATGCCCTCCGGGCAGTGAACTTCCCACGCCGAGGGATCGCCGCAACCTTCGATTGCACGCCGCCATTGCACGATCCCGCCCTCTTCGCCCTTGTGAATCTCCTGCCCTCCGCCTATCAGTCCAACGACGACACACCACTCCGGTATGCGCATCGCAAACTCAATGAAGTGCTCTGGTTCGCTCTTCGCCTCAGCGAGTGGAACCTTGTGCTTCGAAGCGACCATCGCCGCGTCGTACGCTCGCTGAGCTTCGTCAAACACCAGCACGTGTTCAGGTGGAACCAGCTTTGAGTTGCTCGTGTAGCGCTTGACATAGTCTTTGACACCCCTCACGAACAGCTTTCCTCCGCCACCCGCGTCCCGCAGCTCGTACTGAAGGACGTCGACAAGAGGCCCATTTCCGGACAGAAAAACCGCGGGTGCTGCCGGCCTCCCGTCGCCCCTGTCAATGGCCAATTCGTCCAGCCAGTGGGCGTGCACCGTCTGAAGGCCCACTAACGTTTTCCCGGCGCCAGGCACGCCCGTGAGGAGCACCAGACGCCTCGTCTTGGTTCGAGCTGCCTCCAAGGCGATCTCGGCGATCTTGGTCACCGTCGGTTCCGTAGCGGCCGAAGCCCTATGGACCCGTCGCAGCGTTCCCGATTGAAACAGCTCACGAGCCGCGGCGACGAGTGTGGGGAGTGGCCGGTAGGCCTCTTCCTGCAAGAAGCGATCTGCGGTCGTGATGGTCCGCCCGTTGCGCGACAGCGACTTGACCAAGTCATCCACGGCGTCAGGACCACAGACAAAGACATCCTGTCGACGTCCGATGAAGCCGTGGGCCCGGGTGGGCACCAGCATCGCGTGCACATGCTGGTGCTCGCAGTCCCGGTGATAGCAGCGGAGGTCCCTCGCATAGGCCGCCACCTGGTCGATGTCTGCCTGCGACGGTTCGGACTTTCCCTTTAGCTCAAGGACCACCACCGCTCCGTCAATCAGAAAGACGCAATCCGGGCGACGCGACTCCATCGGCATCACGTACTCGAGGATCGCGCTGAACTCGCTTGCACCCGGGCGCTGATCGAGCACTTCACCTGCTTCAGCCTGGAGTGGAGGAATTGAGTCCCGCCATGCCCTGATCTGCTGTGGCGATGCGCCGGACACCTGTTTCTCGAGGGCGGCAACAATTGCGCTAATCGGACTGGCCGCGAACTTTGGAAAGCCGGCATTCCAACCCCGTGAACTTTCGTCAACCATGCTCCCCAGGATATCGCTCAATTCAAAACAGCCGCCCCCTCGCGGGGGCGGCTGGTGTCTTCGCTGCAGCAGGAACCCTCACTGGCTCCCGCCCTCTGCTATTCAGTAATCCATGTCATGGTCATGGCTGTGCCCGCCGCCGGCCGGCTTCTTCTTCTCCTTGATGTCCACGATCGCGCACTCCGTCGTGAGCAGCAGCGCAGCCACGCTCGCGGCGTTCTGCAGCGCGACGCGTTCCACCTTCGTCGGCACGATGATGCCGGCCTTGACCAGGTCCTCGTACTCGCCAGTGGCGGCGTTGAAGCCGAAGCTGGGGTCGTTGGACTCCTCGACCTTCTGCGCCACCAGCGAACCGTCAAGGCCGCCGTTGCTGGCGATCTGCTTGATCGGGCTGCTGAGCGCGCGCATCACGATGTCCACGCCCACGCGCTCGTCGCCCTCGAGCTCCTTGCGGAGCTTCTCGAGCGCCTTGCGTGCGCGCAGCACGGCGACGCCGCCGCCGGGAAGGATGCCCTCTTCGACCGCAGCGCGGCACGCGTGCAGTGCGTCCTCGACGCGGGCCTTCTTCTCTTTCATCTCCACCTCGGTCGCGGCGCCCACGTTGATCTGCGCCACGCCGCCGGCCAGCTTGGCCAGGCGTTCCTGGAGCTTCTCGCGGTCGTAGTCGCTGGTGGTCGCCTCGATCTGGCTCTTGATCTGCTCGATGCGGCCCTGGATGTCCTTGGTCTTGCCGGCGCCCTCGACGATCGTGGTGAAGTCCTTGGCCACCGTGATCTTCTTCGCCTTGCCAAGCTGCTTCAGCTCGACGTTCTCAAGGTTGACGCCCAGCTCCTCCATGATCGCCTCGCCGCCGGTCAGGACGCCGATGTCCTCGAGCATCGCCTTGCGGCGATCGCCGAAGCCGGGGGCCTTGACCGCAGCGCATTTCAGCACGCCGCGCAGCTTGTTCACCACCAGCATCGCCAGCGCCTCGCCATCCACGTCTTCCGCGATGATGAGGATCGGCTTGCCGCTCTCGGCGATCTTCCCCAGCACCGGGATCAGGTCCTTGGCGCTGGAGAGCTTCTTCTCGTAGATCAGCACGTACGCGTCCTCAAGGACGCATTCCATCTGCGCCACGTTGGTGACGAAGTGCGGGCTCAGGTAGCCCTTGTCGAACTGCATGCCTTCCAGGAGCTCGACCTCGGTCACCAGGCTCTTGCCCTCCTCGACCGTGATCACGCCATCCTTGCCCACCTTGTCCATCGCCTGCGCGATGATCTGGCCGACCTGCTTGTCCTGGTTGCTGCTGCACGCGCCCACCTGGGCGATTTCGGTGCTGCTCTTGACGGGCTTGGACATCTTCTGCAGCTGCGCCACGACGGTCTCGACCGCCTTGTCGATGCCGCGCTTGATGAAGGTGGGATTGGCGCCCGCGGTGATGTTCTTCAGCCCCTCGCTGTAGATCGCCTCGGCGTAGACCGTGGCGGTGGTGGTGCCGTCGCCTGCGTCCTTGGACGCCTTGCTGGCGACTTCCTTCACCATCTGCGCGCCCATGTTCTCGTAGGGGCACTCCAGCTCGATCTCCTTCGCCACCGTCACGCCGTCCTTGGTGACGGTCGGGGCGCCGAAGGACTTCTCCAGGATGACCACGCGGCCCGAGGGGCCCAGCGTGACCTTCACTGCCTTCGCCAGCTTCTGCACGCCGCGGAGGATCTTCTCGCGGGCGTCAACGTCGTATGCAATCTGCTTGGATGCCATGGAATCAATGTCCTTTCAGGGGGTGTCTGTTGGATGGCCCGGAATGCGGGCGCTGCGGCGGCGGGGAGATGCGGCGGCGCATCACTCCACGACGCCGAGGATCTCTTCTTCGGTCATGATCAGGAAGGCGTCGCCGTCGATCTTGACCTCGGTGCCCGAGTAGCTGCTGAAGATGACGGTGTCGCCCTTCTTCACGCTGAAGGGCAGGTACGCGCCGGTTTCCTTGTTCAGGATGCCTGCGCCGAGCGAGATGACCTTGCCCTGCTTGGGCTTGTCCTTGGCGGTCTCGGGCAGGAAGATGCCCGATTCCGTCTTGGTGGCGGCTTCGTCGCGCTTGACGAGGATCTTGTCTCCGAGTGGGCGAACCTTCATTGCTTCATGTCTCCTTTGATGGTGAAACGGGGTCAGTAAGCGGTCAGACGGGATCGTTGGGCGCGCGCTCGGCGTGCATGTTCATGTAGTGCCGCTCGAGGATGCGCTGCATCAGGCGCAGCATCGTCTCGGGATGGCACGGGCGGTCCACGACGCTGAAGGCGCCGTCCAGCAGCGCGTCCACCAGGCCGCGCGCACTCTCGCGGCGCGTGGGTTGCGGCGGGCGCACGACCACCATCGGCGGCGGCGCGTCCAGCCGGCGCAGCAGCTGGATCACGCGCGTGCCCGCGGGCTCGCTGCCCAGCGTGCTGGCGTCCAGCGGCAGCGCCAAGTCCACCACGGCGATGTGCACGCAGCAGGTGCGGATGACATTGGTCGCCTCGACCCCCGAGCCGGCGCGGATGACGTTCACCCCCAGCGGCTCCAGGATCTGCGGCACGGCGACGGCCCACGCGTCCTGCTGCCAGCCACCGGTGGTCAGCAGCAGGTTCAGCCGTGGCCCGCGCGGCGCCGCACCGCCAAAGGCAGTGTGGTCGGCGGACTGGTGATCGTGGGTGCGGAAGCGCATGCGCGGGACCAGATCTAGGTGCAACGGGCGTGCCAAGATGCTGCGGTGGGATGGGGCTGTAATGGCTAATAATATGCGCCATTAGGGTCCACGACGGCCCGCGGATCCCTCCTTCCGATGTCACCCCGTGCGCCCCTGCGCCCCCGTTGCTGCCACTCTGGCAGCGCGCATCCCGCCTACCCTGCACCGCTTATGCATCACGGGACCCCCATTGCTGCCATCCGCCGCCGCCCCGCCGAGTGGACCGACCGCCAAGCCATCGTCCAGGGGTGGGTGCGCACCCGCCGCGATTCGAAGGCCGGGGTCAGCTTCGTCAACCTCTCCGACGGCTCCTGCTTCGACCCGTTGCAGCTGGTGGTCCCCAACACGCTGGCCAACTACCAGGCCGAGGTGATGCGCCTGACCGCCGGCTGCAGCCTGGAGGCGGAGGGACGGCTGGTCGAGGTGCAGGGCAAGCCGGGCCAGCTTGAGATGCAGGTGGAGCGCCTGCATGTCTACGGCATGGTCGAGGACCCGGACACCTACCCGATCCAGCCCAAGGCGCACACGATGGAGTTCCTGCGCGAGAACGCGCACCTGCGCTCGCGCACCAACACCTTTGGCGCCGTGGGGCGCATTCGCCACACCATGGCGCAGGCGGTGCATCGCTACTTCAGCGACAACGGCTTCTTCTGGATCCACACGCCGATCGTCACCGCCAGCGACTGCGAGGGGGCGGGCGCGATGTTTCGCGTCAGCACCCTGGACCTGGCCAACCTGCCGCGCACCCCCGATGGCAAGGTGGACTTCAGCAAGGACTTCTTCGGCAAGGAGAGCCACCTGACCGTGAGCGGGCAGCTGAACGTGGAGTGCTGGGCGCTTGCGCTGAGCAAGGTCTACACCTTCGGCCCCACCTTCCGCGCCGAGAACTCGAACACCAGCCGCCACCTGGCGGAGTTCTGGATGATCGAGCCCGAGATCGCCTTCGCCGACCTGAGCATGGACGCCGATTGCGCCGAGGGGCTGATGAAGGCGATGTTCCGCAGCGTGCTCGAGGAGCGCGCGGACGACATGAAGTTCATCGTCGAGCGCGTGGACAAGGAGGCCATCGCGCGGCTGGAGAAGTTCGTCAGCCTGAGCTTCGAGCGCATCGAATACACCGAGGCGATCCGCCTGGTGGAGAAGGGCGCCGCGGGCGGCGTGAAGTTCGAGTACGCGCCGCACTGGGGCATGGACATGCAGAGCGAGCACGAGCGCTACCTGACCGAGCAGGTCTTCGGCCGCCCCGTGGTGGTGATGAACTACCCCAAGGACATCAAGGCCTTCTACATGCGCGTGAACGACGACGGCAAGACCGTGGCCGCCATGGACATCCTGGCGCCGGGCATCGGCGAGATCGTCGGCGGCAGCCAGCGCGAGGAGCGGCTGGACGTGCTTGACGCGCGCATCCGCGAGATGAACCTGGACCCCGCCGCGTACTGGTGGTACCGCGACCTGCGCCGCTACGGCAGCGTTCCGCACGCCGGCTTCGGCCTGGGATTCGAGCGGACGATCGCGTATGCGACGGGGCTGGGAAACGTGCGCGACTGCATCCCCTTCCCGCGCACGCCGAACAACTGCGCTTTCTGAGGCGGGGCGAATGCGGCGGGTCGCGCGACCGACCACCGGCGCTGCCACGCGCACGCGCCTGCCACGCAGAACTACCCTGCGCGCATGGCGAAGCTTGACACCGACGGTTTTTTCATCAAGCCCGAAACGCGCGTGAAGCTGTCGAAGTGGGACCCCGAGTCCGACGGCGGCTTTGAGAAGCCCGATGGCGAGGTGCGGCTGGAGGCGAACCTGCAGGAACTGGTCGAGCAGCAGATGCGCTTCTGGGCGAACCGCAGCAAGGCGATGCTGATCGTGCTGCAGGGCATCGACACCGCGGGCAAGGACGGCGTGATCCGCAAGGTGATGACCGCGCTGAACCCGCAGGGGGTGGTGGTGCGCTCCTTCAAGCAGCCCAACAGCATGGAGGCCTCGCACGACTACCTGTGGCGCGTGCACTCGCTCTGCCCCGCAAAGGGCGAGATCGCCATCTTCAACCGCAGCCACTATGAGGACGTGATTGTCCCGCAGGTGCACGGCTCCGCCAAGGGCAAGGAGATGGAGCGCCGCTGTCGCCAGATCAACGACTTCGAGCGCATGCTGACCGAGGAGGGGACGATCATCCTGAAGTTCTTCCTGACGATCTCGAAGGAAGAGCAGCTGGCCCGCCTGCACGCCCGCCTGGAGGACCCGACCAAGCAGTGGAAGTTCAGCATCAACGACGTGCGCGAGCGCGGCTACTGGGACAAGTACAGCGACACCTTTGAGGAGATGCTCGGCAACACCAGCACCGCGCACGCCCCCTGGTGCGTCGTGCCCAGCAACCGCAAGTGGTTCCGAAACCTGCTGGTCAGCGAAGTCCTCCGCCGGACCTTCGCGGGCCTGAAGCTGGACTGGCCCGCGCCGACGGAAGACCTGTCGAAGATCACGCTCAAATAGGCGTGCCGTGGGGCTCCGCACGCGCCGTTGCGCAGATCGGTAAAGGATGCCCGGCGCATTTTGCTACTTCCAGCGGACGTCGACGCGGACGTCCCGACCCAGCCGCACGCCTGGCAAGAGCCACTCTGCGAACCGCTTCTCGAAGAACTCGCGCCCTGCTCGCTCGGCCCGCGCGCGCACCCCCGCCTCTCCGACCGCCTCAAGCAAGCGCGGCCGCAGGCTCCGCGTCAGGGACTCCCGGTTGTCCATCCCAATCCAGCTTCGCGCGTAAAGCAGCCCTGAGTTCCGCTCGGTGAACTCAATGGACTCCGGCGCGATCACCAGCATCTCCGCGTCCACACGCGGCCGCGGCGCCAGCACCACGATGCGTGCCGGTTCCCCCTCGCGCCCGGGCACGAACAGGATGTCTTCCGCCGTCATCTCGTCCAGCGGCACCACGAACTGCACACGGCAGTTCTTCGCCACGATGCGGCTGTAGGTGTCGCCGAACCATCCGTCGTAGGTCAAGTCATCAGCCACATCCGCGGCGTGCGTGTAGACGACCAGCTTCGGCGTGTCATCCTCGCCGCGCAGGACCACCATGGGGTTCGAGACGACCGTGGGCTTCAGCACGTCCGCCATCGTCCGCGCAGCGTCGCGTATGGCGCCGCCCGCGCGATCGGCCACCGCCACCGGCGAGCACTGCCGCAGCAAGTCGAAGCCGAACCACGCGATCGCCACCGCGCCGACCACGGTCACGATCCACGCGACCGCCGTCGGCCAGCGCGAACGCGCGCCGCCGCCTTCGGGGGCGGAGCCTTCGATGCCGATGTCCATTCCGGTTCTATCGGCAGGAGCGCGCACATCACCGCCAATTTGGGCCTCAGCCCTTCTTGGGCTGCGCAGGGGCCGCTGCAGCTGGCACCTCTGCGGAGACGATCTTGGCAATGATGTCCGCCATCTTCGTGCGGTCCGCTTCGGTCCACCGCTCCTGGCTGATCACCTCGTACGTCGCGGCGGACTCCTTGTCCAGCGCCTTCAGGGCCGCTTCGTACGCCTTGACGTCTTCATCCTTCGGGGGGCGATTGGCCACCATCTTGGCCAGGGCCGCGCGCATCTTCAGAGAGAGTTGCCGCTGCGTCAGCCCATGGGCGACGGCTTCCTTGTACTTGGACTGGTCCTCTTGTGAGATTCCCTTCAGCGCCTCGTCGGCCGCGGCATGCGGTGCAGCCCAAGTGTGGATTGCCGCTGGGGCGAAGGCTGCGGCGAAAGCCGGGGCGGAGGCGGGAAGGGCGGCGGAGAGGGGCATCTCCGGGGAGAGGCCGGCCGCCAGAACGATGCATCCAAGGGCATTGCTGAGCATGAAACGAGTCTATCCAACCCCGGTTCCCGACAGAAACCTTGCATTCGCGGGGGGCGGGGTTAGCATGAAAGCGCGTCACTGTGGTGCTTTTGCAGGGCGCGCAGCGTCCCGCTGCAAGGATCCGGCCGCCAGGCCGGTTTCGGTCAAGCCCATTGCGGAGAGTGCCTGATGAATCCACGGAACGCCCCTGTCCTTGAGACTGCGTCATGCCCCGCTGGTGCATTGCGGCCGGCTGCCGTTGCCGCGGGGCAACGCTCGCCGCGCGCGCTCCCGGGCTTCACCGTCACTGAGCTCCTGGTGGTCGTGGCAGTCATCGCGCTCGTCGTCTCGCTGCTGATCCCCACCGTCGCCAAGGCGCGCGCGCAGGCGCGCACAACACAGTGCCTGACCAACCAGCGGCAGATCGGCCTGGCCAACTACTCGTATGCGACCAACAACGGCGGACGCTGGGCAAGCCCCGCCACCGAGAGCGGCATCAACGTCTTCCAGAATGCGCAGAACTCGACGGGCCTGCTCTACACCACCAAGCACGCGTGGGTCTACGCAAATCCGAACAATGCGACCTACACCTCGGGGAACTCCACGTTCGGCTACGAGAAGCCAAAGGCGCTGGAGGATGGCGCGCTCTTCAGCTACATCGGCTCGCCCGCGGTCTACGTCTCGCCGCAGGAGCCGACCAACCCCTTCAGCATGACGCAACCGGACCTGAACCGCCGCATCCGCAGCTATTCGCTGAATGCGTGGGTCGGCGTGCGCTCGCCCGACGACCTGCAAGAATGGGCCAGCTTCCCGACCAGCCTGGGCATTCCGATCAGCTCGTGCAACACCACCACGGTGGCGCGCGTGCCGCAGCCCAGCCGCACGATGATGTGCATCGTGGAGGATGACAACCTCTCCTGGAACAACCTGGGCTGGCTCATCGACCCGCTGATCCCGCGCTGGATCGACACGCCGGCATATTGGTCACCCGGCGCAGTGACCTTGGCGTATGTGGACGGCTCCTTCGAAAAATACGAGCTGAAAAACAACACGCTGCTCCCCAAGGCCTGGGACCCGACCATGGGCGGCACGCCACACCGCTGGATCCAGCCCGCAGACCCCTCGGCGGGCTTCGCGGTGGACTGGAAGTGGTTCCGCGACCGGCAACTGCCGGGCGTGATCCCCAACTCCACCCTGGGCTTCTCAGGCGGCAGCTGAGCGCGGCGGGACCCCAAATGCGGATCCCGCGGCCTCCGGTCGCGTGCAGATTTCCCTCATTCTCGGACGACCGTGCGTCGATGCACGGGATGGACGCCGTATTGATCTATGGTGTCCACCTTGATGCAAGCCCTGTTCCCTCGCCGTCCCCGCCCCGAACCGGACGCAGCACGCGCCTTCACGGTGACCGAGCTGATGGTGGTCATCGCGATCATCGCGGTCCTGGTCGCGCTCATCCTGCCCTCGGTCTCGGCGGTGCGCGAGAAGGCGCGCACGATGAAGTGCCTGGCCAACCAGCGGCAGATTGCGCAGGCGGGCACCGCCTACGCCACTTCCAACGCGGGGCGCTGGGTCAGCCCGCACACCAATCCCGACCTCACCGTCTTCCAGTGGAACACCTCGACGGGGACGCCGACGCAGGGAGCGTCGCTGTACACGCTGCAGCACGCCTGGGTCTGGGACAAGGCTCCGCCCGCGGGCGGCACCGATCCGTACATGGTGCAGGATCCCACCAACGCGAACATGAAGTTCGAGCGCACGCGCGCGCTTGAGGAGGGCAAGCTCTACTCGTACCTGGGCTCGCCCGGCGTCTATCTCTCGCCGAACGAGCCATCCAACCCGGTGGGCAACGGCGCCGATCCTTCGCAGGGGCAGCGCCTGCGCAGCTATTCGCTGAACAGCTTCGTGGGCGTGCGCACCCCCGACGACACCGATGGCGTGAACGGCGACCGCCGCTTCGTGAAGTACGCCGGCGACCTGGGCCTGCCGCTGGAGAGCTTCAACACCACCACCATGGCGCGCATCTCGCAGCCCGCGCGCACGATGTACAGCATCGTCGAGGGGGACAACCCCGCCTGCGCGGGCGCCTCGACGATGCAGGGCGCCAACTACGGCGGCTGGATCGTGAGCCCCGTGGCCCCCAACTGGGTGGACACGCCCGCGATCTGGAACCCCGACGCGATCACCATGAGCTACGTCGATGGCAGCGTCGGCCAGCACGAGATCACCGACAAGGACCTGGTGGAGAAGTTCTGCCAGACGCCGCACTTCTTCGACCAGCCCATCGACACCGCCGCGGGCTTCGCCGTCGAGTGGAAGTACTTCCGTGACCGCCTGCTGCCCGGGACGATCCCCAACTCCAATTACGGCTTCGGGGAGTAGCTGGGGCTGCGTAGATCGCTGGTTTCACCGGCGCTTCGCTGCGGTGACTGTGGTGCGCGCCGCGCCGCGCTAGACTCTCAATCCGCATGCGGGGCGTAGCTCAGCTTGGTAGAGCGCCTGCTTTGGGAGCAGGAAGTCGTCGGTTCGAATCCGGCCGCCCCGATTGAAGACGCGCGATGTGCTTGGGTGGGGGTGCGGGAGTCCCGCGAACGCCACGCCCCGCCACGAACTGTGCCGACCGCATGCACGACCTTCCACGGACATTTCAGGTCCTCGAGCGCACGCCCGCGGTCTTGTGCAGCCTCTTGTCCGGCCTGGCGCCGGAGTGGACCGAGGGCCGCTACGGGCCCGGGACGTGGAACGCGCGCGAGGTGGTCGGGCACCTGATCATCGCGGAGCGCGACGACTGGATGCCCCGCCTGCGGCGGATTCTGGGACACGGCGAGGGGCGCCCCTTCGATCCCTTCCCGCACGATGCAACGGTGGCGCAGGGGGCGAACGCCACGCCGGCGGATCTGCTCGACGAATTCCAGCGCCTTCGCGAAGCAAACGTCCACGACCTGCGCGCCCTGCGCCTCACGCCCACCGACCTGGTGCGCACCGGCATGCACCCGGCGCTCGGCCGCGTGACGGTGGGCCAGCTGCTCTCCACCTGGGCGGTCCATGACCTGCATCACATCCGCCAGGCGTGCCGCGCGATGGCGTGGCAGTACCGCAGCGATGTCGGTCCGTGGCGCCAGTACCTGAACACGCTGGCGGACTGAGCCGCATTCGGCCGCTTCAGGCACGGCGCCTAGTGCCCCAAGTGGCTGATCGCCTTGCGCACCGGGGCGCTCGACACCTTGATCGTGCCATCAAGTGGCTGCACCATCTCGGAGATCAGGAAGATCGCCGCGGCCACCGAGATCGCGCAGAGGAAAAGGACCAGCACGACGGAGCTGTTGCGGGGCGCGAAGAGGCCCCAGCTCATGAAGAGCATCGAGAGCCAGAGCACCAGGACCGCCAGGAGCGGCATGGGCAGCTCCGTCTGCTCCTGCTCAACCAGCAGCCAGTGCGCCTGTGCCAAGTCGACGCCGAGCTGCGTGGCCTGGTTCAGCAGGTGGCGCTGGCGGTCGTCCTGCGGCACCAGCGTTTCGATCTGCGCCTGGATCGACTCGATGCCGTCTGCGCGCTCCATGTCAATGACGGCGTTCTCGGGGACAGCCTCTTCGGGCCAGATGCTGGTGAGCTGTCGCAGCGTGCCGTTCAGGAGGTGCTTGCGGATCGGTGCGGTCTCCGGCCCGAACTGCGCCAGCACCCGGTCGAGCAGCACGATCTTGGCGGAAATCTGCGTGAGGGCCGTGTTGGTGGCATCGAAGGAGCCCTTCCCCGAACCGACCAGGAGGCCAAGCACCAGTGCCGCCAGCGTGGCGATCATGCCTGCGCCCACCCGGATGGTGTCGCGGGACTCCTCGCGCAGGTGGTGGCCGGGGAGGCGCTGCTTGATCCACATGCCAAGGACCGCGCCGCCGAAGATGCAGCAGGCGCTGACAATTGCGATGACAACTGAACCCATCAGGCGAGGCTCCTTGCGAAAGTGGCACAACACCATACCAAGAGCGCTTCTCGGGCCGTTGATTGCAACCCCGGCATCCTGCGGCATTATGTTAGGAGAGATGCCCAGGACAGCACCCGCCCGACGGATGCGCCCCGCCAACGCGAGCGCCGCGTGTGTGCTGTTGCTTTTTGGGGCCGCGGCCCCGACTTCGGGGGCTGGCCAGGCGGGCGCCGGTGATGCAAACGCGGGACAAGCGGATGCCGCCCGTGCGGGCGCTGTCCATGCCAACGCCGCCCAAGCCGACGCAGCCCACGCAGACGCATCGAAGTCAGACCCGCTTGCCTCGGCGCTGGTCGAGAAGCGCGCACTGCAGGCGCGCGAGTCGTGGTGGAGCTGGAAGCCCATCGAGGTGACCGCCGCTCCTGCGGTGCAGAACGCCGCGTGGTGCCGAAACCCGATCGACCGGTACATCCTTGCCAAGCTGGAAGCGAAGGGGATCGCGCCCGCACCGGAGGCGACGCGCGAGGCGCTAATCCGGCGCGCCTCCTTCGACCTGACGGGCTTGCCCCCGACGCCCGAAGAGGTACGCGCCTTTGTCGCCGACACGCGCGCCGATGCGTACGAGCAGCTGGTCGACCGCCTGCTTTCCAGCCCGCGCTATGGCGAGAAGTGGGCGCGGCACTGGCTTGACCTGGTGCGCTACGCCGACACCAACGGCTTCGAGCGCGACAGCGACAAGCCCGCCGCATGGAAGTACCGCGACTGGGTGGTGCGTGCCCTGAACGAAGACAAGCCCTACGACCGCTTCGTGCTGGAGCAGCTGGCCGGCGACGAACTGCCGGATCGCGACTACAGCACGCTGGTGGCCACCGGCTACTACCGCCTGGGCATGTGGGACGACGAGGTCCCTGACCTGCAGCAGGCGCTCGCGGACGACATGGACGGCATCGTCGATGTCACCGCGCGCACTTTCCTGGGCATCGGCCTGGGCTGCGCGCGCTGCCACGACCACAAGGGCGACCCGATCCCGCAGAAGGATTACTACCGTTTTGCGGCCTTTTTCGCGGGCGTGAAGCCCTACAAGGCAAGCCCCTTCAACAGCATCGAGGCAGACAACGTGCTGCGCATGGTGCGCAAGGACTTCGGGCACGCCGACCCCGAGACGGAGCGCGCGGCGTATGCGGCGCAGCGCGCGGAGACGATTGCCGGGCTCGACGCCATCGAGCGTGCGGCCGGGCTCGCCGCAGGGGCGACGCAGGGGCAGATCGTCGACCGTGCCCCCGCGGATGGGCTGGTCGCCTGGTTCGCCTTCGAGGACGAGCGCGGCGCAATCGCAAGAAATTCCGTGGCAGCGCCATCCGCCACGACACCCGATGCCAAGGTGCGCGACGCAGGCTTCGGCGCCGACGGGCGATTCGGGCACGCGTTCACCTTTGACGCCGGCGACGACCGCGTCGAGGTGAGGCGCCCAGTGCAGGACGACTTCACGGTGAGTTTCTGGTTCAAGACCACCGATGTCGGCGGCGGCAGCGACAGCGACCGGCGCTGGTTTCTGGGCAAGGGGCTGGTGGACGGCGAAGTGCCTGGAATCGTGCGTGACTGGGGGGTGAGCCTGGTCGCAAATGGCTATGTTTCCGCCGGTTCAGGCGCGCCCGAGACCTTCATCAGCAGCGGGCCGGGCTACAACGACGGAGCGTGGCACCACGTCTCCTTCACGCGCTCGCGGGCAAGCGGCGAAATCGCGCTCTGGGTGGATGGCGTCCGCACTGACGCAAAGACCGGCTCGAAGGATGCGCTGGACTCGCCCGACGTGATCGCGATCGGCACCATGAAGCCCGACGCGCATCCCTTTGCGGGGACCATCGACGAGGTGCGCTTCTATTCGCGCGTGCTGGACGCAGACGAATTGCGCTCGATCGCGACCGGGCTGTCACCGGCCGCCGCAGCGGAGCGCGTGCTTGCCGCGGGCGATCCCAAAACGCTTGCCAAGTGGAAGCTGCTGCGCCAGGTGCTGGTGGAGATGACGCCGCCCGACTGGAAGGGCGAGACGGTGCTGGCCGTGCGCGAGGAGTCCGCGCCGCGGGAGAGCCACGTGATGATCCGCGGCAGCCCGCATGCGCTGGGCGAAGCGGTGGAGCCCGCGGTGCCGCTGATCGCCGCGCGCTTCGCGCCGGAGCTGCCCGTGGCGCGGCCGCACGAGGAGTCGAGCGGACGTCGGCTGGCGCTGGCGCGCTGGATCGCGGACCGGCGCAACGCGCTGGCGCTGCGCACGCTGGCCAACAGGCTCTGGCAGCACCACTTTGGCATCGGCATCTGCCCCACCAGCAACGACCTTGGAAAGTTCGGCGAATCGCCCACGAATCCGCAGCTCCTGGACTACCTGGCCGCACAGGTGGTGGAGCAGGGGTGGAGCCTGAAGAAGATGCATCGCCTGATGATGACTTCGGCGGCGTACCGGATGTCCAGCGTGCCCGGGGCCGATGCGCTGGCCAAGGATGCGGGGAACGAGCTGCTCTCGCGCTACCGCATGCGCCGGTTGACCGCTGAGGAACTGCGCGACGGGATGCTGGCCGCGGCCGGGACGCTGAGCACCGAGATGGGCGGCCCGGGCGTGCGTCCGCCGATGCCCGCCGAGGTGCTTGCCACCAGTTCGCGTCCCGACGAAGTCTGGGCCGTGACCCCCGAGCGCACCTGGACGCGGCGCAGCCTCTACATCCACCTGAAGCGTTCGCTGCAGCACCCGCTGCTGTCCGTCTTCGACCTGGCGGACGTGGATGGCGCCTGCCCGGTGCGCTTCGCCACGGTGCAGCCGACGCAGGCGCTGAGCATGATCAACGGGGCGCTGACCAACGGCATCGCCGCGGACCTGGCCAGGCGCGTGGCGCGCGAGCGTCCCGGCGACCTGCGCGCGCAGCTGGCCTATGCGCGCCAGCTGACGGCGGGGCATGCACCCGAGGCGGTGGAGCTTTCAGAAGCGGAGGCCTTCATCGCGGAGCTGCGCACGCGCGACAAAATGAGCGAGGAACAGGCACTTTCCGCCTACTGCCTGGTGCTCTTCAACCTGAACGAGTTCCTGGCCATCGACTGAGAGGCACCATGAGCGAAGCGAACCAAACCCCCCACGGCAGCTCTTGCGGCAGCTCTTGCGGCAGCTTCTGCGGACGCACGCGCCGCGAGTTCCTCTGGCAGGCGGGCGGCGGCTTCACGGGCGTGGCGCTGGCGGGCATGCTTGCGCAGGAAGGCTTCCTGAAGCGCCAGGTCTTCGCTGCCGACGGCGTCACCGCGTTGCCCAGCGCCGCACCTGCGCCATCGCCGCTGCAGTCGAAGCCGCCTGCGCTGCCCGGCCGTGCGAAGAGCGTCATCTTCCTCTTCATGTACGGCGGACCCAGCCATATCGACACCTTTGATTACAAGCCCGACCTGTTTAAGTACGACGGCAAGACGATTGCGGTGAAGACCAAGGGACGCGGCGGCGACAAGAGCGAGGGGCGCGTGGTGGGCCCGAAGTGGAACTTCCACCAGCGCGGCCAGTCCGGCGCGTGGGTCAGCGACCTCTTCCCGCACCTCTCCACCTGCGTGGACGACATCGCCTTCATCAAGAGCATGTACGCGGAGAGCCCGATCCACGGCAGCGCGATGCTGATGATGAACAGCGGCAAGCTGCTGGGCGGCGCGCCGGCGCTCGGCAGCTGGGTGAACTATGGGCTTGGCTCGGAGAACCAGAATTTGCCTGGTTTTGTGGTGATGCTGGACTCCACCGGGGGGCCGATCAGCGGTGCCAAGAACTGGAGCTCGGGGTACATGCCGGCGCTCTACCAGGGCACGGTGCTGCGCGGCGACGGTCCGCCGATCCTGGACCTGGCCAACCCCGCCGGGCGCTCCGACGACCTGCAGCGGCGCCTGATGGACCGCATGAAGACCTGGAACACGCGCCATGCGCTGCTGCGCTCGGGCAACCCCGACCTGGAGAGCCGCATCGAGAGCTACGAGCTGGCGTACCGGATGCAAGCGACGGCCCCCGAGGCGGTGGAGCTCGCCAGCGAGAGCGCGGCCACCAAGGAGATGTACGGCATCGGCGAGGCGAAGACGGACGAGTTCGGGCGCAAGTGCCTGCTGGCGCGGCGGCTGGTGGAGCGTGGCGTGCGTTTCGTGCAGATCTACGCCGGTGGTTCGCACAACGACGACAACTGGGATGCGCACGCCGACCTGAAGAAGAACCACGACTACCACGCGGGGCGCACCGACCTGCCGATCGCGGGGCTGTTGAAGGACCTGAAGCAGCGTGGCCTGCTGGATGAGACACTGGTGGTGTGGGGCGGCGAGTTCGGCCGCCAGCCCACCGCGGAGTACGCCGTGGGGACCGGGCGCGACCACAATTCGTGGGGATTCACCATGTGGATGGCGGGCGGCGGCGTGAAGGGGGGCGTGAGCGTGGGGCAGACGGACGAGCTGGGCTCCATCGGCGTCGGCGAGCGTTACCACGTGAAGAACCTGCACGCCACGATCCTCTCTGCCATGGGGCTGGAGCCCAACGCGTTGACCTACTTCTACGCCGGGCTGGACCAGAAGCTGGTGGGCGTCGAGGGCGCCGAGCCGATCCCCGGCCTGCTGGCGTAAGTAGAGTGCGCGCTGCATGACGAACCCTGACTTCAGCCTGCTCGGCCGCGTCGCACTTGTCACCGGCGCGTCGCGCGGGCTCGGCAAGGCGATGGCGTTCGCGCTGGGGCGCGCGGGGGCGAAGGTGGCGATCAACTGGCAGAATTCGCGCGAGGCGGCCGAGGCGACGCTCGCCGAGTTCACCGCTGCCGGGTGCACGGGGATGCTGATCCGCGCCGATGTCACCGACGCCGGCGACGTGCAGCGCATGGTGCGCGAGATCGCCGGTGCGCTCGGGCCGGTGGACATCGCGGTCCTCAACGCGACGCCCGCGCAGCCGCTGAAGCCGATCGAGGAATACGACTGGGCCTTCCACCAGCAGATGCTGGACTTTTTCGTGAAGAGCCCCTTTCTGGTCACGCGCGAGGTGCTGCCGCACATGAAGCGCGCCAGGCGCGGACGCATCATCAACATCACCAGCGAGGTGTTCCGCCGCGGCGTCGCCCCCTTCAGCGCGTACGTCGCCGCCAAGGGGGCACAGACGGGATGGAGCCGCTCGATGGCCGTCGAGCTGGCCCCGTGGGGCATCACGGTGAACATGGTCGCGCCGGGGTGGATTCCCGTGGAACGCCACGCCAACGACCCCGTGGAGGCCAAGGAGGCGTACCGCAAGCTGATCCCCATGGGACACTTTGGCGTCCCTGCCGATGTCGGCGGTGCGGTGGTCTTCCTGGCCTCCGACGCGGCCAGCTTCATCACCGGCGTGGACATCCCGGTGAATGGCGGGATGACCGTCGGATGACCGCTGCTTGATTGCCGATTGCTCGTCGATTGACCCCCCAAGGCCCCCCGCCCCCGGAGCACCCATGCACACCAGGATCACACGCACGCGCACCCGCACGATCGCCCTCCTTGCGGCTGTCGCCTCCTTCGCATGTTTGGCCGCGTTGGCGCCGATGGCGCAGGACGCGGCGCGCGCGCGCATCGAGCAGTACGCCAAGGCACCGAAGGAGCACCCAAAGCTTGCCTTCATCACCAACGGCGTCGCCAGCTTCTGGACGATCGCGGCCACCGGCGCCAAGCAGGCGCAGAAGGACCTGGGCTGCCAGGTGGAGGTGCTGATGCCCACCGATGGCGTCAGCGGCCAGAAGCGCATGCTGGAGGACAGCGTCACGCGCGGAGTCGATGGCATCGCGGTCAGCCCCATCGATGCGGACAACCAGACGGACGTGCTGGACCGCATCGCCAAGCGCACGCTGCTGATCACCCACGACTCGGATGCGCCGAAGTCCAAGAGGCTGGCGTACATCGGCGTGGACAACTATGAGGCGGGGCGCCTCTGCGGCACGCTGGTGAAGGAGGCGCTGCCGCAAGGCGGGAAGGTCTTCATCCTGGTGGGCCGCCTGGAGCAGGACAACGCCAAGCTGCGCCGGCAGGGGCTGATGGACGAACTGCTGGACCGCACCCGCGACCCCAAGCGCATCGATCCGCCCAGCACGCCCATCAAGGGGGCGAAGTACGAGGTGCTGGGCACGCTGACCGACCAGTTCGACCGCGTGAAGGCGAAGGCCAACTGCGAGGACGCGCTCAGCCGCACACCTGACATCAACTGCTTCGTGGGACTCTTTGAGTACAACCCGCCGCTGATCCTTGAAGCGCTGAAGGGTGCGGGCAAGCTTGGGCAGGTGAAGGTGGTGGCCTTCGACGAGGCGCCCGAGACGCTGGCGGCGATCCGCACCGGAACCTGCAGCGGCACGGTGGTGCAGGACCCGTACAACTACGGCTATCGCTCGATGGAGATGCTGGTGAAGCTGTGCAAGGGCGATGCGAGCGCGCTGCCCAAGGATGGCTTCGTGAACATCCCCGCGCGTGCGATCCGCAAGGACAACGTGGACGCCTTCGAGGCGAAGCTGAAGGAGCTGCTGGGCAAGTGACCGCGCCGCTCGCCCAGCTTGTGGCGATCGAGAAGCGCTTCGGCGGGGTGCACGCGTTGCGCGGTGTCTCGCTGGAGGTGCGCGCGGGCGAGTGCGTGGCGGTCGTGGGCGAGAATGGCGCAGGCAAGAGCACGCTGATGCGCGTGCTGGCGGGGATCCACGCACCGGACCAGGGGCAGGTGCTGGTGGATGGCGCACCCGTGCAGCTGCGCTCGGTGGGCGATGCGATGGCGCGCGGCATCACGCTGGTGCACCAGGAGCTGAACCTGGCGGAGAACCTGGACGTCTGCGCGAACGTGATGCTGGGCCGCGAGCCACGCCGCGCGGGCTTCGTGCGCCGCGCCGAGCTGCGCCGGCGTGCGATGCTGGCGCTGGAGCAGGTTGGCTTCGACGACTCGCCCCAGGCGCCGGTGGGCGCGCTCTCGGTGAGCAAGCGGCAGCTGGTGGAAATCGCCAAGGCGCTGAGCGCCGATGCGCGGCTGCTGGTGCTGGACGAGCCGACCAGCACGCTGACCCCCGGCGAGACGGTGCGCCTGCTGGCGCTGGTGCGCAGCCTGTGCGCGCGCGGGCGCGCGGTGGTGATGATCTCGCACCGGCTGGAAGAGGTGCTGGACGCCGCGGATCGCGTGGAAGTGCTGCGCGACGGGCGGAACAGCGGGACGATTGCGGTGCGGGCGGAGACTTCGCGGCCGGCGCCGGAGCGGATCGCGGCCGACCGCGCCACACTGCGCATGCAGGTGGTCCGCGCGATGATCGGCCGCGACATCCCGGAGCGCGCACCGCGCAGCGGCGCCGCCGGCGCGGTGCGCCTGGCGGTGCGCCAGGTGCGCACCACGGCGTACCCCCAGTCGCGCTGCAGCCTTGAGGTGCGTGCGGGCGAGATCGTGGGGATCGCGGGGCTGGTGGGCTCGGGACGCACCGAGCTGCTGGAGGCGATCTTTGGCATTGCGCCGCGCGTGCACGCGCAGCAGGACCAGCCCGCGGTGCTGGTCGATGGCGCGGCGGTCCCACCGCATGCACCCTGCAGCAGCGTCGCTGCGGGCATGGCGCTGGTCCCCGAGGACCGCGCCCACCATGGCTTGCTGCTTGAGGAGAGCGTGCGCGCGAACCTGTCGCTTGCGGCACTGCCCAGCGTGGCGCGCGGGGGCTTCCTGCGCCGCGCTCTGGAGACGGCGCGCGCGACCGACCTGATCGGCCGCCTGCGCATCCGAACCGCGGGACCCGCCGCGCTGGCGCGCACCCTCTCGGGGGGCAACCAGCAGAAGGTGGTCTTCGGCAAATGGCTCGCCCGCGCCCCGGGCGTTTTCCTGCTGGATGAACCCTCGCGCGGCGTCGACGTCGGCGCGCGCGAGGAACTGCACGCCGAGATCCGCGCGCTGGCCGACTCGGGCGCCGCGGTGCTCTTCGCCAGCAGCGACCTGGAAGAGGTGCTGCTGCTGGCCGACCGTATCCTGGTGATGCACGATGGCGCGATCGTCGGGGACCTGCGCGCCGCCGACGCCACCGAAGAATCGATCATGCGCATGGCGACCAACGAAGCGCGCGGTGCGGCATGAACAGTGTGCCTGCACCAGCGCCGCCCGCCGCCAAGCGGGGGATCGCGCGCCTGGTGCGCTCCGACGCCGGGATCCTGCTCCTGTTCATCGCGGTCTGCGTGGCGACGGCCATCATCAGCCCCGCCTTTCTTCAACCCTTCAACGCCGAGAACCTGGTTCGCCGCAGCGCGCTCTTCGGCATCATCTCGATCGGCGCGGCATTCGTCATCGCGGCGGGCGGCATCGATCTTTCGATCGGTGCGGTGGTCTGCCTGACGGGCATCCTGGTGCCGTGGCTGCTGGTGGATCACGGCTGGCCGCCGGAACTGGTGGTGCCCACGGTGCTGGCAACGGGCGCGTGCATCGGGCTGATCTATGGCCTGCTGGTGACCAAGCTGCGCATCCAGCCCTTTCTGGTGACCCTTTGCGGCCTGCTGATCGAGCGCGGGCTGGCGCGCGGGATCACCAACGACCAGACCGTGGGGTTCCGCGGCGAGTACGAGGGCATCCGCTTCATCGGTGCGGGGAGCGTCCCGGTTCCCAGCTTCGGCATCGCCTGGCTGGAGGACTTCTCGCTCCCGATGCCTGTTTTCTCGCTCATTCTGGTGGCACTTGCCAGCGCCATCTTCCTGCACAGCACCGTCTGGGGGCGCTGGCTCCTTGCCACTGGCCGCAACCGCGAGGCGGCGCGCTACAGCGGGATTCCCACCGACCGGCTGGTGATCTTCGCGTTCATGGTCTGCAGCACGCTCTCGGCCTTCGGCGGCTACCTCTTCATCAGCGATGTCGGCAGCGCGCAGCCCGCTGATTTCGGCAACTTCTACGAGCTCTATGCCATCGCCGCCGCCGTGCTGGGCGGGTGCAGCCTCCGGGGCGGCGAAGTCAGCATCACCGGCGTGGTGGTCGGCGCGGCGCTGATGCAGGTGCTGCGCAATGCCATCGTGCTGGCCGAGAGCATTCCCGACAACATCGAGTACGCGGTCATCGGCGGCGTGATCCTGGCCGGCGTGATCGCGGATGAACTGGTGCGACGCGCCGTGCGCGCGCCACGGACATAGGCACACCGCACTGATGCGAAGCGAACCGCGGCGGACCGCGATGCACCGATCCGCACCACACCCATCCGCGCAGATCGGCACCGCCATGGACACAGCCCACAAGCCACACGCAAGCATCGAGCGCACGCCCTGGGGAAGCGTCGACGGCCGCACCATCCACCTGTGGACGATGCGCAACGCGCGCGGCATGGAAGCGCAGGTCTGCGAGTATGGCGCGCTGCTAGTGCGGCTGACGGCACCCGACCGGAGGGGCGCCATCGAGGACGTCGTCCTGGGCCGGCCGAGCCTGGGGGCATACATCGAGAACAACCCGTTTTTCGGCGCGAATGCCGGGCGCTGCGCCAATCGCATCGCGCGCGGACGTTTCGTGCTGGACGGCCGCCAGGTCAAGCTTGACACCAACAACGGCGTGAACCACCTGCACGGCGGCGTGCGGGGATGGGACAAGGTGCCCTGGAGCGCGACGGGCGCCCTGACCGGTGCGGGGCCCGCGCTGACGCTGCGCCTGCACTCCCCGGATGGCGACCAGGGCTATCCGGGCGCGGTCGACGCCGCCATCACCTACACGCTTACGGAAGCAAACGAGCTGCGCATCGCGATCACCGCCACCACCGACGCGCCCACCGTGGTGAACGTCGCGCACCACACCTACTGGAACCTGGCGGGACATGCCAGCGGCAGCGTGCTCGGGCACACCCTGCAGGTGCCCGCGCGGCGCTACACACCTGTTGATGCCACCATGATCCCCACGGGCGAGATCCTGCCGGTGCGGGGCACGCCTTTCGACTTCACCAACGCCAAGGCGCTTGGCGCGGAGATCGCCGCGTTGCCTGCGACAGACGCGTCGCCCGGCGGCTACGACATCAACCTGGTGCTCGACCAGTCACCGCGCGAAGGGGCACTGTGGCTCAGCGCCGTGCTGCATGATCCGACCTCCGGAAGGACGCTCACGCTCTTCAGCGACCAGGCAGGCATCCAGATCTACACCGGCAACTTCCTGGACGGCGTCATGGGCAAGCCGGTCGCGGCAGGCGCACCGGTCGCCGTGCACGACAAGTTCGGCGGCGTTTCCCTTGAAACACAGGCGTTTCCCGACAGCCCGAACCGCCGCGAAGCGCCCGGATGGACCGATGTCACGCTCAGGCCGGGCGTGACCTATCGGCACACCATGGTGCACCGATTCACGGCAGAGTGAGGGAACCGCGCACCTCCAGGTGCAACATGCGCGCGGTCAGCCTCCCCACGCCGCCAGCAGCAGCCCAAGGTCGGCGCCATCCACCACGCCGTTGCGATCCAGGTCGCTGCGCAGCGTTCCGGGCGCGCCGCTCTGCCCCCAATCGCCCAGCAGGATGCCAAGGTCCGCGCCGTTGACGCTTCCATCGGCGTCCAGGTCGGCGATGTACCCGGTGCCGCCCCAGGTGAAGGCCGAGTTGGGGACCACGACCTTTGCGCCACCAGGCAGCATCCAGCGCAGCACCAGGCCCGCGCCGCCGTAGTTCTCGAAGAACTCGGTGCGCAGGCGATGCTTGCCGGGGCGCAGCGCGATGCTGCCGCCGCGCTCGACCATCCCATGCAGGCCATCGTTGTTCACGAGCACCGTGCCGTCGATCAGCACGCGCGAACCATCGTCGCTCTCGACGAAGAGCTGCACCAGGCCGCCCGATCCGGCGGGCACGTTCAGCCATCCGTCAAAGGCGGCTGCGACCAAGTCGGCGCGGCCGCTCAGCGAGAAGTTGCCCCCCGTCGAGGGGACATTGATCGCCTGGACCGTGTTGGCGGAATAGGGCGAAAGTGCCGTGAAATCAGGCAGCAGCGCGCTCTCGGGGATCGCGAACCATGAGACGCGGACGCCCACGGCATCGCCGGTGACCTTGGAGGCCGCTAGGTACGCCCGCACGTCCACCGACACGACCGCGACGGCCGTCGACCCGGTGGAGTCCTGGATCGTGTAGTTGAAGGTGTCGACGCCGGAGTAGCCCGCGGCCGCGGCAAACTGGAGCTGCGCCGGGTTCGGCCCCGAGGGCGGCAGCACGCTGACGGTGCCACCGTGCGCGCTCACATTGGAGGCCGACGCGATCGTGACCGAGTCGCAGTTGACGCCAACGTCATTGGCCAGCGCGTCGATGACCAGTGGGTCGCTGCCCAGCGCCGTGGCGAAGTCCCCCATCGCATAGGGCTGCACGCCAACGCCGCGATAGTCGCAGCCGACGCCGTTCAGGTGGCCAGACATCGACCCGATCGACATGGGATGGAAGGCGAGCGAGATGTTCGCCATGCCGCCCGCGCAGGTGTGGCAATAGCTCATGATCGTGCCCTGGAACGCCAGGGAGCAGTCGCCGGTGCCGCAGCCATCGGGCGGGCTGGCGTAGCCGTCGTGGGTGTGGGGTGCGCCGAAGTTGTGGCCCGTCTCGTGCGCCACCACCATCGGGTCCCAGTTGGCGTCGCTGTGGTCCTGCAGCGGATAGGGGAAGGAACCGCCCAGGTTCGCGGAGACGGCGTAGGCAAAGCTGCCGCAGAGGCCGGGCAGCCACGCGATTCCGCCGCCCAGGTTGCGCCCCGACAGAAGGTGCGCATCGTCGCGGCGAACCGCGCCCATGCTGGTGTTCCAGTAGTCGCGGAACTGCGTCAGCTGCGCTGAGATGCTGCCATCCTGCGTCCACACGTCCGGGCCGTCCCAGAGTCGCAGGTAAGTCATGGGCAGCCGCGCGTTCACATCGCGGGTGTAGATCTCCGACATCGCGCCGATGAGCAGCGTGGTGTACTGCGACGCCTTGGTGATGTTGCCGCCGAAGAGGTTGGCCAGGAACTCGGTGTCCGTCTCGACGGCGATGCGGATCTCACGGCAGGGCTCGGTGAGCGCGGTGCTGCCGTTTCCGGCCCCCGCCTCCCCGTCGCCGGTGACCGCAAGCTCGTCGGTGTGGCAGCGCAGCCCCGAGAGGTCAAACCCCTCGAAGGCGCGTTCGTGCGAGATCAGCGCAGGGCCGGCCGCGTTGCGCGGCGGCGATGCGATCCACCACGTGTCGTTGGTGATCTGGATCAGGCCCGCGACCAGTCCGTCGGCGCCCGCGCCGACGTAGACGCGCGCATCGGGGGCGCCAGCGACACAGCCGTGCCATGCCGCGGGAGCGGGCACCTGCACGCTGCGGCTCTGCACCCCGCGCGCAGTGCGGCGGGCGACCTCGACATTGATCATCGTTCCGGGCGCCTGCACGCGCGAAAGCAGCAACGTGGTGGGTCCGCGGCCGGGCAAGTCAAGCGTCAGCGCCTGCGCAGGGGCATCGGAGGAGAGCGCCGCCAGGTCAAGCGCGCCAAGCGAACCTGGCTGGGCGATGGGTGGCGTGCAGAGGGCGAGGGAGGCAGCGGCGATGAAAGCGAGTGGCATCGCGACATTGTGGGGCCATGGCGCAGGAAGTCCACCCCATTTGCCGCAATCTCCGGAATTGGGAGTCTGAATAATCTGCCGGGAAATGCTCGCGTTTCCGCCTGGGGCGGGCGGTCGCGTCTACTTTTCCGCACCATGAGCGAAGGACGGATGAAACCTCGTGCCATCGGTGCGGCGCTGGCCTTGTGTGCGGCAGCGTGCGCAGCGGCGGCGGTGGACGAAACACGCGAATTCCGCCTGGCAAACGGCGATGTGATCCGTGGCACCATCGTCAGCCAGGACAGCCATGAAGTGGTGATCCAGCACCCTGTCTTGGGCAAGGTGACGCTGCCCCTGGCAGTGCTGGCGCCGCTGCCGGCCCCCGCGCAAGGCCCCGCGTCCGACAGGCAGGTTCCGCCGCTGCTGCGCGCTCCCACGCCGGTGCGCGCTGCCGAGGAACCGGACGTGCGCGTGCTGGATTCCGCCGCCGCCAACGACCTGCAGAGCGCACCGCGCGGGATGGCCCCCACGGTGGATCCGGCGATGCTGGCAATCCCGTTGCCCGAACCGCCGCCGCGCGCATGGAAGTTCATCTTCGACGGCAACGCGAACTATTCGCAGGCGACGGACAAGCAGATCGACTTCCGCGTGGCGGCGTCGATCGTCTATGAGCTGAAGGATGTCGACCGCTGGTCCACGAACGCCGAGTACTTCTTCAAGACCGTGAACAGCAGCACCACCGACAACAACCTGCTCGTCACCACCGTCTACGACCACTACTTCGGAAAGGACTCCAAGTGGCTCTGGTTCGCCAAGGGGCAGGGGCAGTACTCGGGCACCGAGGCATGGGAGGAGCGGCTGTCCGGCTGGGCAGGCTTCGGCTACCGCTTCTACGACCAGAAGGAACTGAAATTGCTGGGAAAGCTGGGCGCCGGCGTGAGCCATGAATTCGGGAACTCCGACACCACGACGCCCGAGCTCTACGGCGAGCTGGAGTGGAACTGGCGCATCAGCCCGCAGCAGACGCTCATCGGGTCGGCGTGGATCGCGCCCGACGTAGCGGACCTGGGCGAGTTCCGCACCCTCAGCCGCCTGGAGTGGCAGCTGAAGATCGACCCGCCCTCGAACCTCTCCTTCCTGGGCGGGGCGCGATGGGAGTACCAGTCGAAGGTGCCCGCCGACGACAACCACAACGACATCCGCCTCTACCTGGGGCTGCGCTACGAGCTGTAGAGTTGACGCGACGCGCCGGAGTGCGCTCGACGGACGCAATGCACGCCTGCTCGCGCCCGCAACCAGATGCCTCGCACGCCTCCCCACGTCACCGCACTGACTGCCGCCGCCGCCAACCTCCGCGAGCAGTGCGGCGCTTTGCGCTTCCGGGCGCCGGTGGCGTGCACCTACCACCCGCTTGACTATGCGTGGGGCGCGCACCGCGCATACCTGGGGCGTGCGCAGCACGGCGTGACCGCACTCTTCGTGGGCATGAATCCCGGCCCTTTTGGCATGGTGCAGACGGGGATCCCCTTCGGCGAAGTGTCCGCGGTGCGCCAGTTCCTGGGGATCGACGCCAGCACCGCACGCATCGTGGCGCCTGCGCATGTCCATCCCAAGCGGCCCGTCGAGGGCTTTGCCTGTACCCGAAGCGAAGTGAGCGGCGCGCGTGTCTGGGGGTGGGCACGGGAGCGCTTCGCAACATCCGAAGCGTTCTTCGGAAGCGCATTCATCTGGAACTGGTGCCCGCTGGCCTTTGTCAGCGCCACCGGCGCCAACCTGACGCCGGACAAGCTGCCGCGCACGGGGTCCGACGGCGCGACCCTGCGCGCGCTGGAAGCTGCGTGCGACCAGGCACTGGTGGCGTGCGTCCGCGCGATCGCCCCCAGCCACGTGGTCGGCTTCGGCGCATTCGCCGCGGCGCGTGCACGCACTGCGCTTGCTGCACTTGGCGCCAGCGCACCACCCATCTCGCAGGCGCTTCACCCAAGCCCCGCCAGCCCGGCGGCCAATCGCGGATGGGCGCCGCAGTTCGAGGCGCAGCTCCTCGCCGCAGGGGTTCGGTTTGCCCGGTTGCACGCGGCAACGGCGGTCACGGGGGGGCCACGGGGAACCTGACGTGCGTGGTTGTGGTGACCCGCGACGGGCGCGAAGGGCGCGAAGGGCGCGAAGGGCGCGTGCTGCGGTTCGGCGCGACCGGGCCAAAAATGGAGCGCGGGCCCCAAACTTCATCTGGGACCCGCGCTGCGTGGGCGAACATCATGCCCCGAACAACATCGCGCGTGCAACTGCTCCACGCCCTTCGACGCGGGAATTGTGCACCCGCCGCATTCGCCTTCCATGTGCACGCGGTGAGCACTGCGTGAGATTCGCCCCGCCCGGCTCCACCTATCCTGCCCCGATGCGCGTTGCGGTGCTGAACCTGGTCGGCCTCTGCCCTGCGGTCTTCGCACGCGGCAAGTGTCCTGCGCTGGCCGCCTTCGCGCGCGCCAGGGGGGGCATCCGCACCATGACCCCCGACCTGCCCGCCGTCACCTGCACGGTGCAGGCATCGATGCTGACGGGGCGCCGCCCCGATTCGCACGGCATCGTGGGCAACGGCTGGTTCGACCGGCAACTGCAGGAAGTGCACTTCTGGAAGCAGTCGAATCACCTGGTGGAGGGACCGAAGCTCTGGGACACGCTTCGCGCGCGCGCCACAGGCGCCCAGCCGCCCGTCGTGGCCAACAGCTTCTGGTGGTTCAACATGTACAGCGGCGCCGACATCAGCGCGACGCCGCGCCCGCAATACCGCGCCGACGGCCGCAAGGTCCCCGATTGCTGGACCAATCCGCCGGAACTGCGCGACCAGCTGCAGCGCTCGCTTGGCACCTTCCCCCTCTTCCATTTCTGGGGACCGATGTCGGACATCCGCAGCACCGACTGGATCGCGCGCGCGGCCATGGAGATCGAGGAGCGCTCCTCCCCCGCGATGCACCTGGTCTACCTGCCGCACCTGGATTACTGCATGCAGAAGTTCGGGCCCCAGGATGCGCGCGTGGACGCCGAGATCCGTGAGCTCGATCGCGTCTTCGGCGCGCTGCTTGCGTTCTTCGAGCAGCGTGGCGTCCAGGTGGTGGTGGTCAGCGAATATGGCATCGCACCGGTGGACTCGGCCGTGGCGCCCAATCGCGCGCTGCGCGAAGCGGGGCTGCTGGCATTGCGCCTGGAAGATGGCCGCGAATACCTGGATCCGGGCGCCAGCCGCGCCTTCGCACTCTGCGACCACCAAGTGGCGCACATCTACGTGCGCGATGCAGCCGACCTTGCGCGCGCGCACGATGCGCTGGCACGCACCGATGGCATCGAACGAATCCTTGACGCCGATGCGCAGCGCACCGCGGGCATCCGCCACGCGCGCACCGGCGACCTGGTGGCGGTCGCCGCGGCGCGGCGCTGGTTCGCGTACCCGTGGTGGCTGGACGATGCCAAGGCGCCCGACTACGCGCGCACCGTCGACATCCACCGCAAGCCCGGCTACGACCCGCTGGAACTCTTCCTGGATCCGGAGTTGCGCGCCCCGAAGGCCTATGTGGCGGGGCGGCTCGCCCTGCGAAAGCTGGGCTTCCGCGCCATGATCCAGACGGTGCCTCTGGACACCAGCCTGGTGCGCGGCAGCCACGGACGCATCGAGACGGGCACCCCGTACGCCCCTGTCATCATCGCGGACGCGGCGTACATGCCCGAGAACGATCCGCTTCCCTGCACCGCAGTGCACGACATCCTGGTGGCGATCGCCACCGGCACGGGCGCGCCGCGCATCGCACCTACGATGCGCTGAATGCGCTTCGTCTGGCTGGTCACCGCCCTGCTCCTGCTCGCCGCCGCCGCCGCGGCGTTCTGGCCACGTGGCGCGTCAGGCGGTGCGCCCACTTCGGGCCTGGCCGCTGAAGGGAATGCCCTGCGCGCTTCCCCCGATGCGAAGGCGCTTCCTGCCGCCGCGCCGGAGCAAACGCCTGAGGCACCCGCGCCGCCGCTCGTGGCCTCCGCCACACCCACCACCACGGCTTCGCCCGGTGCCCTCCCCGCCCCCGCATCTCCCTCTGCGCTCGATTCCCTGCTCGGCGGAACGCTGGCGCCCGCCGCCACCGGTGCATCCACCGACACGCCCACGCTCACCGTGGGTGCCAGTGCCAAGGTCGAACGCATCGATGGCGAGACGGTGCGCCTGGACGGCCGCTACACGCTGCGCGGGCGCGGCACCGAGGGCGATCCCTACCAGGTGACCTGGGAGCTGCTGGGAAGCGCGCACGAATCCGTCGACGCGACGACCGCGCGCTACGTCCTCCCTGGCCGCATCGCCGACCTGCGCGGCGCGTGGGTGCAGATCAGCGGCTACTGGGCGCCGCCGCTCCAGGTCTTCGAGGCCAAGGAGCTCATGGTGATGCTGAACAAGTGGGATGGCTGCTGCGTCGGGCTTCCGCCCACCCCCTTCGATTCCATCGAGGCCACGCTGGCGGCACCGGTCGCGGTGAAGGGGCAGCACCTCTTCCGCTACGGCACCATCAAGGGGCGCCTGGAGATCGAGCCTTTCGTCGCGGGCAGCTTCCTGCTGGGCCTCTACAGGCTGCAGGACGCGGTGCTGGAGACCTCCTCGTGAGCGCGGCGCCCCTGACCATCGGCACGCTGCAGCTTGAATCGCCCCTCTTTCTGGCGCCGATCGCGGGCCACTGCGATCTTGCCTTCCGCATCCTCTGCCGCGAGCAAGGGGGCGTCGGCCTGGCGTGCACCGACCTGCTGAACTGCAACGCCCTGCTGCGCGGCGCCGCCAAGAGCATCGAGCTGGCCGCCACCAACGGCCTGGACCAGCCCTGCGGCATGCAGCTCTACGGCAACTGGGAAGATCCCCTGTGCGAGGCCGCCTGCTGGGCCATCGACCGCGGGGCGCGCCTGATCGACATCAACATGGGATGCCCCGTCGACAAGGTGGCCAAGAAGCACGGCGGATCGCTGCTGCTCTGCGACGCGCTAAGCACCGTGCGGCTGGCGGGCCGCATCGTGGAGGCGGTGCACCGCCACTCCAACGGCCGCGTCCCGGTCACCGCCAAGATGCGGCTGGGGTGGGAGCCCGATCGCTTTGTCGCGCCCACGCTGGCGCGCGACCTGGAAAGCGCGGGCATCGCCGCCGTCACCGTGCACGGCCGCTGGACGGTGCAGATGTTCAAGGGCACCGCGGACTGGGAGCGCATTGGCGCGGTGGTCGCTGCGGTCCGCGGCATCCCGGTCATCGGAAACGGCGACGTGAACGAGCCCGAGGACGCGCGCGAACTCATGCGCATCTCCGGCTGCAGCGGCGTCATGATCGGCCGCGGCGCGCTGCGCACCCCATGGATCTTCCGGCGCGCCGAGGCGCTGCTGCGCACGGGTGCCCTGCCCCCGGAGCCAGGCCAGATGGAGAAGCTGCAGTGCATCGCCCGGCACATCGAGCTGCTGGAGCGCTACCACTCGCCGCAGCACGCACTGCATTGCATGCGCTCGCGCATCAGCTGGTACGGCAAGACCATGGGCCACGTAAAGGGGCTGAAGGAGGGCGTGCGCCTGGCCACCACCGTCGACCAGATGCGCCAGGCCGTTGCCCAGTGGATCGCGCACGAACGGGATGGATCGGCGGAGAACGCTGCGGCAGCGCCAGCACCAACGCCCGCTACCGCGCCCGCAGGCGAGGCCGCCTAGCGCAGGTCCTTCGCGTTGGGAAGCTCGTCGATCTTGCCGATGCCAAACTGCTTCAGGAACTCGCCGGTGGTGCCGTAGAGCATGGGGCGCCCCACTTCGTCGGCGCGGCCGACGATCTTCACCAGCCGCCGTTCCATCAGGCTGCGCAGCACCTCGCCGCACGCCACGCCGCGGATCGCCTCCAGGTCCGCTCGCAGCAGCGGCTGCCGGTATGCGATGATCGCCAGCGTCTCCAGCGCGGCCTGCGTCAGGCGCCCCTGCTCGCGCACCCCCTTGATGCGCGCGACGATGGGCGCGTACAGCGGCAGCGTCATGATCTGCCGCCCGCCCGCGACGCTCTCGATGCGGAAGGTGGCGCCCGCGGCCTCGTAGCGCCGGTTCAGCTCGGCAATCGCGTCGCGCACCTGCGCGGCGGCGCGCTTCTGCTGCGGGGTCTCTTCCGCGGGCTCGGGGTCGGGGGTGATCGCGGCCGCGGCGGCCAGCGCCTCCTCGTGCGTCCCCTCTGAGCCCTCTTCGGCGGGATTCGCGGCTGCTGCAGCTGCCTTGCGCCGGCGGCGCGGCGCGGGCGCGCCATCGATGATCCCCAGCAGGTCGGCGATGCGAGTCTCCGACATTGGCCGTTCAGCCACCATCAACACCGCCTCGACGCGCGCCTCCAGCGGTTGGTCCGCGCAGGGACGAGCCGCAGCCACCGATTCGGCCATCAGGGCAAAGGTCGACTGTTCCGGTGCGCTCGGCTGACTCATGTGCGTAGTGTGCCACATTCTGCGCGGAAACGGACACGCAGGGGCACCGCGGCAGGCGGGAACCGCAGGATTGCAGGGCGTTTGGTTACCCGCGCGCCATGCCGGCCGCGGCGATCTTGGCGCGCGCCAGGCGCTGCGCGCGCTCCAGTGCGGCGCGCTGCTCCAGGTTCAGCGGCGTGTCGTTGCTGCCCACCACCTTGGCGTTCGCCTCGGCCAGCTCGCGATTGGCCGCGGTGGCATCGATGCCCGCGCCCTCCATCGCGCGCTCCGAGAGCAGCGTCAGCCGCTCGCCGTCCATCTGCGCGAAGCCGCCGTCCAGCACGAAGGTGCGCGACTTGCCTTCGGTGGTCTGGATGGTCACCAGGCCCGTACCCAGCTTCACCAGGAACGCCGACGCGCCGGGGGCGACGCCACGCTGCCCGTCCCACGCCTCGAAGGAGGCGTAGTTGGCCGGGGTGTCCAGGACGGCATCGGTGGGCGTGACGATCGAGCAGTTGAAGGGCATGCGTGTCTCCTGCGGTGGAGGCGGCACCGGGATCGGCGGCCGAGCGCTCCGAAGGGGGGAAATCGTAGCCGAAGCGCAGCAGATTCGCGGTGGAGGCGCCAAACCGCCGGGTTATCGCGACCCTTCGAAAAAGCCCGCGCGTCGGGCCATTTCCGAGTTCCGGAAGGCCGGTTCATCGGTCACTTCGCGCTCGATGAAGGGGGCCAGCCACGCGGGCACCTCCAGCGGCGTGTCGACCGTGGGCAGTTCGCACTCGGCCAGCGCCACGGGCAGGTTCAGGAAGCGATCGATCTCCCAGGTGCGCGGCCCCTCCTGAATGCGCGTGCGCACCTTCAGGATGCGCCGCCCCTCCGTGCGCGGCCACTCGCGCTCAAAGGTGGCGCGATCGATGTGCCGTTCTGTCTCTTCGCGCACCAGCCCCATGCCGCGTTTCACCGTGTGCACGTACGCAACGCTCCCGTCGGCGTGCAGCGTGCGGCGCAGGCGTCCGTCGAGCTGCGCTGGATCGTCCCCGGGTGCCGGCGCCAGGTACCCCTGCTCGATTTGCCACACCTCGCCCGCGGGCAGCGGGCTGGGGACCGCACGCAGCAGGAAGACACGTTCGATCTCAGCGGCCACGCGCCGCTCCCGCAGGCGCGGTGCGCTCGGACCACTGCGCCACCAGGTTGCCAAAGGCGTGCTTCAGGTTCACGTTGGAGCGGATGAAGCGCTCGAAGTCCGCCAGCACCTCGGAGGCGCCCAGCCATCGCTGGCTGGCGGCTGCATCGTTGCCAGCCGCCGCCAAGCCGCGACGAATGCGCAGCCCCAGCAGCTGCGCAAGCAGCCGCGTTCCCATCCGGTTGGCGGCGTCCTTGCTGGCGCTCTCGTCTTTGTCCACGATCCCCTTCGCGAAGCCGTCCACCAATTCGGCCAGCCGGTCGCCGACGGCGGAGGGGTAGCGCCCCTGCTCCAGGGCCTCGAAAAGGGGCGAGAGCTCGCGGTTCCACGCCGGGATGTCATGCGCCACTGCCAGCACGGCCATGCCGGGACTGCCCTCGGCGAACTCCTCGATGAAGGCGCGGTCAGCAGGCTCGGTCTTGGGCCCCTCGCGTTCCCACCAGGTGCGCATCGCGGTGGCGTCCAGCGGGCCGAAGGCCACGCGCTGGCAGCGGCTGCGGATGGTGGGCAGCAAGCGGTCCTCGCGCTGCGTCACCAGGATGATGATGGTGCCCGCAGGCGGCTCCTCCAGCGTCTTGAGCATCGCGTTCTGCCCATCGGCATCCAGCAGCTCGGCCTCGTCGATGATGAAGGCCTTGCCGTGCCCGCGCGCCGCGGTGCGGAAGACGGCGCTCTCTAGGTGGCGGCCATCGCCGTCGACGCCCCCCAGCATCCGTTCGCGGAGCAGGTCCAGGGGGATGTTCAGCTGCTTGCGCTCGCGCAGCTCGCGGCTGTCGCTGAGCGCGGCAAGCTCCTTGCGGATGACATGGAAGTCGGGGTGCGTGCCCGCCGCGATCATGCGCGCCACCGTGGTTCCCGCGGGCGGATCGAAGCGCTCGCGCTGGGCAGCGGTCGCCTCCGGATCCAGCAGGAGCTGCGCGAAGGCCTGCGCGGTGCGGAACTTGCCGACCCCAAGCGGGCCATGGAAGATCCACGCGTGGTGGACATGGCCGCTGCCAAAAGCGCGTGCCAGCGCGCCAAGCGCGCGGGTTTGCCCGAGGATGTCCGAAGTGTGCGGCGCGGCAGCCATGCGGCACGCAGTCTACGGGAGCCGGTTCAGAACTTCGGCACTTCCACCAGCCGCGGTGCCTGCGGGATCGTCTTGCCGTTGGGGTTGCGCGGGTCCGCGGGCATCAGCAGTTCCTCGCCGTTCACCAGGTGCTTGGGGAACTTCTTCATGACCGCTTCCACGTCGGGCGAGTACAGCGTGCTCTTCGAGTCGTAGGAATCGGCGCCGAAGACGCCCACCGTCACCACGCTGGTCTTGGTGTCGAAGTCGTGGAAGTAGTAGGACTCGTATCCCTGCGTGCGCAACTGCTTGCAATATCCCTCGGCGCTTCGCTTGATCTCGGACATCTTCATCTCGTCGGTGCCCAGCGCGCTCCAGACGGCCACCTGCAGCGTGTAGAGCGTCGCCTTGGGGGCCTGCACGCGCACAGAACGCAGGTCATTGGGGCCGGGGGGCGAGAGATCGGCGCTGGCGCCCAGTCGGGTGAGCATCGCGCGGCCGAAGACCTTGGAACCATCCTGCTCGAATTCCTTCACCCGCTTCAGTTCGACCTGCGCGGCCGGGTCCTGCGGTCCGTCGAAGCGCCCGATCAGCACCACGCTGCCGCGGGTGGTGGTCCGGACATAGCACTCCTTCATCGCGGGAAAGCGCTTCGAGATCTGTTCGCGCGCCGAGGTGGCGTTTGCGCGATGGTCCTCGCCGGTGAAGGAAGCAAGCAGCACCGACCACGTGGGGCGCTCGTCAAAGGCGGCGTTGGGATTGGAGACCGCGCCATCGGTGCTGCGCATGGTCTTGGCGCGCCCGGAGGCCAGGCGCGCTGCGGCAGCGCGTTCCTCGGGGGTGGCGTCGCGGGCCGGCGGGCTGCCGTCCCCTGCGGGGGCGTTCACATCGCGGCTGGCACGCGCGCGCGCGGCCACCGGAATGCGCTCTGCCCCGACATTGCCATCCACTTCGTCGCCGGGGTTGATGAGGCCGCTGGTGGCGTCGCTGGCAAGGGCAGCCTGGCTGGAGGACGGCTGGCTGGAGGACGGCTGGCTGGAGGCCGGCTTGGGCTCGACGGTGCTGGCGCGCGAGAGCGCGGATCCGCTGCCCGCGCCGGAGGCGCCGGCTGGCCCCGAAGAAGCTGGTGCACGCCCCGCCTCCAGTCGCTGGGGTCCGGAACGGCTGCCCATCGCCTTTGGCTCAGTCTTGGATGCCGCCGTCTTGGTGGTTGACTTGGTTCCCGGAGCGGCGCTGCTGGTGCCATCGGCGTTTGAGTCGGTCTTCCGCGGTGCCTCGCATCCGGCGGTCGCGAAGGCCGCCAGCGCCAGGATCGCCAGCGAAACGCCCTTCTGAGCGTGCCGACGCATGTCCAGCCGATGCGTGGCTCGGCGGATGGCGTTGTTCACAAGGTCTGGGCGGCGCTTATGGGTCATGACTGGATGCGCGGAGTGTGCGCACCCTGCAGTACGCTTCTCAAGCCCTCAAGGTTTTGGCGCAATTTCGACGATACCACAGTCTGGAAAGGCGACGTTCGCCGAAGGCGGGCCACGCGAAGGATTGCGATGCGGCCCAACGAGGCGCCGAGGTCAAACGGACTGGACCCCGGCACCTGAGGAGAGCGCAATGGACGACATCGGACAGGTTGGACTCACCCACGGGCTCGGCGCAGCAAACGCGGCGCAGCGCGTGCATGAGGCCGCCGCCGCGTATCGCGCTTCGGGCCAGTCCGAAGTGGCCGCCGCCGGACCCCGCTGGGCCGAGGGGCGCGACCGCGTCGAGCTCTCGCAGCATGCACACCACTTGGATGCGATTCGGGCCATGCCCGATATCCGGGCCGCCAAGGTCGAGGCGATCAAGCTGGCCATCGCGGGCGGCACCTACGAATCGCCGGAAAAGCTCCAGGCGGCGATCGAAGGGCTTCTGCGCGACACGAATGGGTAAAGACCCCCGCGCGACGGTGCGCTTGCGTGTGAAATGCACGCATGGTCCCTGAAGCGAGCCGCACCGCCACACTCACGCACGATCCGCGCGCCCGGTCAGCAACACTGCTGACGGGCGCGCTGTGCATCCTGGGCACTCTCGGGTTCTGCGCCGCGGCGCAGGCGCAGGAGGCGCCGCCGGTGGGCATGCGCCCTGCGGATGTCCGGCGCGACGCCCTGGTGGATGTGCTGCTGGTGTCGGAACCGGGCAAGCGCACGCCGCATGCCACCATTGTGATGAAGGATGGTTGGATCGAAGCGGCGGGGCCGATGGACGCCGTGGCGATCCCCCCGGGGACCACGGTGCACGCGGGCCAAGGGCGCACCGTGTACGCGGGCTTCATCGATGCTTGCGTCCGCATGGAGAGCCAGGCGGCCAGTCGCGCCACCGCGGCCGAACAGGGCGCCCACTGGAACGGCCGCGTGGTGCCGCAGTTGCGCGCGCAGGGGCTGCCCGCCCTCGGCGCGGACGCGCGGAAGGAGCTGCGTTCACTGGGCTTCACCACTGCGGCGCTCTTCCCGAACGCGGGAGTCTTCCGCGGCAGCGGGATGGTGGCGCTGCTGGGCGACGAGCCGCGCGCCGCGCGGACCATTGCGGCGGATGCAGGCACGGCGGTGGCCTTCGAGCATGCCGGCGATGGCGATTGGGATCGCGCCACCTATCCCGGGGCTCTCATCGGCTCGATCGCGTTGGTGCGGCAGACCCTTGCCGACGCCAAGTGGCACGCCGCGTGCGCAGAGGTGTGGCGCGCCAACCCCAGCGGCAACCAGCCGCCGGTGCTGGCCAACGCGCTGGTCGCGCTGCACGATGCGGCGGGCCGGAAGCAGCGCGTCTGGTTTGACGCCAGCGATGAACGGATGCTCCTGCGCGCGGCAGCAGTGGCGGATGAGTTTGAGCTGGACGCGGGCTTCGTGGGAAGCGGCCGCGAGTACAGGCGCCTGCCCGAAGTGCGCGCGCTGGCGCGACCGGTGGTGACCACCTTTGACTTTCCGAAGTCGCCGGATCTGTCGGCGCCGTGGGCGGTCGAGAACGTGCCGTTGCGCGACCTGGCGCACTGGGCGCTGGCGCCCACCAACCTGGCGCAGCTGGAGCGTGCGGGGGTTCCCGCGTCGGTCAGCACCGCGCGGCTGGCGAAGCGCGGCGAATTCGCCGCCGCGGCGCGGCGCGCGTTGGAATACGGCACGACCGAGGACGAACTGCTGGCGGCGCTCACCGTGAACCCGGCAGGCGCGCTGGGGATCGCGCCCATCGCGGGCACGGTGGCCCCCGGCAAGGTGGCCAACCTGGTGGTCTGCGAGGGACCGCTGTACGGCGAAGAGTCGAAGATCCGCGAGGTGTGGATCGCCGGGCTGCGCCATGAAGTGGAGCCCGCGAGCCGCTTCCCGATGCGCGGCACGTACGCGCTGGGGGCGCCGGTGGTCGCTGCGGGCGGCGGCGGCGTGGGCGCGCCAAGTTCAGCGGGGACCGGCGCAGGCGTGCTGCCAACCGCCATCATCGTGGATGCCGACGCGAAGCGCGTGGAATTCACCTTGCCCGCGGCAAAGGAGGCGCTGCGCGGGTCGAAGGCCACCTTCGACGACGCGCGCGGCGGCTTCCAGATCGAGGGGCGCGCGCTGGGAATGGTCGGAACACTTCGCGGCGCGATCGTGGCCACCGCCGAAGGTGGCGACCTGGTGCTGACGGCCGCCGATGGCGCGACGCTGCGCTGGCGCGTCCCTTCCTCTGCGCGCACGGGCGACGCGCCGAAGCCGAAGAAGAAGGGGAAGGAGGGCGACGACAGCAGCGATGATGGGGACGGGCAGGACAACAACCTGGCGAAGGACAACGACCCCGGAAAGGGGGTTCAGGAGGGCGAAGAGCGCAAGGTGCTCACGGATTCCGAGACGAAGACGCCCGATCCCGCCGCGGTGCTCGCCACCATTCCGCGCACCTCGCCCCTTGGTGATTTCGGTTCCACCGAACGCGTTGCCCCCGCGGCGGTCCTGGTGCGCGATGCCACGGTCTGGACCGTCTCCGACGCCGGCATCATCGAGCACTGCGACCTGCTTGCGGTGGACGGCAAGATCGTGGCGGTGGGCAAGGACCTGCGCGCCTCGCTGGCACCCGGCAAGATCCCCTCCGATGCGCTGGTCATCGAGGCAGCCGGGATGCACCTGACCCCGGGGCTCATCGATTGCCACAGCCACACCGGCATCGACGGCGGCGTCAATGAGTGGACGCAGAACGTCACCGCCGAGGTGCGCATCACCGATGCGGTGAATCCCGATGACATCGACTGGTACCGCGAGCTGGCGGGAGGCCTGACCGCCGCGAACCAGCTGCACGGCAGCGCCAACCCGATCGGTGGGCAGAATTCGGTGGTGAAGCTGAAGTGGGGCCACCCCGCCAGGGACTTCACCATCGCCGACGCGCCCGCAGGCATCAAGTTCGCGCTTGGCGAGAACGTGGTGCGCGGCAAGGGGCGCTATCCCGGGAGCCGGCTGGGGGTCGAAGCGCTGCTGCGCGACCGCTTCCAGTCCGCGCGCGAGTATGCGCAGGCGCACGCCCGCTACGCAGCGCTCGCGGCCGACGTCCGCGCACGCACGATGCCGCCGCGGCGCGACCTGGAGCTGGAGGCGCTGGCTGAGGTGCTGGCGGGCACGCGACTGGTGCACTGCCACAGCTATCGCCAGGACGAGATCGCCATGCTGCTGCGCGTCGCCGAGGACTTCGGCTTCCGCGTCGGCACGCTGCAGCACGTGCTGGAGGGATACAAGATCGCCGAGCAGATCGCCAAGCACGGCGCAGGCGCCAGCACCTTCAGCGACTGGTGGGCATACAAGATGGAGGTGATGGATGCGATTCCGTGGAATGGGCAGATGATGTCCAAGGCGGGGGTCGTGACCAGCTTCAATTCCGACAGCGACGAGCTGGCGCGGCGCATGAACACCGAAGCCTCAAAGGCGATGCGCTGGGGCGGCATGCCGCGGGAGGAGGCCATCAAGATGGTGACGCTGAACCCCGCGAAGCAGCTGCGAATCGCCCACCGCTGCGGTTCGCTCGAGGCGGGAAAGGACGCCGATTTCGTCCTGTGGAGCGCGGATCCGCTCAGCGTCTACGCGCGCTGCATGCAGACGTGGATCGAAGGCGAGAGGTACTTTGACCGCGCCACCGATGCGGCGATGCGCACCCGCGACGACGCGACGCGACGCACGATCCTTGCGCTGGCGTCCAGCGAGGGAGCCGCGCAGGGCAAGCGCGGTTCGGGCAAGAAGGGCGACGACAAGGAAGATGCAAAGCCGGGGGACGACGAAGGCGACAAGGATGCCGCACCGACCGATGATGGAGGTGGCCGCGCCAACGCCGGCGCGCGTGCGAAGCCGCTGCTCTCACGGATGCTCGACCTGCGCCGCGCCGCCGCGATGGAACTGGTGCGGCAGGGACGCGACCCGGCGTCGCTGCCTTCCGGCGACTGCGGTTGCAGCGATGCGGGCGTGTGGAGTTCGATCTTCGAGATGACCGGTGGCGAAGGAGGCCGTCGATGAAGCGCGTGAACCCTGTTTCGGTCTGGGCAGCGCTCTGCATGCTGGCCAGCGGAGCCACTGCCGCACATGCGCAGAGCACCGAGATCCCCGCGCCGCGGCAGCGAACGCCGGTGGTGCTGCGCCACGCCGAGGTCCGCAGCTGCGTGGCGGGGTCCGCCCCGATCGCCGATGGCTTCGTGGTCTTTGACAAGGGCGTCATCACGGCGGTGGGCGCGGAACCCATGGACGCCGCGCTCGGGCCCGCCGACGCGCAGGTCATCGAGGCAAAGGGGATGATCGTCACCCCCGGCCTGTGGGCCGGCGCGTCGACGCTGGGGCTGATCGAGACGGAACAGGTGGCGGCCACCGATGACCGAACCGAGTTTGGCGATTTCCACCCGGAAATCAAGGCTTCCTCCGCGGCGAATCCCGACAGCGACCTTCCCCCGGTGGCACGCAATGCGGGCATCCTGATGGCGCATGTCTTTCCCAGCGGCGGCATCGTGGGCGGCCACGCCAGCGCCATGCGGCTGGATGGCTGGACCGCCGTGGACCGAACCGTGAAGCCAGAGGCTGGCATGATCGTGCGTTGGCCGGTGATGGAGCCCGTCACCGCAGCGTGGATGGACAAGAAGGTGCAAGAACAGCGCAAGGCACGCGATCGATCGCTGCGCGAGCTGGAGAAGCTCTTCGACACCGCCGAGGCGTACCTGCGCGCGCGGCAGGCGGATGGCGCCCTTGCGGTCGATGCGCGCTTCGAAGCGCTGCGCGGCGTCATCGAGGGGAAGGAACCGATCCTGCTGGAGGCGAACTGGCCGGGTCAGATCGAGGCGGGCGTGCTGTGGTGCGTGCGCCGGAAGTACAAGGTGGTGGTGGTCGGCGGACTGGGTGCGCCGGAAGTGGCCGCGCTCCTGAAGGAACACAACGTGCCCGTGGTGATCACTGGCGTGCACCGGGCGCCGCTGCGCGAACGCGATGCGGTCGATGCGCCCTTCACGGTGGCCAGCCGCCTGGCCGCGGCGGGGGTTGATTTCTCGATCGCCAGCGGTTCGCCCCCGGCGCACGAACGCACGCTGCCCGCGCAGTGCGGCACCGCGGTCGCGCACGGTCTGGAGCGCACGCGTGCGCTCGAGGCCGTGACGCGCGTGCCCGCCGAGCTTGCAGGCGTCGGCGACCGCTATGGCACGTTGCAGCCCGGGCGCAGCGCAACACTCGTGCTCTTCTCCGCCGATCCCTTCGAGATCACTTCGCTGGTGCGCCGCGCGTGGATCGACGGCGGTGAAGTGGACCTGAACGACCGGCAGAAGCGCATGCGCGCCAAGTACCTTGAAAAGGAACTGCAGCGCGAGGAAGCTGCCCCGGCGGCCGCAGCTCCGGCGGGGGTACCTTCCACGCCATGACCAGCGACACCGAAGCAGCGCATCCCTCCCCTGCCGCCACCGGCGGCTTCGACGCGCTGGGGGTCCCGGTGGTGCTGCTGAAGGCGCTGGCCGTGATGGGCGCCACCGTGCCCACGCGCGTGCAGCGCGAAGCGATCCCCCCGGCGATCGAGGGGAGCGACATTGCGGTGGTGGCGGCCACGGGCACCGGCAAGACGCTGGCATACCTGCTGCCGGTGGCGGCGCGGCTGTTGGCGGAACCGCCATTGCGCAAGCGCGGCCGGCCGGTGGATCCGCGCAGGCGCACGCGCGCGTTGGTGCTCTGCCCCACGCGCGAACTGGCGCAGCAGGTGGCAAGCGACGCCGAACGCCTCTTCCGCGGCACGGTGCTGCGCGCAGGGGCGGTGTACGGAAAGAGCGCGCTGGCGCCCCAGCGCGAGATGGTGGAGCATGGCGTCGACCTGCTGGTGGGCACGCCGGGGCGCGTGAAGGAGCTCTGCGAGCTGGACTCCGTCTCGCTTGCCTTCGTGAAGCAGGTGGTGCTGGACGAAGCGGACCGCATGCTGGACATGGGCTTCCTGCCGCAGGCGAAGGAGATCCTCTCGCGGGCGCCGGAATCGCGGCAGCTGCTGCTCTTCACCGCGACGATGCCGCGTCCCATCGAGGCGATCATCGAGGAGATGCTGCGTGCGCCCGTGCGCGTGGACCTGACGGGCCGCGCGCCTGGCGTGGTCGAGGGGACGCCGGCGCCGCGCACCGACAAGGGCCAGCACCTGATCGACGTTGCCGACGATGACAAGGCAGCACTGACGGTGGCGCTGGTGAAGGATGGCGCACGCGCGGGCGTGATCGTCTTCTGCCGCACGCGCCGGCGCGCCGGTTGGGTGGCGGCGGCGCTGCGCCGGCACCAGATCCGCACCGCCGTGATTCACGGCGACCGCAGCCAGCGGCAGCGCCAGGAGGCGCTCGCTGGATTTGCCGCAGGGCGCAGCGACGTGCTGGTGGCGACGGACGTCGCCTCGCGCGGTCTGCACGTGGCTGCAGTGCGCACCGTGATCAACTACGACGTGCCCCTGCTGCCCGAGGAGTACGTGCACCGCGTGGGCCGCGCGGGCCACGGCGGCGGCAGCCACGAGGCGTTCACCTTCCGCGCGCCCACCGACCGCGAACGATGGGTGCAGGTGGTGCGGACCACGAAGAATCCGCTGGATTCCGAGCGCGCGCCGGACTTCAGCGCCTACGGACGCGTGAGGGTGGGTTTTGCACCGGATGCCGAGCGCCTGGTCGGCGGTCGGCCCGATGGCAGCCACGCCTCGATCGCGCGCGTGGCCACGGGGACGCGCGGCAGCACCGGCGATGAGAAGAGCAAGCGCGGGAAGCGCGATGCGCGGGGTGGGCGTGATTCGCGAGATGCGCGGGACGCTGGAGGCACCCGCGGTGCCGGTGGTACCGGTGGAACGGCGGCGGCGCGTGACGCACGCGACCCGCGCGACGCACGGAAGGCACGCGCCGCATCGGCAGGTGGTGGCGCGGGGCAGTCCGCAGCAAGGCGCGCCACGGGCAAGTCCGGCGGGAAGAAGTCCGGTGCGGGTTCGCGGCAGGCCGATGCGCGGCCAGCGGGCGCACGCCCAACCGGTGCGCGTCCAACGGGCGCGCGGCAAGCGGCTGCACGGCCAGCTGGCGCGCCGGGCGCTCGCGGCGCGCGCGATGCTGGAACCACCGGATCGCGCACGCCGCAGCATCGCGAGGGCGCACCTTCGGTCGCGGCGCTCATTCGCATGGGCAACGCAGCCGCAATGCGCGCCACCGGAAAGAAGAAGAAGCGCCGCTCGCCCAACGCGTCGCTTTCGATGCGCGGTTCCGATCGAGCACGTGCCATCGAGAAGGGGCAGCGTCCGGGTGGTGGCGTGCGCCGCGCGGGGGCCTGACGATGCGGCTTGGACTGGGCGGAAGCATCGCAATCGCGCTGCTGCTCGGATGCGTCACGAGCATCGCGATTGTGCCAATCGCATCGTGGGGCATGGGCAAGGTGCCGCGTGCTTCCGAAGTAATGCTCGTGCGCAACGGGCGCGTCTGGCACGGCATCGAGCGCCGCACCGTGCTGGTGCGGTGGATCAACCTGGAGCAAGTCACGCACCTGGTGAACGATCGACCAGATGAGGGCGTGGTGCCCGACTGGGCCGAGCCCGCGCCGCCGCCGGACATGCGGCTGCGGCGTGCGGCTGCCTTGGGTGTTGGTTGGCCGTTTCCCGTGGTCGCGGCAGAGTGGACCGCGGACCGGCTGGATGAGGGATTTCCTCCCTCGGCCTTCAACGAAGAGAGCGGTTACGCCCCGAAGGATGCCCTGCGCCGCCTGCTCGACGGCGACCAGAAGGCCACGCGGACCGTGATGGTTCCGCAGCTGGCGCTGGACACGCTGGTCCTTGCGCTGCCATGGCTTGTTGTGGTCTGGGCGTTGCGGGGCGCGATCGCGCGCGCGCGCGGTGGAGTCACTCCGCCGGGATCATCGGCAGCACCACGCGGATGAGCAGCGCCAGCGCAACGAAGAGGCCGATCATGCCCAGGATGATCTGCGCGGACATCTTGGCCACGCTCGGCCAGTACGCGCGCAGGTCGGCGGTGCGCACGGCGCGCCAGATCATGCTCAGCAGCACCGAGAGCGGCAGCACCAGCAGCCACCAGAACTTGGCGACGTCCGGGGCAGGCTGAAGGAAGGGGATCCAGGCGAGCATCGGCGCATCGTAGGGGCGCGCGGCGGGTGGGGGTCGCTCACGACGCGGCGCGGATGGAATCGTCCGGGGAAGCCGTCCCGTACAGGTCCAGCTCGCTCGGCTTTGCTTGTGCGCCAAGTGTCCCGGAGAGCCAGGCTCCTGCAAGCAATGCCGCGGCGGCCACGCCGATCGGGGCCAGGGCGCGCGCGGCGCCGGAGAGGCGCGGGCGCTGCGCGATCGCAGGAACCAGCGCGATCACGCTGGCGGCCGGGGAGACGGCGAGCAGCGCCCACGTCCAGGCCGGAATGCCATGTTCGTCGTAGCCAGCACCCATGAAGGCGCTGCCGCCCAGCACCGCGGCGAACGTGATGCAGCCTGACAGGCCGGGTGCCACTCCACGCAGGAAGCAGGCCAGCACGGCCAGCGCGGCGACAGCGGCGCTGGTGGCCCCCAGGATGATGGCCAGCTTGATGAACCCGCTCAGGAGCGCCATTGCGCTCAAGCACGCGGCGGTGCCCCACATCGCGATGAAGGCCGCCGGTCCGGCGCGGCGAGCGGTAACGGCCATCACACTGGCGCTCAGGGCGATGGCCACCGCTGCCAGCAACCGCGTGGCGGGGAACCCAAGGCCCGGTGGTGCGAGCAGAACGCATGCGGAGCAGGCGGCGACCAGTGCAAACGCGATGGCGTAGGGATCCAGGCGCGCGCAGAAAGAGTTGACGGTGGTGGCTGGAGCGCCTGACGTGCCTGGAGCTCCAGGGGCACCTTCCCCTGCGACCGCGGCGACAAGTGCCGCAACGACGAACGCAACGGGCAGCCAGCCGAACGCGAGCAAGGGCGGCCATTCCAGGCCCCCTTCCTGGTGTACGAACGCGGCGATTGCTGGGGCAACCAACAGCAGCGCCATCCACCGCGGCGAGCACAGCGCGCCCGCTGCGCCAGCACGCGCGTCCGCGGTGCGCGCACTGCGGGAGCCCCCTGCTGCGCGCGGTGCAGGCCCCAGCACCGCGCGCAGCAGGAGATCCAGCTCCATGGCGGGCGATCAGCCCTTCTTGACGCCTTCCAGGCCGACCACAACACGAACATCGTCGCCGACGGCACCCTTGTCGACGCCATACTTGACGCCGAAGTCGCTGCGCTTGATGGTGAAGGTCGCCTCAAAGCCCGCGCGCACGCCCATGCCCATGTCACCCATGCCGATGTACTCCAGCTTGGCAGTGACGGGCTTGGAGACGCCGCGGATGGTCAGGTCGCCCATCAGGTCGTAGGTGTTCTCGCCGGTCTTCTTGGCCCCGGTGCTCTTGAAGGTCATCGCGGGGAAGTCCTTGGCGGCGAAGAAGTCGGGGCTGCGCAGGTGCTTGTTCAGGTCGTTGTTCCCGCTGTCGACGGACTCGGTCTTGATGCTGATGTCGAACTTCAGTCCGTCGGCGCTGCCGGGGGTGAAGGTGAAGCTGCCGTCGACATCGTTGAAGCGGCCCCAGAAGGCGCCAGCGCCCATGTGCTGGACGCGGAACATCGCCATCGAGTGCGTGTCATCGACGCCGAAGGTGAGGGCGCCGGCCGCAGCGGCGGGGGCTGCCGCGGGGGCGGTCTTGGCAGGCGCGGCCTGCGCGGGGGCTGCCTTGGTGGACGGGGCCTGCGGAGCCGTCGTGGCGGCGATCAAGCCGCCACCAAAGGCGAGCGCGGCGGCGGCGAAGAGGATGGCGCGGGACTGGCACGAGAGCGAGCAGTGAGTCATCGAGGGTTCTCCTGTGAGCGGTGAGTGGATGAGACGATGCGCGATGACGCGCAGTGAAGCAGATCGATGGACGGGTGAACAGCGCGTGAGCCCGAGCGCGAGTGGCGGCCGGCCCATGCGTGGATGGCTTCAGACGCTGCGTCGGACCCCTGGATCCACCTTCCGGCGCAATTCATGGAAGGCGGGTCTGTGTATTATCAGACTCTAACTCGCACCGCTACACGGTGATTCGGTCGGTTCCACGGAAGCCGATCCGCAGCATCAGGCCGTCGAATTCGTCCAAAGAGAAGAACTGGATGCGGAGCTCCCCGGCCCCCTTCTTCCTGCCGACCCGAACTTGGACGCGCGTGCCGAGATGCTCTTCGAGGGCACGCTGGAGATCGACCAAGTGTGCGGAGCCCGCTGGTCCACGGTGACCCTTCCCTCGTGCAGTTCCACGTGGAACATCCGATCGGCTCTTGATCTCTGACTCCAGCTGCCGGACAGACCAGTCATGTGCAACGATCGCGTCCGCCAGCGCGCGGCGGCGCGAGACATCGGTCACGCCAAGCAGCGCCTTCGCATGCCCGAGCGAGACGGCCCCGGATCGAACCTGCGCCGCGACTTGGCTGTCCAGGTCATTCATGCGCAGCAGGTTTGAGATGGTGGCACGCTCCAGTCCCACGCGTTCCGCCAGCTGCTGGTGGGTCATCCCAAAGTCCTCGGCCAGGCGGCGCAGGGCGGCTGCCCGGTCCATCGGGTTCAGGTCCTCGCGCTGCAAGTTCTCGATGAGGCCCAGTTCGGCGGCCTCGGAGTCACTCGCAGATCGCACGATCGCCGGGATTTCGGCCTTGTTCAGGCGCAGCATGGCGCGCCACCGGCGTTCACCCGCGATGAGCTCATAGGAGCCAGGTTCATCACGAACGGGCCGGACCACCACAGGCTGCATGAGCCCGGAGGCTTCGATGCTGCGCGCCAGCGCGTCCAGCGCCTGGGCATCCATGTCGCCGCGCGGTTGGTACTTGCCCGGGCGCAGGGAGTGAATCGGAAGGAATGCGACCGTCGCGCCGTCCGGTGCGCGCGCGAACTCCTGTGGTTGGCCGGGAGCGGCACCGGGCACAGGTGATGCAACCGCAGCGCGGGACGGCTTTCCTGGCGCCGACAGGGGCGCCTGACCGGCCGTCCTGGGCGCGCTAGGGGCAGGAGCAACGGTTTCCATCGTGGCGCGCGGCGTGCTGGCGCCGCTCGGATCGGACCCCGTCGTCCCAGGTGGGGTGGATGGACGTTGGATCGGCACCGGAATCAACGAGCCAAGTCCGCGCCCAAGCCGGGATGGTGACACACGCCCACGATCTTCATGCTGTTTCGCCATGAATGCTGCCTCCGATTGTTCCACGTGGAACCTGTGTGGCGCGGATGCTACGGCCGCACTGTGCGCCACCGTTGCACATTGCAAATCCGCGACAGCTTTCACACAGTCCGAGAAGTGTGGATCTGCCTCTGACCTGGTCTCCCCCGCGAGTCAAGTTTGTTGATTTGTTGCGATCCAGCCGCGTACTGCGCCGATCATCCGCGAACGTGTCGGTATCACCCCAGCGCGATCGACTGCCCGAACGTCGGCTTCACGATCGAACTCTTCACCACGCTCCCCAGTCGCGTCGCCAGCGCCGTCCGCGCAGCATCTTCGCCATGGTTCAGCAGCACCAGGTTGGGCGAATGCCCGGCGCTCACCAGCCACTCCGTCATTTGCACCGGGTCGGCATGGCCGCTCAGCCCGTGAATGCGAGTTGCACGCGCACGGACGGGCATCTCCTTGCCGTTGATGCGCACCCGCCGCGCGGTGCCCTCGGCCAGCCCTTCCGCCAACGAACCAGGCAGCACGTAGCCCGTGAAGACGACATGCCCATGCTCGTGCGGCAGGTGCTTCTGCAGGTGGTGCAGCACCGGCCCTGCGTCGCAGAATCCGCTGCCCGCCAGGATGATCGCGGGCCCTTCGTGCGCCAGCAGCTTCAACGACTGCTTGCGCGACCAGAGGAAAACCAGCTCATCGAAGTTCAGCGGCGACTTGCCGCGCTCGAGCGTCTGCTGTGCGTCCGCAGAGAGCAGCTTCGGGTACTTGCAGCAGAGCTCGGCGGCGCGGATCGCCATCGGGCTGTCCAGGAAGACCGGCAGCCCCGCCATCTTGCCTGCTCGCGAGAGGCGCGCCAGGTGGTGGATCAGCACCTGCGCACGTCCCACGCTGAAGGTGGGCATCAGCGCCACGCGACCGCGGGTGCGCGCATCTTCGACGATTTCAAGCAGGGATTCCGCAACATCCGAGGTGGGGGCGTCGTCCGGGCGCGAACCCGTCGTCGACTCCATGACCACCACGTCCGCCTCGGGCGCATTGGGGCGGGTCGCCAGGTACGACTCGCCGCCGGGGCCCACGTCCCCAGACATCACGATGCGCAGGCGCGACGCGCCATGCTGCACCTCAAGCTCCACCGACGCGCTGCCCACGATGTGCCCAGCGTCGTGCAGGCGCATCCGCACCCCAGGAGCGATCTCGCGCCATGCCTGGTACGCAAGCCCCACGATGCCGCGTGCCACCTTCTCGGCCTCGCCACGCGAGTACAGCACTGGCGGATCCTCGACCCGGTGCAGCAACTTCGATCGCACCGGATCCGGCGGCGGGTCGATGACCACTGCCTCGGGTGCGGTTCCCTTGCGGTACTCCTCCAGGCGGATCTGCTGCAGCCCCGCAGAGCTGGCAAGCACCCGCGGAAGGAGTTCCGCAGTGGCCTGGTGGCAGAAGATGAACCCTTCGTAGCCCAGCCCCGGAAGCATCCCCAGGCGGCCGCAATGGTCGATGTGCGCGTGCGTGCAGATGACCGCGTCGAGTTCCTCGAAGTCGACGTCGGGCGCGATTAGGTTTCGCCGCTCTTGCGAGATTGCCCCCTGAAACAAGCCAAAATCGATGAGCACCCGCGCGCGATCCGTCTCAAGCAGGGTCGCGCTTCCGGTGACTTCGCCAGCGGCTCCAAGAAATGTCAGCGTCGGCGATGCAGGCACAGAACCGAAGCATAGGCGCAACCGGGCCGTTGCGGGCCGATGTGGGCTGAAGCGGCGCCTATCGTGTGTGCATGGCATCCGAGAACCACACCGCGCAGCGCTCCAACGAATTCGTCACCCTCGGCCGCAGCGGCCTGCGCGTCCACCCCATCTGCCTTGGCGCGATGACCTTCGGGCTGGACTGGGGCATGGGTGCAGATGTCCCCGGCAGCGAAGCGGTGCTCTCGCGCTACCTGCAGTGGGGGGGAAACTTCATCGACACCGCCAACATTTACACGAAGGGGCACAGCGAGAAGATCCTGGGCGACTACTTCCACGCGGGCGCGGGCAAGGGCAAGCGCGACCGCACGGTCATCGCCACCAAGTTCGGCGGCAACATGTGGCCCGGTGACCCCAATGGCGGCGGCAGCAATACCAAGGCGATGGTGGGCGCGGTGGAGCTGTCGCTGCGTCGGTTGCAGACGGACTACATCGACCTGCTTTGGTGCCATTTCTGGGACCGCAATACCCCCATCGAAGAGCTGGTGCGCGGCATGGACGACCTGGTGCGCGTCGGCAAGGTGCGCTACCTGGGCCTGAGCGACCACCCGGCGTGGGTCTGCGCAGTGGCGCAGTCCATCGCGCGTACGCGCGGTGGCGCGCCCTTCGTGGCACTTCAGATCGAGTACGGCCTGCTGCAGCGCACGGTCGAGGCGGAGCTGATCCCGATGGCACAGCACGAGGGCATGGGCGTCACGCCTTGGAGCCCTTTGCGCGGCGGCGTCCTGAGCGGCAAGTTCAGCCGTGCGAACCCGCCGAAGTCCGATGGCAGCACGCGCGTCAAGCCCGACTCGAAGCACCTGAACGAGCGCACCTACGCGCTGCTGGACGCGCTGCAGGCAATGGCAAGCGGCAAGCGCTGCAGCGTTGCGCAGCTGGCCATTCGCTGGACGATGGACCGGCCCGGAGTGACCAGCACCATCATCGGCGCACGCACGCTGCAGCAACTTGAGGACAACCTGGGCGCGATGCACGTGTCGATCAACGCCGAGGAGCGCGCACAGCTGGATGCCCTGACCGTCCCCGAGCTGCCCTTCCCCTGCGAATTCCTGGACATCGTGCGCGACGGAATCCAGAACGGCGCCACGATCAATGGCGTGCGCAGCAATGCCTGGCCCATGAGCCCGCAGTCGGACGCGGAGCGGTATGGCTGACGCGGGCCGCGATGATGGCGCTGATCGCGCGCGCTCGGCGAGAGCGCGGCGCCGCCGCCGGAGCCGCTCTGCTGCGTCTTGCGCCCCCTGGCCGGCCGGTCCACGTTGCGATCGGCCTTAGATGTAGCGTGAGACTCCCGCCTCAATCCCACCGAAACACGCCCTTGCGCCATGCATAGATGTACGCAAGCACGCTGGTGGCGATGAAGAAGAGGATGCGCGCCAGGAGGATGCGCGCCAGGAAGATCCCGGCCATCGCGGACTTGGGCTCCAACTGCGTGTACGCCACCGCCCATGGATAGAGGAAGATCACCTCGACGTCGAAGAGCAGGAAGGTCATGGCAACCACGAAGAAGCGCACGTTGAAGCGCTTGCGGGCGGTGCCGATGGCATCCATCCCTGATTCGTAGACGGAGCCCTTCACGCTGCCCTCGCGGCGCGGGCCCAGCGCCCAGCTGACGCCGATGTTGACCACCGCGAAACCGATGCTCATCGCCACCGCGATCGCGATGGGGATGTAACTGACCAGGTCGGTGTTCGCCAGGAGCCGCATGGAGGCGGACATGGTAGCGCCGCGACCGGCGACTTTGGCGCGGTTCAGCTGGCGGCAATCCGGGGCCGCAGCGCGCCCGCCAGCCCCCACATGCCGATGCAGAGGAGGCCGAGCAGGGGGCGCCCCAGCAGCATGCACACCGCAGCATCCACCATGGGAATTGCGCCGATCCACGCGCCAACCGCGGCCGGCACCCCGTTGCGCCCCGTCCCCGCAGCCACCACGCCGATGGCCGCGCCGGTGGCAGCGACCAGCAGCGCGCCGCCCACGCCCATCCACATCCACAGCCCCTCGGGGGCCACTCCTTCAACCAGCCAGATGCCCAGAGGAACCAAGGCCAGGAGCGGCAACGCCATGCTGCAAGCGCGCGCGAAACCGCCCAACCCGCGCATCTCTTCCTTGGCGGCGATGCTCAGCGCAAGCACATAGAGAAAAAGGCCACCGGCGCTCCAGCGCAGGATCGACCAATCGGCGTCGGGGGCCACGGCGAAGGCGGCCAGCACCACCACCGTCGCGCGGCACAGCGCCATGAGCAGCGTGGCGCCCGGCAGGCGCAAGTGCAGAGCGTCGTAGGCAAGCACCGCAGCGCCCAGGAGCAGCGCCCACGGAATGGTGGGGCGCGAGAGGAGCGAGCGGAGCCCTCCATCCTCGCTGGCCGGTGTGCCCGCCGCGCAGAGCAGCGCGATGCCCAACAGCAGCATCACCGCCCCCGCAATGCGCGCGCTGCGCAGCGCCACGCGCCCTGAGGGAATGGGCCGCCCAGGGCGTTCGGTGGCATCGACGCGCGCGTCGAATGCGTCGTTCAGCACCATGCCCGCCGTGTAGACAAGCAGGGCCCCCACCAAGAGCAGCAGCGCCGTGCCCCATGGCAGCGGCAGCGTCGCCAGCCGAGAAACCAGCCCAACGGCAAGACCAGCAAAGACATTCGAAGCCACCGTCGGCGCATTCGAGAGGCGCATCAGCTGGAACCAGGCGTCGATGGAACGGGGATTGCTCATGCTCGGGTTGCCTACGCGTGCAGCGGCGCAGCATCAATGCCAGCGGCCCGCAAGCGGTCGCGGGTCCACTCGATCTCTCGCGCGATGCCCGTTGCCAGCCGGTCCGCGCCAGCGTCGGCGGAGGAACCGGCGCCTGCCTCGGAAGCGGCGTCGCACGCCGCTCCGGCATCCCGCGCCGCGTCGGCGCCGCCTGCCCGATCCTCGGGCCGCGCCTCCTCGAGCGCGCTCTCGGGAAGCACGTCCCATGCGTACGTTTCTACCTCGAAACAGGGGCGCTCAGCGGCGGGCCACGTTGCGATCTCGGCGAGGCAATCATCGATCGCGCCCTGCGTGGTGCCCAGCGCGCCCAGCCGCCGCGCAAAGACCGGCACATGGAAGTGCGTGCGCCACTCGCCCGCGGGCATGGCCGCCAGGGCAAGAGGCAGATCCTCGTAGAAGTGCACCACGCCACGGGCGGCGTCCGCTGCCGCATCACGCAGCTGATCCGTCGCACCGCCCCGCTGCACCACGGGGCTTCCATCGGCCGCCTGGCGCACGCACGTCTGGTGCAAGTACCGCTGCTCGGCAAAGCTGGAAAGGACCGCCAGCGCCTCGTGCGATCCATCCGCAGTCACCGCGCTGGACACCTGCACCTTGCCCACGCGGATCCCCGCCTCGCGGTACGCGCGCAGCACCTGCGCCTGCTCCTCGAACATGACCGCCGAGTGGCAGATGTCGTGGCAGATGCCCACGTGGCGGCGCGGATCGGGCTCGCCACGGCGCGCCTGCATCGCGTTGGCGAAGAAGGCGGTGGCATCGGTGTACTTGTCGATGGCACAGCCGGGCTCGGGCTCAAGGTCCACGTGGATGCGCAGCCCGGTGCGCGCCTCGATGTCCGCCAGGTGCCGCACCAGTTGCCCGAGCATCGCGCTGGCAAGCCCGAAACAGGCACCCGACCCCTCGAAGCCGAACTGTGATCGCCATCCCAGCGGCACCGTGCTGATGGATGCCTGGCGCGTGCCCTCAGGCAGCAGCGCGGGCAGCAGGTCGGCCAGCAGGGTCGTATAGAGAAGCCGCGGCGTGTTGGCCCAGTTGGGTTCGTAGACGCGGTGCTTCACCGCCATCAGGTGAAAGTCGTGGTACGGAAAGGCGTTCAGCGTCACCACCTGCAAGCCATGCTCGCCAAGCCAGTCGCGCAGCCGCTGGGCCCCATGCGGCTCGTCGGCCACCTGCTGCGCCGCGCGTGCAGAGAGCCAGAGACCGATGGGCAGCGTGCCCGTGGGAGCCACCAACGCGCGGACACGACCAAAGACGCGCGCAAGATTTGCGCGCGTCTCGGTCAGCGTCCGGCCTGCGACGACATTCGTGCAGTAGGAGGGAAGTGCTGGGTCGGCAGGCACGATCAGTGCGGGGTGCCGCTGCCCTGGCTGCCGCTCTTGGAGCCGCTGCCGGAGGAACCGCTGGAGGATCCGCTGCTGCCGCCGCTGCTGGAACTGGAGCCGGACTTCGAAGTGGAGCCAGACTTGCCGTCCTTGGAATCCTTGCCATCGGTGGACTTCTTCTCGTCCGCGGGCTTTTTGCCATCGGTGGCTGGCTTCTTCGCCTTGGCCGCCTTGTCCGCCTTGCGCTTGGCATCCTTCATGGCCACGTTCAGGCGCTCGTCGGGGGCGCCGATGTAGCTGATCTTCCCGGTGCCGTCGACGACGAAGGCGCAGGGGATGCCGCCCTGCTTGGCCGCGGTCATCCAGTCCTTGCCCATCGAGCCGTCGCTGTCGAAGGCGACCGTGTACTGCATGTCGTCACCCTTGGTCAGGATGAAGTCGCGCACGATCTTCTCGTTGGCCGCCGCATCCGCGCCGCGCTCGAAACCAGCGACGCCGATGATGGTGACTTCGGGATTCTCCTTCTGCATCTCAGTCAGGTGCGGGACGCTGGCGCGGCAGGGGGGGCACCAGGTCGCCCAGAACTCGACGACATAGACCTTGCCTGGCTCGAAGGACTTCACCTCCTTGCCCTGCAGGAACTTCTCCGGCGTCAGGGCGGGGGCGGGCTTGCCGGTGGCGAGCACATCGGCGAGGGCGAGGGTGCAGAGGGCGGCGATCAACATGGGTGTCTCCTGGGTGGTGTTGGTGCAAACAGGTCGAAAGCGAACGTACGTGTGCGGTTCGGAAGGAGCTTGAGGCTACCTGCGCGCGGCGGCATCGACGAAACGCCGCATGATTCCCGCACCCATCGTGGGGTCCTGGGTGCGCTCTGGGTGCCACTGGACGCCCACATAAAAGGGGCGATCGGGGTCGCGGATGGCCTCGATCAGGCCGTCGTCGGACCAGCCGATCACCTCGAAGGCGTCGGCGTCGCCCAGCGCCTGGTGGTGCCAGCTGGCCACAGCGCCCTCACCCAGCAGGCTCTTCACCGGATGCGTGTTGTCGTAGCGATGGCGATCTCCATCGGGGATCACGTCGCCCAGGTGCTGCACCAGCGTGCACTGCCGGTGGAAGCCCATCAGCTGCATGCCCAGGCAGATGCCCAGCACCGGCAGCGCGGGCGCGTCGTCCAGCGCGCGCAGCAGCTCGAACTCCGCCGCTTGGCGATCGGCGTGCATGATCTCGGCCTTGGGATGCAGCGCGATCCCGAAGGGGCGCGTGTCGATGTCGTCGCCGCCGGTGATGAGCACGCCGTCGACGCATGCCAGCAGTTCGCGCCGCAGCGCCGGATCGGCAGGGAGGATGATCGGCAGCCCGCCCGCGCGCGTCACCGCATCCAGGTAGGTGGAGCGCAGTTGCTGGCGCGTGCCCCCCTTTTCGTTGGTGACCAGGTCCGCGGTGATTCCGATGCGTGGACGGCTCATGGGGGTGACTGCGGAGAGGCGCGGAGGCCGAAGCTGGGTCCGGGGGCTCCGGCGCGACCGGGATGCGGCCTGCTGGCCTTGCGCGCCCCGCCAGGGACACCACGATATTGCATCGGCGCTCTGATCCGGGCATCATCCGTTTATGCGCGCAACTTTCATTGCCCTCGCCGCGGCCGCCCTGGCCGCCCCGGCGCTCCAGGCCGATGTCACCCTCCCCGCCGTCTTCACCGATCACATGGTGCTGCAGCGCAACCAGCCGCTGCATGTCTTTGGCGGGGCCCAGCCCAACGAGGCGATCGTCGTCGAGCTGCGCGACGCCAGCGGCGCCGTCGTGCGCACCGCGCGGACGACCGCGCTTCAAGACAGCCGATTCTCGGTGGAGATGCCCGCGATCGCCGCCTCCGCCGCGCCGCTCGTGCTGGAAGTGCGCGGCGCCAACACCGTGCGCATTGAGGATGTGCTGGTGGGCGACGTCTGGGTGGCGGGGGGCCAGAGCAACATGGAGTGGTCGCTGGGGGCCACCAACGCGCAGGCCGCGGAAGGCGTGGCGCTGGCCAATGACCCGCTGGTGCGCTTCCTGAAGGCGCCGCACGTCACGGCGCACCGGCCCAGCACGAACATCGATGCGCGCTGGCAGGTGCTGACGCCGCAGAGCGCCCCCGAAATGAGCGCCATCGCCTTCTGGTTCGCGCTGGACATTCGCAAGGAAGTCGGCGTGCCCGTGGGGATCCTCTCGATCAACTGGGGCGGCACGCGCGCCGAACCGTGGATCGACCTGGCGACGCTCAGCTCTGAGGGCGAGTACGCCGACAAGGTCATCGCGCAGCGCAAGGCGACGGACGAGTGGGATTCGGGCTCGAAAGCCGAGCGAGACGCTGCCTACGAGGCGCAGCGCGCTGGCTTCCAGAAGGCGGGCACCGAGTGGTGGAACGCCGTGAATTCGCTGGATCCCGGGGCGGTGAACAAGTGGTTCGCGGGCGAAGAGGACGATGCCGCCGCATGGCGCACCACGACGCTGCCGGTGCCCTGGTCGAAGGACCCGGAGCTGGCGAACTTCGATGGCGTGGTCTGGTACCGGCGCAGCGTCGAGATCCCCGCAGAGTGGGCGGGCAAGGAGTGCTTCCTGGACCTGGGGGCGATCGACGACGCCGACGTGGCCTTCTTCAACGGGCGCGCGATCGCCAACACCATCGCGGACTGGCAGACGCCGCGGCACTACCGCATCCCCGCGTCGATGGTGAAGGCCGGCCCCGCGCTGCTGGCGCTGGAGGTGCTGGACATCCATGGCGAAGGCGGGACGATGAGCGGCGCCGATGCGATGAAGCTGACGTGTCCCGCGGCGGGCAATGCCTCGATCGCGCTGGCAGGCGAGTGGCGCATGCGCTCGGGACGCACTGCGGCGGGGCTGGTGCCCCCCCCGGCGCGGCCGGTGCGCGCGCAGCCGCCGGGGACGGGCTACTCGGATCTGGCGTCCATGTTCCACGGGATGATCAGCCCCTTCGCGGGCTATGCAGTGAAGGGCGCCATCTGGTACCAGGGCGAGTCGAATGCGGGCAACCAGGCCGAGGCGGAGGCGTATCGCCACCTGCTGGCGCTGGTGGTGCGCAGCTGGCGCACTGCCTTCGGCCAGCCGGACATGCCCTTCGGCATCGTGAGCCTGGCGGCCTTCCATGAATTCGACCCCAACCAGCCCTGCGCCGGGATCTGGCCCGCACTGCGCGATTCGCAGCTGGGCGCCGAGGGATTGGTGCCCAACGCGGGGGTGGTGACCACGATCGATGTCGGCGACGCGCGAGACATCCATCCGCGCAACAAGCGCGTGGTGGGCGAGCGGCTGGGCAATTGGGCGGCAGCGGCGGCCTATGGAAAGCCCGACACCGCGTGGCGCGGGCCCCGCGTGAAGAGCGCGCGCCGCGATGGCGACGGCATCGTGGTGGAATTCGATGTCGAGCGCGGGGCGCTGGCAGGGCGCGACGGAAAGGCGCCCACGGGCTTCGCGCTGGCGGGGGCCGATGGAAACTTCGTGTGGTGCGATGCCGTCGTGCTGACCGCCAACACCCTGAAGGTGCGCAGCTCGAAGGTGCCGCTCCCCTTCGAGGTGCGCTACGCCTGGCAGGACAACCCCGCGAACGCCACGCTGGTGGACAGCAAGAGCGGGCTGCCCGCGCACCCCTTCCGCATCCGCGTGGAGTCCGACCTGCAGGGGGCGGGAACGGCGAGCGCCCCGGCGGCGAAGAGCGGGAACTGAGATGCACGCCATGGCGCCCTCCCGCTACACCACCACTGGTGCGCCAGTGTCCGCGGGCCCGCGGCGCGTGTCGGTGGGCATGATGATCCTGGGGGCGGTGGTGGGCTACTTGACCATCACAGTCCCGATCGTCATCGCTGGATTCGCTCTCCTCTTCGTGCTTGGTCCCGACACGCTCTTTGAGCCGGGCACCTATCGCAGCACCGCCACGCTGGAGTCGTCGATGCTGGCGATCGGCTTCCTCTCCTCGATCGCCGGGGGATTCGTTGGCGCACTGCTGGGCAAGCGCGAGGCGATCATCATCTTGCTGGCGGTGGTCGCCCTTGGTGGCTTCGCGAGCTCGGGCTACAGCGCATGGAAGCAGGCGAACCGCACCACGCCTCCTGAGCCGCGCATGTCTGCGTCGGTCACCCTGGAGCTGATGCAGCAGGCGGGCGAGAATTCCGAAAAGAGCATGACCTACCTCTTCGGCATCCCCGTCACCGGCATTGTGGGCGTGCTGGCGGGCGCCGCGCTGGCCAAGCGCTTCATCCGACGTCGCGGGTGACCGCGACGGCCGGATGGTTCACGGCGCGCGTCCGCGGCATCATCCGCCGTGCCACCACGAAAGCCGCCGCCGTGCCGAGCGCGGCGGCCAGGTAGCCCACCGCGAACGAACCCGCCACGATCTGGCGCATTTCGTCGATCTGCGGGTGCGCGCGCGCGCGCTCTTGCACCGCGGGATCCGCCGAGCGCAGCGCATCGCGCGTGGCCAGCAGGTCAGAGTGCGCGATGCCCGGGTGCGCGTGCTCCAGCGACTGCTGCGTGAACGCGACGCTGGCGGCGATGAGCGCGACTCCCACGCTCCCGCCGATCTGCCGCAGCGTCTGCACCAGCCCCGAGACCTGTCCGCGATCGGCGTGAGGCACGCGGCTGAGCGCGTCGGTGTTGGTGGGGCTCATGGTGAACGCGATGCCCGTCCCCAGCACCACCATGCCAACGGCCATCACCGGGTAGCTCTGCCTCCAGACGCCAACGGCCTGAATGAGCAGCCCGACGGTGGAGAGTGCCGTCCCCCAGGAGACAGGCGATCGGACGCCTGCGCGGTCGTACCAGCGGCCCGCGACGTGCACCACCAGGATGACCGGGGCCAGCATCGGCAGCAGCGACGCGCCCGCCTCGAAGGGGCGGAATCCCAGCACCTCCTGCGCGTAGATCGAGCCCGCGATCACCAGCCCCGTCATGGCGAACTGCATGCACGCGATGACGAAGGAATCGGCAAAGATGGCGCGATCGGCGAAGAGGCGCAGCTTCAGGAGCGGCGCCTGCGAGCGCCACTGCCGGCGCGCGAAGGCCACCAGGACCAGCGCGCCCACCAGGAACGCGCCCAGCGTGCGCGGCTCGCGCCACGCCGCGGCGCCGTTGGGACGTATTGCGCCAGCCTCTTGCAGCCCGTAGACGAAAAGGGGCAGCCCGCAGAGGAGCAGCGCGCCACCGGCCCAGTCGATGCGGCGGTCGGCGCTGCGCGCATCCCGTGGGCGCGCGACCTGCGTCAGCACAATGGCCACCGCCGCCACGGGCACGTTTAGCCAGAAGATCCAGCGCCAGCCGAACTCCTGCACCACCAGCCCGCCCAGCGCAGGCCCGATGGCCATGAAGAGCAGCGGGATCCCGACGTAGACGGCCATCGCCTTGCCGCGTTCACCAGGAGCGAATGCGCCGATGACCAGTGCGCTGGAGGCGGGCTGCATGAGGCACGCGGCCAGCCCCTGCAACACGCGCCCCGTGAGCAGCGTGGTGCTGTCGTGCGCAAAGCCGCACAGGACGCTGGCGCCCGCAAAGGCGGCGATCCCCGCCAGAAACGCAGGAACCTTGCCGACCAGGTCGCCGATGCGCCCGCCCAGCGCCACCACCGAAGCGAGCGCCAGCAGGTAGCTGGTGACGATCCATGTCTGCTGCGTGGCGTTCATCTGCAGCGCGCCGCCCATGCTGGGCAGCGCGATCCCCACGACCGTCATGTCGACGAAGATCATGGAGAGGCTGCCGGTCATCGCCAGCAGCACCAGCCACTTGCGCGGCTGTTCGCCGTCTCGCCGCTGCGGATGGATGGCGTCGGCGGCGTTCATCAGCGCGTGATGTCTGGCGCCGTGGGGCGCAGCGGATCGGCGCTGAAGCGCCCGCTCTGCGAGAGGAAGCGCAGGGGGTTGCCGTACGTCACCTGCTTCACCAGGCTCTCCAGGTGGCCGCGCCGGCGCATCTCCATCTGCGCCTTGGGCACCGCGATGGGGTCGCTGTGCCCCCAATCGCCTGCGCTGTTCATCCAGATGCGCTCGGCACCGTACGTCTCGATGATGTCCACGGCGCGCTGCGGCGTGCACTTGGTGTCGGGATACAGCGTCATGCCGCACCAGAAGCCACGGTCGAGCACGGGCTTGGCGGTGTGCTCCTCGACATGGTCGATGAGGACGCGCCCGGGGTCCAGCCGCGGGAAGCGCGCGATCGCGTCCATGATCAGCATGGTCCCCTTCAGCTTGTCCTCCAGGTGCGGCGTGTGCACCAGCACCAGCAGGCCGTGGTCGCTGGCCAGCTGCAGGTGCTCCTCCAGGATCGCAAGCTCGTTGCGGCTGTTCTTGTTCAGCCCGATCTCGCCGATGCCAAGCACGTTCTGCGACTCCAGGAACTTGGGGATCAGCGCGATCACCTCGCGAGCGAAGACGGGATCCTCGGCCTCCTTGGGGTTGATGCACAGCCAGGTGTGGTGCCGGATGCCGTACTGCGCGGCGCGCCGCGGCTCCGAATCGGTCAGCTGCCGGAAGTAGTCGTGGAAGCCCTGCGCGCTGGAGCGGTCGTAGCCGGCCCAGAAGGCGGGCTCGGTGATGGCCACGCAGCCCGCGCGCGCCATGCGCACGTAGTCGTCGGTGGTGCGGCTGACCATGTGAACATGCGGGTCGATGTACATGTCAGGCCCCCTTGCCCGGCTGCGGGTCGTGTGCGCCGGTGGCGCCCTTCACCGAGGCCTTCGCGATGGGCGCGGTGCTGGGGTCGCTCAGCAGCTCCAGCACGCGGCGTGCGCGCGCGGGGGCGCCGTCGTTCAGCAGTGCCACCGCGCGGCGAAAGGCCGCAATGCGAAAGTCGTCCGCCGCGGGCTCGCCGGGCCCGGGCTGCGCGCGGTCCAGGCGGTCCAGGAACGCCGCGATGTCTAGAATGCGCGCACGGTGCTCGATGAAATACGCGTCGGCGACCTGCTTGCGCGTGAGCGGGCACGCCACCGGGGTGGCGGGCGCGGGCGCAGCGCCGCTGTTGGAGGGGACCATGGGCGAAGTCTAGTCCGCGGGGCGTACGCTCCCGCCATGCTGCGATGGATCTTCGCCGTAGTCGCCGTGGTCGCCGCCTCCACCGCCGCCATGGCGCAGGATTCTCAGCGGATCGCCGCGGTGGTCGACCCGCGCGTTGAGTTCCTGAGCGCGGTGGCGCGCACCGCGGGTTTCAAGGAGTACGCCCAGGCGAACGCCACTTCGCCCTACTCGGCGCGGGTGGATGCGCTCTTCGCGCCGCAGCGCGCGCATCCGGCAATTGCGCTGGCGCAAGCGATGCGGGCGCAGCATGGCCTCAGCTACGACGCCGTGATGAGCCTGGCGATGCACCTGGGGCCGCCGCCGGAACTGCAGGAGCGCATCGACTTCGCGACGCGCCCGCCACGTCTGGATGCGCGCCTGGAGACCGCAGCAACGCGCGCCCTGTTGGTGCAGCTGCGCGACCTGGCCGCGCAGGTGAAATGGGCGGAGTTCGCGGCGCGCGAGCAGGCCTTCTATGCCGAGGCCGCCGCGCGCCTGGGCGCCGCCGCGAACAACGTGCCGCTGGTGCCCTGGTTCGACCGCACGCTGGGGGTGCGCCAGGGAGCCTCCTACCAGCTGATTGCGGGGCTGTTGAATGGCGGCGGCAGCTACGGCGCTGGCATCGTTTTCACCGACGGACGCCCCGAGGAGATCCGCCCCATCATCGGCTGCTGGCGCTGGGATGCGCAGGGAATGCCTGTTTTCTCCGATGCTTCCGGCTCCACCATCACGCCCTTGGTGGCGCATGAACTGTGCCACTCCTACACCAACGCAGTCGTCGACCGGCACGTCGCGGCGCTGCAACCGGTGGGCGAGCGACTCTTCGCCACCTGCCGCCAGCAGATGGCGCAGCAGGCATACGGCGACTGGAAGACCCTGCTCTACGAGACACTGGTGCGCGCCTGCGTGGTCCGGTGCATGGCGGACACGGTGGGCGCCGAGGCGGGCGCGGCGCAGGCGAAGGAGGAGGTGGCGCACGGCTTCGCCTGGGTGCCGGCGCTGGCCGAAGCGCTGAAGCGATTCCAGGCGGACCGCACGCAGTGGAAGACGATCGATGACTTCATGCCGGTCATCGTCCAGACGCTTGTCGCCGAAGCCGAGGTCGCCGAGCGCGCCGAACAGGCGAAGCCCAAGCTTGTCTCCTGCTCGCCCGCCAACGGCGCGGCCGATGTGCCCCCGGGCGCCGCGACGCTGCGGCTGGAATTCGACCGGCCCATGAACACCAAGTCACACAGCATCACCGGCGATCCCGCCCAAGTGCCCGCGGGCTTGAAGCTGCGTGGTTCCGAAAACGGGGACCGCATCCTGCTCTTCGACATGAGGCTGGAACCCGGCCGCAGCTACCGATTTGGCCTGAATGGCGGCCAGCACCGCAATTTCAAGGCCGCCGACGGCACGCCGATGGACCCCTTCATCATCCAGTTCAGGACAGCGCCGAAGTAAGGCGCACCGCTTCTTCCAGCAGTTGCGGGCGCAGTTCGTGCGTGTCGACAGGCGCGCCGATGCCGGTGAGCAGCGTCAGCGTCAGGCGGCCGCCCAGGTGCTCGCGGAACTCCTCCAGCCCCTCGGCCACGGCCCGCGTCGATCCCAGCAGCGCGTGCGTCGTGGGCAGGCCAAGCGCCTGCAACACGCGGACCACGCGCTCGGCCTCAGCCATCGGCAGCATCCCCGCGCAGGCGGCGTACATGGTGTCGGTCGCGACGCCAATCGCCACCGCCTGGCCGTGCGGCAGCTCGCCATCGGTCAGCCCCTCCAGCCGGTGCGCGATCCAGTGGCCGTAGTCCAGCGGCCGCGCGCTGCGCGTCTCGAAGGGATCGCCGCCGGCCACGATGTGCCGATAGTGCAGCTCGGCACTGCGCATGATGACGGGGACGGCGGCGCCCATCGCGCGGGCGCGGATCTGCGCGGCGTCGCGCTCGATCTGCGCAAAGAGCGCCGCATCGCGCAGCAGCGCGATCTTCACCGCTTCGCTGAAGCCGCCGCACCAGGACCACTCCGGCAGCGTCCGCAGGAAGTCCAGGTCGCACACCACGCCGTGGGGCAGCGCAAAAGTGCCCACGAAGTTCTTCTTGCGCCCGACATTGATGCCGTTCTTCACCGCCATGCCCGAGTCGTCCTGCCCCAGCGTGGTGGTGGGCAGGCGCAGCAGGCGGCAGCCGCGATGCGCGATCGCCGCGGCGTACCCCACCGCGTCCAGCACCGCTCCGCCCCCCGCGGCAAGCACGAAACTCTGCCGATCGATGCGGTGCTCATCCACCGCGGCGACCACCCGGTCGACGACCGCGCTGGACTGCTTGGCGCGCTCTCCGCCGGGAACGGTCTCGACCAGCACCACCTCCGGCGCGCCCGCGTGCGCGGCGCAGTAGTCGCGCAGCCCCTGCGCGAAGCCGGGCCAGGCCTGCGCGAGCCCGCTGTCCACGAAGGCCACTAGGCGCCGCGGTGCGGGTGCGTCCGGTTCGCAGATCAATGAGGCAATCGAAGCATTCGCCGGCGCCAGCGCATCGCGCGTGAAGAGCACGCGATGCCGGTAGGGCACCGACATCGGCGTATCGAAGTTGGATGGCAGGCGATCGCAGCCCATGGGGTGAACCGCGAATGGTAGGGAATGCACCGCGCGGCCCGGCGGCCCGAAGGCTGCACGGACCGCGCGGGACGGTGGACTGACTTATGGGCGCTCCGTGGCGCCAATTGACGCTCGCGCGTTCAGGCGTTCCTCAGCAGCACAAACTTGGAGGCGCCATCGCGCTCCACCAGCAACCGGACGCTGCGCCCGCTGCCCAGTGCGCCGCGAAGTTGCTGCGTGAACCCATCGGCGGAAGCAACCTGTTCGCCGCCGACCTGCCGGACGATGTCGCCAGCGCGCAGCCCGGCGCGCTGGGCGATGCTGCCCTCTTCGACCTTGGCCACCAGCACGCCCTGCGTGCCGCTCAGGCCGCGTTCCTTGGCGAAGGCCGCATCGATCGGCTTCACCTCAAGCCCGATGGATGCGAGCGCGGGCGCGGCGGGTGCCAGCTTCGGTGCAGCGCGCAGGGCGGGCGCGGCAGATCCCGCCAGCGCCACCTGCTTGGCGGAGTCATCGAGCTTTGCCACCACGGTGCGCGTGGCACCCTCGCGGAAGATCTCAAGCGGGCACTCGGCGCCGGGCTGGCAAAGCCGGATCGCGCGCTGCACGCGGTGCATCGTGGGTGTCGGTTCGCCATTCACCTTGGTGATGATGTCGCCCACCTGCAGGCCTGCGCGCTCGGCGGGGCCCGCGTCGACGACGGTGTTCACCAGGACGCCCTGGCCGCTGAAGCCGAAGTTCTCGGCAAGCGAAGGGTCCATCGGCTGCAGCTGCACGCCCAGGTAGCCGCGCGTCGGCGTGCTGCCCGCGATGATCGACTCAACCACCAGCTTGGCCATGTTGGCGGGGATGGCGAAGCCGATGCCGTCGGAGCCGCCGCTGCGGCTCTCGATGGCGGTGTTCACGCCGACCACCTTGCCATCCATGTCCACCAGCGGCCCGCCGCTGTTTCCGGGGTTGATCTGCGCGTCCGTCTGCAGGTAGCTCTCCAGCGGGCTCAGCCCGACCTCGCGCCCCTTGGCGCTGATGATCCCGGCGGTGACGCTGTCCTTCAGGCCAAAGGGGCTACCCAGGGCGATGACCCAATCGCCGACTTCCGCGCCATCGCTGTTGGCGAACTCGATCGGGGTCAGTCCCGCAAGCTCCACCTTGAGCACGGCGATGTCCGTCTCCGCATCCGTGCCCACCACGGTGGCTGGGGCTTCGCGGCCATCGCTGAAGCGCACGACGATCTTCTCTGCGCCGCGCACCACGTGATTGTTGGTGGCGATGTGGCCATCCTCAGTGACGACGAATCCGGTGCCCTCGCCACGCATCTCCGGTCCCGCGCCTGGCATGCCCATTCCGGGGCCGCCCATCCCGGGGTTGCCGGGCATCGCGCCATTGGGCATGCCGCCGTTGGGGCCGAAGAACTGCCGAAACTGCGGCGGAATGCCTCCAACGCGCGCAGCCGGCGCGGCCATGCGCGTCTCGATCGAGACCACCGAGGGAGCCGCGAACTTGGAGAGGGCGCGGAACGCCTTGGAGAGGCTCTTCGCGTAGGCGATGGACGCCTGCGCATCCTCAGGAAGCTTGGGGTTCTGCGGGGCCGCCGTGGCGGGCTGCGCCGCGACAAGGGTGGAGAGCAGCATTGCACTTGCAAGCGAAAGCAGGCGTGGCATGGCGTCGATCCTCCTGGCGATCGGGAATGAAGGGGCCTTGGATGTCCGGGTGCGCCCGCGCCGGCCGACTTCGGCCCACAGCGCGAGCGACACCGTCCCAACTACGGGTTTCCGGTGGCCAAAGTTTGCCCAGGAGCCCAAAAGCTGTTTAGGAAGTCCGCTATTTCGGCGCCAATTTCTTGCTCAGCGCTGCGCCAGGCGGTCAAGGAACACCGCCGCGGCCACGGCCACGTTCAGCGAGTCGACCCCCGGCGCCATCGGGATGCGCGCGCGCACGCTGCACACCTCCAGCGTCTGTGCGCAGAGTCCCGCGAATTCGGCACCCACCACCACCGCCACGCGGCGCGCTGCCGCGGGCATCTGCGCCAGCCGCTGCGCGCACTCGGCCACCGTGCACTCGCCGCCGCCGGTGGCGCCCACCAGCATGTAGCCATGGTGGTCGCGCAGCGCACGCAAGTCGGCGTCCCACTGCGCGCTGCGCACGAAGGGCACGGTGAGCGCGCAGCCGCAGCTGACGCGCAGGCTCTTGCGGTAGAGCGGGTCATGGCATGCGGGCGAGAGCAGCACTGCATCGCAGCCGAATGCCGCGGCGTTGCGCATGAGCTGCCCGACATTGTCGATGTTGTTGATCTCCTCGACGCAGAGAAGCGTGGAGGCACGGCCCGCTGCTGGCGCGAGCGCTTCCTGCATCGTGCGCAGCGCGGGCCTGCGCCCCACCGCCAGGAAGCCGCGGTGGATGTGGAAGCCGACCACCGCATCCAGCACGGCATCCGGCGCGACAAAGATGCGCGGCACCGCAGCGGGGCGCGCATCCTCCACCATCTGGATCGCGCGCGGCGCGTGGCGCTCCGCCGTCAGGATGCTCAGCGTCTCGACCCCGGTCCGAAGCATCGCCTGGATCACCAGCGGGCTCTCGCCGATGAAGAGGCCCGGGCGGGCCGCGCCGCCCGTGGCGTCCCGGTCGCGCACTGAGCGATAGGGCTCCAGGCGCGGATCGGCTGCGTCTTGGACAAGCTCGACATCCATGGCTCGCAGCGACCATACACCGGAAACCGATGCGGACACCGCATGCCGGACGCTGTACCTTGACGCGATGCACGCCACACGATCGATCGGCGCCGCCGCACTCATGGTCGGGATCCTTGCGATGCCGCTGCTTGCCCTGCCGCTCTTGGCCTCCGCGCCCGCGCCCGCGTCGACCGCGCACGCTGCTGCTCGTCCCGCCCCCGCACTGCCGCTGGTGCCGCCGCTCCTGCCGCCGCCGCCGCCCGCGGACATCGACGCGCTGAAGGCAGCCGCCCCCACCGATGACGCCACCGCAAAGCGCCAGCTTCTGGAGGCGGGCGTCCCCGCCGACAAGCGCACCGCCGCCGCCGACTTCCTGGCCAAGGCGAAGTCGAAGCCCGCGTGCGTCATCCTGCTGGACGCCATCCAGGAGTGCGCCGGAGCCTGCGGCGCCACGCGCGACCTGGCCGACTTGCTGGCCGCAGCGGCGCCCGCAGGCGCCGCCGACGCGGACTTCACCAAGCGACTGGTCGCTGCCGCCACCGATGCGGCTGGCAACCCCGCCCTCCGCATGGCGGCGTACCGCGCGCTGGTGGCAATCCCCGCCGACAAGCGCCCCGCGGAGGCGAAGGACTTTGCGATCCGCACTGTCACGATGAAGGCGGTACTGGGGGGCATGAAGTACGACCCCGCCGAGATCCGCGCCAAGCCGGGCGAAGCGATGGAGCTTGTCCTGGACAACACCGACACCCTGCTGCACAACTTCATCCTGGTCATGCCTGGCAAGCTGACCGAGGTTGGCGTGGCGGGAGAGAAGCTGGGCGAGACCGCCGAGGGCAAGGCGCGGCAGTTCGTCCCCGACCTGCCCTCGGTGATCGAGGTGATGGGGCTGGTGGACCCGGGGAAGACCGGGCACCTCTTCCTCTTCACCCCCGCAAAGGTGGGCACTTACCCGTTTGTCTGCACCTATCCGGGCCACTGGCGGATGATGAACGGCAAGCTGAAGGTGGCGAAGCCGGAATGACGCCCAGCACGCACGCCATCCTGCACCCGGTCGCGGACGCACGCACGGATCCCACACGCATGAGCGCGCCGCAGCAGCATTCGGTCCCCGCGATCTCGATCGTCACCCCGATGCACAATGAGGAGCTGTGCGTCGAGGAGTTCGTGCGGCGCACGCAGGCAGCGATGGAGGCGATCGGCCGCCCGTACGAGATCGTCATCGTCAGCGACGGGTCGACGGACCGCACCGAGGAGATCCTGCGCGGCATGCACGTGCGCAATCCGAGCGTGCGCGCCATCCTGCTCAGCCGCAACTGCGGCCAGTGCAACGCCCTCTACGCGGGGATCCAGGAGAGCCGCGGCACGGTGGTCATCGTGATGGACGGCGACCTGCAGCACCTGCCCGAGGAGATCCACCTGCTGGTGGCCGAAATGGACAAGGGCTTCGCGCTGGTCAGCGGCAGCCGCAAGGCGCGGCAGGAGAGCCTGGTGCTGCGCCGCGCGCCAAGCAAGGCCGCCAACTGGATGCTTCGCAGCGTCACCGGATGCCCGATCCGCGACATGGGCGGCTTCAAGGCGATGCGCGGCGACATCGCGCGCAGCCTGCGCCTGCGCCCGGGGCACCACCGGCTGCTGCCTGCGCTGGTCTTCATGCGTGGCGGCAGCGTGGGCGAGGTCTTCGTCAGCGCACCACCGCGCTTCGCGGGGCAGAGCCACTACGGCCTCAGCCGCTCGGTGGACGTCCTCTTCGACATCGTGATGCTCTGGTTCCAGGGGGCCACCAAGAGCCGCCCCATCTACCTCTTCGGGCGCATCGGGCTCCTCGTGCTGGTGGCCGACGTCGCGGTGGGGCTTTGGCTGCTCTACGACAAGCTCTTCCACGGCATGGCGCTCACCGAGCGGCCCCTCTTCTTCGTGGTCATCATGCTCTTCCTGGCCTCGCTCTTCACCATCGCCGTGGGCTTCGTGCTGGAGCTGCTGAGCGATGCGCTGAACACGGTGGGCAAGGTGCGCCCGTACGTGGTGCGCGAGCGCGTCGGCGGATAGCGCGCGCCTCTGCGCTCACTCGTCCGTCGCGGGCCCCAGCGGGTCCCAGATCAGCTTGCTGGTGTTCCAGTCGCCCGCGGCAAAGCCGGGATCGCGGCTCCCCTGCGAGTTGGTGGTCGCCTCGTCGTTCAGCACCCAGCCGACATGGCCGTCGGCGAAGAGCATGTGGCCGCCCTGAAAGTGTCGCGCCGCGAAGCGCTTCCAATCGGTGCGCTGGCGCTTCAGGTCGCGCTGGTAGTGCACGTCCTGCGTGCCAAGCTCGTTGCGGTTGGCGCGCATCTCGAGCATCAGGATCGTGGTCGACGCGTTGGAGATCTGCGCCAGGCGCATCAGCTGCGTCGGGGAGTACTGCGGGCTGCCCGCGTCGTTCAAGTAGCTGTTGTTCAGCTGGCTGTTGGGCACGTAGTTGAAGTAGAACTGCTGCTGCAGGCCGGAGGCGCCGGGCTCGCCAAAGCCCCACGGCGCGTCATTCTCGGGCTGCGCCCCCGGGTCCACGAAGATCGATTCGCTGTCGCCGAAGAAGGAGACGTTCTCCTGCCGGTCGAAGGCGTCCTTGCTGATCTCGCTGTACGGACGTTGCCCCACCATCGGCGGAATCGCATTGCCCCACCATGCGCGCTGCGCGAAGTTCAGCGGCATGTCGTTCGCCTCCTTCATCCCTTCCCAGGGCAGGCGCTCGTCGTTCATGCCCGACCATGCGATGGTGCCGATGCCCCACTGCCGCAGGTTGGACTGGCTCTTGGTGGCGCGTGCCGTCGCGCGCACCATGCCCAGCCCCGGCAGCAGCAGCCCCAGCAGCACGGCGATGATGCCGATCACCACCATCAGCTCGATCACGGTGAAGCCGCCGCGTGACTGCCGGCGGGGGAATGGGTTGCGCGTGGTCTCCACCAGTGCATCTCCTTGTTGGCGCCCCGCTGAGGGGCGCGCCTTGTGTCGCGATCGCTCGTCAGCCCCACGAACCCAGCAGCACGCCCAGGTCTGCGCCATCAACATGGCCGTCGTGGTTGATGTCCGCCGCGACGCCCGACTGGCCCCAGCTCCCCAGGAGAATCCCGAGGTCGGCGCCATCGACATGGCCGTCGCCATTCAGGTCGGCGGGGTTGGGCGCCGTCCAGGTGCAGCCCTGTTCGGGCAGCGCTGCAAAGTCCTGCGTCACCGTGGTGCCGCTGGGGCAGAGCGTCCATGTGTTGGGACGGCCAAAGGTGCTGCCGGTGTTGCCGTCGTCGAAGGCGCTGGCGGCATCGACGCGCCCCGAGGGGTCCTGCCGCAGTCGGCAGATGTCCGTCGTGCCGACGTTGCCCTGGAAGTAGTAAGGGGATCCCTCGCCCTGGCGGGTCATCTGCACCTGGCTGTTCTGGTCCAGGATCTGCAGCGACCAGTCGTCGTTGCTGGTCGAGAACTCGCCTGAGATGTGGCCGGGCTTGGTGCTCGTGGTCTGGGTGACCAGCGAGATGTCAAAGGTGTTGACGTTCACCCAGCGATCGCCAGTGCCGGGCGAGTACGAAAGGTCGGTGTCGAGCCCCCCCAACGCCGTCGTGCGCTGCACCAGCGTCAGGATCGTCCCTGAGCGCAGCGTGCCCCAGAACGAGGCGTTGGAGAGCTGAATGACCCCCGAGGCCGTGCTGTCCTGCCAGCGCAGGGTCCAGCCGCGCATGTCCAGGTTGTCGGCGATGACCACCAGCTCAAGCCAGTTGCCACCATTGCCCAGCACGCGCCCGAACTGTGCATCGGCCGCCTGGCCGCCTGCTGCATCCGCCGCCTGCGTGCCGCCGCCCAGGTACCCCGTGGCGGAGACCGCGTTGTATTCGTTCAGCATGATCGGATTGCAGGTGGGGCAGAGCTGCGCGCGCACGGCTGCGCGCATGGCGCCAAAGTCCTGGTACAGGCGGCACTGCGTCACCGCGTCCTTCCAGCTGTTGGGCTGGCCGAAGCTGGAGTTGTCCTCGCCCTTGTACGCCGAGAAGGGGCTGGTGCTCTGCGTGGGGGTCGCGGCCAGCTCGACGCCCTCGCGGCTGTTGACGCCGGTGCCGCCCCAGGACGCCTGTCCTTCGCCGGTCATGTTCTGCACGATGGTGTCGTCCGCCTTCAGCAGCCGCGCGGCCCAGTTGTCGTTGCCGACGTCCATCGGGTCGTTGTAGGTGGGGTTCTGCGCGTCGAAGACATTCGCGTCGCAGCTGACCAGTGCGGCGTCGAAGCAGTTGGCGTTGATCCACCAGTCGCCCGTGCAGGGGTCGAAGCTGGTGTCGGAGTCCAGCCCGCCGTTCAGGGTGCTGTGCTCGGTGATGGTGATGATGGTCCCCGCCCGCAGGTCGGCCCACACCGCGGAATTGCTGAAGGTGATCTGCCCCTGGGGGGTGCTGCCGTCGCCGTACCAGATGTCGGTGCCATCGGCGTCGGTCGCGGCGGCCTCGATCCACTGCAGCTTCCAGCCGCGCATGTCGGTGTGGTCCTTCACCACCACCAGCTCGATCCAGTCACCGCCGTTGCCCTGCACGCGGCCGAAGAAGGAATCGTCGTTTTCGGAGCAGCCCACGCCCGCCGGGCCGTTCGGGTTTGGGCAGCCCGCCACCGCGGAGCCGGGGTTTCCCAGCCACTTCTCGCTGCCGACGGCGTTCCACTCGTTCAGGACCACATCGCCCGCCAGTGCGGCGGAGGATGCAAGGAGCGTGGTGCAGAGTGCGATCGCGGTGGTGGTGCGCATGATTCGGGTCTCCGGTGGTGCCGACAGGGACAGCGGACGGCTGTTCAGAAGGCGGAATGATCAGGCTGCCATGTTCAGGTTTCGTCAGCGTTCCGTTCAGCACCGTCGTGGCGCCCCCGTCTTCACGAAACCTTTGCGCAAGGCGCAACGCTTGCACAACTTCGCCCATTACTGTCCCGCCACCGATCGCGGCCCCTTTCCGCGACCGGCCCGTCCTCCGTTGCGACGGGGTCCAACTTCCCTTTCCTGTAGGAGCACATCATGAAGCACCTGATCGCCGGCGGCCTGGCCGCCATCGTCGCCGCCACCGCTGGCGCAGACGTCGTCACCCAGTGGAACTTCAACGGTTCGTCCACCAGCACCGTCCCCGGTGGCGTCTCCAGCCCCACGGCCAGCACGGGCAGCGGCAGCGCATCGCTGGTCGGCGGCACCGTCGGCAGCTTCGCCAGCGGCACCGCCAATGGCGGATCCAGCGATCCCGTCAACACCAGCCCGCCCAACTATGGCTGGGGAACCACCACCTACGCGGCTCCGGGCACCGGCAGCGGCACCCGCGGCGTGCAGTTCAATGTCAGCACGCTGGGCTTTGACAGCGTCACCGTCTCATGGGACCAGCGCCACTCCAACACCTCCAGCCGCTTCCTGCAGTTCCAGTACTCGCTGGATGGAATCAACTTCACCTCGGCGGGGCTGGGCAGCCAGAACGACGGCATCTTCCAGGGCACCTCGGGAGACACCTGGTTCAACGGACGCAGCATCGACCTCTCGTCGATCGCCGGCGCCTCGAACAACGCCAGCTTCGCCTTCCGGATCGTGGCCATCTTCGATCCGGCAGGAAGCGGCTACGTCGCCTCCAACGGCACCAGCACCTATGCGGCCACCGGCACCTGGCGCTTTGACATGGTCACGCTGAACGGAAATCTGGTCCCCGCCCCGGGCGTCCTGGCGCTGCTGGCCACGGCCGGCATCCTGGGCGGCAACCGCCGTCGTCGCTGATCGATCCCGCAGGCAACATATGAAACCAGCGGACGCGCCCCGTTGCACGGGCGCGTCCGCTGGCGTTTCCGGACGCATCGCGCCGCAGCAGTGCACCCCTAGACTGCATACGTCCATGGGAACGCATACCTCCACGAGGTTGCGTCCCCGCACGCGACTGCATGTCCGCACGCCGATGAACGCGCCCGATGCACCCATCCCCGACGCAATCGCCCGCACGCTGGCGCGCCACCCACGTCCGCTGGGCGGCGACACCGCGCGCAACACCGGCACGGCGGCCTTCAGCCTGACCGACCGCGTGCTGAACAACGCAGGCGACGAGCGGCAACAGATGCAGATCGGCCGCAAGCCCGACTGGCTGCGCGCGCGCATCCCCGGCGGCGCGGGCTACGAGCGCCTGAAGGGGATCATCGACGAGCACCGGCTGCACACCGTCTGCCAGGAGGCCAGCTGCCCCAACATGGGCGAGTGTTGGAGCCGCGGCACGGCCACGATCATGATCCTGGGCGACACCTGCACGCGCAGCTGCGGCTTCTGCAACGTCAAGACCGGGCGCCCCGCGGTGCTGGACACCGACGAGCCGCGCCGCGTCGCCGCCAGCCTGGCATTGATGCGCCTGAAGCACGTGGTGATCACCAGCGTCAACCGCGACGAACTGCCGGACGGCGGCGCCGAGATCTGGGCCGAGACGATCCGCCAGGTGCAGGCTGCGTGCCCGTGGATGAGCGTCGAGTGCCTGGTGGGCGACTTCCTGGGCGACGAGCGCGCCATCCAGGTGGTGTGCGACGCGCGCCCCCAGATCCTGGCGCACAACATGGAGACGGTGCAGCGCATGCATCCCGCGGTGCGCCCGCAGGCGAAGTACCAGCGCAGCATCGCGGTGCTGCGCCAGTTCAAGGCCGCGGGGCTGGTCACCAAGACAGGGATCATGGTGGGCATCGGCGAGCGCGACGATGAGGTGCTGCAGCTGATGGACGACGTGCGCGCCGGCTCGGAGGCGCAGATCCTGACCATCGGCCAGTACCTGCAGCCCACGCGCAACCACCTGCCCATCGAGCGCTGGGTGCACCCGGAGCAGTTCGCCATGTTCAAGCGCGAAGCGCTGGCGCGTGGATTCGAGGTGTGCGAGAGCGGCCCGCTGGTGCGCTCCAGCTACCACGCCGAGGAGCAGGCGGACCAGCTCAGTGCGGCGGTGGTGCGCCAGCCCGCGAGCGCGGGCACCGATCAGAAGAAGCGCAGCCCGGCCTCGTGATGCGTCACCCGGCCCGCGGCGTCGCGGATGCCGCGTGACCAGACCACCATGACCGTGCGGTCGATGATGACCTCGCCGGGATTCAGGCAGACTGCCACGCCGGTCATGCCGTCCAGCAGCGGGCAGGTGCTGCGGATGCGCGCCCCCGATTCGCTCGTCTCGTTCGTCTCGTAGGCGCAGGAGCGCGTCGGGTCGTGGTGCCAGAGCACGACCAGGTGCCCTTCGTGCGCGGCCCGCCCGGAGTCCCGGCGCTCGGCGGACTCAAGGAATGCGCCGGCAGGCCGGAGGTGCGATCGTCGCTTGGGGCTGTCCATGGACCAATGGTGCGATGGATTGCCGGGGAGACCAACCACAAGCGCCGCGCTGGACCCCACAAAACGCGGCGAAAGCGCGCGCATTTCGGACGATGCCCCCGCCTCCGCCCCATAAGCCCCACCGGCGCAGCCCGGCCGAATCCCTACCATTGTGCGCCATGTCCTTTGAGTTCAAGCGTGCTGTGCTCGACAACGGCCTCACCGTGATCGCAGAATGCAGTCCGCTGGCGCACACCGCCGCCGTGGGCTTCTTCGTCAAGACCGGCGCGCGCGACGAGCCGCGCGAACTGATGGGCGTCAGCCACTTCCTGGAGCACATGGTCTTCAAGGGGACCGAGCGCCGCAGCGCCGACGACGTCAACAAGCACTTCGACCGCATCGGCGCCAACCACAACGCCTTCACCACCGGCGAGCTGACCGCGTTCCACGCGCATGTGCTGCCGGAACGCCTGGGGGACGCCACCGAGATCATCGCCGACATCATGCGCCCCGCACTGCGGCAGACGGACTTCGACGAGGAGAAGGGGGTGATCCTGGAAGAGATCGCCATGTACGACGACAACCCCTTCTGGCGCCTCTGGGAGCACGCCAGTGAGCGCTTCTTCGGCGCGCATCCGCTGGGACACCGCGTCCTGGGCACGCGCGACACCGTGAAGGCGCTGACCCGCGACCAGATGCAGCGGTACTTTGACGAGCGCTATTCGGCCTCGAACACCGTCGTCTGCGCCGCCGGGGCAATGGACTTCGAAGCGCTGGTGGCACAAGTCCGCGACCTGTGCGGCAGCTGGCCAAGCGGCCAGGTGGTTCGCGCGCACCCGCCCTTTCATGTCCATGAGGAAAAGCTGCTGGTGCCGATGAAACAGGCCAATCGCGCCTACCTGGCGTGGCTCTGCCCGGCCCCGTCGCTGGCAGATCCGCGGCGCTACGCGGCGGCGATGCTGGCGCAGGTGCTGGGCGACACCGAGGGATCTCGCCTCTACTGGGCGCTGGTCGAGAGCGGCATCGCTGAAGAGGCACAGGCGCAGTACGACGGCCATGACGGGCTGGGCGAGTACATCGCCTATGCCGCGTGCAAGCCCGAGGACGCCGACAAGGTGGACGCGATCGTGCGCGCCGAGATGGCGCGGCTGGGCGATTCCCTCACCGAGAAGGAGCTTGAAAATGCGCGCGCCAAGGTGGCAACGGCGGTCGTCGTGGCAGGCGAGCGCCCGGCTGGCCGGATGCGCCGCCTGGGTTCGCTGTGGCTCTACCGCGGCTCCTATGCATCGCTCGAGGACGAACTGGCCGAGATCGAGCGGCTGACCGTCGAGGACCTGCGGCACATCGCCCATGACTTCCCGATGCGCCCGACGCTCAGTGCGCGCGTGGTGCCTGCCGAAGCCAACGCGGAGACGGCCTCAGCCGGAAACTGAGCGCGCAGCAGCGCCGAAGACCAGCCCCATCGTGGGAGGTTCCGCGCCCAGGATGTGGCGCAGGTAGGCCGCCAGCAGCCGGTTGGCGCGGTCCAGCGTCTCGGCATCGGCGTCGGGCGCGCTCCCGCCCTCCAGGCGCGCCAGGCACTCGACCGTTGCCGCGCGCACGCGCCAGCGTGGTCCTTCGGCGGCGGCGCCTGGAGCGATGATCCCGCCGGCGCCCGGCGCAAAGTCCATCACCGCTGGCCGCGGCGCGCCTGCTTCGCCCGCGGGCCACAGCATGGGTCGGTATCCCGCCTCGGTCAGCAGCGTCCACTGAAATCCCAGCAGCGCGCCCGCGCCATCGGGGGGCGGCTCCTCGGGCAGCCGCGCGCGCCCCAGCACGCGCAGCGTCTCGACGAAGCGGTCATAGAGCTCCGGATGCGGATCCTCCGCCTGCATCATGCGCCCCACCAGGTCAGCCATGTAGAAGGCCGACAGGTTGGCGGGCAGGTCGGTGCGCAGCCGCGGAAAGGTCTCGAGCAGGTCCCACTCGGTCAGCGTCGCCAGTTCGCGCCCCGGTCGCACCAGCGCGCCGAACTCGCCGCGCGAGAGCAGGTCGATGCCGCCGTCGAAGGCGCCGCGCTCGCGCTTCGCTCCCTTGGCCAGCCCACGCACCACCCCAAGCTGCCGCCCGAAGAGGCTCACGGTCTGGCTGGTTTCGCTGAAGTCCCAATGACGGATGCAGACGCCTTGGTCGTGCACGGCGGCCATGGCGCTAGCTGACCGCGCCTGCGCCGGAGGTGCACTCCACGCGATTGCGGCCAAGCTCCTTCGCGCGGTACAGCGCGGCATCGGCGGCCGCCACAAGCTCATCGGCCGTCTGCGGGCCGCCCGTGTGCGAAACGCTCGCCACGCCGAAGCTGGCGGTGACCTTGAGCGTCTCGGCCCCTGGCCAGGTCTCGGCCTCGAACTGCCGCCGGTAACGGTCGGCCACCTCGATCGCCTCGGGGCCGCTGGTGTTGGGGAGGATGATCCCGAACTCCTCGCCGCCATAGCGGCACGCGATGTCCGTGGTGCGCCCGCTCTGCAGGATCTTGGACATCCGCTCGATCACCAGGTCGCCGAAGGGGTGCCCGTAGCGGTCGTTCAGCCGCTTGAAATAGTCGATGTCGCACATCAGCAGCGTCAGCGAGCGCTGGTGGCGCATCGCCTCGGCCACCTCCTGGTGCATGCGCCCGTCGAAGTAGGTGCGGTTCCACAGCCCCGTCAGCCCGTCCACCTGCGCTTTCTGCGCCAGCATCTTCAGCAGGTGCTGCACGCGCAGCGCACTGCGCACGCGCGCCTTCAGCTCGACGACCTCGAAGGGCTTGCCCACGAAGTCCACCGCGCCCAGGTCCAGCGCCCGGACGCGATCCTCCATGCTGGCGGTGGCGCTGATGAAGATCACCGGGATGTCCTGCAGCTCGGGGTCGGCCTTCAGGCGCTGCAGCACCTCGAAGCCGTCCATGTCCTTCATCTCGATGTCCAGCAGGATGACATCCGGATGCAGGTCGCGCGCCATGCGGATGCCGTTGGCGGCGTCGGTGGATCCATGCAGCTCGAGCTGCTCGTGCTGGAGACGGACCTGCAGGAGCCGGTGGATCAGCTCGGAGTCGTCGATCGCCAGAACCTTGGGAAGCGGGTTTGTGGTCATCGTGCTTCGCTGCAACGGTCTTCAGGAGGAATGACGATCCTAGTTTCCGGCGGGACGGCAGGACGATCGATCGGGATCTCGCTGCTCAGCGGACTCGGGAGGCAAGCGCGACGAGCGTGCCGATGCGGCTGCGGATGACGTTGCGCTCACAGCCATCCTTCACCCCCTGGTCGATGAGCGCGGCGGCCGCGCCCACCGTCGGAAATCCATAGCCGCCCGCAGCGCCCTTGAGCTGGTGCCCGAGTGTCCGCACCTGCTCCAGCTCTCCACGCGCAAAGGCGGACTGCAGCTCGGCGATGCGCTGCGGCAGCTCGCCCACGAACATGGCGATGATGCCGGCCATGTCCGCATCAGCGGCAAAGTCGCTGAAAATGGTCTCCTCGTCGTTGGCGATGCGCACGTCGACCTCCTGCGGGGAAATCATCGGATCCATCCGGCCCCGGCCGAAGCAATTCGGGGGAATATCTTCCAAAGCGGCGCCACTCCGTGTCACATAACGGCCGCGGACGCACTCGCCTACGATGCTGCCTCGCACCCAGTGCCCCGCCGCGCGAAAGCGCTGCGAGAGGAGTTCAAGCCAATGATCCCACGGATGCCTCCACAGGAGGCCCGCCTCGGCTTCGTCTATTCGGCCCCGTACCGCATCCAGGGCGTCTCCGTCGCCGGAGAGCAGGCGGTGGTCCACGTCCCGGAGCTGGACCTGGCCTTCGACATCGGCCTCTGCCCGCGACCGGTGCTGGCGGCGCAGACGATCGCCCTGAGCCACTCGCACATGGACCACATCGCGGGCCTGCCGTACTGGTTCAGCCAGCGCTTCTTCCAGAAGATGTCCAACCAGGGGCGCTGCCTGGCGCATCCGCGGATCGTCGAGCCGCTGCGAAGGATGATGGCCAGCTGGGTGGACCTGGAACGGCAGAAGACGCCGCACGAGATCATCGCAATCGAGCCGGATGCCGATTTCCAGCTGCGGCCAAACCTCTTCATCCGCGCCATCGAGGTGAGCCACACGGTGCCGGCGCTGGCCTTCGTGGTGATCGAGCGGCGCAGCAAGCTGCGCGACGAGTTCGTGGGCATGCCGCAGGAACGCCTGCGCGAGCTGCGCGGGCAGGGGGTCGAGATCACGCGCACCATGGAGATCCCGCTGGTGGCCTACACCGGCGACACCGAGCCGGGCGACTTCCTGCTGCGCGACGAGTTCCGCCGCGCGCAGGTGGTGATCACCGAGTGCACCTTCTTCGAGGATGAGCACCGCGATCGCGCCCGCATCGGCAAGCACATGCACATCGACGACCTGCGGCCCCTCTTCGAGGCGTGGCAGGCGCGCGACATCGTGATCGTGCATGTCTCGCGCCGCACCCTGCTCACATATGCACGCGAGCAGATCGAGCGCGTGGCGGGGGCAGAGCGCGCGCGCGGCGTGCACGTGCTGATGGACCATCGCGCAAACAAGGCGCGCTACGAAAGTCAAGTGGCTGCGAGCGAGATTCCCGTGGAGTCCCAGGCGGCACCCACCGCCCCGGATGCGCCCCCGGGGCCCATGCACGAGGATCCCGGCTCCGAGGAAGCGTGAGCGGGCGCGCTGCCGGCAATTTGGTTGACGGCGATGGCGCGCCGATCTACATTTCGCCCTGTCGTTGGGCGCTGCGTGGTGGGCAAACTTCGCAGCGCGCAATTGCAATCGCCTGACACTGCTTCGCGACGCCATCGTCGTGGGGATCCCGTCGTTCAAGTCCTTCGGTGCGGAGGATGTCCGTCGCAATTGCCCATGCGCGGACTGAATGGCGATCCCGGGCCCTGACACAATGCAAGCACGCACCGCCGCAGCCGAGACGACCAGCGACCGACGCAGCAGCACCGGGGCCACCGCAAGCGCCGCCGACCTGCGCGACAAGCTGCTGGGGTACATGCGCCGCCACCATGGCGACATCTGCCGCCACTGGTTCGACCAGATCGAGATCCTGGCGGTGGACGGCGCGACCGTTTCGCTGCTGGTCGAGGAGCCGGTGCGCCTCTCCTACCTCCAGCGCTGCTGCGTGCCGCAGTTCACCGAGGCGGCGCAGGCAGTGACCGGGCGGCTCATCGGCGTCCTCTTCACCGGCGAGCGTGGCAGCGCACCGGCCACGGCGCCCACCGCCAGCAACGCCTCGGTCCCGGGTTCGGGGACGGGCGAAGCGCTCTTCGACGACCAGCTGCTGCTCTCGCCGGACTATGTCTTCGACACCTTCGTGGTGGGGCCCAACAACCGCCTGGCGCACGCGGCGGCGCAGGCAGTGACCACGAAGCCCGGACGCGCGTACAACCCGTTTTTCGTGCATGGCGGCGTGGGGCTGGGCAAGACGCACCTGCTGCAGGCCGTTTGCCAGGCGCTGCTGCGCCAGAACCCCGCCGCCAAGATCGCATACATCAGCTGCAGCACCTTCATGGACGTCTTCCATGAGGCGGTGCGCGCCGGGCGCATGATGGAGTTCCGCCACCGCTTCCGCAACGCGGACATGCTGGTGATCGACGACATCCACTTCCTGTCCAAGCACGAACAGACGCAGGAGGAGTTCTTCCACACCTTCAACGCCCTCTACCAGGCGGGGCGGCAGATCGTGCTCAGCTCGGACGCCGCCCCCGGCGAGATCCCCGACCTGGAGGAGCGCCTGGTCAGCCGCTTCAACTGCGGGCTGGTGGCGCGCATCGACAAGCCCGCGTACGAGACGCGCGTCGCGATCATCAAGGCGAAGGCCGCGCTGCACGACCTGGAGCTGCCCGATGACGTCCCGGCGTACATCGCCGCGCGCATCGACGCCAACATCCGTGAGCTGGAGGGCGCGCTGACGCGCTTGCGCGGCCTCTCGATGGCCAACGGCGTGCCGATCACCCTGGACCTGGCGAAGCAGGCGCTGGCGGACGGCCGCGTCGCCGGCGAGGGGGCCGAGGGGGCCGGGCAGCCCTCGATTCAGCACATCATCGAGGCCGTGACGCGCTACTACGACATCAAGCTGAGCGACCTCATGTCCAAGCGCCGCCACAAGAGCGTCGCGCTGCCGCGACAGATCTGCATGTGGCTGGCGCGCAAGCACACGCGCTTCTCGCTCGAGGAGATCGGCGGCTACTTCGGCGGCCGCGACCACACCACCGTGATGCACGCGGTACGTACGGTGGCCACCAAGACGCAGGCGGACGCCGCGCTCTCCAGCGACCTGACGCGCATCGAGCAGATGCTGACGCGGCGCGGGGAGTAAGGGGGCGCCGGCAGCCACCCGAGCAGGCCACCTGATCACGCCACACGTGCCTGCCGCTCGCGGGGGAGAAGCTGTCTGCGCCCGCCCGTTGCATCCGTCTGAATTGTGGGTGGGCGCCCCACGCACCCCATCGGTGGTGGCCACGGATAACGAGCGCCAGCGGGCGATTCCGGACCCAGACCGCCGGCGCAGGCTGTCGACACTGAACTGACAAATCGCGCACGGCGTCCGCTGCAATGCACTCCCACGCATGGCAACGGGTTACGGCCCGCGCGGGTGAGTTGTCCACAAGTTGACAGGGCTCCTTCCTAGGAGGAGGAAGAGAGTTCATCTCTCCTTATCTGAGCCCTGTCAAGAGCCACAGGGGACGCAGCGCGCGATGCCGGCGCGGGCGGTCGGTCCTCCCACTTGGCTCACCGCTCGCGGCCCGCGGGCGTGCGGGAAGCGCGTTGGCAGGTCGGGCACCACGTGGTGGTCCGTCCCGCCAGCCGCATGTGCCGGAGCTTGCAGCGGCAGGCCAAGCACAATTCCCCTGCACGTCCGTAGACCGCATGCAGGAGCTGCGCGCGCCCGGGCTGCCCACGCGGTGCGCGGTAGTCGCGCAGCGTGCTTCCGTCGTGCTGCACCGCCGAGGCGAGCACGCTGCGCAGCGCCGTTGCGAGGCACTCGATTTCCTCGTGTGTCAGTGCGCCCGCGCGTCGGGTCGGTCGGACGCGTGCGCGGAAGAGCGCTTCGTCTGCGTAGATGTTGCCGACGCCCGCAAGCACGGCCTGGTCGAGCAGTGCGGCCTTGATCGCGCGCGCTCCGCGCAAGCGCAGGGCCAATGTGGGTGCATCGATGGTGAGCGCGTCCGGGCCCAGCGCGCCCCACGCCGTCTCGCGCAGCGCATCCATCGAGGCGTAGCTGCTGACGCCACCGAAGCGGCGCGGGTCACGGAAGATCAGCGCGCCAGACCTGTCACGCGCGGCAGTGAAGTGCCACGCGAGGTGCCTGTGCGTAGAGAGGCTTGCCGCGGCCGTCGCCTGCGGCGGCGTGCGCTTGACTGCGCGGCGTTCTGCCCCCCCACCGGTTGCCAGGAGCTGGCCGGACATCCCCAGCTGAACCACCAGCACCCGGCCGTCCACCGCCTCGATCGCCAGCTGCTTGCCCAAGCGGTGGAGCGCGCGCACTCGGGCACCATCCAGGGCAAGCCAGGGAGAGATCCACGCGGATCCGGCGAACACCGCGGCGCGCGCAGCGTCATGAAGCAGGCGCGGCGATCTTCCTGCGGCGGAGCGAGCCGGCGGTGTAGCGGAAGCGCGGATCTTTGATCGAGATTTCGAGGCCCCAGCGCGCGCGCGCCCACCGCCCCCGCGGGCGCGCATGTCATGCGGCCCGACTTCGGTCAGCGCCAGCGTCGCGCCCACCAGGAGCGGCGCGAGATCGCGGCGAATCACCTCTATTTCCGGGAGTTCCGGCAAGGCGCGCAACTATACTTTCAACATGAACGAGTCGTCCGCCTCGGCCATCCGTACTCCCGCAGATGCAAAGGCGGCCGCCGAGCGGTTGCGTGCATCGGTGCACTCCGTCATCGTCGGCCAGGACCGCGTCATCGGCGAGGTGATGATCACGCTGGTCTGCGGCGGCCATGCGCTGATCGAGGGGGTGCCCGGGCTGGCCAAGACGCTGCTGGTCTCCACGCTGGCGCGCAGCATGTCCCTTGGCTTCTCGCGCATCCAGTTCACCCCCGACCTGATGCCCAGCGACATGACCGGCACCGAGGTCATCGAGGAGGACCGCTCCACCGGCACGCGGCGCCTGCGCTTCGTCCCGGGCCCGATCTTCGCGAATGTCGTGCTGGCGGACGAGATCAACCGCACGCCCCCCAAGACGCAGAGCGCACTGCTCGAGTCGATGCAGGAACGCCAAGTGACGGTGGGTGGCGTGAACCACCAGCTTCCCGACCCCTTCTTCGTGCTGGCCACGCAGAACCCCATCGAGCAGGAGGGGACCTACCCGCTGCCCGAGGCGCAGCTGGATCGCTTCATGATGCAGATCATGATCGGCTACCCCACCGAGGCGGAGGAGACCGAGATCGTCAAGCGCACCACGGGCGCCGCGGGCGCGCCACCGACGCGCGTGCTCTCCGCCGAGGACGTGCGTGCGATGCAGGCGCTCGTGCGCGAGGTGCCGGTGGCCGACCACGTGGTGCGCTACGTGCTGCGCCTGGTGCGGGCGACGCGCGTGGCGCAGGATCCCGCCGCCGCCGCCGAGGCGCCGAAAGCGGTTGCCGACTATGTCTCGTGGGGCGCCGGCCCGCGCGCGAGCCAGTTCCTGGTGCTTGCCGCCAAGGCGCGCGCACTGCTGGCGGGCGCCGCCACGGTCACCCCCGAGGACGTGCGCGCGGTGGCCAAGCCGGTGCTGCGCCATCGCATCCAGCTCAACTTCAACGCGCAGGCCGATGGCGTGACCGCGGACCGCGTGGTGGATGAGCTGCTTCATGCGATCACCGTCGAGAACGCGGGCGCGCCGGGTGCGAAGGAACTCGAGCGGCTGGTGAAGCCCTGACACCCTGACACCCTGATGCCCTGACGCCCAGAAGCGTCGGGGCCGCACCCTCCTCCGGCGACCACGCACGATCATCCTTCACGAAGCCCGCGACCCCGCACGGACGGCACCCCACACTTGCGCGCAGAGCAGTACCTGGCACCCGAGACGCTGGCCCAGCTGGGACCATTCGAGCTGCGCGCAAAGCGCATCGCCGAAGGCGTGATGAGCGGCATGCACCGCTCGCCCTACCAGGGGCTGGCGGTGGAGTTCGCCGAGCATCGCCAGTACGTCTCTGGCGACCCGGTCCGGCACATCGACTGGAAGGTCTTCGGGCGCAGCGACAAGCTCTACCTGAAGCGTTTCCAGCAGGAAACCAACCTGGATGTGCACCTGCTGGTGGACGCTTCGGGCAGCATGCGCTTCGGCACGCTTGGCACCAAGCAGGGCTGGGGCGGCACGCGCACCGGCCACGACGCGCAATGGACCAAGTTTGACCACGCGACGGCCGCCGCCGCCGCGCTCAGCTTCCTGGGGCTGAGCCAGCGCGACCGAGTCTCGGTGACGCTCTTCGGCCCGGGTCCGGTGGCGTCGACGCGCTGCTCCAATTCGCAGGGGCACTGGCGTGCGATCGTGCAGTGCCTGGCCACCCATGCGGTCGATGGCAAGGCGGACCTGCCGCGGGCGGTGGACGAGCTGCTTGCGCGCGCCTCGCGCCGCTCATTGGTGATCATCGTCTCGGACTTCTTGATGCCGCGCGCGCAGATTCGCGATGCGCTGGCACGCCTGCGCCATCGCGGGCAGGACGTGATCCTGCTGCGGGTGCTGGACCGGCAGGAATTGCGTTTCGACATGGACGAGAACGCCCCCTTCATCGGGCTCGAGGGGGAGGCGGCGCTGGAAGTGGACACGCGCGCGGTGCGTGCCGCGTACCTGTCGGTGCTTGACGAGGACGAGCGTGCGCTTGAAAAGCAGGCGCGCGGCTTCGGCTTCGACCTGGTGCGGCTGGACACGCATGACTCCGTCGGGCCAGCGCTGGGCGCCCTCATGGCGCGGCGCGAGATGCTGCTGCGCGGGGGCGGGTCGTGAACGGCCTGGTCTTTGGCGCGCCGGGGATCGCACTGGCGGCCGCCGCGGCCGTCGCGCTGCCGATCGCGATCCACCTGCTGCTGCGCCGCCGGCGCGCGGCCGTGGAATGGGCGGCGATGGACCTGCTGCGCGAAGCGCTGCGGCGCGTCGAGCGCAAGCGTCGCCTGGAGCGGCTGCTGCTCCTTTCGATGCGCTGCCTGCTGGTGCTGCTGGCAGGGCTGGCGATCGCCGCACCCTTCCTGGGCGATGCGGCGGTCGGCGCGCGCGCCTCGCGCACGCTGGTGGTGATCGTGGACGACTCGGCGGCATCCAGCGAGCGCCTCGCCGGCGGCAGCGCCTTTGCACGCTCGGTGGACGCGGCGCGCCACGCCATCGAGTCGCTTGCGGCGGGGGACCGCGTGGCCGTGGTGCCGCTGTCGCGCGCAGGAATCGTCTCGCGCGGCGAACCCGCCTCGCTGGACCATCGCGCCGCGCTGCAGCTCCTGGACTCGCTGGGGCCCAGCGAGCGCCCCGCGGACCTTGCCTCGGGCTTCGAGGCCGCCGCTGCGATCCTGGCGATGGAAGCCTCGCGCGGTTCTTCACACGAAGTCATCGTGGCAAGCGCCTTCCGCGCAGGCACCGCGGGCGCGCTTGCGCCGCTGCCGCGCCTGGGTGACGAACGCGCGCCGGTGCGCATCGCTGCCACCGAGCCTCCGGCAGCCGACGGCGCGAACGCACAGTTGGCGTTCCTGGAGCCGCTGCGCGGTCCTGGGGACGCCACCGACGCACAGGCGGTGATCCGCGCGCGCATCGTGCGCGATCGCGGCGATGGCGCGTTGCGCACGACGCTGCGCGTGGCGGGGCCCTCGCTGACCGCACCGGTCGAGCGTGCCGTCGAGCTGAACGCCGGCGAGCGCGAGCGTGTGGTGGACATCGCCATCGCCGAGCGCGCCGGCAAGCCGGGTGATGCGCTGCGCCGCGCGGTGGTGGCAACGCTCTCGGCGGACGCGCAGCCCGTGGATGACGCGCGCGCGACGGTGCTTGCGCCCGCTGAGCGGATGCGTGCCACCGTGGTCGACCGCCGCTCTTTTGATGCGCGATCGGGGATCGATCGCCTGGCTGCCGGCGAATGGATCGCGCGTGCGCTTGCCCCCGGCGACACCGCAGCGGTGGACGTGACGCTGGCGGATCCCGCGGCGCTGGATGCCCGCACGGTGGCGACGGCGGATGCGGTGGCGATCGCGCAGCCGCAGCTGCTGACGCGCGTGCAGTGGGACGTGCTCGCCGCTTTCGTGCGCCGCGGCGGCACGCTGGTGCTGACGCCCGCGGGCGCCGAAGGGCCGCAGGCTTGGACCGCGATGCTGCGTGAGATTTTTGGTGCGCCGTGGAACTGCGCGCTGGAGGCAACGGACTTGCCCGCCCCCGTGCCCTTTGCCGCCGAGCAGCCTGGTGCAGCGCTGCTGGCGGCGATCGCCCCTGAACTGGGGCAACTGGCGCCCAGCGTCGAGGCTTCGCGCATCGTGCGCATCGATCCCGCGACCGACGCCTCGGCGGTGCAGCTTGCGCTTGCCGATGGCACGCCGCTCCTGCTCGCATGGCGCCCAACGGAGTCGCGCGGCACCGTGGTGGTGCTGACGGTGGCACAGGACCTCGCGTGGACCACGTTGCCACTGAAGCCGCTGATGGTGCCTCTCTGGCAGGAACTGGTGGCCGAGGGGCGCCGGGTTGCCGCGGCCGCGCGCACCGTGGCGGTGGGGTCCAGCCCCGAGATCGAGCGCGCGGGCGTCGTCGAGCTGCGCCCGGTGGCGCCCGATGGATCCGCGCTGCCGGGCGCGCGCGCCATCCCCGTGGGCGCTGGCGGCCGCGTCGCCGCGGCGATCGAGCGCGCAGGCCTCTACGAGATGGTCGATGGCGAGGGGCGCGTGGAAGGCGTCCTTGCCGCCGTGGTGAACGATGCGGCCGCAAGCGTTGAGGTGGTGGATCGCGAACGGCTCCGCACCTGGCTGGCTGGCGCGGGTGAGTGCGCGTGGTACGACCCGACCGCGGCCGCGACGACGGGCAGTGCGGCGCGCTCCGAGGGTGCACCGCTTGCGCGCGGGGCATCGCTGGCGCCGTGGCTCTTTGCAGCGGCGATCCTGCTGGCGGTGGCGGAGGCGTTCGTGGCACGGCGCTTCTCGCACGCCATCCGCAGCGCGTCGCCCGCCGCCGGACCCCAGTACGACCGGCCGCGCGTGGCGGCGGGGGGCGCACGATGATCACCAATCCCTTTGTGCGCTGGATGCTTGGCATCGAGAGCATCCCCGCCGATGCCGAGGCGGTGCGCTTGGCATGGGAACATCGCGTTCCCGCGTGGATCGTGGTGCCGGTCATCGCGCTGGCGATCGCGCTGGCGTTCCTCTCCTACGCGCGCGTCGGTGTCACTCCCGCGCGCCGGCGCGTGCTGCTGACGCTGCGCAGCGCGACACTGATCCTGCTCCTGGCACTGCTGGCGGGGCCGATGCTTGAGCTGCCGCGCGAGCAGGTGGAACCCGACTCGGTCATCGTGCTGGCCGATCGCAGCCGGTCGATGGAGGTGGCGGACGTGTCGGCAAGCGGCCCGGGCGGTACGGACGCGGGGGCCACGCCGGCGCGCATCACGCGCGATGCCGCGCTGCGCTCGCTGACCGGGAAGGACGCACTCTTCGCCACCGTGGGCGGCGAACATCGCGTCTGGTGGTACGGCTTCTCGGAGGGGATCACGCCTCTGGCGCGCGCAGCGGATGGCTCGGTGACCGCGGGCGACGCCACGGGCGACCGCACGCTGCTGGCGCAGTCGCTGGAGCAAGCGCTGGCGCGCGCGGCTGGGCGGCCCGTCAGCGCGGTGGTGCTGCTGACCGACGGGCGCACCACCGACCCGCCCGATCACGCGCTGCTGCGGCGCATGCAGTCCGAGGGGATCGCCGTCTTTGCCGTGGCGCTTGGTGCGGACGCCGCCATCGGCGACGCCAGCGTCGCCCAGGCGCAGGCACCGCGGCGCGCCTTTGCCAAGGACCTGGTTCCTGTCGAGGCGGTGATCGAGCGCCGCGGGCCGGCACGCGCGCGCACCACCAAGGTCGAGCTGGTGGACCTGGCGACGGGCACCGTGCTTGATCGCACGGAGCTTGCGCCGAACACCGAAACCACCGGCAAGCCCGGCGACGAAGTGGCGCGCACCACCGTGCAGCTGGTGGCCCGTCCCGGCGCAGCGGGCGATGCGCGTTGGGAAGTGCGCGTGACCGACGCCGAGGGGGCCGCCGACCTGCTGCCCACCAACGACCGCCGCGCGGTGCCCGTGACGCTGGTGGACCGTCCGATGCGCGTGCTCTATGTCGAGGGGTATCCGCGCTGGGAATACCGCTACCTGAAGAACCTGCTGCAGCGCGAGTCCACCGTCGAGAGCGCGGTGATGCTGCTCTCGGCCGATCGCGACTTCGCGCAGGAGGGCAACACGCCCATCGGCCGCCTGCCGCGCACGCGCGAGGAGTTCGAGCGCTTCGACCTGCTGATCCTGGGCGACCTGCCCGCCTCTTTCTTCACGGGCGAACAGCTTGCCGAGATGCGCCACCTGGTGGCCGATCGCGGCGCGGGCCTGGTGTGGATCGGCGGCTCGCGCAGCACGCCACGGTCGTGGCAAGGCAGCGCGCTGGAAGACCTGCTTCCCTTCACGGGTCCATTCGAGCTGGAGCGCGTGGGCGAATCGCTGAACATGACATCGACGCCGTTGGCCGTACGCATGGGCGTGCTGCGCCTGGCGGACGATCCGAAGGGTGCTTTTCCTGAAGAGCTCTCGTCCCCCTCCAACGGGTGGGCGCAGCTCGAGTGGGCGCAGCGCATTCCGCTGGCGTCGCTGAAGCCCGCGGCAGAGGTGCTTGCCGAGAGCGTGCAGTCCGTCGAGGGCGCGCCCGCACCGCTGGTACTGGCGATGCGCTACGGCGCGGGCAATTCGCTCTATGTGGCGACGGACGAGATCTGGCGCTGGCGCAACGGGCGCGGCGAGGCGTACCCCGAGCGCTTCTGGGTGCAGCTGCTGCGCGCGCTGGCACGTCCCTCGCTTGGCGTCGGGCGCGAAGAGGTGCGCATCGCGGTGGAGCCCGGCCGAGCCACGGTGGGCGAGGCAGTGCGCATCGAGGTGGAACTGCCCGCAGGCGCGGCGCCGACGGCCGTCGCGCTGGAGGCGGTGCCTGAGCGCGCCGGTGCCGCCACGGTGGACCTGGAGGCGCGCGCCGCCGCGGGCGGAGTCTTCGTGGCCGCATGGTCGCCCGAGAGCGATGGCCGATGGACGATTCGCCCGCGAGACCCTGCGCTGGCGGCGCGCGCGGGCCGCGGTGCGCCGGTTGAGGTGGTGCGCAGCGATCGCGAGCTGCGCGACGCCGAGGCGGATCGCCCGCTGCTGGAGTCGATCGCGCGCGAGACGGGTGGGCGCGTGGTCGGCCTGGACCAAGCGCGTTCGCTGGCTGGCCTGTTGCCGAACCGCTCCGTGCGCACGGAAAGCCCGGTGCGCGATCCCCTTTGGAGCAGCCCGCTGGCACTCCTGCTCATGCTGGGGCTGCTGGGTGCCGAATGGATCATTCGCCGGACCGCACGGCTCGTCTAGCCTGAATTTCCCGACCGACCATGTCTACCGCCCACACACCACCACATGAAAGCGCTGGACGCGTGCTTGCCTCGCTGGCGCGCACGCGCGCCGCCGTGCGCCGCGTGCTGGTGGCCGAACGCAGCGGCCAGGCCATTGCGTTCGGGGTCGCGGCCATCGTGGTTGCGGTGCTGCTGGATCGCGTGCTGAGGCTGCCCGCGCCGGTGCGCGTGATCGAGCTTGCGGCGCTTGTGCTGGGTGCAGTGGCGTGGTTCTGGCGCCGCGTGCTGCCTGCGCTGCGCTTCAATCCACCGCTTGTTGAGGTGGCGCTGCGCCTGGAGCACGGGCAGGCGGAAGCGCGCGGCACGCTGGCGGCCGGTGCGGACTTTGCGCAGGCGGCGCGGCGAGATGCGAGTGGGACGGGTGGTGCAAGTGCAGCCGCCGCCGCGAATGGCGCGACGGGTGCGATTGGTGCGGCCAGCGCATCTGGCGCATCCGGCGCGTCTGGCGCAACCCCCGCGCACGCTGCAACTGGGGCCAACAGGCCCACCGAGACCACGCACCTGACCTCCGAAGTGGTCCTGCGCGCGGCCGAAGTGGCACCCCGCGCTGCACTTGGTCGCGTCGATTCACGCCCGGCGCGGAAGGCCTTGCTGGCCGCCGCCGCGAGCCTGGCGCTCTTCGCCGCCATCGCCATCTTCTCGCCCGAGACGGCGCGCATTGCGCTGGCGCGCCTGCTGACCCCCTTTGCCGATGTGCAGTGGCCCGCGCGCACGATGGTGGAGCCCGCGATGGCGCTGCGCGTGCATCCGCGCGGTGCCGCGCTCGCGCTCCGCGCGAAGCCGGTGCGCGGCGAGCCCGCGGACATGCGCGTCGAGGCCCAGTACCGCCTGCTGCGCGATGGCACGGGCGAGTGGCGCAACGCGCTGCTCTCGCTGCAGCCCGATGGCGCCTTCGAGCGCCTGGTCGAGACGGACGGCGACGCGATCGAGGTGATCTTCCGCACCGAGGACATGGAGACCGCGGCAGTGCGCATCGCGCTGGTGGCGCCTCCCGCGGTGGAGCGTGCGCGCGTCTCCATCACGCCGCCGGCGTACGCCGCGGGCAGCGTGGACGCACGCCAGGCGGACCTTGGCACGGGCACCGATCGACGCGCGACGCTCTCGCCGCCGGTGCTGGCGGGCTCGGCCATCGCGCTTGACCTGCAGATGCGCGGCACGATGCCGCCGCCCGTCTCGCCGGACGCTGCCGTGCGCAGCGCATGGATCGCGCGGACGATCAAGATCGCCGGCGCCGAGGGAACGCTGGTCGAGCCCTCCTTCGAGATCGATCCGGCGGACGCGGGGCACTGGACGGTGCGGTGGAACGCCGCGGGAAGGGGCGTCGTCGAGCTGTCGCCCGAGGGGGCCGAGGGGATCGGCCCCGCCCAGCGCATCGCCTTCGAGATTCCGAGCATCGACGATGCCGCGCCGACGATCGCCATCACCGAACCCGCCGCCGACGAGGCCGTGACGCCGGAGGCCACGCCGCTGGTGGTGGCCGAGGGGCGCGACGACCTGCTCATCTCCAAGGCGTGGCTGGTCGTCGCGGGCGCCAAGGAACTGGCGCGCTTCGAGGGCGTGCCCGGACCGGCGGCGCGCGTCGAGGCGACGCTCTCCCTCAAGGAATACGGTGTCCAGGCCGGCGACCGCATCATGGCAACCGCCTTCGCCGTGGATGCCTTCGAATCCAACGGGACGCCGCGCGCACCGGTCGCCAGCACACCGCGCATCTTCCGCATCATCAGCGCCTCCGAGCTCTCCGAGCAGGTGCGTTCGCGCCTGGGGCAGCTGCGCGAGGCGGCGGGCCGCCTGCGCCAGGAACAGGGCAACATCGCCGAGGCGACACGCCGCGCGGCAGAGCGCACCGAAAGTGACGGGGCAGAGGCCACCGACGCCGAGCGCACTCAGCTGGCAGGCACGCAGGGACGCATGTCTGACCGCATCGCCGCCTTTGAGCGGGCGCTGGCGGAGCTTGGCGGGCGGTTGGAGCGCAACCACACAGACGGCGAGGGGCTCTCGCAATCCATCGAGGAGGCGCAGCGCACCGCACGCACCGCCGCGCAGCGCGCGCAGGAGGCCGCCGCCGCTCTTCCGCAGGCGCAGCAGGCCAAGGAGGCCACCGAACGCGCCGAGGAGTCCGAGCGAGCGCTGGCCGACCTGGAGACGGCGCTGGAGCGCGACCGGGAGACCGCCGAGCTCGCGCGACGCATCGACCGGCTTTCGGAGCAGATCGCCGCCGCGCGCCGCGACACGAAGGCCGCCGAGGCGCGCAGCGTGGGCCGGGAGCGCGCGCAGCTTGACGAAGCGACGCGAGCGCAGCTGGACCGCGCCGCGCAGGCGCAGCGCGAGGCGGCCAAGGAGGCGCGCGCGCTGACCGAAGCGCTCGGCGAGCGCGCCCAGGAGGCCGAGCGCCGCGAGCAGCCCGACCCGGGCGCGGCGCAGTCGATGCGCGAAGCCGCGAAGGAGGCCGAAGAACGCGGCCTGGCACGGCAGCTGGAGCAGGCGGCGCAGCAGACCGAGCAGAACCAGCTGCAGGGTGCGCAGCAGTCGCAGCAGCAGGCCAGCCAGGCGGTGGAAGCGATGCAGCGCGCCATGCGCAATCAGCAGAAGGCGCGCACCGACGAGCTGCAGCGGCGCATCACCAGCATCGTCGAGTCGCTGCGCAGCCTGCTGGGCGGCATCGAGCAGGCATCGCTGCCGCTGCAGAAGCTGGTGGATGGCGATGCGCCCGGCGCGGCCTCCTCTAGCGGCGCCGTGCTGGCGCTGGCGCGCAACGCCGCGGGCATCGCGCTAGAGGCCGCCGCGTCGGGGCCGCAGACGCGCCGCGTGGCCTCGCTGGTGGATCGCGCGGCCGAATTGCTGGATGGCTCCGCCACCGCGCTGCGCGCGACACCTGCGGACCTTGCCGCCGCCCGCGACCAGCTTGAGCGTGCGCGCCAGAGCGTGCAGGAAGCGCTGGCCACCGCGCAAAAGGCGGACCGCGATGCGCAGCGCGACGCCGAGAACCGACGCCGCGCCGAGCTGCGCGAGCTGTACGCACAGGTGCTGGATCGCCAGCGCGCGACGCGCGCGGGAACCGAGGCAGTGCTGCCGCCGATCGGCAAGCAGCTGGACCGCCGTGCGTTCATCGAGTGCCGCCGCCTGGCGGGCGAGCAGGGCGGGGTGACCGCGCTGCTGACCCACCTCGGTGCGCGTCCCGACGTGCAGGGAAGTGCGCTCTTCTCGGCGTCGCAGGCAGAGATGACCAGCGCTTCCAAGCTGGCCGCGCTGGACCTTGGCGCTTCGGCGCTGACGCGCCGGACGGTGCTGGTGCAGAAGGAGGTGGAGGCGTCCCTGGCCGCATTGATCCAGGCGCTGGAGGATCCGCCGGAGCCGGACGATCCCTTTGCGCAGCAGCCCGCCGATGCAGGCAAGAAGCCGGGCGGTGGCGGCGGCGGAGGTGCCGGCGACGAGACGGAGCGGCTGCCGCCCATCGCCGAGCTGCGTCTGTTGCGCACCATGGCACAGCAGGTGCTGGACGACACCCGGTCCGCCTCGGAACTGCCGGTGCCGGAGCGTCAGGGGTACTTGGCCAGGATTACGGCGCGGCAGCAGAAAATCGTCGAACTCGGAGAGCGCTGGATGCGTGCCATGGAGGAGCGTGCTCGCATGAACGCACCTGCGGGCGCACCGGTCGAGGACGCGCCCGGCGGTGCCGATGGCGCAGGCGGTGCGGGCGGAAAGATCGGCGGCGGCGCGAACGCGCCAGAAGGAACGCCATGAAGCACACAGCACGCGCCATCGCCGCCGTGATCGTCTTGGCTTCCGGTGGAGCGCAGGTCGCGGCCATTGGAGTGCCGCCGACGGCGACGCCGACGCCAGCGCCAGCACCGACGCCCACCGCGCCACCCGCGCCGCCCGCGCCCGAGAAGCCAGCAACGCCTCCTTCGACGCCCCCCGTGGCGCCCTCGGCCGCACCGCCGGCCGCACCCTCAGCCGCACCACCAGCCGCACCACCCTCCTTGGATGAGGCGCTTGGCATCGGTGGTGACAAGCCGAAGTCCGACGACGAACGTGCGCGCAAGGAAGCGCTGGACCGCAGCCTCTCAGAGGCGAAGCCACGCGACCTGCTCGCCTCGGCGATCGATGGGATGAAGCGCAGCGGCTCGCTCCTTGGCGAGAACGAAGCTGGCCTGACGACACAGCGCGTGCAGGAGTCCGTGGTGAAAAAGCTGGACGAACTGATCGCCGCGGCGCAGCGCGTCCGTCAGAACCAGCAAAACGAGCCGAGCAGCCAGGGTTCTGGGCAGCAGAAGCCGGGCAAGCCCGGCGAGAAACCCGGACAGAAGCCCGGCGAGCAGCAGGGCTCACAGTCCGAACCCGGCGAACAGCAACAGACGCGCGGTGGACGCGATGGCAAGCAGCCGCAGCAGGGTGACCGCAAGGGCCAGCAAGGTGATGCGAATGCCAACGAGCCCCCCGCGCCCGTCGATGCCACGCAGGCCACAGCGCAATTTGACGAGACGCGCAGCGAGTGGGGCCGCCTGCCCGCGCGCGTGCGCGATGCGGTGCGACAGGGCATGCGCGACCCGATGAGCGCCTCATACCGCCGGCTGACGCAGGACTACTACCGCCGCATGGCCGAGGAACCGAAGCGTTGAACTCCCTCTGCACGCTGCTTCTCTGCATGGCCACTGCGCCCGTCGCGCTTGGCGCGCTCGCCGCTCCCGTTGCGCTCGATGCGCTCGATGCGCCCGTCGCGCTCGGTGCGCCTTTCGCCCCGGCCATGTCTGTCGCACAGGCTCCTCCACTTTCCCCACCAGCTCCGCCACCTGCGCCACCTGCGCCACCTGCGCCAAGCCCCGCGACGCCCGCAAACACCGCACCTGCGGTTCCGACCGTCGCACCACCCGCCCCCGGCGCACCTGCGGGCCGGTCCACCCCGATCCCGCCCGCCGACCCCGTTGCACCGCGCCCTGCCGACGCAGGCACCTCGGCGCAGAACGCGCCACCACCCGGCGAGACGAACGAAGCATGGCGCGCATCCGTCGAGCGCGGACTTGCCTGGCTTGCCGCCGCGCAGAACCCCGACGGCAGCTTCGGCCGCGGACGTGTCAACGCAAACGCCGGCATCGTCAGCCTCTGCGCCCTTGCCTTCATGGGCGATGGGAACCTGCCCGGCCGCGGCCGCTACGCCCGCGTCGTCGAGCGTGCGCTTGAGTATGTCCTGGAGCACTGCACCGAGAGCGGCCTGGTGACCAACGAGGGGACGAACGGGCCGATGTACGGGCACGGCTTCGCCTCGCTCTTCCTGGGCGAGATCTACGGCATGACCCCCGAGGACACGCGCGTGCGCGACGCGCTGGTGCGTGCCGTGCGGCTCATCGAGAACAGCCAGAACGACGAGGGAGGCTGGCGCTACAACCCCGTCCCGGACGACGCGGACGTCAGCGTCACCATCTGCCAGGTGATGGCGCTGCGCAGCGCGCGCAACGCCGGCATCAAGATCCCGAAGCAGGTGATCGACAACGCCGTGCGCTATGTCCGCGAATGCCAGAACCCCGACGGCGGCTTCCGCTACCGCAAGATCTCGGGCTCCAGCGGGTGGCCGCGCACCGCCGCGGGCGCGGCCACGCTCTTCTACGCCGGTGTCTACGACGACGACTCGATCCCGCGCGGGCTGGCGTACCTGCGGCGCGTCGCCATGCCCGATGGCAGCGGACCGAACTCGCAGGCGTACTACTTCTACGGGCATTACTACGCCGCGCAGGCGATGTACCTGGCAGGGGGCGATTGGTGGAAGGATTGGTGGCCGCGCATCCGCGACGAGCTGGTCGAACAGCAGCTGAACGATGGCAGCTGGGGCGATCCACAATGGGGGCAGCCCCTGGGCACCAGCATGGGGCTCATCATCATGCAGATGCCCAAGCGGTACCTGCCCATCTTCCAGAAGTGAGACACGCACCGATGCCGGCAAGCACCAGCACCAAGATCGTCGCGGGAGGCGTTGGCGCGCCCGCTGCTTTCGCCGCACTCGTCGCGTTCCTTGCGATCGGCGCGTGTGCCTCCGTCGCCCGCGCGCAAGTGCAACTGCCTGGCATGGCCCCCCCGCGCCGTGGCACGGACATTCAGATTCCGAAGATGCGCGAACGCGATCGGGCCCCTGTGTCCCCTTCACGCTCCAATTCGGTGGACGACCGCCCGACCCTTCTCTCGATCGGCGCGCAAGGCGAGGTTGGAGTGGTGGACCCGGCTGCACCACCGCCGGCCGCGGGCGACGTCCTGGCGCTGCTGGCGGATTCGTCGGCCCCGGCCAAGCCAGAATTCCCTGGCCTGCTGGTGCTGGCCGACGGTCAGCGCCTGCGCGGTGAACTGGATGTGCGCACCGGGACCCCGGTCTGGCGCACCGTGTGGCTGGCGCCGCGCACCGTCGGCACCGATGGCGTGCGCTCCATCAGCTTCGACGACTCCCCGGCGCCCGTCGCCACCGACGCCGATGTGGTGCACCTGAAGAACGGCGACACCGTGGTCGGCATCGTCACCGCGCTTGACGCGCGCGGGCTCGAGGTGGAACAGGGCGCCGGCGCCGAGAAGAGTGCGGTCCGCCTCCCCTTCGAGACGGTTCGCTCGGTGGCCTTCGTGGCGCCGCCGCAGCCATCCGCCGGCGCACGCATCTGGCTGAGCGACGGCAACGTGATCGATGCGCCCGACGCGCAGTGGCTGAGTGCCGATTACCTGCGGGCGCCCGGAATCCCGGGTCTCCAGCCAGGGCAGCCCGCCAGCTTTCCGCGCAACGCGCTGCTGGGGCTGCGTTCTTCCGCGGCATCGGTGACGGCGCTTGCCTCGCTGGTGCCACAAGTCTCCGAGGCGGAGGACGGCGTCGGCCTGCGCTATTCGCTGGTCTCTCCGCAGCCACGCCCGGGCGAGTGGTCCCTGGACGCCCCGCCGCTGGAAGTTGAGGGCCCGGTGCTGCTGAACTATCCCGCGCTCACGCAGCCCTCGCGGTTGATTGCCACGGTCACCCGTCCGGCAGGCGCCCGACAGGCGGGCACCACGGTGCTGGTGGTCCGCTCGGCCGGCACCGAGCTGGCGCGCCAGAAATTTGGCCCGGGCCACAGCCGCGCGGAGCTGCGCGTCGACCTGCCCGCGGGCCCCTTCGAGCTGGAGCTGCTGGCAGCCGACGGCAGCGCCGCAGGCGACCTGCTTGTGCTGGAGCGCGCGATCATCGTTCCACGGAACGAAACGCCGGCCAAGTGAGCGGCACTACTTCCGGATCCACGCTCCCTTCTCCAGGTGCCAGAGCGCGGCGTGCCCATCTGGACGCACTTCGCAGCGCAGCGCCCCGTCGACGGCGGTGATGCCGCGGCGCACCTGGGCCAGCGCCTGCGCCCAGCGGTCATGCTGGATCCGCTGCGAGCTGGTGGACTGCAGCACGACCGCCGGGGCGATGCCAGCCACCATGGCCGCGACCCCTGTACGCCAGCTCCCATGGTGCGGCAGCTCGATGGCGGCCGCGGGCTCCACTCCACCAGCCGCCAGCAGCGCCGCCACCGCCTCTTCGTCGATGTCGCCGCTGAAGAGCATCGCCGCACGCACCGCTGCCGCTCCGCGGTGGCTGGCGCGCAGCACGATGCTCTCGTCATTCGAGCTGTGCATGCGCACCCCCGTCGTCGGGTGGAGCACATGCAAGGCCGTGTCGCCGATCTCCAGGCGATCGCCTGCGCCCACCACCGCAAGAGGCGCGCCGGCCTCCTGGATCGCGCGGCGCAGCTCGGCCAGCGGACCGTCGCGTGCGACCTGCAAACGTCGCTCGAACGCCGCGGAGACCACCAGCTGCTTCACCGCAAAGGCGCGCAGCACCTCCGGCACCGCTGAGTAGTTGTCCATGTTGGTGTTGCTCACCACCAGCGCGTCGAGCGACCGCACGCCCAGCGCCGCCAGCGAGGGCACCACGCGCCGCGAGCCGGCGCAGTCATCGCTGCTGCTGCCGGCGTCCAGCAGGATCGCCGTCGCACCCGCGCGCAGCAGGTGGCATGACCCGTTGCCGACGTCAAGGGTCTCAGCGCGCAGGATCCCAGGTGGCGGCGCCCCCGCCAGCGGCACCGCCGTTCCGCACCAGAGCAGCACTCCCGCGGGCACCAGCGCACACCACGCGGCGCGGCGCATCCATGAAGCGCGGCCACGCCATGCCACGCAGGAGAGCACCACCGTCGCCACCACCCACCACACTGCGGGGCGTCCAGTCCACCAGCATCCCCCCGGCATGCGCGCCGCTTCGTGCGCCATCCACGCCAGCGCTTGCGCACATCCCGCCGCCGCGGCGCCAAATGCATGCGCCACCGCCGCCAGGACCGGCGCGGTGACCATAGCGCCGACGCCCGCCACCGTCACCGTGGCCGCCAGCGGCATCGTCAGCACGCTGAGCGGCGCCGAGAAGGCCGACGCAAAGCCACCGTGCCACAGCGCGATCGGCGTGCTGACCGTCCACGCCACCATCCCCGAGACGATCGCCTCGACCAGCCCGCCGCGCACGATCCCCGCCGCTTCGCTCTTCGCCAGCCTTGCCGGCATCACCGCGCGCCACGCCGCATCTGCGCGCCCCTCCCATCGCTCCGCCGGGCCGCTTGCGAGCATCAGCAGCGCCACCACCACGCCATAGCTGAGCTGGAAGCCCGGGCTGGCCAGCGATTCGATGTCCAGCAGCATGGTGACGCTGGCCACCACGCCCAGCGTTCCAAGCCCACGCGCGCGGCCGCCCTGCATGGAGGCGATCGCCGCCAGCCCTGCGCCCAGCCCCGCGCGCAAGACGCTGACCTCGGGCTCGGTCACCGCCAGGAAGAGCGCAGCCACCGCGACCGCCGCGACGGCGCGCGCGCGCGTCGAAGCACCCATCATCCGCATGGCCGCCGCCGCGAACGCCACCAGGACAGCGACGTTGAACCCACTGATCGCCAGCACGTGGCTCATGCCCGCTGCGCGGAAGTCCGCCGCGGGGTGTTCCAGCCCCGGCTTGCGCACGCCCGTTGTCATCGCCACCACCAGCGCGCGCGCCTCCTTGGTGGACCATGCCGGCAGTGCGCCCGTCAATGAGGCATCCGCCGCCGCGCGCATCCGTCGCACGGGTGCCTGCACCGCCTCCACCGGGTCGCCGCTTGCGTCGATCGCGTTGATCAGCGAGACGCGCGGCACCACCACCGATCCGTCCCCGCGCCCGCCACGCGCGCCCGGGTTCATGGGCGGCTTCGAGGGGCGGTACCAGCCGCGCACGCGCACCGCCTGCCCACGCGCTGGGAGATCGCCCATTTCTTGCACGCGCACCAGCACCGACGCATCGACGGCGACCGGGCCCCCCGCCTGTTCGGCCGACTCCACCTCCAGCTCGAAGACGAGCGAGGCATCCTGGTGTGCGAACGCCGCAAGCCGGTCGGCGCCCGCGCCATCGATGCGAGGCGCGCTGGCGACGGTACCAACGAGCGCCACCGGGCCCTCCACGGCGCTGCCGGCGGGCCCCGCTGGGCCATGCGTGCGCCGCTCCCCCGCCGCGTTCCACGCCAGTGCCGCGCCCACGGCGCAGGCCGCCAGGACGATGCAGGGCGATCGCCACAGCTCCGCCCGCAGCGCACCACCCGCCGCCGCCACGCCGCAGGCCAGCGCACCCAGCGCGCACCACCCGGGCGCCCCGCCTCCCGGCAGGAGCGCCTGTGCACCCCACGCGACCGCGGCACCCAGCGCGATCGCGCACGCGACCACGAAGGCGAGCGGCAGCACCGGCCCGAGCGCCGGGCCGTTGCCGTCGCGCCAGTTGCCGTGGCCACCACCGGGCCCCGCACCAATTCCAGGTTCGCGCATGTGGCGCCGAACATAGCGCCGCGGACGAGGCTCTCCGGAAAAGCAGGCGGAACTTCCTGGCAGATGCAACAGGTGAGTGCAGCGGGCAAACGCATCGAGCAAACGCAGCGCACAGTCTCAACGCGCAGACTCAGCAAGCGACCGCACATGGCAATGCTCGGCCAGTCACCGCGCTCGCGCGCCGCTCAATCTCCGGCCCATGGTTTAGCCAACGGATCACCCCGCTCGCGAAGCCGCCCGCAACCGCTCCAGTGTTCGCGCCGCTTCGCCCGACTCGATCGCGGCATCTGCGCGGCGCATGCCTTCGTCCAGCTCTTCCGAAATCCCGGCAGCCACGATCGCCGCTGCGGCGTTCACCCGCAGCATGTCACGCGCGGGGCCGCGCTCGCGCCCGGCCAGCAGCGCCTCGATCAGGGCTGCCGCCGCCTGCAGGTCGCGTGCCTCCAGCGCGCGGTGCGACGCTCGCGCCACGCCAAGCTCTTCGGGCGTGACGCTGCGCTCGGTCACGCGTCCATTGCGCACCTGGGCGATCATCGTGCTGTCCGTGATCGAGATCTCGTCAAGCCCGTCCACGCCATGCACCACCAGGGCGTGCACGCTGCCCAGCTGCGCCAGCGCCTCGGCCACGGGGCGCACGAACTGCGGCGCGTAGACGCCCATGAGCTGGCGACCCGCCCCCGCAGGGTTGGTCAGCGGCCCCAGCAGGTTGAAGATCGTCGGGAATCCAAGCGCCTTTCGCACCGGCATCGCGTGCCTGGCGGCAGGATGGTGGTGCACCGCAAAGCAGAAGCAGATCCCGGCCATGTCCATGCAGCGACGCTGCGCTGCCCGTCCGGCATCGACATTGACGCCAAGCTCCGCCAGCACCTCGGCGCTTCCCCGGCCGGTCCTGCTGCGGTTGCCATGCTTGGCCACGCGCGCGCCCGCGGCAGCCGCCACGATCGCCGCTGCCGTCGAGACGTTGAAGAGCTTGGCCGTGCCACCCGTGCCTGCGGTGTCCAGGAGCTGCTCGGCGGGCACGCCCGTCTCCACTGCGTCCACGTGCGTGCGCATCACGCGCGCGGCGCCCGCAAGCTCCTCCACCGTCGGCACGCGCGCGGCCAGCAGCGCCAGCAGCGCCCCCATCTCGGCGTGGTGCGCCTGCCCGCTCATGATCGACTCGAAGGCGTTCTGCGCCTCGGCGGAGGCCAGCGTGCGGCCCGTCAGCAACGCCCGCAGGAAGGGCGTCAGGTCCCCCGGGTGCGCCGCACGCGCGAATTCCGGGGGGCCGGACAGCGATCCCACTGTCGTCCCGGGATGCGGCGGTGCGTTCGGCGCATCCCGCGGTGCCGCATTCGGAGCATCCTGCGGCGCACCCTGCGGCACTGGCTTCCAGGCGTTGTCCTTCGGATCCACGGCGCGATGGTACGCAGTGGCGCCCCCTCGTCACCACTAGACTCCGCGCGTGCACCTGCTGGCGGAGAGCTTCGTCCACACGCTGAACCCCTTCGCGGTGCAGTTCAGCGACTCCTTTGGAATTCGCTGGTACGGGCTGGCGTACATGACCGGCTTCATCGTGGCCTGGCTGCTGGTGCGTTGGCTTTCACGTTCGGGACGCATCCCGCTGCGGCCGTTGCAGGTGGGCGACTACATCACGGCGTGCGTGCTGGGCGTCATCATCGGGGGGCGCCTGGGACACGTGCTCTTCTACGACCGCGAGCTGCTCTGGCACTTCGGCGACAGCTTTCCCTACTGGGGGCTGCTGGAGATCCACAAGGGCGGCATGTCCAGCCACGGCGGCATCCTGGGCGTCTTCGCGGCGATGTGGGTCTACGGCACCAGGCACCAGATCCCGTACCTGGCGCTCTGCGACACCGCCTGCTACATCGCACCGCCCGGCCTGATGTTTGGCCGCCTTGCCAACTGGGTGAACGGCGAACTCTGGGGCAAGGTGCTGCCCGACGACATGCAGGCAAGCGCCCCCTGGTGGAGCGTGAAGTACCCCGAGGAGGCGATCCAGCTGGCGCCAACCGTCGATGCGCACGCACAGGCGGTGCACCTGTCCACGCTGGCGCATGCGGGTGATGCGCACGCCGCCGCGCAGATCGCTGCGCTGGTCCCCGCGCGCTACCCAAACAACTTCATCCAAGCCGCCACCGACGGTCCGCTGATCATGCTGGTTCTTGTGGCGGTGTGGTGGAAACCGCGTCATGCGGGCACCATCTTCGGTGCGTTCCTCATCTCGTACGGCATCCTCCGGAACGTCAGCGAGCAGTACCGCGAGCCCGACGAGGGCGTCTACACCCTCGGACCGCTGACGCTTCCGATGCTGCTCTCGATCGCCATGGTGCTGGCCGGGCTGCTCCTGATCCGCTACGCGCGCCGGAGCGCACAGCCCCTGGTGGGCGGCCGCGCGTAGCGGCGGCTGCAATCGTCCCTCAATCGCATCCCAAGCGCCCCCCCAATCGCATCCCACAAAAGGCACAGGCCGCGGCGCATGGTGGATGCGACGCGGCCTGCACAGTTGCAGTGCACTCTGAATCGGGCGGACTCAAGCGCGGCGGCGGCGACTCCGCCCAGTGCAGAGGAGTGCCATGCTGGCCAGCGCGCCGGGGCCGGGAGCGACTACTTCGCCAAGCACCTTGTCCGAGCCACCATTGGCCATTCCGCGGAACCGCACGGCCATTCCCAGGCCATCGGGCAGCACGAAGATGCTGCTTGCGTTCTGCGCAGCCAGGCTGCTGGCGCTGCCCGTGGCGGTGAACCCAAAGGTGACCGACTGGCCGACAGCGATGCCGGAATTCGGGCTGCCCCCGCCCAGCCACGAACTACTCGTCGAAGCACCCACGTCGAAGTTGCCGAAGGGGCTCGTCGAGACTGGCCCAGCCAGGCCACCGAAGGCGCCACTCGATGAACTTGCGAAACTGAGGCTGTCCACGCCCGAGGCGCAATTCAGGGCCATTGCCGTGATGTAACCGCCCGTGGCCGCGCCCGTCGTGTTGGTGAGCACGATGGTGATTCCGGCGGTCGAACCGCTGGTGTAGCTGTAGGTGATCTGCGCGGAGAAGGACCCCAGCCCCTCCAGGCCATTGGCTCCTACGTACGCAGCGTTGGTGACGGATGCGGAGGCGGCAGCGGCGATGCCAAGCGAAGCGATGGCGGCGACGCCGAGGAATCGTGCGGGAAAGCGATGATTGAACATAAGGGAACAACTCCGAAGGGAAGGGAACCGATTGGCGCAGGAACAACCGCGCGCCGACACCCCCGTTCCATCACCCTCGATTGCGCGAGCATGGAAAGATAGGCCCCTCCCTTTGAAAGGCAACTATTCCGGCGATGACGTCTTTGGATTCCGCTCATTCACCAGATTCCCGGACGCTGCCCCCGCCGGCGCTGCAGCTGCCTTGCGCTTCACCGGCACCTGCACTTCGCTCCACTTGTTGGCCTGCATCACCTGCGGGCCGTTGTAGTTCAGGCCGCGCGGATCGCCCGCTGGCTCCCAGTCCTGCTGTGAATCGAACCACGCCTGCAGCGCTTCGAGCCCAGCGTTCACGGTGCCGGTTCCGTAGGGCCCGCGCATGCCGATCGACACGACCGTGACCTCGGGTGCATCCACCACCTTCACGCGGCCATCCTCGCCGGTGGGGCCAAGCTTCGCGCTGCGGTACAGGAAGCTCATCGTCCAGGATCCCTCTGCGTCCTTCATCGGCGCCAGCGGCGCGCGTTCGCCTGCGGGGCGGTAGTCCATCTCCACGGGGCTGGTCATCGCGATGTCGCGGCTCTTGATGTGGTTGAAGAGGGGCCAGAAGCCGACATTCATGCCGAAATTGCTGGATCCCTTGGCGCTGTACTCGGCGCGGCGCACGCTGGGGTAGGTCTTCAGCTCGATCATGCCCGGGGGCGTCGGTGCGGGATATCCCTCGGGGAGCGGGGCCTCGATGAGCAGCTGCATCTGGGGAAGGCGGTACTCGCCTGTTTCCAGGATGGGCTTCACCTTCTCGTCACCCACCAGGCGCTTCGCCTCGCCGGCGGCGGGGGCGCCCTCGGGGCGTGCGGGCGCGCAGGCACCCGCAGCCCCTTCACTCGCCGGTGCAGGCGGGTTCGCTCCGGGCACCACAGGCTTGTCGGGGGCGGATTGAAGGGCGGTCGCAAGGGCGGCAAGGAAGGGGATCAGCATGGTTGGACCTCGCTAGGGATTCGCCGCTCGAGGCCAACCCGATTCAACGCGCCGTCTCGCCTTGCCCTGCCGCCCCTCCCCCACAGGCAAGTACGATCGGGCCATGTCCGATCCGTCCGCAGGAACCCTCTCTGCGCCGCGCTGGGAGTACAGCGCCGCCCCCGAAAGCGCCCCGGTGACGATCGCTCCGCAGCAGGGGATGTTCATCAACGGGAGCTTCGTCGCGCCGCGCTCCAAGAAGTGGTTCGAGACGGTGAACCCCGCCACCGAGGGGGTGCTCTCGCGCATCGCGGAAGGTGGCGCCAAGGACGTGGACGCCGCCGTCGAAGCGGCGCGCAAGGCCTTCAAGCCATGGTCGAAGCTCCCTCCGCTGGAGCGCGCCAAGTACCTGTATCGCATCGCACGCCGCATCCAGGAGCGCGCGCGCGAACTGGCCGTGCTGGAGACGATGGACGGCGGCAAGCCCATCCGCGAGAGCCGCGACGTGGACATCCCGCTTGCGGCGCAGCACTTCTTCAACCACGCCGGGTGGTGCGACAAGCTGCGCTATGCGCTGCCTGGCGCGCGCGATCCGCGCCCCGTGGGCGTCTGCGGCCAGATCATCCCGTGGAATTTCCCGCTGCTGATGGCGGCATGGAAGCTGGCGCCCGCGCTTGCCTGCGGCAACACCGTGGTGCTGAAGCCCGCCGAGACCACTTCGCTGACGGCGCTTCGCCTGGCCGAGATCCTGCAGGAATGCGAGCTGCCGCCGGGGGTCGTCAACATCGTGACCGGCGCGGGCGCCACCGGCCGCGCGCTGGTCGAGCACGCGGGCGTCGACAAGATCGCCTTCACCGGCAGCACCGACGTCGGCAAGCAGATCGCCAAGTCGTGCGCCGCCAGCGGCAAGCGCCTCACCCTTGAGCTGGGGGGCAAGAGCCCCAACATCATCTTTGCCGACGCGGCCATCGACCAGGCCATCGAGGGGATCGTGCAGGGAATCTGGTTCAACCAGGGCCACGTCTGCTGCGCGGGAAGCCGCCTCTTCGTGGAGGAGAGCATCCTTCCCGAGGTGCTGGCCAAGCTGGACCTGCGCATGAAGAGCCTGCGCGTGGGCGATCCGCTGGACAAGAACACGGACATCGGCGCGATCAACTCGCTGCAGCAGCTGACCACCATCCGGCGCTACCTGCAAGAAGGCGCCAAGGAGGGATGCACCCTCTGCCAGCCGGGGCAGCGGGAGATGCCCGCCAAGGGCTACTGGTGCACGCCCACCTACATGACCGGCGTGCAGCCCAGCCATGTCGTGGCGCGCGAGGAGATCTTCGGTCCGGTGCTGGCGGTGATGACCTTCCGCACGCCGGACGAGGCGATCGCCCGCGCAAACAACACCCCCTACGGACTGGCCGCAGGCATCTGGACCGAGAAGGGAAGCAAGATCTTCGATACCGCGCGGCGCTTGCAGGCGGGCGTGGTCTGGTGCAACAGCTACAACCTTTTCGACGCCACCAGCCCCTTCGGCGGCTTCAAGGAGAGCGGCTTCGGCCGCGAGGGCGGACGCCACGGGCTGGCGGCGTACCTGAGCGAGTGACGATCGCCGCAACGACGGAACCACAGAAGCACGCGCATGGCAGACACTGAACGAATCCCCGTCCTGAAGACCTGGAAGCTGCTGGTGAATGGCGCCTTCCCGCGCGGCGAGAGCGGCCGAACGATGCCGCTGAACGACTCCACCGGCGCGCTGGTGGCGCACCTCAGCCGCGCCTCGCGCAAGGACCTGCGCGACGCCATCGAGGCGGCGCGCTCGGCATTCCCTGCCTGGAGCGGCGCCAGCGCGTACCTGCGCAGCCAGATCGTCTATCGCCTGGCCGAGATGCTGGAGGGGCGCCGCGCCGACCTGGCCGACGCGCTGCGCACCACCACCGGCATGTCGCGCAAGAAGGCGCAGGGCGAAGTGGACGCCAGCATCGACCGCACCATCAGCTGGGCCGGGTGGTGTGACAAGTACCCGCAGGTGATGGGCAGCCGCAACCCCGTCGTGGGGCCGTACCACAACTTCAGCATGCCCGAGCCCAGCGGCGTCTGCGTGGCGCTGCACGCACGCGGCGCGCAGCAACCGCTCCTGGGCTTCCTGTCGCTGCTGCTGCCGCCGCTCTGCGCGGGCAACACCGTGGTGGCCGTCGCCGACCCCGCGCACCCGCTGGGCGCGCTGTTGGTGGCTGAGAGCGCCCCCACCGCCGATGTCCCCGCGGGCGCCCTGAACGTGCTGACCGGCGAGGCCGCCGAGCTCGCGGGTTGGATCGCGGGCCATCGCGACGTCGAGTGCGTGCACGCGTGCGCGCCCGCCGAAATCGCCACCACGCTGCGCGCGGGCGCCGCGGAGAACCTGAAGCGCGTCGCGATCCTGCCTGCCGACGAGGACTTTGCCGACACGGAACGTTGGACCAGCCCCGCGCGGCTGGCGCCCTTCGTCGAGATCAAGACGATCTGGCATCCCTCGGCGCGGTAGCGGCCCGGGCCAATAACCAGCACGCGCGTGGCCTCCGAAATCTGCGCCTCGGCCTGAACTCAACGCCGCCTCGGCGGTATTCACGGGTCGCGGCGCGTCCTGCGGATTCGCCTCGATTCAGTCCCTACGATCGCTTCACCCCCATGCGTCCAGTGAGGCTGCATATCCATCTCGCGCCAGTGCGCTCCGTTCGCGCTGCGGTGGCGGCATGGAACGGCGCCCGTGGGGGTGTCGCTGGAACCGCCATCGCCCTCATCCTCGGCGCCAGCGCATTGCTCACCGGCTGCTACCCCGGCCTGGACGCGATCGACAAGGAAACCACCGAGCGCATCCGCCAGGCTGGCGAGGAGACGGGCACCGAAGCGCGCCCCGAGCTGCCGGACATCCGCTCCAAGTACGAGGGCAACTACTTCGTCGAGGACAAGCCGCACCTGCGTGCGCCGCTGACCAACAACCCGGTGGCCAAGGACATCACCTTCCGCGACCGCAAGGAGCGCGACCTGGAGACGCAGGCGGTCATCGGGCGCATGCAGGCGATGGGCGTCGTGCCCGCCGATGCCGTGACGCTGACGCTGGAGAGCTCGCTTGCCTTCGCCTTCAAGAAGTCCTTCGAGGTCCAGACGGCGCAGCAGGCGTACCTGCTGGCGGCGCTGCAGCTGCTGACGGCGGAGAACTTCTTTGCGCTCATCCCCAACGCGGATGTCGGCTCGAACATCCGCGTCGTCGACGCCTCGAACATCGGCCTGGTGACGGGGCTGGACCCCGATGTCTACAACACCGCGCTCAGCATGACCAACAATCTTGGGCTGACGCAGCGGCTGCCCCTGGGCGGCGTGCTCAGCGCCAAGCTGGCCACCACCTGGACCGAGCAGGTGGCCAATGCGCTGGGCGATCCCACGCAGGTGGGCTCCTTCCTGACGCTGGGCGCGACCTTCCCCTTCCTGCGCGGCGCGGGGCTGGTGGCCAGCGAGCCGCTGATCCAGGCGCAGCGCAACATGGTCTATTCCGCGCGCGATTTCGAGGACTTCCGGCGCCGCTTCGCCCTTGCCGTCACGCGCGCATACCTGGACCTGGCCGTGCAGCAGCAGATCATCAACAACTCGCGCCAGCAGGTGGGGCGGCTGCGATTCATCGAGCAGCGCGAGCAGGCGCTGGTGGCCAGCGGTCGGCAGGTGCCCTTCCAGGCGGACCTTGCCAGCCAGCGCACCCTCTTCGCGGTCGATCGCCTGAGCGCGCTGGAGGAGGGGTACCGGCTGGCCGTCGACGAGTTCAAGGTGAAGATCGGCATGGACGTCGACACGCCGGTGGTCATCGAGCCCGAGATGCTGGACCTGCCCGTGCCCGAGATCACCCCTGACAAGGCGGTGCAGATCGCGCTGGACCTGCGCTTGGACGTTCAGAACCTGCGCGACCAGCTGGACGACTTGAAGCGCCAGGTGGACATCGCCAAGAACGGCCTGCTGCCCGAGCTGCGGCTGACCGGCACACTGGTGCAGCCCATCGGCTCGACGCAGTACGACGACACCGTGAACGTGACCTTCGAGAACACCGACGCCACTGCGGGCATTTTCATGAGCATCCCGTTGAACCAGGTGAACGAGCAGAGCGCGCTGCGCCAGGCGCAGGTGATCCTGGAGACGGGGGTGCGCAACTACGTCAACTTCCGCGACGAGTCCGCCACGCAGGTGCGCGCGGCGGTGCGCGGCATGGACCGTTCGCTCTTCAGCTACCGCCTGGCCGAGCGCGGCATCAAGGTGGCGCAGAACCGGCAGGCCAGCATCGATGCCGCCCCCGACCGCGCGACGCCCCGCGACACCACCGATGCCGTCGATGCACTGGGCCAGGCGCAGGACACCCGCGACCGCGCCAAGCGCGACCTGCAGGTGGCGATCCTGGGCTACCTGGTGGCCAGCGGCCAGATGCGCGTGGCGGGCGCTGGCGTCATCCAGCTGCCGGGCGAGCGTCCGCTGGTGATCCAGCGCGGAACGTCTCTTTCGCTGCCTCTCAGCGCGCCACCGCCGACCTAGCGCGCGCGCGGGCGCGCGGTTGGGCGCGTGGACCGCCGCGTGTCACGCCCGTCCTCGCGCCCGTTGCATCAAATCTCCCGCCGCCGCGTTCCACCTTCCCCGCCCCTGCCTCGCACACCATCCGCCAGACCGCACGCCACCCATGAAGCGACCCACCCTCATCATCATCTCCGGCACCGCCGCCGCGCTGGCACTGGGCGGCGGCGGCTGGCTCGCATTCGCGCAGGGCGCGCCGGGCAGCGCTGGCAGCGGACAGGACAAGCGGCAGGCACCGGCCGCGCGGCAGCCCACCGGCACCGCCAAGGACCTCTTCGCCGCCGACAAGGGCGATTTCGACATGGTGATCCCGGTGACCGGCGAGCTGAGCGCATCGCGCCAGATCGAGGTGCGCAACAAGATGGAGGGGCGTGCCGTCATCACCGAGATCGTGGCCGAGGGGCGCTCGGTGAAGAAGGGCGACACGCTGCTGCGCCTGAGCGAGGACGAGATCCTGAACAAGATCAAGGACGCCGAGGACAAGTCCAAGACCGAGGGGAGCACCGCGATCGCCGCCGAGCAGGGGCTGGCAATCCGCGAGAACCAGAAGCAGAGCGAGATCGAGAAGGCCGACCTGGCGATCGAGCTGGCGCAGCTGGCGCTGGAAGCGTGGGAGAAGGGCGAGGTGGTCAGCAAGCGCGAACAGCTGAAGACCGCGCTGGAGACCGCCTCCATCGACAAGGAACGGCTGGACCGCCGCTTCACCGAGGCCAAGTCGCTGGTGGAGAAGGGCTTCATCAGCCGCGACGACTACGAGAAGGACCGGATGGCCAAGATCCAGGGCGACGCCAAGATCAAGCAGTGCCAGCTGGACACCGATGTCTACGAGCAGTTCCAGTACAAGCAGGACCGCGCCAAGAAGCAGAGCGACCTGGACCAGGCGCGCGCCGAGCGGCAGCGCGTCGAGCAGCGCGCCGACGCCGAGCTGACCAAGCTGCGCGCCGAGGTGGAGAGCGCGCGCTTCAAGGCGCAGAGCTCGCGCGAGCGGCTTGAGCAGCTGCGCACGCAGCACGGCTATTGCCACGTGGTGGCGCCCACCGACGGGCTGGTGGTTTACGCCACCAGCATCGACAGCGGCGGCGGCATGGGCCGCGGCGGCGGCGACGCGCAGGCGCCGCAGGTGGGCACCGAACTGAAGCCCAACGAGCTGGTGATCGTGCTGCCCGACACCAGCGTCATGATGGCCAACCTGAAGGTGAGCGAGGCGCTCTCGGGGCGCATCAAGAAGGACCAGCCGGTGACGGTGTGGAGCGATTCGATCCCGAACATGCCCCTCAGCGGCAAGGTGGTGGGCGTCAGCGTGCTGGCCGAGAGCGGCGGCTGGCGCGACCCGAACCGCCGCGACTACACCGTGAAAGTGGTGCTGGACGTCGACCCCAAGCTGGGGCTGAAGCCCAGCATGCGATGCAAGGCCGAGATCCTGCTGGACCGCGTGAACGACGCGCTGAGCGTCCCCATCCAGTCCGTCTTCCGCCAGGGCCCGGTCAGCTACGTCTACGTGCCGGATGGCACCGGCTATGCGCAACGCCAGGTGAAGCTGGGACGCGCCAGCGAACTTGAGGTCGAGATCGTCTCCGGTCTGGAGCAGGGGGAGCAGGTCCTGCTGCGCGAGCCGAAGAAGGACGAGATCACCAGCGTGCTGGACTTCGAGAAGCCCGCTGGCACTACGGCGAAGCCCGGCGACAAGCATGCCAAGGCGGGGGCGCGGGGGTAGCACTGCCTGTTCACGGGTCGAGCGGGCCTTGCGGCCAGCTTGTCCAGGCACTGTTGCATCCCCGTCCGGGACAGTTCATTCATCTGGCTGGCAGGCCAGGCGAACTCGGTGACAGCCAGTTCGGTCTTGGCGATCCCGAGGGTGTCGCGGACTGATCGGGGGCTCGTACGATTCCCCGATGCCGCAAATCACGACCTTCCTGACGTTCAGCAGCCAGGCCGAAGAGGCTGCGCGGTTCTACACCTCGATCTTCCCCAACTCCAAGGTCACGCGCACCACGCGCTACCCGGACCTGGGGCCGCATGCGCCCTTCAAGGCCGGCAGCGTGATGACCGTCGAGTTCACCCTCGATGGGCGTGCGTTCACCGCCCTCAACGGCGGGCCGCAGTTCACCTTCACCCAGGGCATTTCCATCGCCGTGCTCTGCGACACGCAGCAGCAGGTGGATGAGTACTGGGACAAGTTCGTCGCCGCGGGCGGCACGCCTGTCGCCTGCGGATGGATCACCGACCACTTCGGCGTGTCGTGGCAGATCGACCCCAAGGTACTCATCGACATGATCACTGATCCCGACCCGGTGAAGGCCGGCAAGGCGATGCAGGCGATGATGACCATGGTGAAGATCGACAGCGAGCAGCTCAAGGGCGCGCTGGCCCGGTAGGGCCGAGGGGGTGTGCTACAGCATCTGCGCCCGCTCCCACGAGCGGCGATCGGCCGGAATGTTGAATGGCCGCCCGCACTCGGGGCACGCGCCGGTTTCACCCATTCCGCTCAGGTCGTACACGCAACCTAGGCAGGCACGCCCCGATGCGGCGCGCACCGCGCTCCTGATCTTGGCTGTGCGCCGGCGCGAGTACCAGATCGCCCCGAACGTCATCGTCACAATGACAAGGGGGATCCCTGGCAGGGCCCACAGGGGCGAGATCCAGGGCGCCACGCGCCGCAGCACGAACGGGGCCGCGACCGCACCGAGCGCGGTGCAAACAAACACGGCCGCGACCCACACCTCGTACCGTCGCAAGGCGGGCGGCAGCGGGGCGCGGGTCTCAGTGGGCTTGGAAGCCACCGGGCAATCGTATCCCTGGTGCGCAGCGCGACCGGCAATCGGAGAGCGGGCACCGAGATCAGAAGGCACGCCAGCGCCATCGGGGTGCTTGACAACCCCGGCGGCGCGACTTATAGTTTCCTAGGCAACCATTAAAAGCCAGAAGCCATGGACACTACGATCAGCAACTTGGGAAGCCACACCGGGTATTGGCTGCGGCTGGTGTCAAATCACGTCTCACACGCCTTCCGTCTGAAGGTGGAGGCACGCGGGGTGACGGTCGCTGAGTGGGTCGTGATGCGAGCGCTGTTCGATGTCAAAGATGTGAATCCGAGTCAACTGGCAGAATCCCTCGGTCTCACGCGCGGCGCCGTCTCCAAACTGGTCGATCGGCTCGCAGCCAAGGGCTACGTCGCATGCCGATCCGAGAAACGCGATCGGCGGTACCAGGTTGTCAAGCTGACGGCGTCGGGCCGAAAGCTCGTCCCCGGCTTGGCAGCATTGGCCGATCAGAACGACAGAGAGTTCTTTGGCCACCTTGGGGCGAGGGAACGGAGCGCACTTGTCGCCATTCTCGAAGGCATCGCGCACCGCCGAGAGCTGAATGAGGTTCCTGTTGAGTGAACAGAGTGCCACGCAAGGAGGAAGAACGGCATGAACTCCGATCAAGTCACCGTTGCGCAGGAGTGCGCGAAGTTGTCGGCAGCCGGCAGGATCAACTTCGCGGAAGTCGTCGGCCGCCTGAAGGACGCCGGGATCGAGCGCTACCACGCCGACTACAGCCGCATGGAGACAACGTATTACACGTCCGCCGGAGCCTCATGCGTCGTGCCGATGGAACATGGGTCCAGCCCGATCGCCGAGGCGTTTTCGGCCGCAAAGGTCGAGGCCGCGGTCCGTCAGTCGCAACGAGGCGAGATCAAGTACCAGCAGTTCACGGATCAGGCGCTCGGCGCGGGATGCGTCGGCTACTTCGTGCAGATCACCGGGCAGTGTGTGCAGTATCTCGGACGCAACGGCGAGATGCACACCGAGTGGTTTCCCGGTGCCGATCGCCAAGGCCGTTGATGCGCCGGCACGACCCCTGGTTCGTCCGATCCGACGACGCAAGTATCCTTCGACCATCGCATGCTGCGCCAGCTCAGCGTCGCCCTCCTGGTTCTGTCCATTGCCGCCCAAGCAATGGCCGATGGAAAGATGTTCGCACGTGAACAGGTTCCGCCGACGATCCCCTTCCAGCGCGCACTCATTCTCTACAAGGACGCGACCGAGACGATCGTGCTCCAGAGCAAGTACAGGCTTCCCCCGGCCGGTTCAGCGACCCCGGTGGGCTGGGTGGTTCCGGCGCCTGCAGTTCCCGAGATTGCCAGCATGCGGGCGGATCAGGCGGAGCAACTGTTTCGGGCGCTGAGCTTTGCGTCGCAGCCGACGGTGACACGCGTGCGCGATTGGATTTTTGGGGGCCTGTTTCTCGGGGTACAAGGCCTTGCCCTGCTGGTCGTTGCGCTGTGGCTCGTATCGCTGGCAAGAAGGCCGCCGCCCTGGTTCGAGCGCAATCGGGGGAAGCTGGTCGTCAGCGCCCTCTGTGCGCTGCTGGGAGGGTGGACCGTGCTCCTGCTTTCTTCGAGTCTGGCGTTGAGCAAGTCAGTTCACGGGGTCGATGTCATCACCGCGCAGACCGTCGGCGTGTACGACGTGCGCGTGGTGAAGTCAGACACGGCCGCCGGCTTGATCTCCTGGCTCAACGAGAACCAGTTCCAGTTTGGCGACGAGGACAAGGCAAGCCTTGATTCCTATGTGGCGCAGGGCTGGTGTTTTGTCGTGGCGAACATCAACCCCGCGGCCGGGAAGGAGGCCGGCGCGGTGGTGGCGGAGGGGTTGGCGGCTCCGTTGATCTTGCGATTTGCCACCACGGCTCCGATCTATCCCCTGGCGCTCACAGGCACTTCAAACCATGAGACGGAGGTACTCATTTACCTGGTGAGCGACACCAAGATGACGTGCGACGATCGCTTGACGTTGCGTTACGCGGGGGAAGTGGATGGCGAGCGACTTGATCAACGGCTGGCGGAGGGGACGACACCGGAGAGCTTCTTCGCGCCTCACGCGTTCGCTGCACCGTATCTCTGCAAGTTCAAGAGCACGCTGAGCCCCGCGCAAATGGTTCAGGACCTGACGTTTGTGAAGGCGAGCGACAACGAGCCGTATCGCGAGCGACTGGTGATGTGGTGACACTGGAACCCCGCCGCCGCCGGCCGCACCGGCGCCCGCGCAAGTTCGTGCTTCAGCGGTCGCGCAGATTTGCGCCGAGTCGAGGCTCGGTTGGAGCAAGATGCTCTTTCGCCACCGCCACGCGGAGCATGCGGAAACGGGTGCCAAGCCGGGCGTGACTCGGAGGGAGGGGCTGTTCATGCAGCATGGCTGATCAACTTGCCTGCGCGCTTGGCTGACCTGCCTCAGGACCCGCGTCAAGCGCACGCGATGACCAGAAACGTGGCGCCAAGCTTGGGGGCTGAGCTCATAATCTTGGATTGCCCCAGCGCTCGGCGGGCCATCGAGCCTGCGAGCTGGGCGGCCAGGATCGAACGAACATCCACCAACTTGGTAGACCGCCCCCCGTGAGCGGCCATTCCTCCGTGGTGACTGACGATTGCACCGACCTTGCGGCCCTGGAGGCCGGCGACAAGGACGCGTTTGCCCGGCTCTACGACCGGCACGCGGCAGTGGTGCTTTCCTTCTGCCGGCGCGGGGCCGGCGCGTCCGTCGCCGACAGCGAGGACGCCATGCAAGAGACATTCATTCGGGCGCACGCCAAGCTCCAGAGCGTGGACGATTGCCGGGGATTCCGCAAGTGGCTGCTGCAAATCGCCAGCTTCGCGGTGCGGGAACGGCGGCGCAGCAACAGCCGGTACGCAAAGCACGTCCATGCCGCAGGGGAAGAGGCGCGCGCGCTTCACGGGGTGCATGGGTCGGGCGGATCTCATGGGACTCATGGATCTCATGGCTCACACGGAGCGCTGGAAGCGAGCGGGGCGGGAGGCGGGTTCGCCGCTTCGAGCGCCGCCAGCGGACCGGCCGCACGCGCCGCGCACGCCGAGGACCTGGCACGCCTGGGCCAGGCGCTGGACCAGCTTCCAGAGGACGAGCGCCTGGCGATCCACATCCAGTACATCGAGAACGATCCGGTCACTGCCGCGGCGAGCGCCTTTGGGCTCTCGCGCAGCGGCTACTACAAGCTCCTGGCGCGTGCACGCACGCACCTTGCGCAGCTGATGGGAACGGAGGTGGCAGCGTGAACACCGACAATCTTGACAATTTCGACAACCTCGACAACACCGAGAACACCGGCAAATCCGGCAACACCGGAAGCTCGGACAACACTGGCGCCTTCAGGAACCAACGCCCCACGAACGATGCGAACGGCGGGAGCGACCAGCCATCTGCGCGGGGCGCCGCGGACGACGCACTTGATCCGCTGCTGCGCGCATGGCACGATGAAAATCGCGCGCGCGCCGGCGCGCTGCGCGATGCGACGCTTGCACGCGTCGCCGCGGAGGGATCCAACGACCACCGCAGCGCCAGCCTGAAGTTCCGGGTCTGGCTGACGCGCGGACTGGCCACGGCCGCGGTGCTGGCGATCGCCGTCACCGCGGCTTTCCTGCTTCCCGTTGGCACCCCCAGCGCCTTTGCAGCGGGGGGGATGGCCATGTGCCCGGACGGCGGGCGCATGGATGCCATCGACAAGCAAGGGAGGCTGGTCGGTCCCTGCGCCCTTTCGCACACCGATGTGCGCGCGCAGATCAGCGGGCCGTTCACCCGCGTCTCGCTGGTGCAGCGCTTCCAGAACCCATACCAGCAGGCCATCGAGGCCGTCTACACCTTTCCGCTGAGCGAGCGCAGCGCGGTGGACCGCATGCGCATGACGGTGCGCGACGCATCGGGCGAGCGCATCGTGGATGGCGTCGTCAAGGAACGCAGCCTGGCGCGCACCATCTACGAGGCGGCGCGCGCGCAGGGGTTCGTGGCCAGCCTGCTGGAGCAGGAACGCCCGAACATCTTCACGCAGAGCGTGGCCAACATCGCCCCCGGCGCCACGGTGGACGTGGAGATCAGCTACATCGAGACGCTCGCGGCGCGCGACGGCGTCTATGAGTTCGCCTTCCCGATGACGGTGGCGCCGCGGTACATCCCCGGTGCGCCCGCGTCCACGCCGCCGCTCCCTGCGGGGATCGTGCGCCGCGATGGCGTGGTGCTGATCGCGCCCGCGCAGATCGACCTGACTCCCGAGCAACTGACGCAGCTGACAGGCGTCGCCAGCACCGGCGCGCGGCCCGCGAACGCGCCCGCGCTGCTCGCCGCCATCAACCGAGCGGTGCCCATCAATCAGCCTGCGCCGCAGCTCGTCTTGGGCGAGGCGCGCGCGCCAGCAAGCTTTGGAATCATCTACGCCGACGGCTCGCGCGAGCCTGGCGTCCTCTTCCCCGACGGCACCGGAAATGCGGGCGGCCGCTGGTTCTTCATCGCCGCCGATGCCACCGCCGGCAAGGGCACGGGTTTCGCGGGTGGAACCACGCAGGTTCCCGATGCCGCACGCATCACGCCGATGCCGACACGCCCGGAGACGCGCGCTGGCCACGACATCAGCTTGGCGGTGGAGCTGGATGCGGGCGGCGCGCCCATCGCCGAGGCGAAGTCGGTGCTGCACGGCATCGACATGCAGTGGTCCGGCGACAGCCGCGCGCGCATCTCGCTGCGCGGCGGCAGCACGATCCCCAACAAGGATTTCGTGCTGCGCTGGTCGCTCAAGGGGTCGCAGATCCTGGAGGGGGTCTTCGCGGGGCCGCGCACCGCGCCCGGGCAGGCCGGCATCGCTGGCAAGCCCGACGGATTCCTGACGCTGGTGCTGAATCCGCCGGCGCGCGTCGCACCCGAGACGGTGGTGCCGCGCGAGCTGGTCTTCGTGGTAGACACATCGGGAAGCATGAACGGCTTCCCGATCGAGAAGTCCAAGGAGTTGATGCGTCGCGCGCTGGACTCCATGCGCGCCGGCGACACCTTCAACATCGTGACCTTCGCGGGCGCCACGCGCATCATGTGGCCCGACCTGCGCCCAGCCACCAAGGAGAATGTCGACGCGGCGCAGAAGTGGATGGCAGATACGCAGTCGGGCGGCGGCACCGAGATGATGAAGGCCATCAACGCTGCGCTGGTGCAGATGCCGACGGGTCCGCAGACCACGCCGCCCGCGGGCGGGATCAGCGTGCCGCCGAACACGCCGGTGCGGCCGCCGCAGGCCGGAGAACCCGATCGCGTGGCGGGCGCGCAGGAGGCCGCGGCGCCCTCGAAGGCCGCCCCGATGCGCTTCGCGATCTTCCTGACCGATGGACTGGTCGGAAACGACCAGGCGATCATCGAGGCCGTGGCGCAGAATGCGGGCACCACGCGCGTCTTCACCTTCGGCATCGGCAACAGCGTCAACCGCTACCTGCTCGAGGAGATGGCACGCCAGGGGCGCGGCGCCTGCGACATCGTGCTGCTGGCCGACAGCGCCGACGCTGCGGTCAACCGATTCAGCAAGCGCATCGAGACGCCCGTGCTGGCGGACATCAGCGTCACCGCGGAAGGGGTGGAGCTGAGCGACGTGCTGCCAAGCGGCGCGCTGCTTCCGGACCTTTTTGACGCCCAGCCGCTGGTGATCCATGCGCGCTATGGCAACGCTGGCAGCGGCACCATCGTCGTGCGCGGGCGCACTGGCGCCGGGCCGTACGAACGGCGCATCCCCGTGGTGCTGCCAAGCTCGCCCGATGGGGCGGGGCCCAGCTCCGGACGCGAACTGCCGGCCGCCAGCAGCGCCAGCGCGGCGGCCAGCGCCATGCTGCCGCAGCTCTGGGCGCGCGCCAAGGTGGATGCCATCCTGGCATCGCACCTGGCGGAAGTGGAGCAGCAGACGCTGCCGCGCGAGATCCGCGCGCAGGTCGTGGCGCTCGGCGAGCAGTACCAGCTGATGACGCCCTACACCAGCTTCGTGGCCGTCGAGCGCAGCAAGGTGGTCAGCAACGGCCGCCCGATGCTGGTGAGCGTGCCGATCGAGCTGCCCGAGGGCACGCGCTTCGACAGCTTCTTCGGCGACACGTGGTGCAACAACGCGGTGATCTATGCGGTGAGCCAGGCGCGCGGCGAAGAGGTGGCGCTGGCCGATGCGAAGGAACCCGCGAGAGATCATCTCTACGACCAGCTTGGAACGGCTGCCTCCGTCGCTTCCGATGAGCGCCTGTACCTCCGGACGGCCGAGTCGGAGACCGCGGACAAGCTGAGCCGCAAGCTCGGCCGCACGCAGGTCGGTACGACCGTCGCCAAGACGCGCGGCCTGAGCGCGGGCGTCCCCGGAGGGGGCGGTGCAGGCGGCGGTGCGGGCGGCTTGGGCGGATCGACTGCGCGGTCGGGCGCGGGAACCCTTTACGGAGCTACGACCGCAGGGGGCTCCGTGAACACAGTGACGGCAGGACAGACGGCAAAGTCAGCACCCCCGGCTCTGCCCGTGTCCCCGCCCCCGCCCCCGCCGCCACCGCCGCCTCCGCCGGCGCCAGCACATCCTGCCACGGTGACTCCGCCTGTCGCGGCCCCAGCCTTTGATCGTGCCGCTGCACCCGCCGATGGTCCAGGCTCGGGTGCCGCCCCGGCACCTTCGCCGACCCCGGCGCCAGCGCTCGAGAAGCGCGCACCCTCCGGCGGCGCACGCACCGCGGGCGCCCCCGCAGCGCCCGGCGCATCCCCCGCGGCTCCTGCCGCCCGCGAGCGCCAGGCCGGCCCCGTTGATCCCGCCCCCGCGGCGCAAGTTCCGCCAGGGACTCCGCCCCTGGACCCGGTCGCCACCGGCGCTGCCGCCGGCGCAAACGAGAAGGACGCTTCAGCCGCAGCCTGCAGAGCCAGGCGAGATCGCAAAGCCGGGTGATCCCGCGAAGAAGGATGCAACGGCCGCCGACGGGATCATTGCGCGCGAAGGCAAGGACGGCACAGCCATCTACCTGGTGAAGGAGGGTGACACCCTGAGCAGCATCGCCCAGCGCGCATACGGTCGCTCGGCGGATTGGAATCGCATCATGGAGGCGAATGCCGCGACGCTGCACGGCGATGCGCGCGCGCTGCGTGCCGGAACCGAGCTCCTGCTGCCTGCTCCGGTCACCTTCGACCGGCGCAATGGCGCGCCTGCGCTCACGCAACAGGTGCTGGACCAGCTGGCACGCATCCTGGACAAGCGCTACCTGGCGCTGGTGCTTTACGAGCGGCTGACCCCCGCGCAGCGCACCGCGGCTGCTGCGCTGCCCGCGGAACTGACGCGGCTGGTGAAGGATGGCGCCGTGCGCGCGGCGCTCACTGTCGACGCCGGCGCCGTGAATCGGTTGCTGGGCGAAGGCCTGCTCGTCACCGCGCAGAACCCGATCCAGGAGGGCAAGACCGTCCTGCTGCTGGCGCAGATCCCGCTGGAAAACCTGGAGAAGGTGGCCCGCAGCGCCGGTGTCCGCCGCATCGAGCCCGCGGAGATGGTGCCGGCGGAAGCAGCTGCTCTGGGTGCAGGCGGGCCTCCAGGCGCGCCAGGCACCAGTCCCTTCGCGGCGGATGACACCTTCAAGCCCGGCAGCACCTTCACCCCCGCACGCGGGGCGCAGAACTGACGCGCGCGGCAGCGGCGGAGCGCCGCGATGGGCCAGCGCCGCGGCAACACGGTCGTACGATGGTCGGGCGCGCACGCGTGCGCGCCCGACCCAATGACCTGATGAATCGCTTCCGATCTCAACTCGACGCAGCGTCCCGCCACGCCAAACTGCCACGCGAGGCACACCGATGAACCTGGTGGCCACGCGCTGGTGGTCGATGTTCTTCATGCCATCGAGCGTGCTGCTGACGGGGCTCGCACTTGGTCTGCTGCTGGTGCTGCTTGCGTGGCGCCGTGGCAGGAAGCCTGCGGAGGCGCGCCTTTCCATCGCATTGCTGGTTGGCAGCGCACTGCTCCTCTACCTGGCATCCACACCGCTGGTCGCAGCATGGGCGGCCAACACGCTGGAATCCGGCTATCCGCCGGTGGACCCGGCCACGCTGCCGAAGTCGGATGCCATCGTGGTGCTCGGCGGCAGCCTCCATGCCACCACCGCACCGGATGGCACGGTGCACCTCTACGCCAATCACGCCAGCGATCGCTTTGAGACGGCGATGCAGGCCTTCGCGGCGGGGCGCGCTCCGCTCATCGCGTTCGGTGGGGGATCGACGGGCATCGACGGCCTGCCCGCCGAGGGCGAGTGGAACCGATCGCGCGCGATCGCACGCGGCGTGCCCGCCGATTGCGCCCTGGCCACGCCCGCCGCGCTCTACACCACCGACGAAAGCGCGGGCATGGCCGAGGCGCTGCACTCCCGCGGCGTAAAGCAGATCATCGTCTGCTCATCGGCCACGCACCTGCGCCGCGCGACCGCGCACTATGAGGCGCTTGGCTTCACGGTGACCGCGCTTCCCAGCGACTTTGCGACGCGCGGCGCGGCCGAGGAATTCTCGCTGGCGCTCCTCATCCCGCGCGGCATTGCGCTGGGGCAGGTGGACTCGGCGGCAAAGGAATGGCTGGGGATCCTGGCCGGCCGCCGCTGATCGACGCGCTCACGCCGCCCCGGCTGGCACGGGCACCTCGCTCAGGTCCGGCAGCGAATCGATGTCGATGAGCAGTGCTTCGCCCTTGCGCGGCGGCCCCTGTGCGGGGAATCGAGTCGAGATCGCCACCGCACGCACGCGCGCGAGCGGGACGTAGATGATCGAGGGTGCCTCGGGCAGTTCCGCCATGAATCCATCGGCGGTCACGCCCAGGAGCAGGCCCTGCACGATGTGCTTCTGGTGTTGCCCGCCATCGTGCGTGCGCAAGTGGATCGCGCAGCGCACGGATCGATGGAGCAAATGGTGGATCGTCTCAGCCGGTCGTTGACCCGGCCGCGCCTCCACGCGCGTGCCCTCATCTTCCTTGGGCGCCGCCACCGGTTCGGGGGCGGGCTCAGGTGGAAAGAGCCCCGCAACGGTGCGCGCAGGCAACCAGTCATCGCGCCCCGCCTGCTGGATCAGGCTCTCGGGCTTCAGGTGCTTGGTGCGAACGGCCTCGCGCAGCCCGTCGGCAAGCAGCCACGCCGAGATCACCTCCCCATTCTTGTAGCGGTACTTCGTGCCCACGACAGTCTCCTTCCGCACTTGCGCGCAAATGGTGAACCGCGGATCCGAGGCAGCGTGCCGGCCACCTGATCGTTGCATCGTAACGGGCGCGATGCCAGAGTCAGCCGGAATTCCAGTTTCCCGCTGGAATCGATGGGATTCCGGCCCATCGGCTCGGTGACGTTCGTGCGCTTCGGCCACCCGGCGCTACTTGCGGAACCCGTTGTCGCGCTTCACCTGCACCTTGCGGCCGCGCAGCGTCGCGCCGCGCAGGGCCTGGATCACGCGATCGACGTCGCCCTCGGGCAATTCGACAATCGAGAACGCTTCGGCGATCTCGATGTCGCCGATGCCGCGCGGGTTGATGTCCGCCTCGTTCGCAATGGCGCCCACCAGGTCTGCCGGGCGGATGCCCATGCGCGTGCCCGCAGCGATGTAGATGCGCACCATGTCGCGTGCGTTGGCATCGCGGCCGCGCGGGCCGGGGCCGGGGCCGAAGCCACCCGCGGGTGGCTTCCCCGCCGCGAACGGCTTGCCCACCACGGGCGGCTTGCCCGCTGCGAACGGCTTGCCCGCCACGGCTGGCTTCCCGGCGACCGGCGCCTTCGCTGCACCCGCCGGCTTCACTGCACCGGCTCCCTTCCCTGGTTCGTGCGCCTCCGCCGCTTTCTTTCCCTTTGCGACGTACGGGCGCGGCGCGAACTCCTGCGGCAGGTGCTGCGGCTTCGGCGGCTGCGGACGTGCCACGCTCTCCATCGTGGGGATGTGCAGGTCATCCTCTTTCGCGGCGTCCCCTGCGGTCGCTTCGTGTGCCATGCGCACCGCAGCGGCGGCGATGTCCATCAGGTCGAACTCCGCGGCCAGCGTCTCGACCACCACGCGGAATCCGTCCAGCTCGCCCGCCTGCAGCACCTCGCGGATGGCGCCCTTGGTCAGGTCCAGGCGGCGCGCCTTCACATCCAGCGGCGTCGGGACGGTGCGAACCTCGATCTTCTGCTTGGTCATCCATTCGATGTTGCGCAGCAGCCGGTGCTCGCGCGGCTCGGCCAGCGTGATCGCCACGCCTTCGCGCCCTGCGCGCCCGGTGCGGCCGATGCGGTGCACGTACGCCTCGGGGCTGGATGGCACGTCGAAGTTGACCACGTGCGAAAGATGCTCGATGTCGATGCCGCGCGCCGCCACGTCGGTCGCCACCAAGAGGTCCACCATCGCACCGCGCGCCTTCTTCATCACGCGATCGCGCTCGATCTGCGACATGCCGCCGTGCAGCGCCTCGACGCGGTAGCCGCGCCCCACCAGGCGGTCGGCAAGTTCATCCACCTCGATGCGCGTGCGGCAGAAGATCAGCGCCAGCGTGGGCGATTCCAGGTCAAGCACGCGCCCCAGCGCGGCGGTCTTGTGCGCGCGGGGCACGATGTACGCCGTCTGCCGCACCTTGGGCATCGAGCCCTTGGTGCCCTTGTCGCGCGGGATCAGCACACGCGCCGGGTTCTTCAGGTGCCGCTCGGCGATCGAAGCGATGCGCGGCGGCAGCGTGGCGCTGAAGAGGGCCGTCTGCCGCGTGGCGGGGGCGGCCTCCAGGATCAGCTCAAGGTCCTCGGCGAAGCCCATGTCCAGCATCTCGTCCGCTTCGTCCATCGCCACGGTCTGCAGCGCGCTCAGGTCCAGCGTGCCGCGGCGCAAGTGGTCCAGCGCGCGCCCGGGGGTGGCCACCACCACGTGCGCGCCGCGCTTCAGCGCCACGATCTGCCGGTGGAACTCCTGCCCGCCGTAGATGGGCACCACCGCCGTCCCCAGCCCCTTGCCGTACTTGTGGAACGCTTCCGAGACCTGCACTGCCAGTTCGCGCGTGGGCACCAGCACCAGCGCCTGCGGCTTCATCGGCACCGCCTTGGTGCGGCCGATGCGCTGCAGCAGCGGCAGCGCAAACGCCGCGGTCTTGCCGGTGCCCGTCGCTGCCTGGCCCAGCAGGTCGCGCCCCTCCAGCAACGGCGGAATCGCCGCGCGCTGGATCGGCGTGGGCTCCTCGTATCCAAGCGCGGCAAGCTCGGCCAGCAGTTCCGCGCCAAGACCGAGCTCTGCAAAGTCGTCCTTCATCCGCGCAGGGTACTGCGCGCGCGGCAGGGGCCGCTGGCTATCGGCCTCCTGCCTTGGTTGCCTCCGGCTTGGTGGCCTCAGCCTTCGTGGCCGCTGCTTTGGGCGCGGGCAGGCTCTTGATCGCTTCGCAGCCAAGCAAGTATGCCCGGCGCTGATCGGCGAACGCGCGAAGGGTCATGGCACCGCGCTGGCCCTTCGCCGCGGCGTTGGCGGGCGCGGGGTCGAGCGCGCGCTCGAAAGCCTCGAAGGAGGTGAGCTTGCGAGTGTCGGCCTTCACTTCGGCTTCGATCAGCGCGCGGTACTGCGAGACGATCGGCTCCAGCTTGCGCCAGTCGAGCCATTGCTCGGCGATGGTCCGCACATGCTCCAGGTAGCGCGTGCGCAGGCTGGGCACCGCCAGAAGCTTGCCGCGTAGCGGCTTGCTCGCATCCTTCAGCCCGACCAGCGGGTCGAGGGTGACGCCGCCGCCGCCGCCACCGGGACCACCACCACGGAGAACACCGCCACCAAGAGCACCACCGCGAGGTTCACCGCCGCGGGGAACACCGCCACCCAGTTCACCGCCGCGGGGACCCCCGCCCCCGAACATCCCGGGCCCATTTGCCGGTCCAAACGTCTCGTTGAAGTCGTGCGGCAACGTGTGGAACTTGCCCGTGTTGTCCAGGAACAAGCTGTAGTCGCTGGCGCGCACCCAGTATCCATCGCCATTGATAAGCGCAACATCCAGCGCGAGGAACCAAAGGGTTTCATCGATGTCCAGCATCGGCGCGAGCGCGGCCTCAAGCTGATCGGCGGGCGTCTCGTTCAGCGTCTTGCAGAGCTTCACGAGCGCCTTCCACGCATCGTCGCCATCGCTGCTCTTCATGTCGTAGCGGCGCTTGTACTGCTCCAGGTCGTCGCCCGTGTAGCGCAGGCCGCCATCGCCGTTCGGGCTGCCGCCGACCTTCCATCGCGTCCCCTTGCTGCTGGGATAGTTCTCGGCGAGGAACTCTTTGTTGAACTGCTGGACGTTCGCGTAAATGCCCCAAGACTCGCCATTGATGACCACCTTTGCCAGGTTCGCCTTCGGCGCGGGCATGTACTGCCGCGCGATGTGCGAGTAGAGGACGGAGTGCAGGAAAGTGGGATCCTCGTGCTCGTTCAGCAGGTTGAGCGCCTTGTACCCCTCCAGGCGCTGCTTGTGGTCGACCGCGTCGATGGAGATGTTCAGCGACCGCTTCGAGCCCGCGGGCACCATCATGTACGAACTCATGCCGCGGAAGCCGACGCCGACGTCGCGGTAGGCCTTGCCGTCCACAGTGAGCGTGGCAGGCACGTCGATGTCGCTGCGATAGAAATCGGAGAGTTCGGCCTCCCAGTCCGCGTCCTTGAAGTCAAGGAAGAAGGTGCGCAGGATCTTTGGGTCGTAGAGCTCACCGGTGACGGGCGCGACATCCGCGGGCTTGACCTTCGGGCCAGGCTTCCCCGGCTCGACATCGCCGCCCGGGCCACGGCCACCGCCGGGGCCGCGACCGCCCTGTCGACGACCACCGCCGCCTTCGCGGACCGGTCCGTCGGGGGCATCGCCGCCGGGGCCCGCGCCACCGCCTCCTCCCGGTCCACCGGGTCCACCGGGACCGCCGGGACCGCCCATCCCACCGGGTCCGTCCATTCCACCGAATCCACCCATCCCACCTGGTCCGCCCATCCCACCTGGTCCGCCCATCCCACCCGGCCCGCCGCGTCCTTGGGTCTTGGCCAGTTCACGCGCGGCCTTCCGTTCTTCGTCGCTCAGCACTCCGTCGCTGTTCTTGTCCGCTTGCTTGAAGAGCTTGCGATCCTGCATCCCCATGCCACCCGGACCACCCGGCCCAAAGCCGCGCTGACGTTCGGGGAACTTGAACTCAGCGCCCTTCATCTCCGCCAGCTTTGACTTCTGCTGGGGCGTCAGGATCGCAAGCGCCTCGGCGGGATCCGCGGGCGGACCGAATGGCCCCGCATTCTGCGGAAGTTCGTTCAACTGCTCGACCTGCTCCTTGGTCAGCTCCAGCACCTTGGTCGTCTCAGGGCGCAGCAGTGCCGCGACGCCATCGCGCTGGAGGCGCAGTTGCGCCACGCGCGCGGACTGCTTGGCATCCAGCAGCGCAAGCACCTGTTCATCGACCGCCGCTGTCGCAGCGTCGGCCTTGCGCCGCATGCTGGTCATCTGCTCCTCGCGCTGCTCCGGTTCCAGCTCCTCCATCTGCCCGGGGTCGATCTCCTGCATCATCGCTTGCAACTTGGACTGCAGTTCGGTGCGCAGCGCGACCACCTTCTTGGTCTGTTCGTCGCTCAGTGCAAGCTCTTTCTGCACCTCTGCCATCCCCAGCAGGCCGACCACCGAATTGCCCATCCCGGCGCGCACGAGGAAACCCCCTGGCCCGCCCATGCCTCCTGGCCCGCCCATGCCACCGGGCCCGCGCACGCCCTGCCCGCCCGGCCTTCCTTGCCCGCCCGCTCCACCCTGCCCGTCTGGGCCGGGGCCCTGCTGCGCACCTGGCGGGCCGCCGCGCTCCTGCGCCATCGCCATGCCGGGCGCCAGAAGCAGTGCTCCAACCAGGGACATGAACGACAGGCTTCGAATCTTCATGGTGCGTTCCTTCGTGTTGACCGCCGCGCCCGGCGCGATGCTGGAGCAGGGGATTCAGGCGTTCTTCAGTTCCACGCCCATGACGCCCTCGACCTGATTCAGTTGCTGGATGAGCGCCGCCGGGGACACCCCCGCGCGAAGTGCGACCCAATACGTCAATTCGATCGCCGCGCCCTGGCGCGCCGTCTCGGTCGAGATCAGGCGCGAACGCTTGAAGTAGCGGTCCAGCGCAGTGCCAAGCACATGGTCGGCATCCAGACCGAGCCCAAGCCGCACGACAAGCGTGCCGCGCGCCGCACCGGATGCGCGCTCGACGCGGCCCCAGTGACTCATCGCATACGCGGCCAGGCCCACGATGGGGATTCCCACCAGCGGCACCACCAGCAGCCCGGCGCCAGCCGCCATGCCCACCACCACCGAGAAAATCACGAAAGCGGTGTCGCGCGTGTCATCGACCACCGTGCGGAAGCGGACGATCGAAAGCGCGCCCACCAGGCTGAATGCGCGCGCCACGCTGTTGCCGATCACCATGGTGACCATTGCGATCAGCACCGCCAGCAGCACGATGGTGGTGGCCAGCGTCATCCGCTCGCGGGCGTCGCGGCCATGCGAGGCCAGGTAGATCAGCGCGACTGCGACGCCCCCCGCCAGCGCCAGCAGCAGGCGCCCGGCAAGCACGCCAGGTGCCAGAGACCCCTCGGTTCCGGCGGAAGTCAGCCATTCTGGCACGAGAATCTCCTGCTTCGCCCGCCGCGTTCAAGGCGCGATTGCGATGGCGCATGTGATCGGTGCGCGCTGAATCGGACCACGCCAACGCAGGGCACCGGGAGACAACGCCAGAGCCCGCGGATGATTGCGCGCTGGCACTGGCGATCTTGGGTCGGCAGATCGGCGGGCCGCCCGCGCCCGCGCCCGCCCGCGCGCAGGCCGCGCGCCGACCGAGAGCCGGCCGCGAACCACCCGCGCCGGCCACGATCCGGTCGCGAACCGCCCGCGCAGCCCGCGCGCAGGTCGCACACCGGCCGACCCTATCCTGCGCCGATGAACGCGCCCGCCGCCACTTCTGCCTCCACCATGGAATCCGCGCTTGTCCGGCTCCGCGTCGAGTCAGGCATCGCCACGCTGACGATGAACCGCCCCGACAAGGCGAACGCGCTGAGCCGCGAGCTGATCGACGCACTTGGGCAGGCAGTCCAGGCGCTTGCCGCGCGATGTGCCCCCGCCGCCGGTGGCGATGTGCGCGCGGTGGTGCTTGGCGGCGAAGGCAAGGCGTTCTGCGCCGGCATGGACCTGCGCGCCGTTGCTGACGATCCGGTCGCGATGGGCGAGATGCTGCGGATGCTCTCGCGCACCAGCCGCGCGCTGCGGCGCCTGCCCGTGCCGACGATCGCGCGCGTGCAGGGGGCGGCCATCGGCGGCGGATGCGGCCTGATGGTGGTGACCGACTTCGCGGTGACGCATCCCGAGGCCAAGCTGGGCTACCCCGAGGTGGACCTTGGGATCTGCCCCGCCGTGGTCGCGCCCTGGCTCATCAAGAAAATCGGCGCGGGCCGTGCGCGCGCGATGCTGCTGGCGGGCGGCACGATGACTGGGCAAGCGGGCTACGACGCCGGACTGGCCACGCACCTCTGCGCGCGCGACCAGCTGGACGCAACCACGCAAGAGCTTGCAGCGCGCCTGGCGATGGGCGGCCCGCACGCCCTTGCCACCACCAAGCGCTGGCTGAACGAGCTGGACGGCAGCAACGACGACGCGATCCTGGACCGCGCCGCCGAACTGAGCGCACAGATCATCGCTGGCGAAGAGGCACAGACGCGCCTGCGCGCGGCGTGGAAGTAAGCGACAGCCGCGGGCGTCAGCGCTCGCCGTACGCGCCACGACCTGCTCGATGGGATCGTTTGGCGCGGCGCTCGGCTCAGGCACGCGGCCGCTCGCGCTTCGTGGCGAACACCAGCTCGGTGCAGTTCTCTCCCTTGAAGACTGCCGCGCGCGATTCGACACGCCGCATGCCCACCCGTTCAAGCACCTTGATCGAGGCAAGGTTGCGCGCGTCGGTGATGCCCCGCACCCACCCGGCGGAGGAATGGACGAAGACCAGCGCGATCGCAGCGCGCACTGCCGCAGTGGCCACGCCACGCCCCTGGGCCGCGCGCGAGAGGGTGAACCCGACCTCTGCAGTGTCGCCATCGGGGCCGAGGAACAGGCCGACATCGCCCACCAACTCATCGCTCACCGGATCGGCGATCGCGATCTGCGACCACTCGCCGCGCTGCAAGATGGGAGCGTTCTGCATTCGCTGGATGAATTCAAGCGCCTCGGCATCAGGCTGCGGAGACCACCCCTGGAAACGGCCGAGTTCCGGATCGTGGCGGTACGCCTGAAACGCGCGCAGGTCGCCGACGCTGAACCTGCGCAGGCGCGCGGGGCCAGCGGACCAGGGCAGGGGATCGGCGGCAGGCGTCACGGGGGTTGCTCGCTTCGCATTGCGCTTCTCAGGCCTCTCGCCCATCGGCCGCCCCGCCGAGCTTGGGAGCGCAACCCGACAATCTCATGTTTGTGAGGCCGATCGATGATCGGATGCGGGGGATCTTCGAACAAGTTCGGCTCCTTTTGCCGGTTCCGTGTTGTGCCGCGGCCACTACATCGGAGGGTCCGCCATCAACTCCTTGAGCTTCTTCGCCTCGGCCTCAGGCATCTTCTTGAGCAGCGGCCCGAGGGTGCGATTGCCGACCATTTTGCCGTTTCGCATGTACATCCAATCAGTGATATCCGCCTCCGGAATGGCAATCCTGTCGCCGAGCTTGACGGTCAGTACCGTGACAGCGTCATTGTTGATGGTTCCCATTGTCTTGCCGTTCCGGCGATCGATGCCTGATACCCAGAAGTGCTCGACGCCGAGCGCATCGGTGATCCTGACCTTCAGCATGAAATCGGTCTCACCGGCCGCTGGCGTGTCATACGCCTTCCAGAACTGAGGCAACGTCTCCCGGGCTTCGCCTATCGCCGCGCTCATCTCCGGGTCGTCGGCCTCGACGCCGACAACCCCGTCCTGCTTCGAGCACGCGGCAGGCAGGGACAGGACCAGCGCAACAACAGAGGCGGCGAACGGTGCAACGCACTTCATTGCGTCCCTTCCCTTGTCTGGCCCACCCAGATGTTGAACACGACGCCGCCGGTGCCATCGCCACCGGCGTGACGCTTTCGTTCCTCGCGCGCTTCGCACCACTCGATGTACTCCAGAGGTCGGGTCTTGGGCAACGCCAACTCTGCTCCTCGTGGCACGAAAAATGCCGCCGTAGCCAAGTGCTCCGCCAGAGGTCCCTTGAGATCCGTGGTCACGGCGTCTCCCAGCTGTTTGCTCAGCGTCCAGTTTCTTGGTGCCGCTGCAACCGGGGAGATTAGTCCACGCTCAGATTTTAGCCGGCGCTGCGGGTTTGGTGCTGTCTGGGAGGCGATCGCGCGCACCTGCCGAGCGCGCCGCCCAGGCACCCCACAAAGAGCGCGCGCCCTCCCCAGCGCAAGTTCAACCATCCGTGCCCCGCCGTACGCTCCGCGCATGTCCACCGAACTGCGCATCGAACGCGACGCTGATGGCATCGTCACACTGTGGCTCGCGCCGAATCCCGCGAAGCCGCGCGGTGGGGTCGTGGTGCTGGACGCATGGCTCATCGGCGCGATCGCGGACGCCTGCGCGCAGGTGGCGCGCGAGGGTTGCACCGGCCTCGTGCTCGCCTCCGAGAGCGCGCGCGTCTTCGTCGCGGGCGCAGACTTGGCCGAGATCGACGCGCTGGATGACGCGGGGCTGCACGCCTACCTGCAGCGCGGCGCGGCCGCATTCGCCGCGATCCCCGCGCTTGGGGTGCCCACTGTCGCCGTTGTGCACAAGGCGGCGCTGGGCGGCGGGCTTGAGCTGGCGATGCACTGCGATGCACTCATCGGCACGCTGCCCGCCGAGGGGGAGAAGCCATGGCTCGTGGGGCTGCCCGAGTGCGGCCTCTGCATCTGCCCCGGCTGGGGGGGGACGCAGATGTTGCCCGCGCGCATCGATCCGCTGAGCGCGATCATGGCGACGGCCAACGGCACGCCGTGGAAGTGCGCCGATGTCCCCGCTGGCCTCTTTGCGACCATCCTTCCCGCAGGCAGCACGACACCTCAAATGATCGACGAAGCCAAGCGCTGGATTCGTGCTGCGCACACCGCACCCCGTCGCACAATCGGCCCCGCCGATGCGGCGCGCATCCGCCCCGCGCTTGCCCAAGCGACGGCAGCCCTGCCCGCCACGGCCCACGGCGCCGCCTGCCTGGACTGCGTCCGAATCGGCCTGGAGCAGGGCTGGGAGGCAGCGGTGGCCGCCGAGCGCGCACATCTGGTCCGCCTGCGTCACACGCCGCAGGCGCGGGAAAAGCTGGCCGCATTTCTCGCAAGGTAGCCGCGCGCCGCTCGTACGATGCTCCGCATGGCACACGGTTGCACCGCGCGCGTCGCTCTGGTGGCGCGCCTTGCCCGCTTCGCCGCGTCGGCCCTCGGGTGCGCCCTTGCGCTGGACGCCAGCGCCCGGGCTGGCGATCCCTGCGTGCCCCCCAAGTCCGAGCAGAAGGAAATCGAAGGCTGCGGCGCGCACAGCAACAACGGATGCAACCAGTCCGGGCATCCCACCGAGCCGATCGAGTTTGGCGTTCCGATCGCGGGCAGCTACTGGGCCAACAGCCAGTTCCGCGACACCGACTTCTACCGCTTCCGCGTCTCGGTGCCGACCGCGATTCGCGTCCGCGTGTGGAGCACCGTCTTGACGCAGCTGGCGATCGCGCAGTCCTGCGTCACCATGGCCAACGAACTGGGTGAATGCGCCGAGGCCGTGGCCTGCCTGCCGCCGGGCGTCTTCAACATCTTCGTGGCGCCGCTCGCTTCGTATCCGCAATGCGGACAGGAGAGCGCCGGATACGTGGTGCTGCTCGAGGTGGACACCGATGCCGACCCCGCGTGCCTGCCGCTCCTGGGCGACCTGGACGGCGATGGCGCGATCAGCGGCCCCGACCTGGCGACACTGCTGCAGCGCTGGGGCAGCAACGATCCCGGAATCGCCGATATCTCGGGGGACGGCATCGTGGACGGCCAGGATCTTGGCCTGCTCCTGGGTGCCTGGACGGGGTGAGGCGCGCGGGGAACCCCTAGATTTCAAGCGTTGTCCGCGGGGCACGCCGCCGCCGCGATTCCCCCCGTTTCTGCGCGGGCTTCCGCTTCCCGGCCCGCGTGGTGAATCCTGCCGCGCATCCACCTACAATCGCACCTTACCCCCTTCCCTGCGCGCCGCGCGGGGTGATTTCGCACCTGCCTCCCCGAGCACTCCATGACACAGATCAACCTCGCGAAGGAACTGAAGAACATCTCCGAGAAGGACCGCAAGCAGGTCGAGCAGGCGCAGGAGATGCTCGGGCCGGATCCCAAGACGATGGGCTTCGTCAAGAACGTCTTCTGGGGAAACTTCCGCGAGGAGCTGGTCTTCCCCTACCCCCAGCAGAACGCCGAGGAGAGCGCCCGCTGCGACCAGCTGCTTGCCGCGCTGGACGCGTACCTGCGCAATGAGCATCCCAGCGTCGAGATCGACCAGAAGCAGGAGATCCCCACCTGGGTGATCAAGAAGCTCTTCGACCTGGGCGTGCTGGGAATGACCATCTCCAAGGAGTACGGCGGACTGGGCTTCGGCATCACCAGCTACAACCGCGTGCTGCGCCGCATCGGTCGCACCTGCGGAAGCACCGCGGTCATGGTGAGCGCGCACCAGTCCATCGGCTGCAAGGCACTGATGCTCTTTGGCAACGATGAGCAGAAGAAGCGCTTCCTGCCGCGCATGGCCAAGGACGCGCTGAGCGCCTTCTGCCTGAGCGAGCCCAACGTCGGCTGCGACGCGGGCGGCCAGGAGACGCGCTGCGAGCTCAGCCCCTGCGGCGAGTACTACATCCTGAACGGCGAGAAGAAGTGGGCCACCTCGGGCGCGCTCAGCGCGCTCTTCACGGTGATGGCCAAGCAGAAGATCAAGGACCCCAAGACGGGCAAGGAGAAGGACGCGGTCACCGCCCTCATCTGCACCCCCGACATGGAGGGCGTCGACATCTTCAGCCGCAACCGCTCCAAGTGCGGCATCCGCGGCACCTGGCAGGCGCGCATCCGCCTGACCAACGTGAAGGTCCCCAAGGCGAACCTGCTGAGCAAGGAGGGGCGCGGCCTGAACGTGGCGCTCACCTGCCTGAACTACGGCCGGTGCACGCTGAGCGCGGGCATGCTTGGCGCGGCGGAATTCGCCTACGAGCAGGCCACAAAGTGGGCCAAGTACCGCTACCAGTTCGACCGCCCGATCGGCGAGTTCGACCTGATGAAGGAGAAGATCGCCAACATGGCCTCCTACACCTATGCCATGGAGGCGATGCTCTTCATGACCACGGGCTTCCTGGACCGCCAGGACGAGGACATCATGCTGGAGACGGCCGCGTGCAAGGTCTTCTGCAGCGAGTTCGGCTACCGCACCGTCGATGACGCCCTGCAGATCATGGGCGGCGAGAGCTACATGACGGAGAACCACGTCGAGCGCGCCTGGCGCGACAGCCGCATCAACATCATCGTCGAGGGCGCCAACGAGGTGATGCACAGCTTCATCTTCGCCTACGGCAGCAAGCAGCTGGGCGAGTGGATGCTGGGCGTCAAGAAGAATCCCGCCAAGCACATGGGAGCCGCGATGCAGATCGGCAGCGAGCTCTTCCTTGGCGTGCGCCGCCCGCTTCCCACCTTCCGCAGCGCCGACCCGCGGCTGAGCGGCATGATGCATGAAGTGATGATGCGCATCCGCGAGTTCAGCCACCAGGTGAAGCAGATGTTCAAGGAGTGGGAGGACAAGTTGGTCACCGAGCAGATGATCCAGGCGCGCCTGAGCAAGTGCGCCATCTACGTGCACGCCATGACCTGCAGCCTGTCGAAGCTGGACCACAACATCCGCAAGGGCATCGACGGCGAGCAGCTGGCGTACGAGATGGCCATCGTCGAGCACCTGTGCGCCAAGCTGGGCATGGAGATCGAGGGGGAGATCCGCGCCCTGCGCGTCAACACCGACGCGACGATGAAGCGCGCCGCCGACCTGGCCAGCAAGCGCATCGACACCTTCCCCAACGCGGGCTACTCGATCCCCGAGCGCACCATGGACCTGAAGGCGCGCGGCAGCGGCCGCAACCTGACCGAGGCGGACGCGAAGGCGATCCCCACCTTCGGTTCCGGAAGCGTCTACGAAGGCGAGAAGTTCCAGCACGCACAGCCGCAGCACGCGTGAGCCTTGCAGCACCCCCCGACGGGCGTTTCCCACGGCGCCTGATGCGTTCTATGCTCGGCGTCCTGCCGAACCGGCCCACGTGCCGGCCCCCACAAGCCCGATCAGTCCAGCAGCCGAGAACCTGACATGAAGCTCTTCGAACAGATGTACATGCATGGCCACGAGCGCGTCGCCTTCCACATCGACCCCGCGACCGGCCTGCGCGCCATCATCGCCGTCCACTCCACGGTGCTGGGCAACGCCCTGGGCGGCACGCGCCGCTGGGCCTATGCCGACGAGGCCGAGGCGGTGCGCGACGTGCTGCGCCTCTCCGAGGGGATGACCTACAAGGCGGCCGCGAGCGACCTGCCGATGGGCGGCGCCAAGAGCGTCATCATGATCGAGCGCGGCAAGGCGCCCACCGAGGCGGAGGCGCGCGCGATGGGCCGCTTCGTCAACACCTTCTCGGGGCAGTACATCGCCGCCGAGGATGTCGGCGTCAGCACGCAGTACTGCGACTGGATGGCGCAGGAATCCAACCACATCATGGGTGGCGTCACCGTCAGCCACGGCGGCGACCCCAGCCCGTACACCAGCCTTGGCTGCTTCAACGGCCTGAAGGCGTGCATGACGCACATGGGCCGGAAGCCCGAGTTCAGCGGCCTGAAGGTGGGCATCCAGGGGCTGGGCGCCACCGGCTACAAGCTGGCGAAGTTGCTGCGCGACCATGGCGCCACCGTCATCGGCACCGACGTGAACCAGGCGGCCGTGGAACGCGCCGTCAAGGAGCTTGGCGTGGTCGCCCTTGCACCCGCGCAGGACATCTTTGCGCAGGACGTGGACATCATCGCGCCGTGCGCGCTGGGCGCCGTGCTGGACAACCACACGATCAAGGGGCTGAAGTGCAAGATCGTCTGCGGCACCGCCAACAACCAGCTGCACAGCCCTGATGTCGACGGCCCGAGCCTGAAGCAGCGCGGCATCGTCTACGGCCCCGACTTCGTGGTGAATGCGGGCGGCCTGATCCGTCTCGCTGGCCTGTACCTGGGCATGACCGAAGCGACGCTGGACAAGAAGGTGGCGCAGATCGAGGAGACCACGCTTGCCGTCCTGAAGGAAGGCAAGCACGAGCCGAGCGAGCACGCGGCGGCGGTCAACTACGCCAAGCGCCGCATCGAGGCCGGGCGCGCGAAGAAGGCGGCGCAGCCGGTCATGGCGTGACGGCTGGCAGCATCCGGCGCGTGCGGTACATCCATGCGCCGGTGACGAAGATGGCCAGCGCCACCAGGTGGTAGCCGCCCAAGCTGCCTGCCCAGCGGGCGTCATCGCGCAGGAACTCATGGCCGAAGCGGAACGCGCCGTACGCCATGAGGTAGATGTTGAAGCGCTGCCCGCGCTGCCACCCGAAGCGCCAGGCGAGGAGCGCCCATGCCCAGAAAAACAGGTTGAACGCCATCTCGGCGTGCGGTGCAGGCCAGCGCGCATGCCCGTGCGCGTCGGCCACGGTCCACCAGGACGCTTCGCACTCGATGCCAACGCAGCAGCCCGCATAGATGCAGCCCACGCGCCCCAGCGCGAAGGCGAGCGGCGCGGTGATGGCGAAGAGGTCGCCCGTGCCCTGGCGATAGCCGGTGACCGACTTTGCAAGTTCCACGCCCGCGACGCCGCCCAGCAGCGCGCCGGTGATGCTGTGCCCCGAGAGGAGCGCCAGCCAGTCCGCGCGGTACTTCCACCCCTCGGCCAGCAGGAAGGCCAGCTTCGCACCCAGGTACGCCCCCGCCAGCGCGGCGCCATAGATCGCGTAGAGGCGATCATCGGGGGTGCGCCCTTCGCTGCTGGAGAGACGCCGCCACAGCAGGGCGGTGATGGTGATCCCCAGCACCGTCGTCAGCACATAGACGGGGCTACCCAGCAACGGAGCGCGCTCCCGCCTTGCCGCCATTCAGGTAGTAGCGGCAGAAGCTGTCCAGCGTTCCATCTTCGCGCACGACATGCGTGCAGCATCGGTCGATGCGGTCCTGATCGAAGGTCCATGCGTCCATGAAGGGCTTGATGAAGATGCGGAAGGGGTGATCCGGGCGCAGCTCCAACGCCTTCAGAAGCTCGCCCAGCGGCTCGGTCTCGCAGCCGCACTTGGCCAGGTCCTCGATGTTGTAGTTGATGCGGTTCTGCAGGAAACCGGCGTATTTCGGCACGTCGATGAGCCTGCTCAGCCCGACGGGCCCCGCGTCCGTGCGCAGGATGTAGCCGATGGTGTGGCAGTTCGGGTCGCCGCAGGGCAGCGGCGTGAAGTCCGCCGCGCTCAGCAGTTCGGGCGCCTGCGCGGTGGCGGCGCGGATGACGTCCGAGACGCCCATCGTGGGGACGGCGCCGGCGAAGATCGGCAGCGTCCGGCTCTCCACCTGCGCGATGCGGCCGCTGGTGAACACGGGTTGCAGGCTGATGCCGCGGACATGCGGGCGGCCCATCGCCCACCGCAGCGTGTCGCCGATGCCTGCGATGGTGCGCTCGTCCACCACCATGGCCAGCGTGGTGGGGACGCCAAGGGCGCCCGCTTCGTCGATGGCACGTTCGCGCAGTGCGCGCAGGTCGGTTCCGCGCAGCTCTTCCTGGCCCGCGGCCTGCACCCCATCGAATTGCACGTAGAGCTCGAACTTCCCGTTCGCGCTGCGCACTTGCGCCAGCATCGCGCGGAAGCGCTCGTCGCCCGCGATACGCACTGCGTTGGTGTTGACCAGCACGTAGCCGATCTGCGGATGCCCCGTGGCCCAGCGCAGGATGCGCTCGAACTCGGGATGGATCGTCGGTTCCCCGCCCGAAAGCTGCAGAATGTCGATGAGCCCCTTGCGTGCGATGACGCCCTCGACGCGCGAGCGCACGGCGTCAAAGGGGGTGCAGTCCACAGCTGAGCCGACGCCGTACGGGCTCTCGGCGTAGCAGGTGGGGCATGTCAGGTTGCAGCTGTCCACGATCTCGATCAGTGCGATGCAGGTGGAGAGCTGCTCGAAAGGATCGGTGAGGGCCGCGGAGGCGCCGGGCGCCGGAGCACAGCATCCATCGGGCCCGCAACACGCACCGCCAGCGCCGGCGTTCGCCGGGTCGCCGTGGCTTTCGTAGTACCACTTCGCGTCCCCCTGCAGCACGACCGCGAAGGGCCCATGCGCGGGGCATTCCTTCTCCATCACCACTTGCCCGCCGCGCTCGATGACCCGCGCAGGAATCTCTGCGCGGCACGCCGGGCAGCGGCTCTTGGTCAGCTTGATGACACGGTCGCTGCGATGGATTGAGAGGTTGATCATGGGGATTCCTGCCGCGTGCGATGGTTCCCGATGGCGCGGATGTGCTCAAAGTGCCGGGTTCTAGCTCATCACGACGATGCAGGCGCCCATCACCGCATTCCCAGCAGCGCATGCGCGCAGGATAGGCGGCGCGGGCACTCCACCTCGAGACCCGAACACACTCACCTTGTGTGGTTCCCCGTGCAGCTGGCACGCGGCCAGCTCATCGGCCAAAGACTCAGAATCCACGAAAGGTGGCCACAAGGACGATGCATCCGCCCAGGAGGAGCGTGGTCGCGATCGCGAGGCTGCCGAGTGCCGCGAGCGCCGGAATCGCAAATGAGCGCGGAATCATCAGGAAGAGAGGCTCCTTGCGCATGCGCCGGGGCACGCGCGACATGATGTGCGTGTGGGCCTGGATCGCCGCATTCACCGGGGTGACCAGGCTCACGAAAGCGACGCCCACGATCACCAGGATCATGGCCGGTCCCGTGGGACCACTCGCGGCGGCAATGATTCCCCAGAAGACAATCGCCATCCCGACGCCAATGGGCCATCCAAACAGCAAAAAGTATCGCCCCTTGCCCTCCAGCGGCGGTGGCTCCCGCGCGTGCTCTGGGGTGACCACGCCGCACTCGGGGCATGGCGCGCCAATCGCTATCGATGCAAGATTGTGTCCGCACTCCTCGCAGCGCATTGCCGGAGTCTAGTTCCACTTGCACGCCGAATCGTGCGCTGCGGCGTTGCGATGCGCCACTCGCATCGCTAGCCGCGATACCCGGAGATCCCGACCGTGAAGCACGATCCCACCGCCAGGACTCCGCCGATCGCAGCGCTTGCCAGCGCGGCCAGGCCCGCGATCGCAACCGTGCGCGGGATCAGGAACAGGAGAGGCGCATGCCGCGCGCGCTTGGGGATCCGGCGCATGAGTTGGACGGTGCGGACCGCGGAGTTGATCGCGGCGCCCAGGATCCCGATGGCGAGCGCGGCGATGAAGAGCACCCACATGACTGTCTCGTCCGAACCGCTCGCGAACCTGCCAGCGACCGCCCCGGCAAGCAGCGCAAGCAGGAATGGCCACGCATAGAGCCACGCCCACCACAGCTTGTTGACGCGTGGAAGCGGCAGTCGCGCTGCCTCGGGGGTTGCCACCCCGCATTCGGGACACGGCATGTGCCCCGGCAGGTTTGCAAGCTCCTGACCGCATTCGGCGCAGCGCATCGGCACAGAATAGCCTTGCCTTGACGTGGTTAGACTGCACGCATGCGATCGAAGCGAAACCACCGGGTCTTGGCATGGTGCTGCACGCTTCCATGGGCGCTCTCGTTCGCGTGCATCAGCTTCCAGACAACGCCGCGGGTCGTTCGGCCACCGACGCTCGGCGAGGAGCTGATCTCGTTGGACCAGGCGCGGAAAGAGGGGCTGCTGACGCAGGCGGAGTACGACCAGCGCCGCGCCGAGACAATCGCGCTTTGGAAGGAGATCTCCGAAACTCCCATTGAGGGCGGGGTTCAGCCAAGCAAGCCTGCGGCCGCGAAGGTGGAGCCATGAGCAGGTCTTGCGCATGGATCATCGTTGCCGCCATCTGCACGACGGCTGCCGGCTGCATGACCATTCGCTCGCCAGGGGTGGAGCAGGCGGTCACCACGGGCGAGACGCTGCGCGCGATTGCGGCTGCCCGTGCGACGGAAGTCGCTGCGACCAAGGGCGATCATGATTCCGAGCTGGTCGGGGGCTGGTATGACGCATTGCGCGCGAGGGTGGTCTCGCAGCCGCCCAGCATGCGTGCGGGGATATACACCTATCGCGAAGATCTTGTCCCGGCCGACTACGGGACCAGCAACCCGGCCTTCTACACACCGCTCGATCGCGAGCGGGCGGACTTGGATCGCGCCCTTCGGGCCGGCGCGGTCACCTCCGCTGAATTCGCCGAGCTCAGCGCCTCGCTCACTGCCCAGGCGGCACGACCGATTGTTCGCCGGTCCACCGAGATGACTCCGCCACGGCTGCCGCCGAGGCACTGGGACTGGCGCGGCGAGCCAGTGAACTACACGGCCGAGGGGCGCGCCGAGTATCTCTCGAGCTTCTGGGTGCCGATGTGGATCGATCGATATCGCGAGCTGGCCAAGCTGCAGGCGAGTCTGCCCGCGGTCTCGGATCCGGCGTACATGGCAAAGGCCGCCTACCTGGAGAGGAAGACCCGCGGGCTACACGAATCGAACCCGAATCTGCCGCCGAATCTCCCTGATCATGCCAGTGCCACGGCGATGCTGATGGCACCGCGTGTCACGGGCAAATGACCGCCGGGCGCGCGGGCCATCGCGAGCGCAGAGGCCGAACCTGATCCCTTGAGGCGGCCATGCGCCGCCGCGTACGCTGCGTCCGTGTCATTGCGCAAGCCTGCCATTGCGTTCGCGCTCATCGGGTCCCTTGCATGGATCGGATCGACCGCGTGTGTCATCTACCGGCCAGTCGTCACGCGGCCGCCGACGCTGGGGGACGAGTTGATTTCGCTCGACGAATCGCGCAAGAATGGCCTGCTCACCCAGCAGGAGTACGACAAGCGTCGTGCCGAGACGATTGCGCTTTGGAAGGAAATCGGAAAGACGCCAATCGTGAACAGCCACGAGCCGCCGGCGGCCCCGGCGGTCCGGGCCGCCCCGGACGCACCAATCCCACCAGCCGCGACTGAGCAATTCGCCCCAGTCACGCCCGCACCCGAGGAGCCGAAGTGAAGCGCGTCGCCGCAGTGCTGTGGTCGGTGATTGCGGTAGCGGTCGGCACCGGCTGTTTCCCCGTGTACGTATCGCTCGTCAAGCAGGGCATCACCACCGGCGACAGACTGGCTGCGATCGATCGCCTGCAGAAAGATCCTGGCGCAGGAGGGGCAAACGACGAGCAGTGGGCCGCGCAGGTACCGGATCGCTGCGACGCCCTGCGCAAACGGCTGCTCGCGGGACCGCCAAACATGCGTGCGTCGATCAGTGCGAAAGAGGGAACGACCTGGGAGGAATATTCAAGCTTCAATCCCGGGCTCTATTCACCCGTTAGCGTCGAGCGCGATGCTTTGAAGCGCGCACTTCAGGCGGGCGCGATCACCAAGGACGAGTACGCCGAGCTTGACTCAACGCTTGCCGAGCAGGCAAAGGTCTCGCTGCTGCGCCGCAGGTTCGAGACCGCATCGGTGGCGGTGGAGGGGTCGTCCCTTGGTGTGTACTTCGGTGGCGCATCCTTCACACCCTACACCGCGCTCACGTGCCAAGAATACGCAAGTGACTCGTGGCTCCCGTACCAATTGGGCCGGTGGAACGACCGAGGCCGGCCGGCGTCGCCGTACGAGAATCCTCCTCCTTACTTCAACGAATTCGATCCATCTTTCTGGATCGACCCCAATCTCCCTTGCACGTCCAAGTGATTCCCCGCGAGCGCCCGTCCCGCGCTGCAGCGCACTCCTGCAGCCGGCGCTAACCCCAGAATTTCCACGCCAGATAGTTCGACGTCACGCACGCGCCCGTCACGATTGCGCAGCCAAAGGCAGAAGTCGCGAGCGCAACAAGGAGCGGCACCGTGAGGTCGCGTCGGAAGAGGAAGATCAGCGGTGCCTTGCGGGTGCGGCGCGGCAAGCGCCGCAGGAGCCTGCGCGTTTGCCAGAACGAGTTGACGGATCCGGCCACGACGGTGACGAGAAGTCCGATTCCGTAGAGCCCCATGGCACTTGATTCCGCGTTACCCAGGTCTGCAAACAAGCCCGCCACCAGCCCGATTGCCACGCCAATCGCGATCGGCCACAGGAAGCGCCAGGAGTTTCGCCCCTTCCCAACCGGCGGCAGCGGCAACCGCTGTTCGACCGGCGTCACCACCCCGCACTCCGGGCAAGGCGCGTCGCCTGGAACCCTGGCAAGCTCATGACCGCATTCGGCGCAGCGCATGTGGACCGAGGTTGTCATCCGCGCTTCCATGGATGTGACGCCAGGCGGAGCGTACGCGCACCTACCGAAACAGCAGGATCCAAGCCAGGTACGTCCCGATGCCGACCACGAGTCCCGCAAGGGCGCCAAGGGCCGGCGCCATCACCGAGCGGGGAACAAATGCCAGCAGCAAGGTCTGCTGCTCCCGGCGGGGCAGTCTCTTGACGAGCCGCATGACCCAGTACGCCGAGTTTGCTGGCAGCACCAGGATGAGGAGGACGATCGACGTCCCCAAGATCAGGTCTCCAGCCCCGGCGGCGCTGGGGTGCGGCAGCGCGGCGAATCCCAGGATGAGAGCGAGTCCCGATGCCAGCGGCCAGGCGAACCCCGCGAGCGTCCGGGCGAGGGGAAGCGCTTGCGGTTCCCGCAGCGCGTCGGCCGTCACCAATCCGCATTCAGGACAGGGCGCGCCACTCGGAGTGGTGAGAAGGTTCTGGCCGCACTCCGCGCAGCGCATGGCCGGAGGGTACGCACGCTGCATTCATGCCAGGTTCATCGCGGAACCCGGCCCCAAGCGACCGCGCACCGGTCCAACGTCCCGATATCTCCGCAGTTTTTGCCCTTCCCTCACGCGGCCCGCTCCAGCACCCCGCCTGCTGAACCGATACGGAAGGTGCTCTAGACTGCGCTCCCTATGCCCATCACCACTGCGTTCAAGACCGAGATTCCGCGCGTCTCGATCCTCGATGAGCACGCGAACTTCGACGAGAAGCTCGGGAAGGGGCTCATTCCCGACGCCGACCTCGTGAAGCTCTACGAGGCGATGTTCACCTGCCGTGCACTGGACGAGGTGGCCTTCCGACTGCAGCGCTCCGGGCGCATGGGCACGTATCCGCAGAACATGGGCCAGGAGGCCACCAGCCTGGGCGCCGCCTACGTGCTGAACAAGAACGACTGGCTGGTCACCTGCTACCGCGAGAACTGCGGCCTCTTCTGGCGCGGCGTCCCGATGGAGAGCATCCTGCTGCACTGGATGGGCGACGAGCGCGGCAACGCGATGTCGCGCGAGCACTTCGCCACGCCGATCGCGGTGCCCATCGGCACGCAGATGCTGCACGCCACCGGCCTGGCGTGGGCATCGAAGTACCGCGGCGACTCGCAGATCGCCTGCACCTTCTTCGGCGACGGCGCCACCAGCGAAGGGGACTTCCACGAGGCGGCCAACTTCGCGGCCAACCTGGACATCCCCGTCGTCTTCGTCTGCCAGAACAACTTCTGGGCGATCAGCGTCCCTGGCCGCATCCAGTGCAGCGCGCCCACGGTGGCGCAGCGCGGCATCGCCTACGGCATGCCCTGCATGCAGGTGGACGGCAACGACATCTACGCCTGCGTCTACGCGGTGAAGCTGGCCGCCGAGCGCGCCCGCAAGGAGGGCAAGCCCTACTTCATCGAGATGGTGACCTACCGCCTGGGCGACCACACCACCGCCGACGACGCCAGCCGCTACCGCGACAAGGCCGAGGTGGATGCCTGGCGCGCGAAGGACCCGCTGATCCGCACGCGCAAGCACATGGAGAAGCTGGGGATCTGGGACGAGAAGAAGCAGGCCGCGCTGCAGGAGCGCGCCGAGAAGTCCGTCGCCGATGCCGTGGCCCGCGCCGAGAACATCGCCGCGCCGCACGCCGACGACTTCTTCAACGGCATGTACGAGGAGCTGAACCCCGACCTGGCGCTGCAGCGCGACACGATGCAGACGCACTCGCTTGGGCAGGACCCGAGCCAGCTGAACAACACCGACCACCTGAACCGCGTGGCGGAAGGAGCGCACTGATGGCAAACCTGAACATGGTGCAGGCGATCAACCTGGCGCTCATCCAGGAGATGGAGAAGGACAGCCGCGTGCTGCTGATGGGCGAGGACGTGGGCGCCAACGGCGGCGTCTTCCGCGTCACCGAGGGGCTGCAGAAGCGCTTCGGCGCCAACCGCGTGGTGGACACGCCGCTCGCCGAGAGCGGCATCATCGGCACCGCGATCGGCCTGGCGATGGCGGGGCTGCGCCCGGTGCCCGAGATCCAGTTCGACGGCTTCCTTGGCCCCGCCTACGACCAGATCTGCAGCCACGCCGCGCGCATGCGCACGCGCACCCGCGGCACCTTCCAGATCCCGTTGACCATCCGCGTGCCCGTCGGCGGCGGCATCCACGCCCCCGAGCTGCACAGCGACTCGCCCGAGGCGATCTACGCGCACACCCCCGGCCTGAAGGTGGTGATGCCCGCCAGCCCCTACGACGCCAAGGGGCTGCTGATCGCCGCGATCCGCGACCCCGACCCGGTGATGTACTTCGAGCCCAAGCGCATCTACCGCGCCTTCCGCGAGGAGGTCCCCGAGGACGAGTACGTGCTGCCCATCGGCAAGGCGCGCACCGTCTGCGAGGGCACCGAGCTGACCATCGTCAGCTGGGGCGCCAGCGTCATCCAGTGCATGCAGGCGATCGAGAAGAGCGGCAAGAACATCGAGCTGATCGACCTGCGCACCATCTATCCCTTCGACATCGACGCCATCGAGGCGAGCGTGAAGAAGACGGGCCGCTGCGTGGTGGTGCACGAGGCGCCGCTGACGTGCGGCTTCGGCGCCGAGATCTCGGCGCGCATCATGGAGCGCTGCTTCCTGCACCTGGAGGCCCCGGTGCAGCGCGTCGCCGGCTTCGACACGATCATGCCCTACTACAAGCTCGAGCTCGATTACATGCCCGACGCCGCGCGCGTGGGCCGTGCCATCGACGACGCGCTTGCCTACTGACCCCCGCCGACCGCCCGAACGCATCCCCGAAGGGACCTGACCCATGGCCGGACTCAAGCAACCCGCCGATCGCAGCCACTTCCTGCTCCCCGACCTGGGCGAAGGCCTTGCCGAGGCGGAGCTGATCAGCTGGAAGGTGCAGCCCGGCGAGACCGTCAAGGAGAGCCAGACGATCGCCGAGATGCAGACGGACAAGGCGCTGGTGGAGGTGCCCTCGCCATGGGCGGGCACCGTGACGGAGCTGTGCGGCAAGCCCGGCGAGATCATCAAGGTGGGCGCGGTGCTGCTGCGCTACGGCGCTGCAGGAGCGAAGGCGGCGCCCGCTGCGAAGTCTGCGGGCGCCGCGGCGAATTCTGGCGCGAATTCCGGCGCCAGCGCTGGCGCAAAGCCCGGCACGCCCGCCACCGCCGCCGGCACCGCATCCAACGGCATCGGCAACAAGGCCGACGCATGCCTCTCGAACCAGGTGGCCGCGGGCGTCCCCGCCTCCGCAGAGGACCAGGGCACCGTCGTGGGCACCATGAGCGGCACGCTGACCGTCAGCGATCGATTCGCGCGGCGCGCGCCCGAGGCGCCCGTCGTCGCGCGCGAGGGCAAGGCGCTGGCCACCCCTGCGGTGCGGCGCATTGCGCGCGAGCTTGGCGTGGACATCCAGCATGTCGCCGGCAGCGGGCGCGGCGGGCGCGTCACCGCCTCGGACCTGGAGAGCTTCGCGGGCAGCGGCAGCGCGCAGCAGGCACCGGCCTCCGCGGGCTTCGCGCCGCGCTCGGTCCCCATCGCCGCGGGCAGCGTCTACATCGACCAGGCAGGCATCACCCAGCGTGTCCCCTTCCGCGGCGTGCGTCGCAAGATCGCCGAGGCGCTGGACCGCAGCGTCCGCACCACGGTGCACTTCACCGTGGTCGAGGAGGCCGACGTCACCGCACTGGAATCCAAGCGCCGCGAGTACAGCCGCGTCACCGGCCAGAAGCTGAGCATGCTTCCCTTCATCATGGCGGCGATCTGCAAGGCGCTGAAGAAGCACCCCTCGCTGAACGCCATCACCGACGATGCCAATAACGAGGTGCTCGTCAAGGGTCCCGTGAACCTGGGCTGCGCCGTCGACACCGATTCCGGCCTGATGGTGCCCGTCATCCGCGACGCCGACAAGCGCTCGCCGGTGCAGCTTTCGGATGAAGTGCGCCGCCTGGCCACCGCCTGCAAGGACCGCACGATCAAGCGCGAAGAGAGCCTTGGCGGAACTTTCACGATTTCCAACGTCGGCAGCTACGGTGGCATGTTCGCAACGCCGATCATTAACTACCCCGAAGTGGCCATCCTGGCCGCGGGGCGTGCGAAGGAGCGCGTCCTGGTGAAGGACGGCAAGTTCTTCGCCGGGCTGGTGCTGCCGCTGAGCCTCAGCTGCGACCACCGCGTGGTGGATGGCGCCGAGGGCGCGCGCTTCCTGAACACCGTGGTCGGGCTGCTGGAGCACCCGGAGCACCTGATCTGATCCCAGCCACGCCCCGGCACGCAACGCGCCGCACCCACTCGCCATCCAGCGCGAACCCGCCGACTGAACCACCAGTAGACTGTCTCCCCCTCTCAACTCTAGGAAACGCAATCCAATGAACGCCACTGCCGCTGACCTGATGAAGAAGCTCGAGTCCAAGAACGCCACGATCGGCATCGTGGGCCTGGGCTATGTGGGCCTGCCGCTCTCGCACGCGATCCTGCACGCGGGCTACAAGGTGGTCGGCTTCGACATCGACCAGCGCAAGATCGACAACATCAAGGCGGGCAAGCCCTACATCCACCACCTGGGGCAGGAGTTCTTCACCTACCTGCAGAAGAACCCCAACTTCCTGGGCACCACCGACAAGCAGGACCTGACCAAGGCGGACGCCATCCTGCTCTGCGTCCCCACGCCGCTGGGCCACCACAAGGAGCCCGACCTCTCCTTCGTGCTCGACTCCACGCGCCTGACCGCCAGCATCCTGCGCAAGGGGCAGATCGTGATCCTGGAGAGCACCACCTATCCCGGCACCACGCGTGACGAGATGGGCCCGATCCTGGACGCCACCGGCCTGAAGCGCAACGAGGACTACTTCCTGGCGTACAGCCCCGAGCGCGAGGACCCGGGAAGCATCGGCTTCAGCGCGGCGATCATCCCCAAGCTGGTCGGCGGCACCGACGAGGCCAGCGGCAAGCTTGCCTACGCGCTGTACAGCCGCTGCGTCAAGGAGGCGCACCTGGTCTCCACCGCCGAGATCGCCGAGACCGCCAAGCTGCTGGAGAACATCTTCCGCGCGGTGAACATCGCGCTGGTCAACGAGATGAAGACGCTGCTGACGGACATGAACATCGACGTCTGGGAGGTGATCAAGGCGGCGAGCACCAAGCCCTTCGGCTTCATGCCCTTCTACCCCGGCCCCGGGCTGGGCGGCCACTGCATCCCGATCGACCCCTTCTACCTCACCTGGCAGGCGAAGGCGATCGGCCGCAGCACGCGCTTCATCGAGCTGGCCGGCGAGGTGAACACCGCCATGCCGCACTATGTCATCGAGCGCACGCAAGGCGCGTTGAACGACGACTGCAAGAGCCTGAAGGGCTCCAAGATCCTGGTCATCGGCGTGGCGTACAAGAAGAACATCGACGACTCGCGCGAGAGCCCCAGCGCCGAGATCATCGAGCTGCTGCGCGACCGCGGCGCCGAGGTCACCTACCACGACCCGCACATCCCGGTCTATCCCAGCATGCGCAAGTACCGCATCGACCTGAAGAGCGTCGAGCTGTCGCCTGCCACGCTGAAGGCCTCGGACTGCGTGCTGATCCTGACCGACCACGACGCGGTGGACTATTCGCAGCTGGCCAAGAACGCCAAGCTGGTGGTGGACACCCGCAACGCGATGGCGCGGGTGCCCGCGGGCACCGGCGGCGCGCGCGTGGTGAAGAGCTGACGCCGCCGCGATGGACGCAGGCGCCATCTTGAAGTGGACGGTGCTGCGCGCCGGCGGCTTCTGGCTGGACGGCGGCGGCATGTTCGGCCTCATCCCCAAGGCGATGTGGTCGAAGTGGATTCCCGCCGACGAGCAGAACCGCATCCACCTGGCGATGAACTGCGTGCTGCTGCAGCACGAGGGGTCGCCGGGGCGGATCCTGGTGGAGGCAGGCGCGGGCGACAAGTGGACGGCGAAGGAAGCGGGCATCTACCAGTTCGACCGCACCACGGAGGGGCGCATTCGCACCGTGGTGGATGCGCTGCGCGAAGCAGGCACGCAGCCAGGGGACATCACCGACGTGGTGGTGACGCACCTGCACTTCGACCACGCCGGGGGGCTGACGCGGCTGGCCGATGGCGCCGACGACGAGCGGCCCAGCTACTTGGCGACCTTTCCTGCCGCCCGCATCCACGTCCAGCGCCGCGAGTGGGAGGATGCGCTGGCCAACCGCAGCACGATGACGCGCACCTACCTGCGGTCGCACCTGGACCCGATCGCCGATCGCGTCGTGCTGCATGACGGGCCCGCCGAAGTGCTGCCCGGCCTGCGCGTGCGGCCGCTGCCGGGGCACACGTGGGGGCAGCAGGGAATCTTCTGGCAGGACGCGGGCGGCACGCTCTGCTTTCCCGGCGACCTGATCCCCACGGTCCATCACACGCATCCCGCCTCCAGCCTGGGCTACGACATGCTGCCCTACGAGACGATGCTGACCAAGCGCGCCTTGCTGGAGGAAGCCGATCGCGGGGGCTGGCGGCTGGTGCTGGACCACGAGCCCGGGGATTGCGTGGTGCAGCGCGGGCGCGCGGGCTGAAGGCGGTATCCTGCCGCGACCGCCCGCACGCAGCGCATCAGCTGCGGCCGATGCCGCCGAATCGCCCGCGCAGGCGCCTCTTCTCGGAGAAACACATGTCCCGCAAGTCGCTCATTCCGCTCATCGCGCTCAACGCCTGCCTGCTGGTCGCGCTGGCGGCGTTCACCTTCATGCCCACCGCCATGGCGCAGACGCGCGCGCGCTCCAACTACACCATGGTGGGCGGCACCGTGAACGGCATCGTCCAGGGCGTGGTGTACATCTGCGACGAGACCACCAACGAGGTCGTCGCGATCAGCTGGTACGAGAACCAGAAGAAGTTCGTGGGGCTGGGCTACCGCAACATGACCATGGACGCGGCGCAGGCCGGACGCACCCGCTGAAGCAGGAAGGACGCGCCACCATGAACGAGCCCAGCATGAACAAGATCAACACGAACGAGACCGGCATGAACGAGACCAGCATGCAGAACCAAAACGCGACCTCCGACGCTCCTGCGGCATTCACGCTTCCCGCCGCCGCCGCGATTCCCGCCGCCGCCGAAGCGACCACCACGCGCAAGCAGGGGACTTCCTTCGCCGCCGCCGCCCTCTGGGCCAGCGCATTCCTGCTCACCGCGCTCACCGTGGTGCAGGCCGGCCGCCTGCCCGTGAACGCCGCCTTCGCGGGCGCCGCCAACCAGGGCAACCAGGGCATGAGCGTCGTGACGCAGGCCACGGGCCTGGGCCCGGCCGAGAAGCCCTACGAGGCGCTCTGGGTTCTGGACAGCCGTGGCGAGATGCTCTTCGTCTACTACATCGAGAACGCCAACGCGGGCGAGAAGTCGCTGCTCCTGCGCCAGGTGGTGCCGGTGCAGGACCTCTTCCGCGCCGCGCGCGGCGGAAACTGACGCGGCGATGCGACGCGTCGACGCCGTCATGGCCGCGCGGCGCGCGGAGTCCTTCGCCAAGCGATCGATCAAGGGAGCTTCGAAGCAGCAGGCCTTGCGCCTGGCTGTTTCCATGCTGGACCTGACCACGCTGGAGGGCAAGGACACCCCCGAGAAGGTGCGAGCGCTCTGCCGCAAGGCGATGCACCCGGTCGACGTGCCCGCGGGGCGTCCGGCGCTGGATCCGCCGGTGCCGATGGTGGCGGCGGTGTGCGTCTATCCCATGCTGGTGCCCGCCGCCTGCCAGGCGCTGGCGGGCAGCGGTGTGCATGTCGCGGCCGTGGCGACGGGCTTCCCCAGCGGGCAGTACCCGCTGGACGTGCGGCTGCGCGACTGCGCGCAGGCGATCGCCGCGGGTGCCGACGAGGTGGACATGGTGATCAGCCGCGGCCTCTTCCTGTCCGGGCACTACGACCGGATCGCCGACGAGATCCGACAGACGCGCGCACTCTGCGTGGCGCCGCCGCAGGGCAGGCCCGCGCACCTGAAGATCATCCTGGAGACGGGCGAGCTGGAGACGCTGGACAACGTGCGCCGCGCCAGCGACCTGGCCATCGAGGCCGCCAGCACGGTGCCCGGCGTGCCCCCACCCGCCGATGGCGAGGTCTTCATCAAGACCTCCACTGGCAAGGTGCAGCCCGCGGCCACGATGCCGGTGACGCTGGTGATGCTGGAGGCGATCCGCGACCACTTCCTGCAGACAGGGGTGCGCATCGGCATGAAGCCTGCGGGGGGCATCCGCACCGCCAAGCAGGCGATCGCCTACCTGGTGATGGTGAAGGAGACGCTGGGCGAGGAGTGGCTCAGCCCGCACCTCTTCCGTTTCGGCGCCAGCGCGCTCGCCAACGACTTGGCGCGCCAGATCCTGCGGATGCAGGGGGGCGGCTACATGGCGGGATACGACGTCAGCGAAGCGTGAGGCGGGGAGATGTCTTCCGGCGCGGCGCGCGCCTACGCTCGCTTCGCCCACGCTGCGCGCAGCAGGGTCGCGAACTCATCGCCGTGCGCCGCCGCGGCGCTGGCATGCGCCGCGTGGCGGAAGCGCGCCTCGTCGTTGGATCCGTCCAGTTCGTTCAGCCACTGCTTCGTGGCGCGCAGTGCCACGGGGCCCTTCTCGCGCAGCGAAGCGGCCATCACTTGCGCCTCGGCGGGAAGCGTCTCGGTGGTGGCCGCACAATGCGTGGCCAGTCCCACGCGCACGGCACCCGCGCCGTCATAGATGACGCCCCCCGCGGTGATCTCGCGTGCACGGCCGGGACCGGTGTTGGCCATCAGCGCGGGCAGCGTCACCGCGGGGCTGACGCCGATGCGGTGCACCGGATAGCCGACCTGCGCATCGGGGGCGACGATCACGAAATCGCATCCCGCCAGCAGTGCGCATCCACCCGCGAGCGCCGCGCCGTGCACCGCCGCCACCACCGGCACCGGCAGTTGCCGCAGCATCTGCACCGCGGCGCTCAGCTCGTTCACCAGGCGCTCCAGCAGCACGGGCTGCTCGGCGCAGGCCGCCAGGTCGAAGCCCGAGCAGAAGGCGGCACCCTCGCCGCGCAGCACCAGAACATCGATGCGCCCGTGGACGTCGCTGTCGGTGCCCACGCGCGGCTCTGCAGCGCGCGCGCGCACCGTGTCCAGGCAGACGCGCAGCCCCGCGAACATGGCGACACCCAGCGCGTTTCGCTTCGCGGGGTCCGCGAACGAGACGGTCGCGATGGAATGCGAGAAGCTGCAGCGCGCAAGCATCGTCGGCTGGAGATTATCGCAGCCTTGCAAGCGGGAGGGCGAGATTCTTTCACACACATGCCCTCACAGACCGTATTTGGGCTGTCAGAGCACAGCTTTGTGGAGTGCTCTGATAGTCGCCCTGGACCTGTCCACACTCTGGGCGCGGTGCACCGCGATGGGAGTTCCTCGAGGTGCACCTCTGAAAGGGTCACCGCACTGCGTGACCGCTCGCGAGCATCCTTCAAGCTCGCGGGCGGTCCGCATTTTTGCCGGGCTGCGAACTGCCGGATTCGGCCGCTGTCGGCCGTGCATCCGGCTGCGGCGCGCCGCTTGCATGGGCGGACGGCGCTCCCGACAGTCCGCCAGCTGCACGAGCCTCCGGCGTGGCCAGGGCCGCTAACGCCGCCTGCGCGCCGCGCAGCAGTTCTTGGGCCGGCATCGGTCGTGCATGCGTCGGCCGGAGGGCGGCCTGTTCGGGCAGTTGCGGCAGGTGGATGAAGCCGCACTGCTGCGGCGCCCCCGTGCGCAGCCGGCGCTCCAGCGCGTGGAACATCACCTCGTTGCAGAGGAACGCGCCGGCGCTCAGCGAGAGTTCCACCGGCACGTCCGCGGCCTCCACCGCATCGGCCATCGCCCGGACCGGGAGCGCGGCGAAGAGCGCATCGGGCGCGCCCGCCACCACCGGGGTGTCCTGCACCACATCCCCGCTGTTGTCGGCGATGCGGTAGTCACGCAGGTTCACCGCCACGCGCTCGATGCTGATGGCGCCGCGTGTGTGCGCCTCGCCGAAGAGGACCAGCGCGTCGGGCTGCAGCGCGTCCAGTGCGGCGTCCAGTGCCGCGCGTGCCGAGCCCGAGCCCGTTCCGCCGACCACCGGTAGGAGCAGCGTGCGAAGCTGGCAGCCAGGCGCGCCCGCAGACTCCAGCAACTCCAGCAGCACCGCGGAGGGATTGATCGGGCTGCCTCCGAAGGGCTCGAAGCCAGTCACCAGCACGCGTAGCGGGCGCGCGGGGGTTCCGGCGGGCAGATCGCGGAAAGGCTGAGGCGCGGCGCGCATGGACCAAGGGTATCGGCCGCGCATTCCCCGGGCGCTGCTTCCTGCGGTTGCACTCCCCGCCGCGGCGCCCCCCGCCGCGCAATGGCCCGCGGTGCACACCGGGCGCGCTCCTGCTGCTAGAACTATGCCATGTTCGACGCGTTCCCTGCACTCCCGGTGGCCACGCTTTCTGCCGCTGCGCCTGCCATGCTGGCCGTCTCGCCCGCGATCATCGCGCTGGTCGTCGCTGTCAGCGTGCTGCTCGTCCTGGCCATCTGGCTGATGGCGGTCTACAACGGCATGGTGGCGCGCCGCGTGCGCGTGCAGAACGCCTTCTCGCAGATCGACGTGCAGCTGCGCCGCCGCCATGACCTGGTGCCCAACCTAGTGGCCACGGTCAAGGGCTACATGGTGCACGAGCGCAGCACGCTGGAGGCCGTGACGCAGGCGCGCGCTGCGGCCGTCTCCGCCAGCCAGCGCGCGGGCGCCACGCCCGGCGACGCCGCCACCACCGCCGCGATGGCACAGGCCGAGGGGATGCTGCAGGGCGCGCTTGGCCGCCTGATGCTGCTGATGGAGCGCTACCCCGACATCAAGGCCAACACCAACGCGCTGCAGCTGCAAGAGGAGCTGGTGAGCACCGAGAACCGCATCGCCTTCGCGCGGCAGGCGTACAACGACTCGGTGATGACCTACAACACTTCGCTGGCGGTCTTCCCCGACCTCTTCGTGGCGCGCCTCTTCAACTTCGCCAACGCGCCGCTCTTCCAGACCGACGAAGCCTCGAAGGCGCTGCCGCAGGTGGACTTCGCAGCTGCACCCAAGGCCGGCGCCTGAGGCGCAGGATCGCACCGCGATGGCAATGGACTTCTTCGAGAGCCAGGAACTGGCCAAGCGCCACACCGGGCGCCTGGTGATCCTGTTCATCCTGGCCGTGCTGGGAACCGTGGCTGGCACGTACCTGGTGGTGGCGCTGACGGTCGGCAAGGGGAATTTCGGCAATCCCGCGCTGATCGCGGCCACGGTGCTTGGCGTGCTGGCGGTGATCGGCGTGGGCACTGCGGCGAAGTTCGCGCAGATGTCCGGTGGCGGGCGCGCCGTGGCGGTGGCCATGGGCGGGCGGCAGGTCGCGCCCAGTTCCACCGAGACGGACGAGCGGCGCATCCTGAACATCGTCGAAGAGATGGCCATCGCCAGCGGCCTTCCCGTGCCGCCCGTCTATGTGATCGAGGATGACTCGATCAACGCCTTTGCTGCGGGGATCTCGCCGCAGCGCGCCGTCATCGGCTTGACGCGCGGCTGCATCAGGCAGCTGACGCGCGACGAGCTGCAAGGGGTGGTGGCGCACGAATTCAGCCACATCTTCCACCTGGACACGCGGCTGAACATGCGCCTGGTGGCGTGGCTGGGGGGCATCTTCGCCATCTCGCTGATCGGCCGCTTCCTGATGCGCAGCGGCCTCAACACGCGTCATGTGCGATCGAGTTCGGACAAGGGCAGCGGCATCGCCGCGATCATGCTCGTGGGCCTGGGGCTCTTCCTGGTTGGGATCATCGGCTACTTCTTCGGGCGGCTCATCCAGGCGGCGGTGTGCCGGCAGCGCGAGTACCTGGCGGATGCCAGCGCCGTGCAGTACACGCGCAACGCCGAGGGGATCGCGGGCGCGCTGGAGAAGATCGGCAGGATGGGCAGCGCGCTCTCGGCGCCTGCGGCCACCGAGTTCAGCCACTTCTTCCTGGCCGAGGGGGTGCCCTCGCTGCTGGCCACGCACCCGCCGCCGGCCGAGCGCATCCGGCGCATTCGTGGCGTCGTGCTGCGCCCGGAGCAGGGAGGGAGCGCAGCGGCGCTCCCGACGGCGCCCGCCCTGCCCCCGCTACAGAGTTCGCGCGGCGGTGCGGGCCAACGCGCCTCCGAGCTGCCCATCGCCCGGCCCCGCCTCCCCACGCCCGTGGACCTGCCGACGGCCTTCGCTGCCGCCGCCAATGCGATCCCGCCGGTGGATGCACGGATCGCGCAGTCCGCCCTGCAGGAGGCGCGTTCCGAGATCGGGCGCCTCTCGCCGGCGCAGATGCAGTTCGCGGCCAGCCTGATGCTTGAGATGCCGCCCGCGATGACCGAGGCTTCGCGCAACCCCTTCGCGGCGCGCGCGGTGGTCTGCGCGCTGCTGCTGGCCACCGACCCACGCGAGCGGGCGCGGCAGCTGGACGCCATCGCGCTGACCGACCCGAAGCTGCGCGCCGCCGTCGAGGGGTTGCTGCCCGCACTGGCCGACATGCGATCCGCACAGCGCCTTCCCCTCCTTGAGATGTGCGCCGCGGCGCTGACGCTCCTCTCGCCCGCGCAGTACGCGCAGTTCCGCACCACGCTTTCGCAGCTCATCGCCGTCGACGGCCAGGTGGACCGCGTCGAGTGGACCGTGCGAGTGGTGCTGCGCCGCGTCGTCGAGGGGCGCGGCGCCGCGGGCAGCCAGCGCCCGCGCGATGCCACGCTCCAGGACATGGCGCGCGTGGTGAGCGTGCTTGCATGGACGGGCGCGCGGAGCGCCGCGGACGTGGAAGATGCGTGGGAGTGCGCGCGCCTGGATGCCGCCTGGCTGCCCGCGAAGCCGATGCCCGCGGCCGCGTGCACGCTGGACGCACTGGACGATGCCCTGCGCGCGATGGAGGGGAACGCCATCAAGGCGAAGCGCACGCTGGTCAACGCCTGCGTCGCCTGCGTCGGCGCCGACGCGGTGACCACCGTCGAGGAGGCCGAGCTGCTGCGCGCCATCTGCGACTCGATCGGCGTGCCGATGCCGCCGGTCCGGCCGGTGCAGTAGGCGGGCGTCGGCGCTACGCCGCCCGTGCGCGCTCGAGCCCGCGCGGGGTCTGCGCCACCCACTCCACGATCGCCTGGCGCAGCTGCATGATCAGCCGTTCGGGCTGCCACTCGGGCAGGTAGCGCGCAATGTCAGGAAGCGCGACCGACTCGATCATCGGGCCCTCGCCCAGATCGTTCCACCGGTCGGTCGCGCGGAGAGCCGCGTGGATCGACGAGAAAAGATAGGGCTCCACGCTGATGGAGCCCGGGAGCCGGGTCGCAGGGGAGGCGACCAGGAAGGGGAGCGCAAAGTCACCGGTGGGCACGATCAGCGCCTCGCCGATGGGAAGTTCGTGGTCGCATTCGTGCGAGATGCGCTCCTGCAGCATGCGCTGCAGCCGCGTGCCGAAGCGGCGCGCAAAGATGCCGTCCAGGCCGGAGTCCAGGTAGCCGTAGCTGTTCGTTGGGGCGATGACCGCGTCGCAGACGAACCCATCCAGCCGCGGGCCCTCCACCACGCGCACCTCGGGGATGTCGCCCAGCGTGGTCCGGTACAGCTCGGCGTTGTGGCGCAGCGGCGTCCGCAGCGTGATGCTGGAGACCCGGGTCGCGTTCTGGGGAAGGCAGGGAAGGCTGCCGCCGGTGGCGGCAAGCTCGGTCGCGGGATCGCACATCACTTCACCTCCGCCCCGCGGCGGCACACATGGCGCCTCTCCCTGGGCCGAACATCGGGCCACGGGAAAGGGTCAACGGAAGCGTTGGATTCGCCCGCCGATCGTCAAGGCGACGGCGCAGCCATTCCCCTTGAAATGGGCGCGGTTCGGCAACTCGGACCTGTCCTCAACGGCGCCGGCGGCGGAAATCAAGCTTCACGGACTGTGCCTGCTGGCCCTGCTGCGGGGCCACCGCGGCGGCCTTTGCGGCCCCGGGCGTGCCCGTCTTGGCGGTGGCCGCGACGCGCCGGGCGGTCTCCTCGGCGGCCTTGTTCAGCGCCTGCGCTCGGTTCACCGCCAGCGGCAGCTGCTCGATGGGCAGGTTCTGCAGGTACGCCGCGCTGAGCGCCGCCTGCTCGTTGAACCCCTCGATGCGCAGCTGGCGGCTGGGCGCGTCGATGATCATCGCCCGGATTCCCAGATCCGCGGCAAGCTCCAGCGCCGCGCGGAAGCGCAGGTCCTTGTCGTTGGCCCCCTGCGAAAGCAGCTCGGCCATGTAGCGCGCCGCAGCGATGCTCATGTCCTCCTGCGGATTCGTGTGGCGCTTCTTCAGTTCCTCGGACTGCGCGCGCAGCAGGTCGAAATCGACGGGCTTCACCTGCAACTCGATGCCGTTGACGCGCAGCGTGCGCTGCAGCACCACGCTCAGCGCGGCCGCCAGCGCGCGGCCGTCCGCGATGGCCTCCTCGGTGAAGTGGTCGATGAAGGGGCGCCCGGAGATGCTCTGGTGCTTCCCCTGCTCCCACTTGATCTGCTGGTTCGCCTCGTCCAGCGTCACCTGCGCCAGGCCAAGCTGCCACATCGTCCACAGGATGGCCTGGATGCGGGGATCCTCGGGGGTGATGTTTTGCTTCAGCCCGTCCAGCGCGATCATGCCAAGCATGCCCGGCAGCGGCGGGCCATCGTGCATCTTGCGGTAGACCTGCGACGCAAGCCAGTTGAAGGGCTCGCGCGTCTGCGGGACAAGTTCGACCGAAGTGCCGTTGAGGTTGAACGAAGGCATGGGGGGCGGAGGTTACTTCACCGGTGTCAGGCGAACATCGCGCAGGTTGATGAATGACTCGCCGGGCTTGGTGGCGGCACGGACCACCACGCTGACGGGCGCGCCGCCGGGGATATCGGTCTCGCCCACGGCGATGCGCGCAAAATCCCCCCAGTCCTTGCGTGGGGGCAGCGCTACGCGCAGCACCTTGCCGGCCACGGTCACCTCCACGTCGCCGCCGCAGGTCTCGTTGGCCGCGTAGTCGATCGAGACGGCGTAGCGCGCGGCGCGCGGAGCACGGATGGTCCAGGTGGCGGTGCTGGCGGTGTCGCGCCACCAGCCCAGGTTGTCGTAGCGCCCCTCGTACTGGATGCTGCCGCTGACCACCGCGTCCGCGGCCATGCAAGCAATCACTCCGTTCAGGCCGGGTGCCACGAATGCCGGCGCGACCACGGGCTTGCCCGCGATCTGCACCTGCACCACGGTGGCGTCGGCATCGGGCGCCATGGCGGGCAGGCCGGTGACTTCGATCCCCTCGGTGGTTCGCCGCGCGATCGCGTTCCACGCACCCGCGGCCAGCGGGTTCGCGCCCGTGCCGGGGTCGGTGACGCCGCCCACGCCCAGCACGCGCGCACCGATCACTTCATTGCTGATGCCGGGCAGGCGGAGCACGCCATCCTTGGGCCACTCGAAGACCATGAGGTTGAGCATGGTGCTCTCGCGCCCGGAGGTCAGGCCGGGCTTCTGCGTGATGCGTCCCCACGCGAACTTCTTCGGGAAGGGCGAGGCATCGGTGCCATAGATGGCGCCGCCGTTCGTGCGCATCCACTCGCCCATGCGGTGCAGCCGCTCGATGCTCTCCTGCGGGATCGTGCCGTCCCCCTTGGGGCCCACGTTCAGCAGGAAGTTGCCCCCCTTGCTGGCGATGTCGCAGAGCATGCGGATCAGTTCCTGCGGGCTCTTCCAGTTCTTGTCGGAGGCCTTGAATCCCCAGGTGTCGTTCATCGTCATGCACGTCTCCCAGTCCTTGCCGGGCATGCCGTTGGGGGGGATCGTCTGTTCGGGGGTGCCGTAGTCGCCGCGCGAGCCCTCGCCAGCGCTAAACCCCTCCATGCCTGCCCGCCCGCTGTCGACGCGGTTGTTGACGATGATGCGCGGCTGCAGCCCGCGCACGAAGTCATCGGTGCGCTTTCCCAAGTCGTGGTTCCAGGTGTTCTCCCACTCGCCGTCGAACCACAGGATGCCGATGGGGCCGTACTTGGTCAGCAGCTCCTTCAGCTGCGCGTGCATGTAGTCCACGTAGCGCGGGAAGTTGGCGGTGTTGGCCGGGCGCGGGTCCCAGCCGCGGCGCGGCAGGTAGTCCGGGTGGTGCCAGTCCATGATCGAGTGGTACCAGCACATCGTCAGCCCCTCGGCGCGCACCGCCTCGCTCAGCTCCTTCATGATGTCGCGCTTGAAGGGGGTGTGCATCACGTTGTAGTCGCTGGTGGCGCTCTCCCACAGCGCAAAACCGTCGTGGTGCTTGGTGGTGATGACGACGTACTGCATCCCCGCGTCCTTGGCGATGCGCGCCCATTCCTTCGCGTCGAACTTCGACGGATTGAAGGTGGCCATCAGCGTCTTCTCGTACTCGATGGGATCGGCCTTGGCGTTGGTCAGCAGCCATTCGCCGGCGCCCGCCCAGTCGCGTCCCTTCCACTCGCCCGCCGCGGTGGAGTAGAGACCGAAGTGGATGAACATGCCGAAGCGATCCTTGCGCCACCACGCCATGCGTTCGTCGCGGGAGAGGGGCGCGTCGGTGGCGGCGGGGGGCGGCGCCAGCCCCAGCAGGCACGAGGCGAGTGCGGCGGTGGCGACGGCGGACAGCGTGCGTGACATCGGTGGCTGGCTCCCTGCGGCGCGGTGGCGCGGCGATCGTGGGTGTTTCAGGCGTTCAGCAGGACGACTTGGTCGGCGTCGGCGGTCAGCGCCACCCGCTCGCCGCGGCGGGAGGTGTGGCGCGGGTTCAGTTCGAAGACCTTGACGGAGGTGCCCGCGCAGTCCACACGGTGCTGCGCGATCTCGCCCAGGTAGATGCTCTCGGCGACCGTGCCGCGCAGGCAGGGGCGCCCCGCGGCGACGGCGGATTCAGGCTGCATTCGCAGCGATTCCGGGCGGACGCTTGCGACCAGCTTGGTGCCCGCGGCGTGCGCCCCGGCGGTGGTGGTCTCAAGCATGCCGGCAGGGGTGCGGACGGGGCGGGTGGTCGCGGGTGCGCTTGCGTTGGAGGCTGCGGTCGCGCTTGCGCCGGTGTTCGCGTTTGGGCTCGCGCCCGTGCCCGCGCCCTCCACGATCGCCTCCAGGAAATTCGTCTCTCCCAGGAACTCCGCGACGAATCGGTTGCAGGGGCGTTCGTAGAGCTCGCGCGGGCCGCCCACCTGCTCGATGTGGCCGTCGCGCAGCACCACCATCTGGTCCGCCAGGCTCAGGCTCTCCTTCTGGTCGTGCGTCACGTAGATCGCGGTGACGCGCAGTTGGTCGACGACGCGGCGGATCTCGCCGCGCATCTCCAGCCGCAGCTTGGCGTCCAGGTTCGAGAGGGGCTCGTCCAGCAGCAGCACCTGCGGGCGATAGACGATCGCGCGCGCCAGCGCCACGCGCTGCTGCTGCCCGCCGGAAAGCTGGTTGGGCTTGCGATCGGCGTAGGGTCCCATGCGGACCATCTCGAGCGCCTCGCCCACCTTCGTGCGGATCTGCGCCGCGGGCTCCTTGCGAACCTCCAGTCCGAAGGCCACGTTCTGCGCCACCGTCAGGTGCGGCCACAGCGCGTAGCTCTGGAAGACCATCCCGCAGTCGCGCTTCTCGGCCTGCACGCCGGTGATGTCGCGGTCGCCGAAGAGGATGCGCCCGCCCGTGGGCTCCAGGAAGCCCGCGATCATGCGCAGGATCGTCGTCTTGCCGCAGCCGCTGGGCCCCAGCAGGAAGGTCAGCCCGCCCGCCGGTGCATCCAGCGTGACGCCGCTGACAGCCACCGTTGTTCCGTACGACTTGCGAAGCTGTTCGAGCCGGACCGCGATCATGGAGCGGGAACGATACTTCCGCGGCCGAAGCGGCAGCGTGCCCCGTACCCGCACGACTAGCATTGGCCCCGTGACCACGCACGAAACAGGCCCGAATGCCGGGAAAGCGCCGGATCCGCGCCTGCTGCGCGCGCAGCAGATGTGCGACCGCCGCGCCTTCCGCGAGCGCGAGGTCTCGATCAAGCGCATCGTCGGCGAGGTGGCGCGCGAGGCCGCGCGCAACGCCAAGCGCAGCGTCGGGGCGGCCGAGGCATGGGAGCAGGCGATGCCGCGGGCACTTGTTGCCGAGACCTGGATCGAGAGTGCCTCGGCGGCCCAGCTAGTGATCGGCGTCGGCAGTTCGGCGGCCGCGTACGCAGTGGACCGCGCATTGCGCGAAGGGGCGCTGGCCGCGCTGCGCACTGCGATGCACGCGCCGGCGCTGCGCGTCAGGACACGGGTGGGGCGGATGCCGGGGCAGTGAGCAACCCCTCGGGCAGCGCACACGCGCGTCCCTGCCGGTCCAGGCACGCCAGCATCGTGGATCCCGCCACCAGCAGTTCGTCGCCGCGCCAGAGCTCGTAGGTGTGCTCCACCTTCACGGCGGTCACGCGCACCAGCGTCGTCTGCAGTCGCACCATGTCGTCGTAGCGCGCGGGGCGCTTGAAGGTGACTTCAAGCTTGACCACAGCCAGCAGGATCCCGGCCTCCTCCAGCTGGCGATAGGTGCGGCCGGTCTGGCGCAGCAGCTCGGTGCGCCCCATCTCGAACCACACCGGGTAGACGGTGTGGTGCACCACCCCCATCGGGTCGCACTCGCAGTACCGCACGCGGATGTCGATCGAGCCTTGCATGGTGGGGATGCTATGGAGTGCGCGTGGACAGGGCGTCGGCCTGCCGTTGGTTGCGATGCGGATAGCGCTTGCGCCTATTTCCCGATGCAGAAGCGCGAGAAGAGGCGGCCGAGGACCTCGTCGGGGGGGATGGCGCCCGCCACCTCTCCCAGACGATCCAGGGATGCGCGCAGGCTGCTGGCGATGAGTTCGGGGTGCTGGAGGTGCCGATGCCGATCGCCGTGGGGGCCGCTTCGTGCAAGGTCCAGCGCTTCGTCAAGCGCGCGCTGCGCTTCCTCAAGCAGCGCCCGCTGCGCGGTTCCGAGCGCGGCTTCTTCGGCGCCGAGCGCGGGGCGCTCGCCGAGCGCGCGGGCGATTTCGTTGCGGAGCGCACCGAGCCCTGCGCCGGTGCGCGCGCTGGTTTCGATGGCGTCGGCGGTGCGCGCCAGGGGTGCGAGATCGCACTTGGTGCGGACGCGCAGCTGTGGCGCGCGTGTTCGCGGCGCACGCGCTTCATCAGCCGCCTCGCACCACAGCACCAGATCCGCGCGCTCCAGCGCCTGCAGCGCCTGCGCCTGCATCAGGTGGTCGATGGCGGCCACCGCGTCGTCTAGACCAGGAGCGTCCACCAGCAGCGCCTCTGAGCCGTCCGGCAGTCGGATCGCTTCCTCGATTGCATCGCGGGTGGTGCCACGCTCTGCGGACTCCACGGTCCGTTCATCGCCGAGCAGCGCGTTGAAGAGTGAGCTCTTCCCGGCATTCGGCGCTCCCGCCAGCACCACGCGCGGTGCCGCGCGCGCCGCTTCTGCACCGGCAGCGCGCGAAAGGAGCAATTCGATCGCGCCGCGCGCCGACTCGATCCGCGCCGCTAGCGCCGCAGGCGCGATCGCGACGACGTCCTCCTGGTCGGTGAAGTCGATCCCCGCCTCCACCAGCGCCAGCAGCGTCGCCACCTCGTCCGCAAGCGCCACTGCCGCGCGGCCCGCTCCATTGGCGCGCAACGCGTCCGCCGCTGCCAGCTGCGCGTCGGTTGCCGCGCCGATCGCGGCCGCCACGCGCTCGGCTTCCGCCAGGCTCACGCGCCCGCTCAGGACCGCGCGCGCGCTGAATTCACCTGGACCCGCGCGCCGCGCGCCGTGCATCGCTGCGTTGGACGCACCCGCACCACGGTTCGCCGCCGCGCCATCCGTGGCGCCGCCCGCCACGCCACCCACGATCGCCTCCACCGTGCGCTCCAGCACGAACACGTTCCCCACCAGGTGGATCTCCGCGCAATCCTCGCCGGTGGCGCTCCCCGGCCCGGGCATCACCAGCACCAGCGCGGGCACGGCCGGCGCCGGAGCCTGCAGTCGCGCCATGTACACGCCGCGCCGCGCCGCTCGCAGCGCCACTGCCGCGGCGCACCCCGGATCCAGCACGCGCCCCACCGCATGGAAGCACGCCGCACCGCTGGCGCGCACCACCCCTCGCGCCGACGGCCCCGGCGGGCTGGCGATCGCGACGATGACGCCTTCAGTGTCCATGCGGGCGCCTCCCGCGCGCGGTCAGCGGTCCTTGAACTTCTTCGAAGGGGCGCTCTTGGCCTTGGCCTTCTGCTGCTGCGCCGCCTGCGCGCGCTTCATCGCGTTCTCGTACGCATTGCGCAGCCAGCCGCCGCCCGAGCGCTGCACGGGCTTGGTCAGATCCATCTTGTCCACTTCGGCCTTGATGCGCCGGCTCTCCAGGATGCCCACCATGGTGCTGGTGGCGATGTACAGCGTCAGGCCGCTGGGGGCGTTGTAGAGCATGAACGGGAAGAGGATGACCATCATCCACTTCATGATCTTCTGCTGCTGCTCCTGCTCCGGCGTCGTGTTGGGCGAAGGAGGCGGCGACATGTACTTCTGCTGGATGTAGAAGACGACGCCCATCAGCACCGGGATCAGGTTGATGCTGGAGAGCTGCAGGATGTACAGGTTCAGCGAGACCGGAAGGGGGAAGAAGTGGTCCTGCGCGCTCAGGTCGGCCAGGAAGCCCCAGCCGCCGAAGTTCTGGAAGACGCCGAAGAAGGCGGGCTGCTGGCGCAGCTCGAAGGCGAAGTAGAGCACTGCATAGAGCGCAATCCAGATGGGCATCTGCGCGAAGGTGGGCAGCATGCCGCCCGCGCAGCCCAGCGGGTTGACGCCGCGCGCGCGGTACAGCGCCATCGTCTCTTCCTGCAGCTTCTTGGGCTCGTCCTTGTAGCGCCGCTGCAGCGCCTCCATCTCGGGCTTGATGGCGGCCATCTGCCGCGTCACGCGCTGCATCGAGATCTGGGCGCGCCGCGTCAGCGGGTGCAGCACCAGGCGCACCACGATCACCAGCACGATGATGGCCAGGCCCCAGTCGAAGACGACATGGTTGGCCAGGAAGCCCAGGAACCAGACCAGGAAGTCGGCCAGCCAGCTGAAGGTGCACCAGCTGCAGCAGCCGCTCATCAGGTACAGGATGAGCCCCTGCATGTTCAGCGCGGCGTAGGGCTGCACATTGGAGAGGAGCGAGCGGTCTAGCGGCCCCGCGAAGACGCCCATGTCGAAGCTGGCGCTCTGCCCCGGCGCGATCACGACGGGAGCGCTGGTGGCCTCGGTGAAGACGGCGCGCTCGGCCTTGCCGTCGTGCAGCAGGTCGCCCGTCTGCGCGCGGATGTCCGCGATGGCGGGAGCGGCAAGCTTGGAGTCGTTGGCGGGCGGCGCATAGGGGGCGTGCACGGCAAGCGAGAAATAGCGATTGGTGGCGCCGAACCACGAGAGGCCGTACTGCTCCTGCTTCTGGCGCGCGGTGGGCCAGAGCAGGAAGTCACCGGCATCGACCTGCTTGACCACCGCCGAGTGGTCCAGCGTGGCGCCGTGCGCGATGACCGTCTGCTGCGCAGGGTCGCGCTCGGCGCTCATCAGGTAGCCCGCCTGGTAGCGGCGGGTGTCGACCAGTTCGTTGGCGTCGCGCAGCAGGTCGCCGGGGCCGAACTGCACCCAGCGCACCGTGTGCGGCGCGCTGCCCAGGTTCTGCACGCGCTGCTCCAGCGTCAGGTCGAAGCTGTCGGGGGTGAGCCCCCAGCGGCGCGTGACGCGCAGCTGCGGCGCATCGGACTTGTCCACGATCTCGGCGGTGAAGACGCCAGGGGCGGCCTCGCTCCAGACCATGCCATAGAGATTGATTTCCTGGCCATCCACCTCAAGGACGCGCGCGGCCAGGAGCGGCACCTCGAAGCCCTGCAGCGTGCCCGCGGGGACGATGGTGTAGCGCGCGGCCTCGTCGGGAAGCGCCACGGCGCCCGGCGCAGCGGCACCCTGCGCGGCGGCATTGCCAGCGCTTCCGGGGACGGCGGCCTTCCAGTAAGCGCGCGCCAGGCGCGCATCGGCGGCGGTCCGCCAGTACTCGCTGAAGGCGACGGCGCTGACGCCTGCGCCATTGCGGGTGAAGGTGAGCTCGAAGCGCGCCTTGGTCGGATCCAGCGAGCCCAGCTTCGCAGGGGCGGCAGCGGGGACCGGGGCGGGCACGGGACGTGCGGAGAGGATGGGCGCTCCCGCGGCCATTTGCGGTGCGCCTTCGGCCGTCTTGGATGCGTCCGTGGTGCCCGCGGGCTTCGCGGCGTCCGCGCCGGCGGCGGCTGCTGCGCCGGTTGCGCCCACCGCGCCCTTGGCATCAGCGCCCGACTTCTCGCCATCCTTCAGCATCCCGGTGATCGGTGCGGGATCGTTCGCGCTGCGCTGCGCCTGTTCCTGCCCCTTTCCCAGGATGATGATCGCGGCGATGCCCGCGACGACGGCGAAGACGGCGATGGTGATGAGGGTGCGGCGGATCTTCGGGTTCATAGGGGGCTAGCGGCCTTCGCGCAGCCGGTCGCCGAGCCAGTCGTGCAGCTCGGGGATGGCGTGGATCTTGTCAATCGTCAGCTCGACCTCGTAGGGCAGGCGGAAGAACTCGAAGCGGTGCTTCGCCGTGCCGTCGCCGGTGTCGAGGATGGCGTAGCTGGCGCGCGGATCGCCGTCGCGCGGCTGGCCGACGCTGCCGGGGTTCACGATCGCCTTCTGCCCGGGCTCGACGGTGAAGCTGCCGCCGCCCAGTTCGTCGGGCTTCCAGAACTCCTGGTCGTCGGTGAAGACGCCCGGGACATGCGTGTGCCCCACCATGCAGACATGCTCGATGCGCTCGAAGATGCTGGCCAGCTTCTGCGGGTTGTTGATCGCATCGTCGGGAAAGAGGTACTCGTTGATCGGGCGGCGCGGCGTGCCGTGCACGCAGAGGTAGCCGTTGTCGGAGACGCGCACGCGCAGGTGGCCCAGGAAGTTCCACCGGCGCTGGCCGCTGGAGGCGTCCTCGAGCGATGCGCGCTCGAACTGACGGCGGGTCCAGTAGGCGGCCTGCTCGGCGGCGGCGTTGAAGTTGGTGGGTTCGTAGAGCACGCCGAAGTCATGGTTGCCCATCAGCGACCACTCACAGCGCTCGGCCACCAGGTCGGCGCAGGCCACCGGGTCCGGGCCGTAGCCGATGAGGTCGCCCAGGCACACGATGCGATCGACGCCGCGCTGGTCGATGTCCGCAAGGACAGCCTCCAGAGCGGACAGGTTCGAGTGGATGTCGCTGATGATTGCGGTGCGCACAGGAAGGGTCCGAAGGGGCGGAATCCTAGCAAAAACCGCCATCTTCCGGGGATCGTGCGGGGTTTAGGCCTGTTCCTGTGCGGCCGCGCCGGGTGGCGCCGGGGCGCCGGCGGGCGGGCCGCGCTGCACCGCCGCTGGGCGGCACGCTGGAAGCGGCGTGCGTGGCGTGCATGGCGTGCGTGGTGTAAGCAGGAGTTCGCGCCAACCGAGGCGCGGACTACACGGTGCGCGCCCGCGCCACCTTTGCCAGGAAGGCGCCGATCGCGGCGCTGTCGATCGGCTTCGAGAGATACTCGTCGCATCCCGCCGCCAGGCAGCGCTCGCGGTCGCCCGCCATGACATCGGCGGTCAGCGCCGCGATGGGCGTGCGCACGCGCGCGGCGCGCAGCCGGCGCGCGACCTCGTAGCCGTCCATCAACGGCATCTGCATGTCCAGCAGGATCGCATCGAAGGGCTCGCCGCGCGCAGCGGCGGCCTCGACGGCGGCAAGCGCATCGCGGCCATTCTCGACCACCTGCGCCGTGGCATGGTGGCGCCTCAGGTGGAAGAGGATCAGCCGCTGGTTGTCGATGCCATCCTCGGCCAGCAGCAGCTTGAGCGGCGCGCCCGTGGCGCCGGCTCCACTTGCTGCGCCGGCCTGCATCCCGTTCCCCGCTTGCCCACTGTGATCGCCGCGCCCAGCCTCGCGCTCGCCCGGCGCCTGCGCCCGGTCACGCACCTGATCCGGTTCTTGGTCCTGTTCTTGCCCTTGCCCCTGCTCCTGCACTTGCTCCTGCTCCTGCTCCATGCGCATCGCCGCGGCGCTGGGCCCGTACCCGATGTCGGCGGCATCGATGGCGATCTCCGCGGCAAAGCTGCTGCCCTGCGCGGGCGCGCTGGTGGCCACGATGTCACCACCCAGCATGCGCGCCAGGCGCCGCGAGATGGCCAGCCCCAGCCCCGTGCCGCCGAAGCGCCGTGACATGGTGGCGTCGCCCTGTGCGAATGGCTTGAAGAGCCGCGCGATCTGCGCCTCGCTCATGCCGATGCCCGTGTCGCGCACGCGGAAGCGGATCCGGCGCAGTGCGATCGGCGCGTCCGTCGCCTCGGGGTCGCGGCGCGGTGCGGGCGGCTCGTCGGTGGGCACGGTGCTCACCTCGATGCTGACCGTCCCGCGCTGCGTGAACTTCACGGCGTTGCTGCAGAGGTTCAGCAGGATCTGCCGCAGGCGCGTCGGATCGGTGCGGATCTCGGCGGGCGTGCCCGGCGCCACGCTGACGGTGATCGCCACGCCGTGCTGGCGCGCGCGCGGCGCCATCAGTGCGGCCACCTCCTCCACCACCGTCTGGTGGCGGCATGTCATGGGCTCGACGCTCATCCCGCCCGCCTCGATCTTTGACAGGTCCAGGATGTCGCTGATGATCTTCAGCAGGTGCTCGCCATTGCGCCGGATGCCCACGATGAGCGACTGCTGCTCCTCGGCGCTGATCGACGCGTCTCCCAGCAGGTCCGCGAAGCCCAGCACCGCGGTCATCGGCGTGCGGATCTCGTGGCTCATGTTCGCCAGGAACGCGGTCTTGGCGATCGCCGACGCGACGGCGTCCGCGCGTGAGCGCTGCAACTCCAGGTTCTGCCGCTCGAGCTCGCGCTTGGCGGCGGCGAACTCGGCTGCGCTGCGCGACGCCTCGTCCAGCGCAGCGGCGATGCGTGCGGCGCGTGCGGGGCGCGCGCGATCCGTCGAGCTGACGGTGCGCGCCCGCGTGCCCGCGTCCAGCAGCGCGCCGTGCGCCCGCTGCACGCCCTCGGGGTCCGCCTCGGCGCGGATGCGGCAGGGGGCCCACGACCCGCCGCTGCGGCGCACGCGGATCTCGATGTCCACGGGGGCGCCGTCGTTGCGCAGCACCGCGGCGGCGGCGTCGAAGCGCGGCAGGTCCTCGGGGTGAATCGCATGGCGCAGGCTGTCGATGCGCCCCGCGAAGTCATGGGACTGGTACCCCAGGCGGTTGCGAAAGGCCGCCGAGAACCACGCCTCGCCGGTGTGCATGTCCCAGGACCAGAGTCCCAGGTCGGCAGCGTCCACCCCCGCGCCGTGGGCGCGGCGCGTGAACTCCGGTTCGGTTGGCGGGTTGGGGTCAGCAGCCACGGGAAGCCTTGGGGGGCTTAAGATACGCCTCTTTGCCTTTGTGCCGAGGCCCACCTCGGAGAACCCTGGAGCGAATCATGGCCGACGCGAAGCACTTCGATCTCATCGTCATCGGAAGCGGTCCCGGCGGCTACGTCGGCGCGATCCGCGCTGCGCAGCTGGGCAAGAAGGTGGCGTGCGTCGAGCGCTCGAAGCTGGGCGGCGTCTGCCTGAACTGGGGCTGCATCCCGACCAAGGCGCTGCTGCACGCGGCCGGCATCTACACCGAGGCGTTCCGCCACGGCAAGGACCTTGGCTTCGAGGTGGACCCCAAGAACGTGAAGGTGGACTGGTCCAAGGTGATCGGCCGCAGCCGCACCGTGGCGGGCACGCTGAACGGCGGCATCGGCTTCCTCTTCAAGAAGAACAAGATCGAGCACATTGCGGGTCACGCGCGCATCGTCAGCGGCCGGGGGCCGGGGTCGCCCTGCAAGGTGACCGTCTCCAAGGCGGACGAGAACTATTACAAGGGCACGGGCGCCGCGTCGAAGGACGATGTGGTGCTGACGGCCGACAACATCCTGGTCGCCACCGGCGCCGCGCCGCGCGACCTGCCCTTCGCGCCGGTGGACGGCACCACGATCATCTCCAGCTACCAGGCGATGAACCTGCCCGCGCAGCCCGCGTCGATGGTGATCGTGGGCTCGGGCGCCATCGGCATGGAGTTCGCCTACTTCTACAACGCCTTCGGCACCAAGGTCACGGTGGTCGAGATGCTGGACCGCATCCTTCCCAACGAGGACGAGGACATCTCGAAGGAGGCGCTGAAGATCTTCACCAAGCAGGGGATCGAGTTCAAGGTCGGCTGCATGACCAAGGCGATCGAGAAGGGCGCCAAGGGCGCGAAGGTCACCATCGAGGAGCAGTCCACCAAGAAGACCGAGGTGCTTGAGGCCGAGAAGGTGCTGGTCGCGATCGGCGTCGCGGGGCGCTTCGATGGGCTCTTCGAGCCCTCGCTGGGGCTCAAGACCGACAAGGGGCACATCGTCACCGACTACGCCGAGAAGAAGGACAAGGCGACGTACGCGACCAGCGTGGCGGGCGTCTACGCGATTGGCGACGTCATCGGGCCGCCGTGGCTGGCGCACGTCGCCAGCGAAGAGGCCATCGTGGCGGTCGAGCGGATGTTCGGCCACGCCTCGACGGGCGTGCACTACGACAACATCCCCGGCGCCACCTACTGCCTGCCGCAGATCGCAAGCGTCGGCATGACCGAGAAGCAGGCCAAGGACAAGGGCATCGAGTACCGCGTGGGCAAGTACGGCCTGAAGAGCCACGGCAAGGCCATCGCCGATGGCGCCGCCGAGGGGCTGGTGAAGCTGATCGTCAGCAAGAAGTACGGCGAGATCCTGGGCGCGCACATCATCGGCGAGAACGCCAGCGAGCTGATCCACGAAGTCTGCGTCGCCAAGAGCCTGGAAGGCACCGTCGACGACCTGATCGCCACCATGCACGCCCACCCCACCATGGCCGAGAGCATCCACGAAGCGGCCCTGGGCGCCGAGGGCCGCATCATCCACGCCTAGCACGTTCCGATCGAGGAGCCCGCGCCTTGCAGTGGTTTTAAGACAGTGCGTGGCGACCGCGCCCTTCGTTGCGCGCGGGGCCCTTGCTCCGCGGACGGCGTCGCTCCACCAGGTTCCGCTCCGCCTCGTGGCGCCTCCTCGGCGGGGATGCACCCGGGAGTAGTCGTTGCCTGCGCTGCCCGCCTTCGTCGGCTTTACGCCGCTGCGCAAGGGCCCCGTGCTCACTGCGGGCGCTCGGACCGTGACCATCGGACGCGAGTATTCCGACAGGTCACGCAGCTCGAATCACGGGTTGCGATCCACGACCGTGGTCCTAGGTGGACCACGCCAGCCTTGGGAAGCGCTCCGACCGTCCACGGTCGAGCGCCCGCCGCGAGCACGGGGCCCTTGCGCAGCGGCGTAAAGCCGAGGAAGGCGGGTCCCAACGCCACCGATTACTCCCGGGTGCCTCCCCGCCGAGGAGGCGCCACGAGGCGGAGCGGAACCTGGTGGAGCGACGCCGTCCGCGGAGCAAGGGCCCCGCGCGCAGCGGAGGGCGCGGTCCCCCGCACTGCCTTCGGCCAAGCGCCGCAATGCCGACCTCGCTCTACGTCAGCAAGCTGACCCCCGTCATCTCCGGCGGCTTCGGCAGCCCCATCATGTCCAGGCATGTCGGCGCGATGTCCGCCAAGCGGCCGCCTGCGCGCAGCTGCTTCCCGCGGAATGCGTTCCCCACCACGAAGAGCTCCACGTCGTAGTTCGTGTGCGAAGTGTGCGGCGCCCCCGTCTTCGGGTCCTTCATCTGCTCGGCGTTGCCGTGGTCGGCCGTGATCACCAGGCTGCCGCCGCGTGCCAGCGCCGCCTCCATGATTGTGCCCACGCACGCGTCCACCGCCTCGCAGGCCTTGATCGCCGCGGGCAGGCTGCCCGTATGCCCCACCATGTCGGCGTTCGCGAAGTTCACCACGATCAGCTCCTCGCAATCCGGCGCGGCGATCCGCGCGAGCACCGCGTCGCAGACGCCCTGTGCGCTCATCTCGGGCTTCTGGTCGTAGGTTTGCACGTCGCGCGGGCTCTGGATGAGTTGGCGGCGCTCGCCAGGAAAGGGCTCCTCGCGATAGTCGTTGAAGAAGAAGGTGACGTGCGGGAACTTCTCCGTCTCGGCGCAGCGGAACTGCCGCAGGCCCAGCTGCGCGATGTACGCGCCCAGGATGTTCACCAGCTTGGCGGGCCGCTCGAAGGCCACCTTCACGGGCAGCCCCTGCTCGTATCCCGTCATGGTCACGAACTCCAGGTCGCGCGGGCGCGGGTCGCGCGGGAAGCCGCCCCCCTGCGCCTTGCCCCATGCGGCGTCGTCCAGCACGAAGGCCATGGTCAGCTCGCGCGGGCGGTCGCCGCGGAAGTTGAAGAAGACCACCGCGTCCCCGTCGTTTGGCACGCCCGTGTCGCGCAGCAGGCGCGTCGGCGGGACGAACTCGTCGCCCGTCATGTTGCCCGAGTCCGGGTGCGCGTAGTGGTCGCGCAGCACCTGCGCCGCGCCAGCGCCGAAGCGGTCACCGCGCCCGACGATGGTGTCGTAGGCGCGCTTCACGCGGTCCCAGCGGAAGTCGCGGTCCATGGCGTAGTAGCGCCCGGCGATGGTGGCGATGCGGCCGCCCGTCTCCTTCAGGAACGCCTCCAGCCGCTCGACCAGCGGCAGCCCGCTGTCCGGCGCGGTGTCGCGCCCGTCGGTGAAGACATGCACGAAGACGCGCTCCGCGGGCACCCCCTGTGCCTTGGCCACGCCCAGCAACGCCTCCAGGTGCGCGAAGTCGCTGTGCACCTTTCCGTCGCCCACCAGTCCCATGATGTGCAGCGCCCGCGGCCGCCCGTCGTCGCCCGTCTCCTTCGCCCGCGCGCAGGCATGCACGAAGACCGGGTTCCGCGCGAACTCGCCGCTGCGGATCGCGCGCGTGATGCGCATCAGCTCCTGGTCCACGATGCGCCCGGCGCCGATGTTCTGGTGCCCCACCTCGCTGTTTCCCATGACCGGGACGCCATGCTCGACGGGCAGCCCGACATCCTCGCCGCTGGTGTGGATCAGCACGTGCGGCCACTGCGCCTCCAGCATGTCGCAGACGGGCGCGCGCGCCAGCCGCGTCGCGTCCACCTCGCGCTGGCCGGGCAGCGGATTCATGCCCCAGCCGTCGCGGATCACCAGGATGCAGGGGGTGTTTCTGGGCTTGGGCGCCCCGGTGCTCGGGGCCGCCCCTGCGGCGGATGCTGCGCTGGCGTGTTGCGTGGACATGCCGCGAGGATACGGCGCAGCACCCCTTCGATATCCTGCATGCATGACGACCCGGACGCAGGACGCGGAGGGCACCACCCTGAAGCAGCGCTACGACGCCGTGAAGGCGCGCATCGCGGCGGCTGCTGCGCGCGCCGGGCGCCGTGCCGACGAGGTCCACCTGTGCATCGTCAGCAAGAGCGGCTCGGTGGACCAGATCCGCGAGCTGATGCAGCTGGGCCAGGCGGACTTCGCCGAGAACCGCGTGCAGCAGCTGGTGCAGCGCGCCGCGCAGATCGACGAATGGCGCCGCCGCCGCGAGGAGCTTGGCGGCAGCGCGCCGCCCATCCGCTGGCACATGATCGGCGCGCTGCAGCGCAACAAGGTGAAGAAGGCGATCGAGCTCTCGCGCCTGGTGCACTCGGTGGACAGCCTGCGCCTGGCCGAGGAGATCCAGGTGGCGGCCGCGCGGCGCGAGCGCCCCGTCGAGGTGCTGGTCGAGGTGAACGTCAGCGGCGAGGGGAGCAAGCAGGGGGTCGCCCCCGGTGCCGCCAAGCACCTGGTGCGCCAGATCGAGACGATGGTGAACGTGAAGGCGCGCGGACTGATGTGCATGGCCCCGCTGGCGGGCGGCCCCGAGGCCGCGCGCACCACCTTCCTCCGCTGCCGCGAGCTCTTCGAGGACATCCAGCAGGCCGCCGCGGGCGGTGACCGCTTCGACATCCTCTCGATGGGGATGTCCGCCGACTTCGAGATCGCAGTGGAATGCGGATCGAACCTGGTCCGCGTCGGTGGCGCCGTGATCGGCCCGCCTCAGGTGGTGGAAGAGGATGCGGAAGCCTGAGCCACCGGCGTCCGCGCCACCACGTCTCCCGAACCACCCGGCATGGAACGCGCCCCACGCGCGCGCTTGGCCTCGGTAGCCGCCGCCGCCGCCTTCGCCGCCGCTTCCGCGCGCACTTCGCGCCGCGGGGTGATCTCCCACGCCAGCCCCAGCAGGCCAAAAGCGCGGATCTGCAAGTACGTGACATCAAGCTCCCACCAGCGGTGCTGCACCGTGGCGCACGCCGGGTCGGCGTGGTGGTTGTTGTGCCAACCCTCGCCCGCGGCGAAGAGCGCCACCAGCCAGTTGTTGCGGCTGTTCTCTTCCGTCTCGTGGTTGCGGTAGCCGAAGAGGTGCGTCAGGCTGTTGACGCTCCAGGTGATGTGCCACACCAGCACCGTGCGCAGGTAGACGCCCCAGACCACGACGCTGCCGGCGAACCACGCCGCACCCGCAGCATCGGTCCACAGCAGCGCCGCGCCGAAGGCGGCCGCCGCATAGACGGCCACCTGCGCGATGTAGAACCACAGCGGGCTCCAGGCGTTCTTCTCGATCCACATGTAGAAGGGATCGCGGAGCACGTCGCGCGCGAAGCGTTCGTAGTTTGAGTGGTGGTGCAGCGACTGGTTGCGCAGGAAGAGCCACCCCATGTGCCCCCAGAAGAAGGCCACCAGCGGGGTGTGCGGGTCCTCGTCCTCGTCGCTGTGCGCGTGGTGCATCCGGTGCGTGGCCACCCACCGCGCCGGGCTGTCCTCCAGGCTGCAGAGGGCGCTGACGACCAGCGCGTGCTCGAACCACAGCGGCGTCTTGAAGCTGCGGTGCGCCAGCAGCCGGTGGTAGCCGATCGTGATCGCCTGCCCGAAGAAGTGCACCCCCACCACGCACAGGACCAGGCCGGTCCACGAGAAGAGCGCGGGCACGAAGACCAGCAGCGCCAGCAGGTGCACCGTCAGGATGGGAACCAGGTAGCGCGCCAAGACCCGCGTGGGGACGGTGGCACGCGGACGGCGCAGCGGGGCGGTGTGATTGGGCGCGTGGGGGGCGGTCAATGAGTGCTCAGAGGTCGCGGCGAGGTCCTCGCGCGCGGCGGGCGCACTGCTCGCCCATGCAACAACCTTACCCCGGCAGGGCGCCTCCGGGACGGATGCACCGCTTCGATTACGGAGATTTCCCTGCCGGACCGCCCTGCAGCCTCGCAGCGACGATCGCGGAGATCTCGTCCGTGGCTCGCGCCAGGTCGTCGTTCACCACGAACGCCGCAAACGTCTGCCCCTGCTTGGCGCGCGCGATCTCCAGCTTGCTCTCGGCGAAGCGCCGTTCGATCGCGCCCGCGTCCTCGCGGCCGCGCGCGCGCAGCCGCTTCAGCAGCTCCTCCTCGCTGGGTGGCAGCACGAAGAGCCCGAGCGCCCCGGGGATCTTGCGGCGCACGTTCTCCGCTCCCTGCACGTCGATGTCCAGCACCACCAGTTTTCCGTTGGCCAGCTGCTGGCGCACCGCCGCCTCGGGCGTGCCGTACCAGGAGCGGCCGAAGACCTGCGCGTACTCCAGGAAGCGGTCCTCGTCGATCCACTGCTGGAAGGTCGGCTGGTCCAGGAAGAAGTAATCGATGCCGTCGCGCTCGCCTGGCCCCGGGCCGCGCGTGGTGGCGCTGACGCTGAAGACGCCGCCGAAGCGCCGCACCAGTTCGTGCACGATGGTGGTCTTGCCCACGCCCGAAGGCCCCGACATCACCAGCAGCAGCCCCTCGCCGTGCGGTCCCTCATCGGGGCGCTTGGCGGGCGGGGAGCTGTGCATGTGGCCGGCCTGCATGGGCCGCGCAGTCTAGGGGCAGCGGGCGGAATCGCGTTGCAGGCGGTCCCCCGGTGTGCGTGCGTGCGTGCGCGCAGGCCGGCGAGTGCGGCACCGCGGCCGGCGAGTGCGGCACCGCGGCGGGCGTCACACGCGCCCGCCGCAGCGTCATTCCAGAGCGGTCGCGGCCGCCCGTCAGTCCTCCGCCTGGCTCGGCGGCGGTTGCCAGAGATTGGCGCTCCACCAGGCGTAGAGGGAGTTGACATCCCGTTCCTGCATGGAATGGCGCCAGATCGGCAGCCCGAACCAGCCGTCCATCCACGCGATGAAGGCCTGCTCCTGCATCGAGTGCGGATAGACGTCCAGCCACCATCGCCCGCGGGAGCTGTGCATGACCTGCCGGTCGCCGCCGCGCGGTGCGTCCCCGGCAAGCAGTGCCGGCGCTGCGATGCCCGCGGCGATCACCGCCAGGAGCACCAGGATCCCCAGCATGCGCGGAGCCGTGCCTGCAGCAGGCGGACGGGCGCGCACCGAATGTTGGATGCGTGTCTGCATTGGTGTGCTCCTTTCAGGATTGCTCGACCACCTTGGCGACAGACAGGATCTGCCACCCGGTGTCGCGGAACGAGGGGAAGCGCCCCATGGTCCCGGCGATGGTGCGGACATCTTCCTCGTCCAGGACCCACTCCGCCTCGAAGCCCGCGGTGCGGGCAAGCCGGCGTCGGCGCAGGTGCTCCAGCGAGAAGGCGCGTTCGCGCAGGCTCCAGTTGCCAAGGCGATCCGCGATCTCCACCGCCTTGTTGGTGAAGATCGCCATCGCGCGGTGGAAGTCGGGGTCCTTCAGGTGACGCTGCGCGATGTTGCAGCCGAAGATCGACCACCATCCGTAGCTCTCCAGCCAGTCGCCGGGGGGCGCCAGCTGCGGGTCCTCGACGTTGCCCAGCGCCTCGGTGATCAGCGCCACCGCTTCGGTGGGGTCGCGCTCGCCCAGTGCGCACTCCACTTCCACCAGCGCGCCGCGGCAGGTGTTGGCCACGCCGCCGTAGCTGTCGTCGCCGAACTCGCGCGCCAGCTGCGTGAAGAGCGCCCCGGCCCGCGCCAGGTCCGCCTTCGCCGCACGTGCGTGCGAAAGGCGCGCCTCGGGATCGCGCTCGATCATCCGCCGCGAGCACTGCCCGCGCACGTGGATCGCAAACGCCTGAGCCACCCGCTCCAGCCGCTCGGCGGGCGCCTGCCGCTCGAAGCGCTCGACCAGGTCGCGCGAGGTGGCGCGCGCCTCGACCACGTGCCAGAGCGAGTAGTGCGCGTTCGCCAGGTTCACGTGCAGCATCAGCTGCAGCGCGTCGGAAAGCGGCGCTTCCGCCAGCGCGTCGCGCAGGCACTCCAGGCTCTTCACGTAGCGCCCGAGCCCGTCAAAGCCACCGGACATCCGGTTGAGCGCACGGGCGCGCTCGGGGGCGCTGCGCGCCTTCAGCAGCATGCACTTTCCCGCCGCGACCAGGCCCGGCCAGTCGCCTGCGCGGTGCGCCTCCAGCGCCTGCTCGTCCAGTGCCGCGTACTCCGCCTGCAGCTGTGCCGAGCGTTCCGTGCCCACGGCGCCCGCAGGCTCCGCCCACACGCATTCGGCGACGTCACCGACCGCCCAGTCAAGGGCATCCGCAAGGGCGACCACCAGGTCGAGCTTCGGATTCCCGCTGTCCGGCACGATCTTCGACAGATCGCGCCCAAGGTGCGATGCCAGCTGATGCCGGCTCCATCCGCGGTACACCCGCGCCAGATCGACGAATCGATTCAGGCGGCTGCGCCGCACTTCCGCTGGTTCCATTGACCCCACGCTGTCTGCGGGCTTGCTGACGCCCCGCTCGCCGTCCACACTGGCGCCGAGTATGCGCATGGATTGCGCGGAAGCGAAACATCGCCGCCCTTTTGCGTCAGCATTGCGTAAATCTTCGTACTTGATTTCACGGTGCGGACAGGCGGTGGATGCCTTGGGGAATCGCGCTCCACGCTCGCACAGAGGCCATCAACGCGTCGGTCACCTGGTCTGGCCCGACGGAAGAGTCGACCACCAGGTACCGCCCAGGCCAGCGGTGCGCCTGCGCCAGGTATCCGCTGCGCACGCGTGCGTGGAACTCGGCGCCCTTCTGCTCCATGCGGTCCAGCAGCGGCGAGAGGCGGTGCATCGCCACCTCCGTCTGCACGTCGAAGATCACCGTCAGGTCGGGCCAGTGGTTGCCCGTGGCCACCTCGCCCACCGCCAGGATCTCGCGCTCGCCGAGCCCGCCCGCCGTCCCCTGGTACGCCAGCGTGCTGCTGACGAAGCGGTCGGCCAGCACCAGTGCGCCCGCCGCCAGCGCCGGTGCGATGCGCTGCTCGTAGAGCTGCGCGCGGCTGGCCATGTAGAGCAGCATCTCGGTGCGAAGCGTCATCTCGGCGTTCTGCGGATCCAGCAGCACCTGCCGGATCTTCTCGCCGATGGCGGTCCCGCCCGGCTCGCGCACTTCCACCACTTCCATGCCGCAAGCGCGCGCCGCATCGGCAAAGCGCCGGAACTGCGTGCTCTTGCCGCTCCCATCCGGGCCGTCGAAGACGACGAAGCGCCCGCCCAGCGCGCGCATCCAGCCGTGGTCGGCGTTCGGTGGCGCGGAGGGCTGCGGCGTCATGGATCCGATGGTAGCGAAGCATCAGGCCGATCGGCGTCACACGCAGCGGGCGCGCCAGCTGCGGGGACTCCACTCGCGCGCGCCGCGGCGGCTCCATCCGCGCCCGCTGCGGAGACTCCACCCGCGCGCGTCGTGGCGGCTCCATCCGCGCCCGCAGCGCCGACCCCATCTACGCCTGCTGCAAGCGGCCGCCCCGGCGCTCCCTCCCACTGCGCATCCGCCTGTGCATCCGGCTCGGCCGCCACCCGCGCATCCCACGGTGCGTGGTAGCGCGCGATGCGCGTCTGCCCGTACTCAGAACCGCAGCGATAGCAGACCAGCTGCGTGCGCGCCACGATCAGCACCGCGATGTCCACCAGGAGCAGTGCAACCAGCGCGCTCAGCACCACTGGGTGGCTGCTGTACCCCAGCGCGCCCGCCACCACGCCCGCCGCGGCCAGCACCAGCACGAAGGGCGTCACCCGGGGCAGCGTCTTGCGGCGATAGAGCTTGTGGCATCCGCACGCCACGCATGCGCGCAGCTGGCCCGCATCGTCCAGCGCGTGCTCCCATTCCAGGTATGCATCGCTGGTGCGTCCCTGCGCATCGGTCACCTTGACCAGCACGGGGCGCGCGGCGGGATCGACCCGGACGCGGCCCATCGGTCGCCGTCGGCGGTCGTGCAGCAGGATCTCCATCGCGCGGCCGAGCATAACGGCGCGACCGCTACGATGCGCCCTCCATGGCCAACGGCGCGGTGCATCCCCAGGACCAGCCGCTCTGCCCCGAGGGCGATGTTCGCTTCTGGACGGGCATCGGCGCCGGTGCACTGGCCATCGCGATCGCGGGGTGCCTCTTCGGGCTCTCCGCGCTCTTCCCCAACGAGTTCGCCGAACGCGGCGGCGCGGGGATCCTGGCGCGCCTCTCCGGCGCCGCGGCCACTGTCGTCTGGACCCTGCTCTGCACCGCCGCAGGATCTTTCGCGTTCGCGGCGGTCTCCCTGGTGCGCGGCCGCCCGGCGGGCGCGGCGGTGGACGTGGCCAGCCGCGCCTTCGCCTGCGTGGCGGTGGCCAACCTGGTGCATCTGGTGCCGATCGCTTCCCCGGCGCTCAAGCTGGTCTTCGACGGGCTGGCCTTCCTGGTCAGCGCCGCGTTCCTGGGGCGCGCTGCCTTCCGGCTGCGCACGCTGGACTCCTTCGCGGCCGTTGCGGTGGCCACCGGCGGCGTGGCCGCGCTGGCCGCCGCTGCCTACGCCGTCGTCTGGGCGATCCGCCCGCGCTGACTGCGCGGGCCATCGCCGCCGCTCACCGCTCCACGCGCTTGCGCTCGCTGAAGACCAGCTTGATCGGCACTTCGCTGAAGGGCAGGTGCTCGCGCAGGCGGTTCTTGAAGTAACGCTCGTAACTGCCCTCGAAGAGCGCGGGCTTGTTCACCACCATCGCGATCGTCGGCGGTTGCACGTCGATCTGCGCCACGTAGAAGACCTTGGCGCGCGTGCCCAGGCGTGAGCTGGGGCCGCGCTCGTCCAGGATCGCGCGCACCGCATGGTTCACGCGGCCCGTGCCCTCACGGTGCTTCGCCTGCTCGTCCAGGTTGGCCACCATGCGCAGCATGTCGCGCACGCCGGTGCCGTCCTTGGCGCTGACGAAGACGATCGGCGCGAAGTCCAGCCCCGGGAACTCCTGGGTCAGGTACTCGGTGTAGTCCTTGGGGCTGAGCTTCCCCGAGACCATGTCCCACTTGTTCACCGCGATCAGCGTGGGCTTGTACTTCTCCTCCAGCTGGTGGGCGAGCTTCTTCTCGATCTGCGAGCTCTTCTCGGTGGCGTCCAGGAGCAGCACGCAGACGTCCGCGCGGTCGATCGCGTCGTCGGTGCGGCGGTTGCTGTAGTACTCGATGTCGTCCGCCCAGCTCTTGCGCTTACGCACCCCGGCGGTGTCGATGGCCACCAGCACGCGCCCGTCCATCTCGAAGCGCACGTCCACCGCGTCGCGCGTGGTGCCCGCGATCTCGCTGACGATCACCCGCGGCTCGCCCGCTAGGGCGTTCACCAGCGAGCTCTTGCCCGCGTTGCGCCTGCCCACGATGGCGAACTTCACCTCGGGGTTGCGCGGCCGCTCCGCCGCGGCGCTTTGGCTGATGCGCTCCCACAGCGCCTGCGCCAGCGCGCGCGTGCCGTAACCGCTGGTGGCGCTGGTCAGCACCGGGTTGCCGAAGCCCAGCGTGGCCGCCTCGACGCCATCGGCGTCCCACGAGGGGTCATCCACCTTGTTGGCCACCGGCAGCACCTTGGCCGCAAGCCCTGCGGTGCGCAGCAGCTTGGCCACCACCAGGTCCAGGGGCACGATTCCATCCTGCGCGTCGATCACGAAGAGGATCAGGTCCGCCTCCTCGGCCCCGGTGCGGATCTGCCGCTCGATCTCGGGGGTCAGCGCCGCCAGGTCCATGCCCGCGTCATCGATGCGCGACCCCTCGGCGCCGTAGACGCCGTAGCCGCCGGTGTCCATCAGCTCGATGACGCGCGGATCTTCCTTCACGCCATCGGCGGGGGGGCTCAGCTCGACCAGCGTGGTCACGCGGTCGCGCGTCACGCCTGGCGTCGGGTCGACGATGCTGATGCGCCGCCCCGCAAGCCTGTTGAAGAGGCTCGACTTGCCCACGTTGGGCCTTCCGATGATGGCGAGGCGGGGGATTCCCATGCTGCTCCTGTCTGCTCCTGCCCGGCGCCGCGGAGGACGCCGTGGCCTGCGCGCGCGCCGGGCGCGCGCAACCGATCACTGCGGGCCGCGGAACTCCTGCGCGTCCATCTCGCGGTTGCCCTGGTCCATCTGTTGGTTCATCAGCTGGTCCATCTGGCCGTCCCACCCCTGGTTCATGGTGTTGATGTACTGCGCCATCGCCGCCTTCTGCGCGGTCATCTGGCCGACCGCCTGCTGCATCTGCGCGCGCATCTGCGCGGGGTCCCCCTGCTGGTACTGCACGCGCACGTTGCCCTGGCCCGTGGGCAGCCCCTCGGGGCCGGTGGGGGCGTTGGGCTGCTGCGAAGGGGTCATCAGCATTCGCACGGTGCGCGGCGCCTTGGTGCCGCTCTGCATCGTCATGGTCAGCGTGATCTTCTGCGGCTCGAAGCCGTACTCGATGCTGATGTTGCGCGGCGTGCCCCGGGGCGTGTCCAGCGGCGCCGCCATCGCGAACACCATCGAGCCCACCTCGGGCATCCACTCGCCCTGCTGGTAGACCATCGACTTGTCCAGCTCGGTGAGCATGATGTGCGTGTACTTGCGCAGCCCCGGCGAGTAGCCGAAGTAGTCCGTCTGGTCCAGCACGAAGTTGCCGTTGATGAGCGTCATCTCGCCCACCAGGAAGTTCTGCGCCATCGTGAAGCTGTAGTGGGCGCTGCCCTGGAAGTCGCCGACAGCCTTGCCCGTCTCGTCGAAGGACTGGCCCACGACGTCCCAGCGGCCCACGAACTGGTTCAGCACCTGCATCGCGGCCATCGTCTCGGTCTTGATCTGCAGGTCGGTGGGCTTGGGGCGGCCGGGGGGCAGGCCGTTGGTGGCCTGTGCGGGCGCGGCCTGCGCGCCGCCGGCCTGCGCCGCGGCCGCGCCGGGTGCGGTGCCGTTCTGCATCGATGCGGAGCCCAGGAGCAGCGCGGCTCCGGCACCCAGGAAGGCGCCGGATGCGACCAGTGCGAGGCTGCGCGAGCGTGGACGGGGTTGTTCAGCGGGGATCATGTGGTCTTCTCCAGGAATGCGCCGGCGCGCGCCGGGGGAACGGCAAGTCTACGCTGCCCCGCAAGGACCACGCCCGTGCCCACCCACTCCGATTCCTTCGCGAACCTGCGCGTCTTCGACCACCCGCTGATCCAGCACAAGCTGGCGATCGCCCGTGACAAGCGCACCGTCCCCGGCGACTTCCGCCGCCTGCTGAACGAGATCGCCGGGCTGATGATCTACGAGGTCTCGCGCCGCTTCGACACGCGCGCGGTGGCCATCGACACGCCGCTGGAGCGGATGGAGGGGCGCCAGCTCAGCCGCCCCGTGACGCTGGTGCCGATCCTGCGCGCGGGGCTCAGCATGACCGATGGCGTGATGCAGCTCTTCCCAGAGGCGCGCGTGGGGCACATCGGCCTGCGCCGCGACGAGTCGACGCACCGCCCGGTCTTCTACTACGCCAAGCTGCCGCACGATGTCCGGCAGGGGTACTCCATCGTCATCGACCCGATGCTGGCCACCGGCGGCAGCGCGTGCGCGGCCATTCGCTACCTGAAGGAGGCGGGCTGCCGCGACATCCAGATGATCTGCCTGGTGGCCGCACCCGAAGGCGTGAAGCGCGTGCACGACGAGCACCCCGATGTCATGGTCTACGCCGCCGCGCTGGACCGGCAGCTGGACGACAACGCATACATCCGCCCGGGGCTTGGCGATGCCGGGGACCGCGTCTTCGGCACCGTCGAGGGGGATGCCTGAGCGCGCCGCGCACGGCGGCGCAAGGCGCGCCCCGCGGAATTCGCCGCGGGGCCCGCGTGCGCCCCCGCCGCCACTGGCGCACTCAATGCGCGTGCTTCTTCGGGATCCATGGGGTGTCGGGGCGTCCGCGCTCATGGTTGGCGCGCCGCGCCATCGCAAAGAAGAGGTCGCTCAGCCGGTTCACGTAGCGCAGCAGCGGCTCGCCGACGGGCTCGATGCTGGTCAGCGAGATGATCGACCGTTCCGCCCGGCGGCAGACCGTGCGCGCCAGGTGCAGCCGCGCCGCCAGTTCGGTGCCCGCGGGCATCACGAAGGCCTTGATCGGCGGGTTGCCGCCATCCACCTCGTCGATCCACGCCTCCGCTTGGGCGACATCGGCGTCATCGATCCGCTGGATCTTGCTCTGCTGCTTGGCGCCCTCGGGGGTGGCCAGGTCGGCGCCGATGTCGAAGAGCCTGCTCTGCAGCGCCGTCAGGATCTCCAGCAGCCGCCTCTCGAAGGCGTGCGCCGGGTCGCAGGCGCAGCCCACCAGCCCAAGCACGGCGTTCAGCTCATCCACGGTGCCGTACGCCTCGATGCGCGGATGGTCCTTGCTGACGCGCGCGCCGCTGAAGAGGCCGGTCATCCCATCGTCGCCAGTGCGCGTGTAGAGCTTCACGGTGCGTCCTTTCGTGGCCGTTGCCAGGGTGGATTCGTCTATCAGTCTTGCCGCAGCACGAAGCCCGGCGGCTCCAGCGCTTCGCCGGCGCCGGTGCGAGACGCCATCAGGAAGCCGGCGCGCAGCGCGGCGGCGGCATGTTCGCCATCGGCGCGCAGGACCACGAAGGCGGCCTGGTGGTGCGGCAGGATCTGGAACGCACTGCCGATGCGTTCCACCGCGGCGCGCGCCGCCTCTTGCGCCGTGGCGCCGCGGCGCATCTCCTCGACTGCCAGGAAGGCGCCGCAGATGCCCATGATCAGTTCGCCCGTCCCCGTGGCCGTGGCGGCACCCACCGCGGGATCCACATAAAGGCCGTGGCCGATGATCGGTGAATCGCCCACGCGCCCCGGCGTCTTGTAGGGAGTGCCGCTGGTGCTGCACGCCCCGGCGAGGCGTCCATCCGTGCCCATCGCCAGCGTGCCGATGGTGTCGTGTGCGTGCCAGCGCCGCTCCGCCTGCAGGTGCGCGCCGAAGAGCGCGCCCGCTCCGGGCAGCCCGGTGTCCACGGGGCGCAGCGCGCGATCGCGCGCCTGCGCACTGCATGCATCGCTGGCGGTGGGAGCGGCACGCCACGCCTCCCACGCCTGGCGTGCAGCGGGCGCCAGCAGGTCGCGCTCGGGTTGGCCCTGCGCGGAGGCAAAGGCATCGGCGTCCGGCCCCACGAGCATGACATGGGGGGTGCGCTCCATCACCAGCCGCGCCACGGCCGCCGCGTGCAAGTGGCGCCTCAAACCGCAGGCGCTTCCGCACTGCGCCGGGGAGCGCATCACGCAGGCGTCCAGGCTCACCAAGCCACCTGCATCGGGCAGCCCACCCAGGCCCACGCTGTCCACCGCGGGGTCCTCCTCGGCCACCCGGCATGCCTCGACGACTGCATCCAAGGGGTCTCCGCCCGCCGCCAGGGCGGGCCAGGCGGCGGCGTTGCCGCGCGCGCTGAAGCTCCATGTGGAGCAAATACAGGGATTGCGGGTCCGCAGGGGGGTTGCAGGCATGGGGCGGGGGCAGGCTACCTGCCGAGGGCGCCTCCCCCGAAACTCCCGGCATCTGGGCTTCCCTTGGCGAAGGATGCTTCCCCTCACGGGGAACGGGGGTATCGTTTGTGCATCGCGGGTCTGGCTTGCATTCGCAGGCCAGCGCCCGCACACGGCCTTGTGGTCCAGCCGCCAATGGACCACATCCTTGTTCGAGCCCAACCCGCCTGCACGGTCGCCGAATCAGAAGCCTCGGTGACGCCCGCGCAGGTCACATCTCGGTTGGGACTCGTCTCGCGGCCCACGGGCCGTAGAAAGGTGGACGGTATGAACCGTCTGAAGAAGGGCTTCACGATCGTCGAGCTGCTGGTGGTGGTCGCCATCATCGCGCTGCTCATTGCGATCCTGCTGCCGGCTATCGGTAAGGCGCGCGAAGCCGCGCTCGTCACGCAGAGCATGGGCAACCTGCGAAACCTCGTCGTCGCCAACGCCTCGTACGGCGCTGACTACGGCGATCGCCAGTTCACTGCGGTGCCCGACGAGACTGGCCAGTACGGCCAGGGCTGGATCGGCGCGTGCGGTGCGTACGTCGCCAAGATCTGCATCCCGCAGCAGATCCTGGGCTGGGACAGCGGTGGTGGCCTCTGGGGCTACTGGATCGCCGGCAGCGCCTCGCGCTGCGCGGGCTGGCCCGGCAACTGCGGCAACTTCACCGTCTACGTCGCCGCCAACTACGGTGCGGCCGACTTCTTCGGTTCCTGGCGCCTCTGCAACGTGAAGGCCTTCAACACCTACGTGAACGGGAAGTACTACGACCCGGTCTTCTGGGCGCCGAAGGATCGCTTCACGCTGGAGAACATCCAGCAGTATTTCTCGCAGCCCGTCGAGTTCAACTACGTCAACAACAACATCGAGTTCCCCACCTACTGCTGGAGCCCCGCGGCGATGTGGGCGGCAGACGTGCTCGCCCGCACCAACCCGGGCTGCACGACCAAGGAACCCGGCATCAACACGCTTCCCGGTGGCTTCAAGAGCCCGGCGTGCGGCGTCTGCACCTACCCCTCGCTCAAGACCCGCATGCTTGAGCACCAGTGGCTGCAGAACACCGAGGGCGCGTCGACGAACCCCGCCTTCGGCACCCCGACGCCGTGGTACTTCAACCAGGGCTACAACAGCGCGCCGGCCACGATGTTCTTCGATGGCCACGTCCAGATGATGTCGGTCAACGCCGTGCAGAGCGGCAACGACCTCATCAAGGGCCAGCTGGCGGGCAGCCAGGCCTCCAACCCCAGCTGCGGCCTCTGGCTCACTGGCGTCAACGGCGGCAACGGCTACTACCAGCAGGCTGCCTACGACATGCTGTGCGCCGGGACCAACGGCACCAGCTTCCACGTGCTGACGGCCGACGGCATCCTGGGCCGCGACGCCGTGCAGCTGGGCGACTGATCTCGGCGCGGCGTGCCGCGCTCCGAGAGGCCCTTGGCACTGCTTCTGTCTCGACTGCTCTGAACCATCCACAAGGGCCGCCCGCTCGGGCGGTCCTTGTGCGCTTTTGGGCGCTGCAGCGCACGGCACCTACACTGGCGCGTCCCAATGAGCTCAACCATGCGAAACACCACCACATCACGCTTTGCATCGACCGGCCTGTCCGCCGCCCGCTCTGCCGCCATCTCTGGCAGCCTCTGTGCCGGCCTTCTGGTGCCGTGGGGCATGGGCGCGCCGGCCGCGCGCGCGCAGGATGCCGCGCCCGGAACCAAGGTGATCGAAGGGTCGGTCGATGTCTACACGTGGGCGCCGCCCGACAGCGCGCACGCCGTCGATGCAAAGGACATCAACCTGCGGAAGGTCTTCGAGGACCTGGGCCCTGTGGCGACGCAGTGGTACCAGCATGTCATCACCCTCTCGAACCCTTGGTTCGAGGGGCGCGCCCCCGGCCTGCGCGGCAACGAGCTGGCCGCGGAGTATGTGGAGTTCTGGATGAAGCGCGCCAACCTGGAGCCCGCCTTTCCCGCCTCGGGCAGCGACGGCCTGACGCCCAAGGAGGGGGAGTGGAAGAGCTATCGCCAGCACTTCCAGCTGACCGGCGGCGCGCCCAAGGTGGAGACATCGTCGGCGACGCTGGCGGGACGCGAGCTGGAGGCGGGCAAGGACTTCTCGGTGCTGGCCATCTCGGGGAACGCCAAGGCCGAGGGGCCGATCGTCTTCGTGGGATACGGCATCGAGGATGGCAAGGATGGCTACAGCAGCTTCGGCAAGGTCGATGACCTGAAGGGCAAGATCGCCATGGTCATGCGCTACGAGCCGCTGGACGAGAAGGGCGCCAGCAAGTGGGCCGAGCGCCGCTTCAGCGAGCACTCGGGGATGCTGCCCAAGATCGAGAACCTGACCAAGCGCGGCGTCGCGGGCATCATCATGGTGGCCCCGCCCGGCGCGCGCGACGGCAAGGAGCGCCTGGAGGACGTGAGCAGCAGCCGGTGGGGGCGCCCCGAGGCGGTGCCGATCGTGCAGATCACGCAGGGCGTCGCCGAGCAGATCCTGAAGTCCGCTGACCAGCAGCATGGCCGCCTGATGGACTGGCGCCGGCTGGCCGACGATGGCAAGATCACCACGGTGGCGCTGGGCGAGAAGGCGCGCTTCGCGCTGGAGACCAAGCTGAGCTCCGGCGGCACGCCCACGCAAAACGTCGGCGGCATCCTGCGCGGCAAGGGGAAGCTTGCGGACGAATGGATCGTCGTCGGCGCGCACTTCGACCATGTCGGCTACGGCTATTTCGGCACCAGCCCGGGCAACAGCGGCAAGCTGCACCCCGGCGCCGACGACAACGCCAGCGGCACCGGCGCCATGCTCTGCATCGCGCAGCAGATGTCCGACCAGTACGCGGGCAAGGACGCACCCGCCGATGCGCGCAGCGTCCTGTTCCTTGCATTCACCGCCGAGGAGAGCGGCCTGCGCGGCTCGCGCTGGTACGTGGAGCACCCCACGCTGGCCGCCGACAAGATGAGCATGATGCTGAACATGGACATGGTGGGGCGCCTGCGCTCCGATGACCTGAACATCGGCGGCGTCGGCAGCGCAAAGGGGTTCATGGAAGTGCTGCGCCCGGTCTTCGAGCGCAGCGGCCTGACCATCCGCGCTGACCCCACGGGGCGCGGCCCCAGCGACCACGCCAGTTTCTACGGCGCGGGGATCCCCGTGCTCTTCGCCTACACCGGCAACCACGACGAGTACCACACGCCGCAGGACTTTGGCTACACGGTGAACCCGCAGGGTGCGGCCAAGATCATCGCGCTGGCGTGCGACCTGGTCAGCACCGTGGGCACGCGCCCCGAGCGGCTTGAGTTCCAGTCCACCGATGGCCAGCGCTCCCCCGACCGCGGCTACGCGGCGGTGCGCCTGGGAGTGATGCCCGCGATGGGCGGCGACGACGACCGCGACCCGAAGGCGCCGAAGGGGGTGGTGGTGGACGCGGTGAGCCCCGACACCTCGGCCGCTGACGCGGGCATCAAGAAGGGCGACGTGCTGGTGGCCTGGAATGGCGATTCGCTGGAGGGCGCGGGCGCGATGATGTCCAAGCTGCGCGCGCACAAGCCTGGCGACGTGGTGAAGGTGAAGATCTGGCGCGACGGCAAGGAGCAGGAGCTTGAGGTGACGCTGCGCGCGTCGAAGCCGCGCGAGTAGCGCGCAGGCGGAGTGCTCAGGCATTGCGCGCGAGCATAGGGCGCTTAGGTATCGCGCTCAGGTTTCGCGCTCACTCATCGCCCTCAGGGCGTTAGCACCACGGTCCGCGGGCCCGTGGCGGCCGAGCGCGGCACGATGACGATCCCGTCGGGGATCGGCAGGTCCAGCGCGGGCTGGCCCGTCACCAGCACGTGCGCGCGTGTCACGCCGCCGGGCATGCGTGCGCGCAGCTCGCGGCCGTCGCTGGCGCGCAGCTCGGCGCGCACGATGCGGCCCAGCTTCCACTCGATGTCCACCTGCACGGGGCCGCGCGCCACCAGGCCGCGCACGGAGCCTTCGGGCCACTCGCCGGGCAGCGCAGGCAGCAGGTCGATGCGGTGCACCAGGTGCCCCCCCGACCAGGTGCGCACGTGGCTCTGCATCAGCATCTCGGCGATCCCCGCGGCGCCGCCGAAGTTGCCGTCGATCTGGAAGGGTGGATGGTTGTCGAAGAGGTTTGGCAGCGTGCTGCGCGCCAGCAGCGCGACCACGTCCTGGTACGCCTTCTGCCCATCGCGCAGGCGAGCCCAGAAGTTGATGAGCCACGCGCGGCTCCAGCCGGTGTGTCCGCCGCCGTTGGCCAGGCGGAACTCCAGGCTCTTGCGCGCCGCCGCGGCGTAGTCGGGGGTGCCCTCCAGCGTGATGAAGCTGCCTGGGTGCAGGCCGTACAGGTGGCTCATGTGCCGATGCCCCGGCTCCGTCTCCTGCGGCGCGGCGGCCCATTCGAGCAGCCGCCCGTCGGCGCCGATCTGCGGCAGCGCCAGCCGATCCAGCGCCTGCTCGGCCTCCTGCACCAGTGGTTCGCCGGAGCGCCCCACGATGCGCGCGGCGTCCACCAGGTTGGTCAGCAGGTCGCGCGCGATCCACTGGTCCATCGATGCACCCATCGAGAGGTCCAGGCGCGATCCATCTGGAGCGACAAAGCTGTTCTCGGGGCTGGTGCTGGGGCCGCTGACCAGCTTGCCTGTCTTTGGGTCGGTGCACAGGTAGTCCAGCACGAAGCGCGCGGCGCCCGCCATCGCGGGCCACGCGCGGTCGCGCAGGAATTCGCGGTCGCCGGTGTGCAGGTAGTACTCCCAGTGCTCGCGCACCAGCCACGCGCCGCCAAAGGGGAACATGCCCCACACCGTGGCCCCCTCGGGCGCGGTGGTGGCCCACGCATCGGTGATGTGGTGCACGCACCAGCCGCGCGCGCCGTACAGGTCGCGTGCGGTCTTGGCGCCGCGCGTCTGCAGTCGGTCCACCAGGTCGAAGAGCGGCAGCTCGGTCTCGGGCAGCGCCGTCGCGCCCGCGTGCCAGTAGTTCATCTGCAGGTTGATGTTGGTGTGGAAGTCGGCGTTCCACGGCGCGCGGAAGTGCTGGTTCCAGATCCCCTGCAGGTTGGCGGGCAGGCTGCCCTGGCGGCTGCTGCTGAGCAGCAGGTAGCGCCCGTACTGGAAATAGAGGGCGATCAGCGCGTTGTCGTCGCGCGGCTGCGTGCGGAAGCGCTCCAGCCGCGCCGAGGTGGACATCAGCGCGGGCAGCGCGCTTGACTCGGGGCGCGGGCCGCCCAGGTCCAGCGACACGCGATCCATCGAGCGGCGGAACCACTGCTCGTGGCGCTCCTTCAGCGTCTCCCAGTGCGCGTCGGCGGCGTGCATGTCCAGCTGCACCTGCGTGTCGGGGTTGCCGCCGAAAAGGCTGGTGCGTCCGGCGAGCGTCACCGTGAAGGCGCGCGCGCCGCGGATGATCGCGGCGCCATCCTCCACCGTAACGGTGCCGCCCTCGCTGCGCACCTCGGCCAGCGCGCAGTAGCGCACGCCGCCCTGGCCAGTCTGCCCCGAGAGGGCCAGCCGCGCGTTTCCCTGGCCCGGGATCGCGGTGTGCACGGCGGCATCCTGCTCGAACGCCTCGCGGCGCAGGCGCACGCGCATTGCGGGCAGCACGCGTCCCGCGGCGGCGGCGGTGCGGACCACCAGCGCCTCGTCCGGGGCGGAGACCAGCGCTTCGCGCGTGACCGTCGCATCGCCGATCTGGAACTGCGTGGTGGCGACGCCGGTGGCGAGCACCAGGCTGCGGCGGTAACCGGTGGCCAGGCGCGGCTCCTGCGCGCACTCGATGAAGAGATCGCCCAGCGTCTGGTGGCTGCGCGGCATCATCGAGCCCGGCAGCATGCAATCGCGCTGGACCAGCTGCTGCGCCTCGCGCAGGCGGCCCGCCAGCGCCAGCTCGCGCGCGGCGCGGAAGCTGCCCGCGGCCTCGGGGGCGTTGCGGTCTTCGGCATTGCCCTCCCAGACGGTGGCCTCGTTCAACTGGAGGCGATCGGTGGCGACGCCGCCGAAGACCATCGCACCGAGGCGACCGTTGCCGATGGGCAGCGCGGCCTCCCACGCTTCCGCAGGGGACGAGTACCAGAGATCGGGCAACGTGCCGGTGGTGGCCATCGGCTCGATGCGCGTGCGGCGCTTGCCCACGAAGAGGGGCGCCAGCTTGGCGCGCAGGTCGGGGTCCATCACCGGGTCCAGCGCGGCCAGCTCGGGATGGTCACCCGCGGCGATCCACCACGTGCCGCTGAGGTCGAAGGCGCAGTCGGGGCCCACCAGCATCGGCGGACGCGCCGGATCGCCGATCCATCCGCCGTCGCCCGCGGCATCGGTGACGCGGATCGCGATGCGGTTGACGCCGGTGCGCAGCAGCGCGCGCGGGATGGCGTATTCGCGGGTGCGGTTCCAGCCGGTGGTCTGGCCGATCTGGGTGCCGTTGACGAAAGTGACGTCGTCGTCGTCGAAGCGGCCGGGCATGAAGGTCAGGTCGGCGGCGCGATCGGCATCGGTGAGCGCGATCTCGCCCAGGTACCAGGCGACGCCGTCGGTGTCGGCGGGCAGGCCGTTGCCCTCCCAGCGGCCCGGCACCTTGGTGGCGGCGAGCGGGACGCCGGCGCTGACGGGGGGTTGCGCGGATGCGGGTGTTGGCGCGGGCGTGGGCGCAGCGGTCGGCGATGGTGCCTGCGCTTCCGGGGGCGTTGGCACGGGGACCTGCGCGTGCGCCAGCGGTGCGAGGGGCGCCCAGGTGGCGGCAAGCACGATCGCCAGATGCAGGCAGGGATGGGCGCAGCGCGTGAGCATGACTGCAGTTCTACCCGCGGCCATGGAGCAGGGTTCGCCGCCGGATACGCTGGCCGCCATGAACACCGCGCAGCCGCGACGAACCGGTCTGGCCCGCCTCGCACTGGCAGCGCTGCTGGCCGCCGCCGCCGGGGGGCTTGGCCTCTCGGGCGCCGCCGCGAAGCAGGTGGCGGTGATCCCCAAGGGCACCACGCACGAGTTCTGGAAGACCGTCGAGGCGGGCGCGCGCGCGGGCGGCGCGGCGGCGGGCGTCGAGATCATCTGGAAGGGCCCGGCGCGCGAGGATGACCGCGACGAGCAGATCAAGGTGGTCGAGGCGATGATCGCGCGCGGCGTCGCGGGCATCGTGATCGCGCCGCTGGACGAGAACGCGCTGGTACCGGTGCTGAAGCAGGCGGACAAGCAGGGGATTCCAGTGGTGATCTTCGACAGCGGCCTGAAGTGGGATGGGCGCAAGTCGATGGTGGCGACGGACAACACCAAGGGCGGCCAGATCGCGGCGCGGCAGCTGGGCAGCCTGATGAAGGGCACCGGCAAGGTGGCCATGATGCGCTACATGGAGGGGAGCGCCAGCACCCGGCAGCGCGAGGATGGCTTCCTCTCGGCGCTGAAGGAGGAGTTCCCCGGGATCCAGGTGGTCTCCAGCGACCAGCACGGCGGCGCCACCGTGGAGAGCGCCTACAAGGTCGCCGAAAACCTGCTGACCAAGTTCAAGGACGTGCAGGGGGTCTACGCGCCCAACGAGTCGACCACCTATGCGTTCATGAAGGCGCTGCGCGACGGCGGCCGCAAGAAGAAGATCGCCTTCGTCGGTTTCGATGCCAGCGAGAAGCTCATCACGGGGCTGGAGCAGCAGGACATCGACGCGCTGGTGGTGCAGAACCCTGCGCGCATGGGGCAGCTGGCGGTGGCGACGATGAAGGACGTGCTGGACGGCAAGCAGGTGCCTGCGTTCGTGGACACCGGCGTGATGCTGGTGACGCGCGACAACGTGCAGTCCCCCGAGGTGCAGGCGGTGGTGAAGCCGAAGTTCCCGCCCGCGGCGGCCGCGCCCAAGTGACGGGTGGGCGGACGGCGGCGCCGGACAGACCCATGCAAGTGCTGCACATGCACCAGATCGAGAAACGCTTCGGCGGCGCCGCGGCGCTGCGCGGGGCGTCGCTTCGCCTGGTGGCGGGACAGGTGCACGCGGTGATCGGCGAGAATGGCGCGGGCAAGAGCACGCTGATGCGCGTGCTGGTGGGCGCCGTGCACGCCGATGCGGGCCAGATGCAGTTGGATGGCCAGCGGTACGCGTCACGCGGCCCCGAGGCGGCGCGCCGCGCCGGCGTCGAGATGGTGCACCAGGAGCTGGCGCTGGCGCCGCACCTGACCGTGGAGCAGAACATCGTGCTGGGGCGCGAGAGCGCAGCGGCGGGGGTGGTGCAGCGGGGGCGGCTGCGCCAGCGCGCGCTGGCCGCGCTGCAGGCCGTGGGCGCCGAGGGGATCGCGCCGCACACGCGCGTGGCGGCGCTGGGGCCAGGTGCGCGGCAGCTTGTGGAGATCGCGCGCGCGGTTTCGACGGACCCGCGGATCCTGGTGCTGGACGAGCCGACCAGTTCGCTTGGCCACGCGGATGCTGAACGCGTCTACGCGGCCGTCCGGCGGCTGCGCGATGCGGGCGTGGCCGTGGTGCTGATCTCGCACCATTTCCAGGAGATCCGCGCGCTTGCCACACGGGTGACGGTGCTGCGCGACGGACGCACGGTCTGGTCGGGGGCCGTGGCGGATGCGACGGACGCCCAGCTGGTGCACCACATGACGGGCGATGCGGGCGCGCGTGCGCTGGAGGGTGACGCCGATGCTGATACGCGCGTTGGCGCCGCCGGCGCCGTCGGCGCCGCCACCGATGCCACCGCTGCCAGCGACGCCGCTGCGGCGAGCGGCGGCAGTGCTGCCACTGACGCGGTCGCCGCCGGAACGGCCGCGAACGCTCGCACCGCCACCGACGCCAGCACGCGCGTCCCCAGCATCACGCGTCATCCGCTGCTGCGGGTCAGCGGCCTGCGCTCGGCGCGGATGCGCCACGCCGCCAGCTTCGATCTGCACGCGGGACAGACGCTTGGAATTGCGGGGCTCGTGGGCTCGGGGCGCACCGCGCTGCTGCGCGCCCTGGCCGGACTGGATGCCCCCGTGGCGGGTTCGCTGGTCATGCAGGGTTGCGCCATCGACCTGCGCGATGGCCCGGCGCACGCGCTGGCGGCGGGCATCGCCCTCGTCAGCGAAGATCGCCGCCACGAAGGCCTGGCGCTGCGGATGCCGTGGGGCGTGAATCTGGCACTCCCAACATTGGGCCGCCTGGCGCGAGGCGGCATGCTCTCGCCCGCGCGCATCGCCGCTGCCGCCGAGCGCGGGCGCACGGCGCTTGGCATCCGCGCGGGCAGCCCGTGGCAGCGCGCGGGCGAGCTGAGCGGCGGCAACCAGCAGAAGGTGGCGATCGCGCGCGTGCTCGAGCTGAACGCGCGCGTCGTGCTGCTGGACGAGCCCACGCGCGGCGTCGATGTGGCCGCGAAGGCGCAGATCCAGGCGCTGGTGCACCGGATGGCGCGCGAGGGGCGCGCGGTCATCGTGGTGAGCAGCGATGCGCCGCAGCTCCTGATGAACTGCGACCGCGTGGCGCTGATGCGCGACGGCGTGCTTGGCGTCGCGCGCCCCTCCGCGCAGGTGGTCGAGGCGAACTTGGTGGGCGAGAGCTTCCGCGGCAGCTCCGGGGACGCCGCATGAACCACCGCTGGCGCGACCTGCTTGGCCCGTCGATCGGCCTGGTGGCGGTGCTGGTGCTCTTCTGCGCGCTGGCGCCGGAGAGCTTTCCCACCGCGGGCAACCTGAAGACGCTCCTGGTGCAGGCCGTCATCGTGGCGGTGGGCGCGGTGGGCATGACCTTCGTGATCGTCAGCGGCGGCATCGACCTCTCGGTCGGTTCGGTCATCGCGCTCAGCTCCGTGGTGACGGCGCTGGTGACCCGCGCGGGCGGGGGCGACGGCACGGCATTCGCCGCGGGGCTGGCGACGGGCGCGGTGGTGGGGCTGGGCAACGGCCTGCTGGTGGGCGTCCTGCGCATCGCCCCTTTCATCGCCACGCTGGGCACCATGGGCATCGCGCGCGGGCTGGCCAAAGGGCTTGCTGGCGAGCGCGCGGTCTATCCCGCCAGCGATGACTGGTCCAGCGCGCTGATGGCCAAGGACCCCGACCCGGCGTGGATGGTCCTCTCGCCCGGGGTGTGGATCACCATCGCGCTGGTGATCGCCGCCTCCTTCACGCTGCGACGCACCGTCTTCGGCACCTGGACCTGCGCCATCGGCAGCAGCGAGCCCACCGCGCGCCTCTGCGGCGTGCCGGTGCGGCGCACCAAGATCGCCGTCTACCTGCTGAGCGGCGCATGCGCGGGGCTGGCGGGCGCGCTGCTCTTCCACCGGCTGAGCGCGGGTGACCCCACCACGGCCATCGGCAAGGAGCTGGACATCGTGGCGGCGGTGGTGGTGGGCGGCGCGGCGCTCTCGGGGGGCGAGGGGAGCATCGGCGGATCGATGATCGGCGCGCTGCTGATGGCCACGCTGGCCAACGGCGCCAACCTGGTGGACATCCCCGCGCTGGGGATATCGAGCATCCCCACCTGGGTGCAGGAGATCGCCGTCGGCGGCATCATCGTCACGGCGGTGTGGATCGATCGCCGGCGCGCTGGGCGCCAAGCGACGTAGCACGCGTGGTTCAAAGCGAATCCTGGCACGAGCTTGGCGGTCACCGCCGCGCGTCAGCTCCGCGCCTCACCCTTCCTGGTCGCGGTAGCGCTTCACGCACTCCTGCAGGTCGGCCAGGATGCGCATCTTCGCGTGGCGAATCGCCGACGCGCTCATCCCCGTCTCCTTCTCCACCACGTCGACGGGCATGCCCTTCACGCCGTACAACTCGAAGGCCTGCATGGTGCGCGGCTGCACCTTCTCGCGGATCTCGAGCATGGCGCGGCGCAGCAGCGATTCGGCCCACTCGCGCTCCCATTGCGAATCCATCGGGTCCGCCTGCGAGGGGTCGTAGTCAGGGCTCAGCGCCTGCACGTTCTTGCGGCGGCGCCAGCGGTCGCGGATTGCGTTGATGGTGACGCGCTTCAGGTAGCCGCGGAACCGGCCGCGCGAGGGGTCGTACTCAAAGGCCTCGTGCCGCCGGAAGAATCCAAGCATCACGTCCTGCACGACGTCGTCGATCTCGCCCGGCGAGAGCCCAGCGTTGCGCGCGAAGCCGGCGATGACGGGTGCGTAGCGCTGGTGGAACTCCTGCCAGCCAAGCTCGCGCTCCACGGTGCCGTCGGCGCGCAGGCGCAGGAAGATGCTGGCGCGCGTGGCGTAGGGGTCGTCGGCCAGCCGCGCCGCATCGGCCGCGGGCGCCGCAGGCGGGTCGACATGCGTCTCGGTCCCCTGCGCTGCGACGGACGCGGTGTCGCGCACCACGAAGCTTGCGGGGCCGATGCGCACCAGCGTGCCGTCGACGACGGCCGAGCGGTCGCCCTGCTCCAGGTGCACGCCATCAACCCAGACGCCGCTGGTGCTTGAGCGGTCCTCGATCTCCCAGCCCAGCGGGCCGCGCTCCAGGATGGCATGGGTGCGCGAGACGGATGCATCGGCGAGCACCACCGTCGAGGCTGGATCGCGACCGATGGTGAAGGGGCCGTCGCCGGCCAGTTCGACTGGCGGGCCATCCGCCTCCAGTGGCAGCAGCGAAAGGGAACCGAGGGTGGTTTCCGTGGGCTTTGGCACGCGTGTCACCTGAGGGCGTGAAGGTTACACCATGCGGTGCAGCCGCTGCGCCTACCGGCCGGACCAGGCGCCCAGGAGCAACCCGAGGTCCGCGCCGTCCACGCTTCCGTCGTGGTCGAGGTCGGCAGCGATGCTCCCACGGGCGCCCCATGACTGCAGCAGCAGGCCGATGTCGGACCCGTCGACCCTGCAG
>JBGARR010000047.1:0-16274 GCA_044230125.1 Phycisphaerales bacterium
GCCTTACCTTGAGCTGGCTGCTTGGCGCGGCACGACGCCGGTACCGCCGACTTGGCGGGAGATGCGAGAGCTGCGGTTACATCTTGTCAGGTGCGGCCTCCGCGAGATGTTCGGAGTGCGGAAAGTAGCTGGGGATATCGTCAAATGTTGTGTGTGAAGGTGCATGATCGGGCGACCCGACCGCAGCGGCGACAAGCAGCGCCGCGTAGCGGGCCGCCGGTGGACGAGCGGACGCGCGTTTGTGGAGCAATGGCACGTCCGCTACAACACGACTAGGCCTCACCGCGCCCTGGGGTACCGTCCGCCGGCGCCGGAGACGATGACCGCTGGACCGCATTCCGCTTCGCTCCGGGCGGTCCAGATGGGCGCTTGCGTCAGCGCAAAGGCGTCATAGAATGCGAAGTGGAAAGCGGGGTAGGGTCACGCTTATGGCCATCTATGCGATTTCCTCTGATTAGATTCTGGCGAAACCTATGGATCCTGGTCCCGCTCGCATTGACCTCAATTGTGTGGCCGGAGTGGTTCGTCCTGTACCTGTTCCACAGCCGGAAGCCAAACGCCATCGTGAGTGGCTACGAGTACCTCGCATCGATCGCGCCTCAGTCTGATGAGTTGCGCGTAGCGATCGTGCAAACGATCGTCTGGGGTCCTCGTGTGCTGTGTGGAGCGGCGATTTTGATCGAGCTCTGGAGGCGGGCCCGACAATCGAAACGTCACTCGCTGTGCCCAAAGTGTGGTTACGACTGCAAGGGTAGCCCCGCCCAGTGCCCTGAGTGCGGCACACTGCAGCCCGGCGGATTTCAGATCGATCGGCACTGACGTCCCTTGGTCATCTGCCCGCGCACCACAATCCCCACAATCTCGTCACGCGTTGGCTGGGGCAGGCAGCCCCACGCCGCGACGACGCGCGCGAGCGCGGGATCGATCGCCGCATCGACCGGAAGTGCGCCGCATTTTGCGCCGCTCGGTTTTGGAAAGTGCGCCTTTCCCGATGAATTTGCATGGAGTTCGAGTCCTCTCTGGCCCATTCAATTGACGCGGCGTTCGTCGCAACTGGACGCGCCAGATCGCAAGCCCTTGCAACTGCAGGGGCTTGCGTGTGCCGGGGGTCAGAGGGTTGCGGCTCGTCGCATCGCGTTGCGTGCAATTGCTGTGCCGGATTCTGTGCCGCCTTGGCGAAGTGCTCATCGGTCAGCTGCAGGTAGAAGGAACGCGCGACCGCCTCGCTGTTTCCGATCCAGGCGCAGACCGCGTGCATGGCGCGCGGCCTCGTGGTGCAGCCGGTCGTTCGACGGGTCCATGGTCGCCGGTGCCATGGCGGGCGCGGTCGAGCGTTTCATTGACCCCGCGCAACCAGCAGGGGTGGGCGTGAAGTCGCGCCCCGGGCGCGTGCGCCTGCGGTGGTCGGACCGCCTGCGCGGGTGCAGGGTGCGCGCGTGCGTGGTCCGCATCCACGAGGATTGGCATCGACAACGTCGAGGAACTCGCCGGATGGTGGAGCTGGCGGGGTAAACTGAAACCAGACAGTGCCCGTCCCGTTCCTTGTTGACCTCCACCGGAGATGCAGGGTCTCGAAGAGTCTCGAAGTCTCCGGCGCCGGAAGCCGGAGGGCGCGGCGGGTTAGGACCTCGGCGCCTCCAAAGAGGGGAATCTCATCATGCGTGAATCATCTGTGGCGAATGGAGCAGGGCGCAGCGAGCGGGCTGGCGGCCTGATGCTCGGCGCGGCGATCGGGATCGTGATCGCGCTCTTCGGCATCAGTGTGCCGTTGGCGGCGATCGCGTGTGGAACGATCATGCGCGCGGTGGATGCGGTCATGGCGCCGCCGACGATGGCGGTGACGAGCGTTCATCCAATCTTTTTCTTGCTGCTGTCGGCGGTGCTCGTCGGGCTGTTGCTAGGCAAGGAGCGTGTGCTGCAATCGCGGGCGGCGATTGCGGTGAACGTCTCGATGGCAGTCGTCGCGACGGTCGTCGGCGTGGGCATGCTGCTGGCGGTCATCATGCCGCTGATCATGATTGGCAGGTCCATCTCGGGAAAGTGAGAGAGGCGACCTCTCCCACCGGCTTTCTCGGTTCGGCGTCCCATCAGCAGTCATGACTGGCCCGGGGTGTCAGTGCCGCACTCGGGGCAGCGCTCTTGCTCGGCACCCGGAGGAACCTGGTGACCGCACGTCGGGCAGTCGCCGCGCCACTGAGGATCACCACCGGAACAGCGCAGATCATCAGCGTTCCCACCGCGTTGATTTCCGCGCGACTCATCTGCCTGCCGTGCACCGGAGGGTCCCTTCCAGCGCCGCCATTGCGCCGGGTGCGCAGCAGCGCTTCGCCGCCAACTTTCGGCCATCGGCCGTCCGTCGGCCGCCGTCGGCCGCCGTCCGCCGCCGCCCGGCAGGCGCCAGCGGTCAGCAGTCCTCTGCCATCTGTCATCCGCACCACAATGCCTCGTGGTTCCCGCCTCATCGGCTGGCCCGCGCTCCCCAGCCCGCCGCATGCCGGTCCCTCGGGCACGTGGTCAGCTTCGCAGATGCACCCATGCGCGCTACCGTACCGCCATGCACTTCATCGCCCGCATCGTCTCGTCCTGCTTCGCTCCCCGGACCGGCGCGTGCGCTGCGCTGGTCGGCGCCGCATTCGCATCACCGATCGCTTGCGCGGGGATGGAGGCGGAAGTCACCATCTGGCAGAGCGCGGCGGGCCAGCTGGTGGCGGGGCTGCACGCCGATCAACCGATCGTCATGGAGGAGTCGATCTTCCCCGAGTTCGCCGGCTATGCCACGGGGAGCATTGGCTTCCACTCTGCCGACTTCGACGAGCCCCGGATGGACCGCTTCATGCTGGCACCGGGCTCGGACATCGAGGCGGTGCTGGTGGGATTCGACCCGGGGATTCAGGTCTACAAGTTCCCCAACTTCATGGTCGTCGGCGATGTCCTTCCCTTCGGCACCCCTTCCTTTGACTACCACCCGGTCTTCAACATCCCGGTCGGTGCACCCGGCGAGCTCTTCGAGGTGCGCTTCGTGCTGCGCGACCGCAGCGGCAGCCTGGCGGACAGCGAGGAACTGAGCATCCAGTTCACGCCCGTCCCCGCACCCGCCGCGTTGGTGGCAGTCCTCATGGGGGCACTGGTGGCGCCATCGCAAAGGCGGCGGCCCGAACTTCGGGAGCCGCCGCCAATGAGAGGTGGTTGATGGTGCGCTGGCCGTCGGGCGCGGGCCGCCCGTCGCCAGCGGGTCAGTTGCAGTCCAGGTCGATGGTCAGCTCGTACTTGCCAGCTCCGCCGTTGTAGCCCGCCACCAGGATGTACAGGACTTCGCCGCCGAAGGTGTTGTGCTGCACCCGCGACTTGAGCAGGTATCCATCCAGGCCGCAGCCCGGGCCGGTGGAGTCGTCGACGCAGGTGACGTAGCTGCCCCAGCAGAAGCCGTTGTACTCGTAGCGCAGCACGGTCAGCACCGTGTCGAAGTCGGTGCCCGCGTTGCAGGTGCTGAAGGTGACCGTGCCCGAGCAGGTGGACTCCCAGCGGATCCACTCGGTCGGGCCGTACGGATGGTCGAGCGCGCAATTGTCGGGATAGCTGGAGATCTGGTTGTCGCGGGTGTCGCCGATGATCGTCTGGATGCCATGGACGTTGGCGGCATTGCGATGGTTCTCGCACGACTCGCCAGGCTGCGTGAAGTCGACCAGCAGGTAGCCCGTGCCCGACTCGGCGGGATTGAACCCACCGACGCGGATGCGGTACAGGTGCCCCGCGGCGACGTTCACAGTGACCGCCGAGGTGAGCCCGCCGCATCCCGCCGAATCGTCGTTGCATCCGGTCAGCGTCGCCAGGCCAATGCCCTCGGTGGGGCAGGGCGAGAAGCCCGGCAGCGCCGAGCCGTACACGGCGATGACGCTGTCGAAGTCCGCGTTGTTGCAGGTGGAGAGCGCCAGCTGGCCATCGCTCAGCGCCTCGTAGACGAACCAGACGTCGTTGTAGACCTGCCCCGCATAGCCGCAGCTGTTGGCCGGGAGTGTCGGGCCGTCCGTGCCAGCCATGGCGGTGCAGAAGGCGTACTCGCCAGGTCCGACGAACTGCGCGCCGCCGCACAGGTCATTCGCCGGAGCGCCGCAGGGCCCCCATGCGCCCAGCAGCAGGCCCAGGTCCGCTCCGTCCACCAAGCCGCTCTGGTTCAGGTCCGCAGCACCCGCGCCCGTGCCCCACGCGCCCAGCAGGCGGCCCAGGTCGGCGCCATCGACGATGCCGTCGCCCGTCAGGTCGCCCATGCATGAGCAGCTGGATTGGGCGCCCGCAACGGCAGGTGCGGCCAGCAGGATTGCTCCAAACGTGGCGAGCTGCGCCAGGCGCCGTGAATACGAATTGCTCTGCATTTCTGTGCTCCGTGATTGGCCGGGCGGCCCGTGGTGCCGCCGCGTGCGAGGTGTCCGGAGGGCACGGGAGGCCCTCTCCTCCGATACACGGAACCGGCGCGCGAAGCCCGCAATGGATTTTGGGAAATCAGGCGATGTGCGGCGGCAGGGCCTCCGAGGGGCGGGCTTACACTCACCGGAGGTGGACTCCCGCCGCGGGCGGCACGGTGAGCGCACAGTTTGGCGACGAGCATGAACGGCGAAGAGCTTGACATCTCCGAGTACATGGAGTGGCAGGATGGGCTGCCCGTTCCACAATGGAGCGTCATCGAGCCGTGGATCGAGACGCGCTGCGCACCTGGCATGCGCGCCCGGGCGTGGGACGACGTCTCGCGCCAGTGGCTCACCGAACTGGTGGCCTCGCTGCCGGACGTGAAGGGGCCCTTCGAGTCGAAGCACTTCATCGCCATCGTCCCGGGGGCGGATCGCAGCGGGGGGCAGCTGCTGCAGTTTGCCGAGCGTTGCCGCGGTTCGCTGCAGTCCATCCTGGGGGACATCGCCCAGCTGGACGCCCGCGGCAAGCAGGTGGTGGTGGCGCTGGACGAGCCGGATGAGTACTACCGCTACATCGCGGCGCACTCTTCCGACGGTGAGCATGGCACCTCCGCGGGCGTGCACATCCGCGAGGGGCTGCCGCATGTCGCGCTCCACGGAAGCCGCCTGATCGAGCTGGAGAACACGCTGGCGCACGAGCTGACGCACGCCTCGCTCCAGCACCTCTCGATGCCGCAATGGGTCGAGGAAGGCCTCGCGCAGATCTTCGAGCATGACATGACCGGGCGATCGCTGCTGCTGATGGACCGCGAGATCGCCGAGGAACACCAGCGCTATTGGCGCGCCAATGGGCTGGGCGAATTCTGGAGCGGCGAGGGATTCTCCGATCCAGGCCCGGTCCAGCGTCTGAGCTACCGGCTGGCCGAGGTGCTCATGCGGCTGATGATTGAGGAGGGACGCGTGCGCTGGTTCGGCCTGGTGCGCGAGCCGCAGCGGCGCTTCTTCCAGTTCCTGCGCACTGCCAGCACCGATGACTGCGGACAGGAGGCGTGCGAGCGCGCGCTGGGATACGACCTGACCGACCTGGCTGCGCGATTCCTGGGGCCGGGTCCGTGGGAGCCCTACCGCGAATCGGGCGGCGGAGGCAGATGGTGAGGGCGGCGCGATGAACGCCGGCGGCCAGCCAGCCCGGGCGGGCGTCCTTTTGAGCACGATGATCATCGTTTGCGGTGTGCTCGCCGTTGCCGTCGGGTTGACGGCGAGCGCTGGATTCGGCTGGATTCTTCTGGGGGTTGGCGCGTTGCTCATCTGCGCCGGAGTCATGCTCCGGCTGGTGCTGCGGAGCCTGCACCGGGCCCGAACGCGGGCGCTTCGGGATCTGGCCGCGCCACCGTACACCTGCCCCGAGTGCGGGCAGCTGCTCCATGGCGTCCGCACGGTCTACTGCCCCGAGTGCGGCACGGTGCGGCCGCGCCCGTTGGAGGGCGACGATGCTGCTGCGCGCAGTGCGCCCGCTCCGCCCGTTAGGATTCCGCCATGATCACGGCACGCTTTCCCACGCTCTTGGCGGCAGTTTGTTTCATGATGGCAGCTGCTGCGCAGGTCGCGCCCGCCGCGCATGACGCGCCTGCGGCGCAGGGCGCGCCCGCGGCACCAGCTGCACCCGTCGCTCCGAGCGCGCCGGCGCCGCCCGCGGTGAAGACGATGCAGGCGGTGCGCATGCACGGCTTTGGTGGGCCTGAAGTGCTGCAGCTCGACGAGGTCCCAGTGCCGGCACCGGGTCCGGGCGAGGTGCTGGTGCGTGTCCGCGCCGCCAGCGTGAACCCGGTCGACTGGAAGCTGCGCGACGGCATGGGCAAGGGCATGATCACGCCGCCCTTCACTCCCGGCTTCGATGTCTCGGGAGTGGTCGACTTGATCGGCGAGGGGGTCAACGACTTCAAGAAGGGGGACGAGGTCTTTGCGTACCTGCCGATCATCGGCGGCGGCGGCTACGCGCAGTTCGCGCTGGTGCCCGTCAAGGTGCTGGCGCGCAAGCCGGCGAAGGCGGATCATGCGCACGCGGCGGCGGTGCCATTGGCGGCGCTGACCGCATGGCAGGCGATGTTCGACCAGGCGAAGCTGCAGCCCGGGCAGACCGTGCTGATCCACGGCGCCGCCGGTGGCGTGGGGCACTTCGCGGTGCAGCTGGCGGTCGCCAAAGGGGCCAGGGTGATCGCCACGGCATCGGCGGAAAACGCGGCCTTCGTGAAGGGGCTGGGCGCCGGGCGCGTCATCGACTACAAGGCGCAGAAGTTCGAGGAAGTTGCCAAGGACGTCGACGTCGTCTTCGACATGATCGGCGGCGACACGCTGGCGCGCTCGTACCAGTGCCTGAAGCCGGGCGGATTCCTGGTCTCGATCGTGGCGCAGCCCGACCAGGCGAAGCTCGCGGAGCGCCAGGCGAAGGGCGCCGTCTTCCTGGTGCAGCCGGACGCGAAGGAGCTGGCGGAGATCGCGGCGCTCATCGACGCAGGCACGGTGACGCCGGATGTCAGTGAGACCTTTGCACTGAAGGACGCCGCCAAGGCGCAGGAGCGAAGCAAGTCGGGCGCGTCCGGGCGCGGCAAGATCGTGCTGACGGTTCCGTGAGCGCGTGCGCGCACGGGGCGCGCGCGGTGCGCGCGATGTGGACCATCCGCATGCAGGTTGCGCGCGCCGCATCCACTTCTCCGCACTTTCACTCAGGGATACCACCGCAGTCGCGGAGTTCACGGCGGCAATTGCGCTTGAGCGCCTTGTCCGGGCGGTCGCGCAGGGATACGGTGGCGGGACGCAGGGGTATCCAGGCCCCGCGCTCCACCGCTCCCTGAAAGGATTCCTCCATGGAATCGACAACCAAGACCAATACGCGCACGCTCAAGATCGACGGCATGACCGGCGATGTCTGCATCCAGAAGGTCAAGACCGCCCTGCAAGGCGTCGCTGGCGTCACCACCGAGTCCGTCCGCGTGGGTTCGGCCACGATCAAGTGTGCGACCGATGCGCAGTGCGACGCCGCGTGCGCCGCGGTCAGCGCAGCGGGCTACAAGGCCACCGCTGAGCATGCTTCGGGCTCCGCCAGTGCCAACGCGAAGCCGAACGCGAACGCCGACCTGAACGCGAATGCGAAGCCGAACGCGAACGCCCATTCGAATGCCAATTCGAACGCGAAGCCGGCCGTCCCCGCCGTTGCCGGTGCGGCCAGCACGGACTGACGCTCCTGAGGCGGGCTGATCCCTTCCGCTCCAAAATGACACCCGCCCAGGCGCAAGCGCGCCTGGGCGGGTGGTTCTTTCAAGCGATCAGCTTCAGGCGCGACGGCGACGGGCGCCGACGAGGCCAGCTGCGCCCAGGAGCGCCAGGGCGCCGGGGGCGGGGATCGTCTCGGTGTTGCCCGAGTAGGAAGCGTTGGCGTCAAAGGACTTGACCACGCCGCCCGGCCCGATCAGGTCGCCGCCGTCGAGGGCGATCGCGTCGGTCAGCGAGAAGCTGCCTTCCTGGGGATCGAAGGGCGAGGATCCGCCGTTGCCCGTGAACGTGAGGACGTTCATCAGCGCGGTGCCGAAGGTGTAGGCAAAGCCAGCGTCGCTGGAGAGCAGGATGGTGCTCGTGCCCGCGAAGCGCAGGAAGGCGCCGCCCGTCGCGTCGCCGCGCAGGATGGTGTCGCCCGTGCTGGCGTCATAGATGCGGAAGAAGCCGGTCACGGGGGCGTTGAAGACGCCGGCGCTGGTGGTGCCGGTGAAGACCGTCATGGACATCTCCATGCGGGCGTTCAACCACGTCGCGGTGAAGGGGTTGGCCTCACCCGAGCCATCCACCAGGAAGCTCAGCGCGGCGCTGGTGTCGTAGGTCATGACGCCGGTGCCGGCGCCAGCCTGGTTGGCCTGCAGGTTGTGCAGCTGCTTGCCCGGGGTCGGGTCGGCAAAGCTGAAGGCGAGGCCGGCAGTGGCGATCGCCGCCAGCGCGACGGGGGCCAGCGCGGCAACGCTCAGAAGGGTCATACGGGTGGTGGACTTGATCATCGGGAAAACCTTTCAGCTCTAAAAGGGGACGGACAGAAACCGAGCGCGAAGGGCGCTACTAGTCGAGTTGTTCCCTTTTTCCCTGCCCCCGTGTGTCCCGAACTGGAATGTGGTGGGCGCCAAAAGCGCCGATGCCCACGTCCAATCGGGTCAGACCCTACAACCTAGCCCTGCTTTGCCAAAGAGCGAATCAGATCGTGAAATTGGCGACGGAAAAGTCGACAATTTGCCCAAGAATCCCATAACTCCGGCTTGGAACTGGGGTTGGAGTTGCACACGCTGAAGCCCCGGGGGGGCGCGGGGCGGCCCCGTCAGCGCCGACGTCGACGACTCCCGAAGAGTCCCACGGCCCCAAGAGCCGCCAGCGATCCCGAGGCTGGAATGATGGTGCCGGTGACCTGGACGTTGTCCACTCGCGCGGTGCCCGAGGAGCCGCTTCCACCCGCAAGAGCCTGCCAACGGAAGATCACGCTGGCGCGGTTGTCGGCCGCTGCCGCTGCGGCGCTCACCAGGTACTCCGCCTGGCGCGAGGTAGTGACGGCCCACGTCCCGGGGGAGCCTGCGCCGCCGGAGACCAGCACCGGTGCGGAGGCGATGAGCGTGGCGAAGTTGCTGCCGCCATCCACGCTGACAGAGAGGGCGAAATTGCCCGGTCCTGTCGTGCTGCGGCAGGCGTCAAAGGAGATGCCGATCGAGCTGTAGCCAAGCGTGGAGACGGTGGTTTGGTAATAGTCGCCCGCCGCCCAGCGATCGCTCGAAAAGGAATACTGCGATCCATTGCCCGAAGTCGTCGTGTACTGCGAGAGCGCGCTGGCGTGCACGGCAAGCAGTTCCGAACCGGCCGTGAGGGCCCCCGTGTTGGCCGCACCCATCGAGTACGAGCTGCCGGTGGGGGTGCTGCCGCTGCCGGAGGGCAGCCCGGTCAAGATGTCCCACTTGGCGATGATGTCGGCCGAGGCACCGGCGCAGAGGCAGAGCGCGGCGGCCGAAGTGGCGAAGGCGATGCGCGGCAGGGGACGCATGGGCAACTCCTGGGGAGAGGAACGCGCCAGGTGCGACGGCGCAGGGCGCGCCGTGCAACACGAAGGCAGCCCGATTCTGCGATTGGAGCTGCTTGGTTGAAAGGAAAGCACGCGCTTGATGCGCCGTCGAGCGCGGATGGCGCTGGCTTATCGCGCCCTTGTCCGCTCTCGTTCGCCGTGGACCGCGTGCGCGCGCCGAGAACCCCTTGGTCCGCGATGCAAGGGTCCGATTCGCCTGTCACTGTGCAGGAGCGGCGACCCGTCCGACAAAGAGGATGAGCCCGGACTTGCCGTCGCGAATCAGGAACAGGAAGGGATGGTCGGCGTGGAAGACCGGGACAAAGGGGACCATCACCGGCGCCTGCTGGACCGCGCTGCCCGGTGCCATGATGACGGCGGTGGCGGCCGCGGCCTCGGTGCCCTTTTCGTTCACCTCCACCCACGCCTTGTGCAGCACCTTGCTGATGAACAGCTGCTCCGCTGGGCTCGAACCCGCGGACATGCCCGTGAACTGCGCGCCGCCCGGTTGGCCGGGGCTCGTGAAGGCGCGCCGCATCCCCATCGACTGCAGCGCGCCGGAAAGCTCGGAGGAGTCCTGCAGCGCGAAGCGCGGCAGCGCGGTGTCGACGGTGCGCGGCTTCATCTGCGCCAGCCATCCCGAGAGCGCGGCAGCCGTCAGCGTGGACTCGAGCGCCGGAAGCCCCTGCGGCGTGCGCGGCGCGATCAGCACCATCGACAGGTCGCCGCCCTTGTAGGGAAGCTCGATCAGCGAGAAGCCCGCGTCGTCGGGATAGGTGGCGGGACGCTGGGCGGGATCGCTGGGCACCATCGCGGGCGTGTCGAAGTACTGGCCCGTGCCGGTGAAGGCGGCGTAGGGGACGCCACCGCGCGCGTGGTCGTTCATCATCCGGGCGGTCACGCCGGTGCCATCGGCGCGGGTGAACTGCTGATCGGCAGTGGCATGCTCGGCGAAGGGCGTGACCCACTGGCCCAGGAAGTAGACGGCGTTGGTGATGACCAGCCGTGAGTCGGGGGCAAGCGCACCCTGCGGGATCAGGTCCTTGATGCGACGCTCGGTGTGGTCCTCGACCCAGCCGTTGATGCGCAGGCGCGACCCCTCGGTGTCCCCGGCGATGTTCAGCGGCGTGACGCCGCCCGTGCCGTAGAAGGCCTCGATCGCCTGCGAGTACGTGGGTGCCAGCGCGAAAGTCTGCTCGACCCAGAGCGCGTTGGCGATGCGCAGGTCGAAGCGGTCGACCGTGGTCATGAGGCCGTTGAGCTCGTTGGCAAGCTGGCTGGCTTCCTGGTGCGCCTTCATCGCCTCCTGCCAGGTGTTCTCCGTCTCCAGCTTGCGCGTGAGCGCGTTGGCGGCCGCCAGCTTCGCGCGGAGCCCTGCGATCTGGTCGCGCGTCTTGGGGTCGGAGCTGCCGCTTGCCTCGGCAAAGCGGCGCGCGAGCGCGGCGTTGCCGGTATGGATGGGGGTGATCGGGCGGCCGGAGCCGCGTGCGCCATCGGTGAAGTGGAGGGCTGCGGCCATCTCGGTTTCGGTCTCGCCGCGTGCGCCCTCGGCGGCCATCGTGAGCGCCACCGAGACGGAGTAGGGGGAAAAGAAGAGATTGCGATCGGGGTTCTCCGCGCGCAGTGCGCGGAAGAGGTCGATCGCGAATGCGTTTGAAGCGTTCGCCGCGCGCGTGGCAGCGGCCAGGTCGGCGGCGGGCGTCGCGGGCGCGGCTTGCGCCGGAGGGGCGGCGACTGTGCGATCCGGCGGCGCGGTGGACGCAGCGATCCCGGTGGTGGCAAGGAGAAGCGCGGCAGAGCGGGCGAAGAGCGTCGTCATGGTGGTCCTTGGGTGCAGGGCGGGGCAAGGCAAGGCAGGGCAGGGCAGGGCAGGGCGGGGCAGGGCACGAAGGAATGACCGCCGGACGCAGGCGGTCCACCGAACGCCGAGCGGCCTCCCGCCAGTCACCAGGGCGGCGCGGCACCGCGCGGTCTAGAGCACCGGCCCCAGCATCCCGATGGTGTTGTTCCAGAGGCGCCGGAGCGTGGACCATCCTGCGACCTGCTGGGCGGTCACCTGGCGCGAACGGCCAAGGTACTCCTCCTGGCGCTGGCGCACCTGCCCGGTCAGCGCGGGGTCGTAGAGCAGGATGTTGTTCTCGTAGTTCAGCTCGAAGCTGCGTCGGTCCATGTTGGCGGAGCCGATCAGGGTGACATCGCCATCCAGCGTCAGCGACTTGGTGTGCAGCAGGCCGCCCTGGTATTCGAAGATGCGCACGCCAGCAGCCAGCAGGTCGGCGTAGTAGCTGTGGCTGGCGGCGGCCACGATCCACGAGTCGTTGCGCGCCGGGAAGATGATCGTGGTGGCGATGCCGCGCAGGGCGCTGGCGCAGAGCGCGGCCTGCATCGACTCGTCGGGGACGTAGTAGGGCGTGGTGATGAAGAGCTCGCGGCGCGCGGCGAACATCAGCGTCTCGAAAACCTCGGGCATCGCCGAGTAGCGCACCGTGGGGCCGGTGCCGATGACCTGCGCCACCAGCCCGGGCCGCGCGGGCGGCAGCGGCTGGCGCAGCAGGCCGGTGAGGTCCTCGTCCACCTGTGCCATCCAGTCGCTGGCGAAGAGGTGCTGGTTCTGCCGCGCGACAGGCCCTTCGAAGCGGATCATGGCGTCCACCCAGGGGGCGAACTTCGCCTTGACACGGAACTCGGGATCGGCGCAGTTCTGGCTGCCGCAGTAGGTGATGCGGTTGTCGATGACCACGATCTTGCGGTGGTTGCGCAGGTCGATGCGGCCGCGCAGCGCGCGCACCAGCAGGTTTCCGATGGGCAGCGCCGCGGCCAGCTGCACACCCGCCCCGCGCATGGCGCGCCAGTGCTCCGAGTTGATCATCGTGCGCGAGCCGAGCGCGTCCGCCATCGCGCGGCAGGCGACCTTGCGCGCGGCCGCGCGCTTCAACGCCTCCACCACCTTCAGCCCGTTGCCGTCGGGGAGCCAGATGTAGAAGATCAGGTGGACATGCTCGGTGGCGGCGTCGATGTCGGCCACGATGGAATCGATGCTGGCGTTGGAGTCGCGCATCAGCGCGCCGGTGTTGCCGCCGATGGGCGCAAAGCCATTCACCGACTTCCCCACCTGGAAAAGGTGCGGGTAGCGCTCGGGCAGGTTCGGCTGCAGCTCGGCTGCGGTGGCGCCCGGGGTGGCGGCGACGTCGGGCAGCCGCGAGAGCACCGTGCGCATGGCCCCCGCGCGGCGGCGGCCGATGTTGGTTTCGCCCAGCAGGACGTACCCCACGATGCCCACCACCGGCAGCACCGCGATGACCACCACCCACGCGATGCGCGAGGAAGGATCGCGGTGCGGACGCAGGATCGCCCGCGCCATGAAGGCCAGGTGGATCGCCCACAGAAGGAGCGTTCCCAGCGCGGCCAGAAGCTGTGCTTGGGTCATTGCGTGCGCGCGATCAGGCGTCCGGAGGATTGACGAACTTGAAGACGGCCGCCGCCGCAGCGCCCCCCGCAAAGTTGGCCACCAGGTAGATCCACAGGTTGCCGGCGCTGAAGAGGCCCATCATCGTGGCGCCGATCGCGACCGCGGGATTGAAGGCGCCGCCGGAGACGCCGCCAACGGCCAGCGCGCCCACCACGACGGTGAACCCGATCGCCAGGCCGTAGAAGGAGTTGCCCTGCGTGCCCTTGGCGGTGGCCACGTTGAGCACCACGTAGCAGAGGGCGAAGGTGAAGAGGAATTCGGCCAGCAGGGCGCGGCCCGCCACCACTTGCATCGCCTGCACGCCCGGGTTGCCCATCAGGTACGGAACGATCATGGCGGCGGCGACCGCGGCGGCGCCTTGCGCCAGGATGTAGCCGGGGACATCACTGGCCGGGCACTTCCCGCGCAGGAAGACCGCCAGAGTGACCGCGGGGTTGTAGTGGCCGCCGGAGATGTGCCCGCCCGCATAGACCATGATCATGAGCGAGGAGCCGATCGCCAGCGCCGCCAGCGGCGCGGCGCCCAGGACGGTGCAACCGACGGTCGTGACCAGGAACAGCGTGCCGATGAACTCCACCACGTATTTCTTCATGTGTGCAGACCTTTGCTTGGGATGAAGGTGCGGACCCAGTGAGGCCGGATGCTAGCGAATTCAGTCGTTGCAGCGCGCGTCTCGGGGGCCACGCCGCGGGCGTCACGCGGTCTCGGTGGCTGCACCTGACAGCCTGATGCCCGGTTTGGCGAAGGTGATCTTGCGATCGCGGTACAGCGCACCCAGCGCCTGCTTGAAGGCCTTCTTGCTGACGCCGAAGCGCTGGCGCACGGCGGCGGGCGAACTGTCGTCATCCAGGTCCAGTTGACCGCCCGCGCTGCGGAGCGCTTGCAGCACCTGCTCAGTCAGCGGCCCGACGCGCGCGTATCCCGCGGCGTCCAGGCTCAGATCGATCTTGCGGTCCTCGCGCACCTCTCGTACGTAGCACTGCAGCAACTGGCCGAGCTTCAGCGGCGTGGCCAGGCTGCTGTGATACAGAAGCCCGCGGAACGCATTCTCGACGATCGCGTTGTATCCCAGCGGTGTCTTGCCCCAGACCAGCGCGCGCACCTGCTGGCCGGCCTTCAGCGCGGGCATCTCGCGGCTGAAGTGCCGATCGATGCGCGCGCTGGCGATGATGCGATCGGTCTTCTCATCCATGCAGACCGCCACGACAACGCGCTGGCCCACGCGCACCGGCGAACCTTGTTCGCGAAAGGGGAGCAGCAGATCCTTCGCCAGGCCCCAGTCCAAGAAGGCACCCGCGCCCTCGTTGACATCCTTCACCTGCATGCACGCGAATTCGCCGACGCAGGCCAGCGGCTGCTCGGTGGTGGCGACCAGGCGATCCTCGCTGTCGCGGTAGAGGAAGACATCCAGGAGCTGGTCGCGCTGCAGGTCGGGCGGAAGATAGCGGCGCGGCAGCAGGATCTCGCCAAGCTCCTGGGCGTCCAGGTACAGCCCTGCATCCGCCTGGCGGACCGCTCGGAGAAGGTTGCGTTTGCCCAGTGTTGCCATCTGGCCGCAGCGTAGGGCAATAGGCGATTCGGGCGTTCCACGCGGGGAGTGGAGCGTGGCCGCATTTGCGCACTGAGGACCGGGCGCCCCCGCTTGGTGCGCGGTTAACCTAGCCGCATGGACACCCGGGAACCGTTGAGGCGTTGGGGCGCACCCAGTTGGCTGGCTCGGTTGGTGGTCGCCGGACTCGCAATGCTGCTGGCGCCCGCGCCCGCCATGGCGCAAGTCTGGTCCGATGGCGTGGATGCCGCCACCTGCGCACTGCCGGTGCGCTACTCCTTCCAGGCCCTGGACAACGCGCTGCGATGGAATGACATTGCGCTGCCGCCCGAGGCGGTGCTGGCAGCGCACGCGAAGTACGCCGATGCCGTCGATGCCCTTGTGGCGCAATCCGTCCCCTACGCGATGCCATTGGTGCAGGGTTCCAACATGTCCAACGGCGTGCGCATCACCGACGCCGAGCTGGCGCGACTGCGCGCGCACCAGAAGCGGCTGCGCGGCGCCACCGATGCGGCGGAGGAGCAGCTCTTCGATGCACTGGCTACGGTGCCGGGGGCCGAGGCGCCAATGCTGCAGCGGCTGGCGGCGCTGCGCGCGCGGCGTGCGCTGGACAGGCGCATCGAGGGAATCCAGCGACGGCTCGCCATCGTCGGCGCGCCCGCTGAGGTCGCGGGAGACGCTGGATCGATCATGAACTCCAGCGTCTCGTGGCGCGCACTGACCGCGGAGCAGCGCGCCCTGATCTTGGAAGCGATTGATGCGCAGCGCGAAGCGCGCCTGCGGGCCTGGACGGGCGCGGAAGCGGCGATCGACGCGTCCATCGGCGCCAGCGTGGCTGCACAGCGCGACGCGCCCGATTATTCAGGGCGGGGGGGTGGCTACATGGCGCCGCATGTCGTGCAGCCAGAGGCGCGGACTCGCGCCGCGCTTCGTGGTGCCGAGCTTTCGGCCATGCGCGCGGTCATCGGTGCGGCGCCGGCGGGCGCGGCGATGGCGTATCGATCGAGGATGCGCGGCAGCTTGCTGGCGGACCGGGGGCCATCTCCGCTGCGGGGGGCCTTGCCCGCGATTGCCTTCGACAACTCGACCAACGTCAGTTCCATCGTTCAGGTGCTGCTGCGCATGCCGCAGTTCGACAATGCCGCGCGCGCCAGGATCCGCCCGATTCTGGCGCGGTGGATCAAGGAGGACGCCGCGCTTGAGGACCAGGAAGCGGACGCGTTCACGCAGGCGCTCACCGCTGCCGGCGCTGCCACGGGCTGGATCGAGGTTCAAGGGGACCAGGGCGTGCGCATCGCACTTGCGGTGACCCAGCTCGCCGAACTGAGCAAGCAGCTGGGGGTCGATTGGCTGCGCGCGGGCGCGAACATCCCGGTGCAGCGTGCCGACCTGATCGCTGCCAGCCCCGAGGATGTCCGGGACTTCGGACTCCCGGCCGCGCCGCCGCCCGAGGACAAGGACTTGCCCAAGCGATCCGTCGCCTCTGGTTGGGGAGCTTTCACCTCGCAGCGCGGCATGGTGCCGATTCCCTGGCAGCCCGGCGAATGGCAAGAGCTCTTGGATCGCCTGAACCTGTCACCCTCCCAGCGCTTGGTCGCGCAGCAGCTCTTGGCGGACGCCGACTCGGCGTGGAAGGCGTCGGTCGAGCCGACCGCCGCAGAGCTTCGAGCCCTGGTCGCCAGCCGTCCCAACAACCCAGAGAGCCATGCCGAATCGCTGGCGAACGCCCGCAAGACCGTCGCGGCGCAGCCCAAGCGCCGAGATGCATGG
>JBGARR010000013.1:0-83866 GCA_044230125.1 Phycisphaerales bacterium
CTGGCGGGGTACAGTTTGGGGTACAAACCGCCACATTCGACCAATGCAAAAGGGACTCGCAGTGATGCAAGTCCCTTTGGCACAAGAAGTAGCGGGGACTGGATTTGAACCAGTGACCTCCGGGTTATGAGCCCGACGAGCTACCAGGCTGCTCTACCCCGCAGTGCGAATCGCGGATGGTAGGGCTGGGCTGGCGCACTGTCAAGCGTGCGGCGCGCGGGTCAGCACGGGCCCCACTTTCCGAGCAGCATGCCAAGGTCGCCGCCGTCGACTTCGCCGTTGCCGTCCAGGTCCTCGTCGGATTTGCGGTCGCCCCAGGCGCCAAGCAGCACGCCCAAGTCGGCGCCATCCACCTTGCCGTCGCGGTCCAGGTCTTCGGGGCAGCTGTCGTCTTCGGTCTCACCGGTGCCTTCAGTACCCGTGCCGGTGCGCAGGTTGGTGATGAAGACCGCGCTGTCCAGGATGTGGTCGTTCACGTCGCCGACCTCGAAGATCAGCACGTGCTCGCCCGCCGAGAGCTCGGCGGTGGTCGTGGTCAAGTGGTGGATCACGCCGTGGGGATTCGCGAACGCCGTGTTCAGGTCGGCGGTCGTCTCCAGGCCGGCGAAGGACTTGCCCACCTGCACCGCAGTGCCGTTGGCGTCATAGGTGATCTGGTTCTCGACATCCGTGCCGTCCAGGAAGACCAGGAACGCATCGGTGTACGAGCTGGTCCAGAAGGGATACTCGACCGAGCCGAAGACGAAGTCGAACTTCACCTGCGCAGCATCCTCCAGCGTGAAGGTGACCTCGATCGCGGCCACGTCGTAGCAGCCATAGAAGTTCTCGATGTTGCCCGCGGTCAGGCCGTAGTTGTCGAATTCCGCAGTGGCGCCCGTCTCCGGGTCAAAGACCATCTGGCTGTTCACCTGCGCCGGCGGCGATGAAGGGTCGTAGTCCGGCAGCGATGCTTCGGGGATGGGACCCAGGTTTGCGACGCTGCCGCTGGAGAGGACGACGCCGCTCTGGATGGTGACTGGGGGCAGGTTGAAGTTGCTGAAGGTGCCAATCTGCCCCTCCGCGCCATTGTGGACCTGGACCGACTTGATAGTCAGGCCGGCCGGATGCAGCGCGTTGGCCAGCGCGCCCCCGCTGGTCGTGGGCACGGTGTCGACGGCACCGAAGGCGGCGGTGCCGGTGAGCAAGAGCCCGTTGGCCAGCATGGCGGCGCGGGCGATCAAGGCACGGGTGGATGTGGTCTGGTGGTGGTGCATCCTGAAGTCTCCTGGTGTGAAGTAGCGAACGCACCGATCGTAGAAATGACCCCACCCCCGCTTCTGCGAGGGGAAACCCTGAAAGTCGGCGGCGATGACGGGGTTCACGCGAATGATCGACGGCTGCGGGCGCCGGCATTGAGCGGCGTCCGCATTGTGCGGGCGCCGCCGCCGCCTGCGACGACGCGCCGTCGCACATCCGAAAACGCAAACGCCCCGGCGTTTCGGCCAGGGCGTCCTTCCATCATCGGTGAGTTGGCCGCTTCGGGCCGTCTCTCTTTGGAAACCGTCAGTGGGCGCAGACACTTCGGACCGGGCCCAAACTTCTGAAGTCGCGGGGACTGGCTTGTGGCCAGTCGCCTCCGGGTCATGATCCCGAGATTCTGCTGGGCGGTGAAACCCGGCGGAACAGGGGCAATGCTAGCCACGGTTCCGCTGCTTGTCAAGCCACATGGCCGAGACCGCGCTGGGAGCACCAGAAGCGGCTTTCTGAGCGCCCGGCGCGTGCCGCCGCGCGCCATCGCCGCGCCCCGCTTCAACGCTCCGCTCCAGCGCCCCGACTCACCGCTCCGCCTGCAGGTGCGCTTCCACAAACCACAGCCATTGGTCCGTGCCGCGCGAGACCTCGGTCAGCACGTCGGCGGTGTCCGCATCGCCGAGTCCAGACGCCTCATCGATGCCCGCACGCGCACGCGCACCGAAGGCACCAAGCGCGCTCGAAAGCGCTTCGACATGCGCGCGCCCCTCGCCGCCCTTGGCCGCGTACTCGGGCAGGCGCGTCCGTGCCGCCACGGCGCGAGCGGTGCCCTCGACCGTTCCACCCAGCTGCACGGCGCGTTCTGCAATCAGGTCGACATACTCCTCGACCGCCTCGTTCACCTTATCGAAAAGCTCATGAAGCGCGATGAAGGAGGGCCCCTTCACGTTCCAATGCGCCTGCTTGCACTGCGTCTGCAGGTCGATGGCATCCGCCAGCAGCGCGTTCAGAAGCTTGATGGCCGCGGACCGCGTTGCCTCCGGGAGATTGTTCTTGGTGGGGTACATGCACCGCATGGTAGTTGGGCCAAAGCCGCTGCCGCCCCTTGCGGCGCGCCCACCGCGCCACGCAGCACGCAGCCGAGCAGCTTTCCCTGCCGCCCCTATCATCCGCCGCGCGCGGGGCCGGGCCGGCCGCACGCTTGCCCGCCTCCCCCCTTCCTGCACACACGGAGCGCAACGAAATGCTTGACTTCCCCCTGGGCGTCCCTCTTGGTTGCACGATCGGGTTCATCGCGTGGTTCCTGGTGCGCTACCTGGCGGCCGGGATCTTCACCGTGAACCAGAACGAGCGCGCGGTGAAGACCAGCTTCGGCCGCGCGCAGCGCGTGGGCACGGCCACCACGCTGGACGACCCGATCAGTGCGTCCCTCTCCCCGGAAGAGCGCGAGCGCTACTGCTTCCCGCAGGTGCGCGTGATCCAGCCGGGCGGCCCCTACTTCAAGTGGCCATGGGAACGCGTCCACAAGGTGAGCATCGCCACCGAGACGGTGAACATGGCCATGGACCCCGAGGCGCCGGACGCCAACGCGGGCGGCGCCTTCCTGGAGGCCGTGACCAAGGACCAGCTGAACACCGGCCTGACCGGCCAGCTGCGCTACCGCATCTCGGAGCGCAACCTGTACGCCTACCTCTTCGGCGTCAAGCACCCCATCGCGCACGTCATGGGTTACTTCGTCTCGGTGCTGCGCGAGCGCATCGCCAACTTCGAGGCGCCGCGCGACGCGGCGGCGCCCACCGCGGTGCAGGCGGGCATCTCGATCAACGACCTGCGCAAGAACCTGCGCGACATCAACGAGGGCATGGATCGCGAATGCGCCTGCGCCCCCGCGCGCTACGGCATGCAGCTGGAGGCCTCGCTGATCACCAGCATCGACCCCCCCGCCGAGGTGGAGTCCGCGCTGGCCGCCATCAACACCGCGCACAACCATGTCAGCAGCGACATCAGCCTGGCGCACGCCAGCGCGGACCAGACCATCGTGCAGTCGCGCCGCGCCGTGGAGATCGAGACGCTGAAGGCGCAGGCCGAGGTGGAGCCGCTGCGCCTGCTCGCCTCGCAGCTGGCGGCGCTGAAGCAGGCCGGGGGCGACGGCGCCCTGCAGGCGTACGTCCGCAACGTGCGGCTGGGGCTCTTCTCGCAGGCGGGCCGCGTGGTCCTGGAGGGCAAGTCATGAACGCACTGATCGCCGCGGCCGCCACCTTCGTCGGCTGCTTCATCGTGGTGCCGCTCCTCCTGGGGCTGGTGCGCATGTTCGGGCTCTACGTCATCGTGCCGGAGAAGCGCAGCTATGTCTACGTGCTCTTCGGCAAGGTGGTGGCGATCATCGACGAGCCGGGGCTGCACTTCCTGTGGACCAAGGTGGGGCTGCGCGCCCCGATCGTGAACTGGATCGGCAGCCGGTACGAGATCGACATGCGCCTGGACCAGCAGTACCTGCGCAGCCAGCCGGTGAACAGCGAGGAAGGCGCACCGATGGGCATCGGCATCTGGTTCGAGATGTTCATCAGCGACCCGGTGGCGTACCTCTTCAAGAACACCGACCCGCGCGGGTCGCTGGCGGCCAACGTCAGCAACTCGACCGTGCGCTGCCTGAGCAACCTTCCGCTGGCCGAGATGCTGGTGAACCGCCACACGATGAGCGTGACGGTGCGCGACGAGGTCTCGCCGCAGTCGCACGCATGGGGCTACAAGCTTGGTTCGGTGTACATCCGCAAGGTGCACTTCCGCGACGCGGACATGATCCGGCAGATCGAGAGCAAGGTGGTGAACCGCCTGCGGCAGGTGACCGCGGCCATCAAGCAGGATGGCGCGAACCAGGTGAACATCATCACCAGCACCGCCGAGCGGCAGGCCGCGGTGGAGTTCGCCAAGGCGGGCGCGATCCGGCCCAGGATCGTGGGCGAGGCGCTGAACGAGGTCTCGCGCGACCCCGCGGTGCTGGCGTCGCTCTTCGATGTCCTGGAGGCACAGCGCATCATCGAGAGCAAGGGCGCGCTGGCGATCATCCCCAGCCGGTCCCTCTTCCTGGCGGAGCTGTTCGCGTCGAAGGAGGAGCCCGCGCCGAAGGCCACGGGCTTCACGACAGCGGGAACGCCGCCGGGAACGCCCCCGGGGACGCCCCCCCGCGCGCCAACCTCATGAGTGGCCCGCGTCGCCTTCGTGCCCTGGCTGCCCAAGCTCCAGCTTCTTGGGGAAGAAGAGGCTGAGCGCGATCGAGCCTCCGATCACCGTCACGATGAACCCCAGCGACCAGGTGATGGGGAAGTGCCCATCCCAGCTCGCGGGGTACCAGCTCTCGGGAAGCGTCATCTTGGCGCCCACGAAGACCAGCACCACGCCCAGCCCGTACTTCAGCATGTGGAACTTGTCCGCGGCCCCTGCCAGCAGGAAGTAGAGGCTGCGCAGCCCCAGGATGGCGAAGACGTTGCTGGTGAAGACGATGAAGGGCTCGCGCGTGACCGCAAAGATGGCAGGCACGCTGTCCACGGCGAAGACCACGTCGGTGACCTCGATCATGGCCAGCGCCACGAAGAGGGGCGTGCCCACCCAGCGCAGCGCCTGGCTGCCGGTGCCGCGCGGGTCGGGTGCCAGCTCCTTCACGAAGAAGCGCTGGCCGTGGAACTTGGGGGTCAGCGGCACCCACCGGCGCAGCAGCTTCAGCACCGGGTTGTTCTCGTGGTCCTTGGGCTTTTCCGAGGCGAAGATGATCTTGATGCCGGTGAAGATCAGGAAGACGCCGAAGAAGAGGACCACCCACTTGTACTGGATGAGCGCCGCGCCGATGGCGATGAAGACGGCGCGGAAGACCAGCGCCCCCAGGATGCCGTAGAAGAGCACGCGGTGCTGCAGGTTGGCCGGGATGCCGAAGTAGCCGAAGAGCACCACGAAGACGAACATGTTGTCGACGGAGAGGCTCTGCTCCACCACGTACCCCGTCAGGAACTGCAGCGCCACGGTGTTGGCCGCATGCTGGGCGCTGGTGTAGCCCGCCGCCAGCACCGAATCCAGCCGGTCGGGAAAGCGGTAGCCGCAGTACCACCAGAGCAACAGGCAGAAGACGCTGGCCAGCGACATCCAGACGGCGGTCCAGCTGACCGCTTCCTTCATGCTCACGGCATGCGCCTTGCGGTGGAAGACGCCCAGGTCCAGCGCCAGCAGCACCAGCACGAAGCCGGTGAAGCCTGCGTAGAAGCCCCAGTACTCGCCGAAGGGGAAGAGCAGCTGCTGTGCGGCCAGGAGGCTCACCGGGTCACAGCCCCTTCGACGCGATGAACTTCATCATGTCCACGCAGCGGTGCGAGTACCCCGATTCGTTGTCGTACCAGCTGACCACCTTGAAGAAGCGGTCGTTCAGCTGGATGCCGGCGAGCGAATCGAAGATCGAGCTGCGCGGGTCCGACATGAAGTCGCTGGAGACCACCTCTTCGTCGGTGTAGCCCAGCACGTCCTTCATCGGGCCGTCGGCGGCGGCCTTCATGGCGGCGTTGATCGCCGCGATGGTGGTGGGCTTGCTGGAGCGGAAGGTCAGGTCCACGCAGCTGACGTTGGCGGTGGGCACGCGGAAGCTCATGCCGGTCAGCTTGCCCTTCACCTCGGGGATGCAGAGCGCCACGGCCTTGGCCGCGCCGGTGGAGGCGGGGATGATGTTCATGTACGCGTTGCGCCCGCCGCGCCAGTCCTTCTTGCTGGGGCCATCCTGCGTCGGCTGCGTCGCGGTGACGGCATGGACGGTGGTCATCAGACCCTCGTCGATGCCGCAGTGCCCCAGCAGCGCCTTGACGATCGGCGCCAGGCAGTTGGTGGTGCAGCTGGCGTTGGAGACGATGCTGTCCTTGGCCGGGTCGTACTGCAGGTGGTTCACCTTGTAGACCAGCGTGCGGATCTTGTCGTCGCTCTTGGTGGGGGCACTGATCAGCACGCGCTTGGCGCCCGCGGCCAGGTGCTGGCTGGCGCCATCGAAGTCGACGAAGCGCCCGGTGGACTCAAGCACGATGTCCACGCCCAGGTCCTTCCACGGCAGCTTCGAGGGCTCCTTCTCGCTGAAGCAGCGCGTCTTCTTGCCCGCGCACTCGAAGCCATCGGCGCTGGGGGTCACCCGCTGGCCGAAGCGGCCGTGCGTGGTGTCGTAATTCACCAGGTACGCCAGGCTGTCGGAGGGAACCAGGTCGTTCACGGCCACGACGTCCATCCCCCCTTCGGTCAGTGCGGCGCGATAGACCAGGCGGCCGATGCGGCCGAATCCGTTGATGGCGATGCGAAGGCTCATGGTGGTTGCCGATCGAAGGGTGCGGGTGCGTGCCGCCGTGCCGCTGCCCGGCGGTCACGGCGGAGGGGCCAAAGGATAGCCGCCCCGCGGCGCTCAGCGCCGGCGCTGCGAAATTCGGACGGCGAAGTCGAAGACCCCGGGAAACGCCGTGATGAAGCCCGCCGCCAGCCGGGTCAGCGGGCTGGTCCAGATCTCGGTGCGGCGCCGGCCGATGCTGCGGGAGATGGCGCGCGCCACCTTCTCGGGGCGCTGCACGAAGAAGCGCGACATCGAATGGATGCCGTACTGCGCCGCCACCTCGGGGCCGCCGCGCTCGCGCGCGACCTCGAAGAACTCGGTGCGCGTGGTGACGGGGTGCACGCTGGAGACCAGGATGCCCTTTGAGGCCAGCTCGTACGACATCGCACGCGCGACGTGCGCCTGCGCGGCCTTGCTGGCGCTGTAGACCCCGAAGGAGGGAAGCGTGAACTTGGAGGCGCAGCTGGAGCACATCAGCAGGTGCCCGCCGCGCCCCGCGGCCTCCAGGCGCCGCGCGGCCTCGGTGCAGAGGTCGACGCAGGAGAAGAAGTTGGTCTCGAACATCTCGCGCAGCTCCACCTCCTGCGTCAGGTGCGCGGGGCGCTCGATGGCGTATCCGGCGTTGGCGAAGACGACATCGAAGCGCCCGAAGGCGCGCTCGGCGGCATCCAGGATGCGCGTGCCCGCTCCCGCGGCGGCGACATCCTCGGAGACCAGCTCCGCGCGGACCAGGCGCTTGGCGGCATCGCTGGCGCGCGCGGCGACCGCGGCCAGGCGATCGCGCCTTCGTGCCACCAGCACCAGGTCGTACCCCTTGCGTGCAAGCTCGATGGCCGTGGCCGCGCCGATGCCGGCACTGGCGCCGGTGACGATCGCCACCGGGCGGTCGTGCATGCGTCGGACGGGGGGAGTGCCGGGGTTGGGTGCGCACTCTGCGTCGGCGGCCCCCGCCAGGTCGGTGGTGCGTGCGCCCGCACCCGCGGGGGGTGTCCGGGGAGCACTCGGGCTGGGAACGGGCTGCGCAATCGTCACGGAAATGGACGATACCGCCCGGCGCCGCCAGCCCCCGTTCAGGGCCCAAGATCAGGGAAAATCCACCCCAAAGTGCCCGCAGCGTCGATGAAGGGCCAATGTCGATGCCCGTTGCTTCCAGCCGCTGCGCCACGCGAATGCGGCCGCTGATCACTGCGCGCCTGGCGATCGCCCTGTCGCTGGCGGCCACCGCGCTGCTGGCTGGCGCGGCGCGCGCACCGCGGGACGCCAACCCGCAGACGGCGGCCACGCTGAACTCAAAGACCGACACAAAGCGCATCGCCGAGAAGGTGCCCGAGATCCCCAAGGGGCTGGTGGTCAAGGTTGGCGTCTGCGACCTGCCGCCGTGGAGCACGCAGCCCGGCAGCGACGATCCTGCATGGTCCGGGTTGGCCGTGCAGCTGTGGAAGCGCGTCGCGCAGAACCTGCAGCTGCAATACGAGGTGCAGAGCTTCACCTATGCGGAGCTGAAAAAGGCGCTGGCGGACCAGACGATCGACATCGCCGCGACCGGCATCCCGATCGAGGCGGAGAACCTGATCGACTTCACGCTGACCCCGGCCTTCGACCAGAGCGGCATCTCGATCGCCACGCGCGAGCGCGAGCCGCTGACGATCCTGGGCGTGCTGGCCCGGCTCTGGGAACCCGAGATCTTCAGCTGGCTGGTGATCATCGTGGCGCTGGTGGTGGTCTTCGGCGTGGTGCTCTGGATGACCGAGCGCAAGCGGAATCCGCCCTTCGAGGGGCATGCGCTCTCCGGCATCGCAGAGGGCTCGTGGCTGAGCGTCAGCACGCTCACCACCGTGGGCTATGGGGACCGCGTGCCGGTGACGCTGACGGGCAAGATCGTGGCCGCGCTCTGGATGCTGATCGGCTTCGTGCTGCTGACCACCCTCTCGGGCGTGGTCACCTCGGTGCTGACCGTGCAGCGGCTGGCGCCGATGGTCACGGGGCCGGGCGACCTGCTGAAGGCGCGGGTCGGCGCCGTCGAGGCAACCGCGGGCGAGACGTACCTGCGCAATGCGGGGATCGACTTCGTGGCTTACAAGACTTACGAGGCGGCGGTGCTCGCGCTTGAGAATCGCGGGCTGGATGCGATCGTGGGGTCGACCGCGTCGCTGGGCTACCTGACGCAGCGCAGCAGCGACCGCAACCTCGTGCTTCTGGCGCGACCGCTGATGCGCGAGTACGTGGCCATGGGCGAGCGCTTCGGGCTCGATCCGGGGCTGGAGAAAAGAATCGAGCTTGAGGTGGTGCGCGTGATGCAGGCGCCCGACTACCGTGCGTACCGTGATGCGGTGATGGGCGAGTCCAGCTTCATCACCGGCACCGAGGCCCCGCGCGGAAAGCAGTGACATCCATGGCAATCTCTCCTGAACCGATCCGCGGAATTCTTGGCATGGTGCACGTGGCGGCGCTGCCCGGCACGCCGCGCGCCCAATTGACGCCCGCGCAGATCGTGGCGCAGGCGGTGCGCGAGGCGCGCATCCTGGACGAGGCGGGGTTCGACGGGATCATCCTTGAGAACATGCATGACCGCCCCTACCTGGGCGGCGGAATCGGGCACGAGATCACTGCCTGCATGACGGCGGTGGCGGCGGCCGTCCGCGCGGCGGTGGCGCGGCCGCTGGGCATCCAGGTCCTGGGCGGCGGATCTGCGCAGGCGCTGGCGGTGGCGCACGCCACCGGGCTGGAGTTCGTGCGCGCGGAAAACTTTGTCTTTGCGCATGTCGCCGACGAAGGGCTGATGGCCGAGGCGGCCGCGGGCCCCCTGCTGCGGCTGCGCCGCTCGATCGGGGCAGAGCGGGTGCAGGTTTTTGCCGACATCAAGAAGAAGCATGCGGCGCACGCCATCACGGCGGATGTCGACATTGCGGGCTGCGCGCGCGCGGCCGAGTTCTTCCTGGCCGATGGCGTCATCGTGACGGGGGCGGAGACGGGCATGGCCGTGGACCTGGCGGAACTTCGCGCGGTGCGGGCGGCGACGGGGCTGACGCTCCTGACCGGAAGCGGCGCGGACGCGGGAAACGTACGTGCGCTGCTGGAGGTGGCGGACGCCGTGGTGGTGGGCAGCAGCATCAAGGTGGATGGACGCTGGGAGAACGCAGTGGACCCGGCGCGCGCCGCGGCGTTCGCGGCGGCTGCTCGGGGAGCGGGTGCGCGGCGGGCGACGGACGCCCCCGGCATGGACGCGGTGCGCGCGATGATGCGAACTCGCTGAGACGATCGCGTTCGGACGCCAGCGCTGGCGCGGCGGCGCCATCCGCGCCGATAGACTCGCACGATGCTCGCATACGTCAACGGCGAACTCATCCCCGAAGAGCGCGCGACCGTCGGCATCTTCGATCGCGGCTTCCTCTTCGGCGACGGCGTCTACGAAATGGTGCGCTACTTCGGCGGCGTGGGCGTCGCCCTGGACCTGCATGAGGCACGGCTGGCGCAGAGCTGCAGGCTGGCGCGGATCGCGGGCTTCGACGCGGCGACGCTGGGGCGCGTGGGTGCGCAGCTGCTGCAGGCGAACGGGCTCCGCGACGCATGCGTCTACCTGCAGGTGACGCGCGGTGCGGGTCCTGCGCGTGCGCACATGCCACCCGCGGGGCTGGTGCCGACGGTGGTGGCTTTCGTGACGGCCAGTGCGGGCCTCAATGAATTCACCGCTCCTGACGCGGTGCGCGCGATCGTGCGCCCCGACATGCGGTGGCACCATTGCGCCATCAAGACAATCTCGCTGGCGGGCAACATCCTGGCGCTAATGGAGGCGCAGGCGGCGGGCGTGGACGAATGCATCCTGGTGCGGGATGGCTGGCTGGGCGAGGGGGCGTACACCAATGTCGCGCTGGTGCGCGATGGCGTGGTGGCCACCTGCCCCGTGGATGACGCCGAGGCGCCGGTGCTGCACGGCACCATGCGCGCGTGGATGCTGGATGCTGCGCGCGCCACGGGCGTGCGCGCCCAGGTGCGCCGCGTGGCCGCCGCCGAGCTGGCGGAGGCGGACGAGGTGCTGATCCTCTCCAGCCGGCGCTTCGTGAGCGGCGTGGTCGAACTGGACGGGCGCCCCGTGGGCGACGGAAAAGTCGGACCGGTGTGTCGCGCGCTCTTCGGCGCGATGCGCGCGCAGGTGCAGCTGGGGCGCGCGATCGGTGCGGCGCCCGCAACGGCGCGCTGAGAGCGTCGGCGCACCACCTATACTTGCGCCCCCATGTCATTCCTCTTGGCGATCAGCGTCGGAAACACGCGCACGGCAGTCGGCCACTTCGATGGCGATGAGCTGCATGGCGTCGAGCGACTGGCCAATGGCAGCCTGGATGCGATCGTCACCGCCGCGGCGGCGCAGTGGCAGCACCGGGGCGAGCAGGAGGGCGAGATCGTGATCGCCAGCGTGAACGATCCGCTGGCCGCCACCATCGAGACGCGGCTGGCGGCGCAGCTGGGGAGCGACGTGTGGCGCATCGGCCGCGACCTGGAGGTGCCGATCGGGCGCGGCCTGGACGAGGACGCGACACCGGGCCAGGACCGGCTGCTGGCGGCGGCGGCGGCATTTGCCGCGCTGAAGCAGGCGGTGATCGTGGTGGATGCGGGCACGGCTGTCACCGTGGATTTCGTGGATGGCGAGGGCGTCTTCCACGGCGGTGCGATCGCCCCCGGCGCGCAGATGCAGCTGGATGCGCTGCACGCGCGCACCGCGGCGCTGCCTGCGGTGAAGTTCGCGCGCCCCGATGACGACGATGCCTTCGGCCGCAACACCGTCACCGCAATGCAACTGGGCGTCTTCGAAGGGATCCGCGGGATGACGCAGGCGCTGGTCGAGCGCTACAGCGCCAGCTACGGCGCGTTTCCGCTGGTGGTGGCCACGGGCGGCGACGCCGAGACGCTCTTCGCCGACAGCGACCTTGTGGCGCGCGTGCTGCCCGACCTGGTGATGCACGGCATCCTGGTGGCCGCGCGCGCCGCAGGCCAGGCGGAGTGACGCGTGGTGCGCGGCTGCCAGTGGTGGTGGTCGACGGCGCCGCGCGCGGGGGCGATTGCGGTGGCCCACTTGCGGGGCGGAGCGCAGGATGTCGATCGAGTGCTGGCGGCGCTGACGGAGGCGCCTGCGCCGGGCGTGGGCGCGGTGGTGTGGCGTCGCTTCGGCGCCGTGGACGACGGCGTGGTGGCGCGGCTGGACCAGTCGCATGCGCTGGTGATGCCGCACGGGGGCGTGCGGATTCGCGCGTTGCTGGATGAGCGCATGCGCGCGCTGGGCGCTGCGACGGGCGAAGCGGAGGCGAGTGCACAGTTCCCCGAGGCGCGCGATGCGTTTGAGGCCGCGATGCTGGCCACGCTCGCCCGCGCCGCAAGCCCCATGGCGGTGGACCTGCTGGCGGCGCAGCCCGCGCGGTGGCGCGCGGCGGGGGCGCACGCCGACGCCCGCGACCTGCGCCTGCGCCGCCTGATTACGCCGCCGCGCGTGGTGGTCACGGGGCCAGCCAATGCGGGCAAGAGCACGTTGCTCAACCTGCTCGCGGGGCGCACGGTGGCCCTGGCGCACGACGCGCCGGGCACCACGCGCGATGCCGTCGCCGCACGCATCGACCTGGCCGGGCTGGTGGTCGATTGGTTCGACACTCCGGGCGTGCGTGACCATGCGGATGCCATCGAGCGCGCCGCCGCGCAGCTTGCGCTGCGTGCGCTCCGTTCCGCCGATCTGGTCATTCAATTGACGGCGCCGGGCATGGGCTGGCATGCGCTGGACGCGGATACGGCGGCCGCCCCGCTGCGCGTCATGAACAAGTGCGACACTGCCGCGGCAGCGCAGTGCGACGAAGCGCGCAATGCCGCGCTGCACATCAGCGCCGCCACCGGCGCAGGCATCGAGACGCTGGTCGCACGAGTGCGCGATGCCCTTGTCCCCCCCGCCGACATCGCAAGCGCGCACCCGTGGCGTTTCGCGGACGGCCTGCCCGGCGCGTGACATCAGCGCTTGCGCTACCCTGCCACGCGCACGCACCCATACGGAGCACACGATGACTGATGTTTCTGGAATGATGAAGGGGAAGAAGGGGCTGATCGTCGGGATCGCCAACGACCGCAGCTACGCCACCTTCATCACGCAGAGCCTGCTGAAGGCGGGCGCGCAGTGCATGTTCACGCACCTGCCCGGCGAGAAGATGGAGCGCCGCTGCCGCAACGCGCTGACCGAGCTTGGCGTCACCGAGCCATGGCTGATGCCGATGGACGCGGGCAGCGACGCCGACCTGGACGCCGTCTTCGCCAAGTTGAAGCAGGACTTCGGCACGATCGACTTCGTGGTGCACAGCATCGCCTTCGCAGACAAGAGCTGGCTGGAGAAGGGCAAGTTCACCGCCACGCCGCGCCAGGTCTTCACGCAGGCGATGGACATCAGCGCCTTCACCTACCAGGCGATGGGACACCGCGCGGCCGAGTTGATGCCCAACGGCGGCGCGATGATCGCGCTCAGCTACTACGGCGCCGAGAAGGCCGTCCCCGGCTACAACGTGATGGGGGTGGCCAAGGCGGCGCTGGAGGCCACCAACCGCTACATGGCGATGGAGCTGGGCTCCAAGCAGATCCGCTGCAACGTCATCAGCGGCGGCCCGCTCAAGACGCTCAGCGCGATGGCGGTCGGCGGGCTCTCCGACATCCTGGGCTGGGTGGAGCAGAAGGCGCCGCTGCGCCGCAACATCACCGGCGAGGAAGTGGGCGACACCGCGCTGTGGCTGCTCTCGGGCCTCTCGACGGGCGTGACCGGCCAGTGCATCTATGTCGATGCGGGCTACTCGATCATGGGCCTGTGACGGAAAATGGTGAATATGATGCCCGGCGCATCTTCTGCACGCGTAGCTCAGTTGGATAGAGCATCGGTCTTCGAAACCGAGGGTCGCAGGTTCGAGTCCTGCCGCGTGCGTTTGTGTCAGCGCAGCAGCCGGCGGAACTCGGCGTCGGGGTCTTCCGGCGGCTCGGGGGCCTCGGCGGGCGCGGGGGCGGGCGCCGGCGCAGCGACTGGGGCCGCGGCGGGCGCGACCGGAGCCGCCGGGTGCGCCAGCTCAGGAAGTTGCAGTTCGTCGGGGATCCCGTCGCGGTCCGCATCGTTCACCAGGCCCATGCGAATCTCGCAGCTGTCCAGCAGGCCATTCTGGTTCAGGTCGCCCGCCCACCCCATCTGCACTTCATAGGCATCGGGGATTCCGTTCATGTTGCAGTCGGGGTCGCAGGGATCGGGCACGCCGTTGCCATCCTCATCCTGCGCCCATCCCAGCGAGATCTCCTCGTCGTCGGCGATGCCGTTGCCGTTGCAGTCGGCGAAGCACTCGGAGTCGAAGACATTGCCTTCGCCCGCGGTGAAGTCGCCGCCCATGACGTCGTCCTTGGCGCCGCAGAGGGTGCTGCGCACGATGTGCATCCCGGCGCCGCGGCTGAAGATGGCGCGCGCGGACTCGGCAAAGTCGCCCGTGAAGCTGCACTGCGAGATCTCGGCGCTGCCCCCCATCATGTACAGCGCACCGCCCGCCTCAATCGAACGGTTGCGCGCGAACTGCGTGCCATAGATCTCGAAGGCCGAGCCGTCGCCGAAGATGGCGCCGCCCCATGCGCCGCTGCGGGTGCTGTTGCTCTCGATGGTGCAGTCGAGCACGTTGACCGACCCGCCCCGGCTGTAGATGGCGCCGCCGAAGGTGGCCGCGACATTGCGCACGAAGGCGCAATCGACCAGTACGGGCGAGCCCGCCTCGTTGCGCAGCCCGCCGCCGGACTCCGCGCCGCTGTTCTCGTCGAAGCGGCAGCTGGTAAAGGTGGGCGCTGCGCCGCGCACCACCGCGCCGCCGCCTGCGTTGCGCACTAGGCGGACGCCATGGATGTCGGCGGGCGCGCCGTCGACCAGCAGCCCACAGCCCGCGTCACCATGCCCGTCGGCGATGGTCATGCCCGCAAGCGAGAGGCGCTGCGCCGAGTTGCCACGCAGCGTCACCACCGGACCGCGGCCAAAGGCGTGGATCGTGGTGGCGCCCATGCCGGCCCCTTCGATGCGGATCGACTTGCCGTCGACCAGCAGCGGGCCGACGAACTCACCCGCCGCCACGCGCACCGTGATGCCATCCTCGGCGGCGTCGATCGCCACCTGAATGCTGCTGCACTCGCGCGGGACATCGATGAATCCGTCCGCCGAGGCGCCCGGGACAACCGTGGGAAGCGCAAAGTCAGCCTTTGCCCCCTGGGCAAAGAGGCCACCGCGCAGCGAGACTGCGGCGACCGCCACCATGCCAAGCGCGACGCCCACGGACGCCATTGCGCGCATGTTCGTTGCCGGCCTGATCCCAGATTGTGCGTCAGCCGCCATCCTGCACCTCCGCGAGCCTTCGCTCGAACCCACCAACGGTCGAATCTGCTCCCCGGATGGCAAGCCGCATCACCGCCGTTTCCCCCGCTGGTCCATGTGTGCGGACTATGCGGGTGCGCCCCGCCGGACGCCCCATATACTCGGCCCTGTGCACGCGGCAAGGACGCTCGCTCTGCTCATCCTGGCTGCCGTGGCGCTGGTGGCCATCGCGGGCTGCCGCTCCGGCGCCGAGCCGCGCTTCGACGCCGTTCCCGGACCGCTGCGCACCGTCGACCTTGCCGTCGCGGCGGCCGACGAGCCCACGCCTCTCTCCGCGGATGAGTGGGCGCTGCTCGAAGCGCTGCACGACAAGTACCTGACCGAATACGACCGGCTGCGCATCGAGGCGATCGCCCCCCTGGTGCAGGCGGTGCGCCAGGACGAGCAGCGCCGCTGGATGGAAGACCAGCAGGCGCTGAGTCGCTTCGCCAAGCGGCACGCGATGGTCCTCTCGCGCGTGCGCGCCATCGACGACAGCTTCGTCGCGGACCTGGGCGCGGCCCTCGCGGCCCGGCCGCAGCTGGTGGCGCGCATCGGCGACCAGCGCGCCGTCGCGCGCAGCGCACGCATCGTGGAGGGGCTGGCCGACGGCCGCGCAGACGCGCCCACCATTCTGGACCTGGATCCGCAGGTGCACGCGCTGCGGATCGACGCCGCCACGCGCGCGGCGATCGAGCCCACCATGGCCAACTACCGCCGAGAGCTGGCGCAGGCCGCGCAGGTGCTCGCCACCGCCATCGTGGACTGGCCGCGCCTGCGCCTCCAAGCGCTGGCCGCGGCGGGAATCGACGACCAGCGCCTGAACGAGCTGCGCGCGCACAGCAACGAGGGCCCGGACCAGAAGGCAGCGGCGGACGCGGGCGAGGCCGCATACGCAGCCGCCGACCGCGAGGCGCGCCGCCCCAGGCTGCGCGCGCTCGAGGCGATCGACGCCGCCAACGCGCGGGCGATGGCGCAGCTGCAGGCGCTGCTGGATCCCGAGTCCGCCGAGCGCCTGAAGGTGCGCGAGGAGCGACGGCGCATCAGCGAGACGGCGCCCGTCATCGATTACACGGAATTCGTGCTGGACGTCTACCGCGCGCATCCCGCGGTGCAGTCCGGCCGGTCGCCCGCCGTCGCTGAGGCGATCGCGCGCGTCGATCGCGCCATGGCCGCCATGCGCGAGGCGCAGGTGCTGGCCGACCGCGCGCGCCTGCAGCATGATGCGCTCGGCCTGCCTCCGCAGGAATCGCCCGAGGCGAAGCGTCTCCAGGAGCTGCAGCAGCGGCTGACCGCCGCGAGCGCGCAGCTGGTGGAAGCGGTGAAGCTGGAGCTGAAGGGTGACCTGACCGAACTGCTGGAGCACGCCAACAGCACCACGCCCGATGACATGCGCGCGCGGCTGGCCGAGACGATCGGCGAGGCCGCCGCGGACCGCGTGGTGCGCCGCGCCTCGCGCAACCTCTTCCGCAACCCGCGCACCGCACCGCCCAACGAATGGGATGGGCAGAAGTCCATCGCCGAGCAACTGCTGCTGGCCCCGGGCATGGACCACGGCGGCTTCCGGCTGGCGGCGCGGGCGCTTGGCGCGCGCGACGATGACCCGCTGGTCGAGCAGATGTGGGACCGCCACCAGGCGCGCGCCGAGGAGATCGAGGTGCGCCAGCGCGCGCAATTCAAGGCGCTGGAGGCGCGCGCGGAGAAGGCGTCGGGCAGCATTGACACCACCCCCGAGGTCTTCGAGCGCACGCTCGCCGAGTTCCTGGAAGCGCTGCTGGCGGCCGACGGCGAGCGCCGCGCCGCCGACGAAGAGACCTTCCGAGAGGTCGCCATCGCACTGGGCGTCGCCGAGACGGACGCGCGCTTCGTGCTGGCGCGCGCCGTCTCCTCGGCACGCCGTGCGGCGCTGCCCTGGCGCCGCTTCGAGCAGCCGTGGATGCTGGGGCCGCTCTGGGAGGCCGACTCGGACCCCGTGATGCTGGCCCTGGAGATCGATGGCGACGACACCGCACGCCAGGCGGCGCTGGTGATCCTGACCGCGCATGCCGAGGAGCTGACGCGCACCGCCGACGCCGCGCGCCGCTCCGGGCTGGAGGCGCTGCGCGACCTGCTGCTGCTGGGGCTGCGCGCGCAGCGATCGGGGCTGGGGTCTTCTGACCCGGCGGGGCTGCGCGACCTGCCCGCCGCGCGCGCGATCGTGCAGCGCGTCACCGAAGCGGGGCGCGCGCGCCGCACCGCCGAGCGCGCCGCCATCGAGGCGGTGGCGCAGACGCTGCCCCCAGAGCGCATCGCATCGCTCATGTCCGCGTGGTCCCGCGACACTTTTCCCGAGTTCTACAACGACGGCCGCGCATGGCGCGATGCACGGGACGCGGCGCGCGCGGGGGTGCCCGGCAACGCCAGCGATGCCACGCGCGGTGCAGTCGCGGCGGCGATCGAGCGATGGAAGATCGTGGACGATGACATGGTGCGCCGCGTCGCGGAGTGGCAGGACAAGCGCACCGGCGTGCCCGCCCCCGCCATCATCGCGGACATGGCCACGGCGGGCGCCGCCGACGCCGAGCTGGGCGCGCTGCGCACGCTGCGCGACGAAAACGCATGGCGGCTGCTGCGCGCGCTGGCCAGCGCGTGGGGCGATCCGCCGGACAGCCGCATGCCCGGCGAGGATGGCCACGGCTCGCCGCCGCGCCCGGTGCGCTGGTCACAGTGACCGCGCGCCGCGCTGCGCATCCACCACGTCATCCACCTTTTTCATGATGAAGAGGTAGTTGAAGCCCCGCAGGTAGAAGTTCTCCTCCACCGCGGCCTTGCGCCAGTTGCCGCGGTCCAGCTTCTGGTTCTGCCGCACGACGCAGATGATGTCCACCGGCACGAAGTGCCTGCGCATGATGGCAAAGAGCTCGAAGCCGATGGGCATGAACGTGCCCGCCCCGCTCCCCTTCGGCCCGCCCTTCTTCTTTTTCCAGCTGTCGCTGACGTAGAGCGCCATGTACCGGCGGTTCTTCATCACGCGATGCACCTGCGCGATCACCCGTTCCATGGCGCCGTAGTACGCCTTCCCTCCGTCGTCGCCCGCCGCGTCCAGGCGGCCGATGCAGCGCGGGTCATCCGAGTAGTCGACGTGCGTGGAATAGGGCGGGTCGATGAAGACGAAGTCGGCGCTGGCGTCGGGTGCGGGGAGCGTGCGCGCATCGGCGGCCTGGATGTCGCCGCGCCGGGGCACCAGGTCGAAGCCCACGGACTTGCGCCCCAGGCTGGCGGCAACATCGATGGTGGTGCCGCTGCCGCACATCGGGTCCAGCACCGTGTCCCCCTCGCGCGTGTACCGCTGGAGCAGCTGCCAGATGATCCAGCTCGGCGTCGCGCCGACGTAGTCCTTGTCCCCCTGCATGGTGTGGCGTACGCCATGGTCGTCCGTCCAGTCGTAATGCTGGCTGGGATACTCCCACAGGGTGGTGGCGAAGACGCGCAATGGCGGCCGAGGCATGGGACGCATAACGCGAGTCTAGAGAATCCGTGCAAAGCGGCATGGCCGTGCTGGGCTTGCGGGCTACGATCACCGCAGATGGACCGCGCGCTGCGCATTCTCATGGCTTCGTTGACGGCGATTCTGCTGTTCGCCGGCAGCAATGGCCTGCGCGCACTGCACCTGGCAACAGAGCACGGGGCGACAGCGCACGGGGCGACAGAGCACGGGGAAGCCGAGCACCGGAGCGAGTCCTGTGCGTCGCACTCGGGCGATCAGCACCTCGATTGCGCGGAACAAAGCCAGCACGCCGAGCACGCAGGCCACGCGCACCACACTGGTGACGCCGACCCGGATCACCCCTGCGCCACCTGCGAACTACTGTTCGGCCTGGTGGCGCTGAACGGCGCCACGATCCCGCTTCCCGCGTTCCACGCGCTGGTCGCGTTGGTCGAGCCCGCCGCGCCGGCGCCCATCGCCGCCCCGCTGCCGCCGCGCCTGGTCTCGGCGCGTCCACCTCCATCCTGCTGAGCCCTCCACGCCACCGCACCGGCCGCCGTTGATCGGCGGCGGGAGCTTCCGCGCACCCGACGTGTGCGCGTCATCGCGTCACAGGCCCATCGCACCGCGCGCGGGCGGCATCGCCGCGCGCCCTGGCAGGACATCCATCCCATGCTCACACGCAATACCGCACGCGGCGCGCGCCGCGGCTTCACGGTCATCGAATTGCTGGTGGTCGTCGCCATCATCGCACTGCTCATCGGCTTGCTGGTGCCGGCGCTGGCGCTGATGCGCCGCACCGCGCAGGTCACCGCCGACCTCTCGGCGATGCGCGGCCTCTGCAGCGCGCACATCGCCTACATGAACGCCAATGCGGAGCGCTTCGTCGATGTCGGGCTCCCGCACGGGAGCATCGCGGATCCGCAGAACTCCTTCGTCGAGCGCCTGCGGCCCTACTACGGGGGCGCTTCGACGGACCTCTCCTTCCGTTCGCCGCTGGATGCCTCGCCGCACTGGCCCGCTGAGCTTGGCGGAGATGGCATTCCGGTCATCGATGGTCCCGTCCCCGTGTACCGGCGCACCAGCTACGGCATGAACAACTACCTCTCGCGCACCTATTCGCCCGCGGTGGCGATGGACGGCATCGGTGCGGGCGCGGACCGCCTGGCGCAGGTGCGCGACCCCGAGCGCGCCGTGTGCTTCCTGCTGATGGCCGAGCGCGGCAGCTACGCCTCCAGCGACCATCCCCATGTCGAAGAATGGGCCGCCAGCCCCGATCCCGCGGCGACCGCCGCCACGCAGGTCGCGATCTCCGCTGCCGAGGGCCCCGGCGCGAAGGCCGCCTCGGACAGCCGCAGCAACTACGCGTTCTTAGATGGCCATGTCCGTACGCACCTCTTCCACGACCTGTACGAGAGCTCGATGAAGAACCAGTTCGACCCGGCGTTGCGCTGATCCCGCGCCACGCCGTGCCCGAGTCCAACCGAACACCAACCAAAGGCAAACAGATGCACCCGACTCACACCCACTTCCCGTCACGCTTCCTCCCCCTGGCCGCCGCGCTTCTCTGCGCCATGCCGGCACTCGCCCAGCACAGCGGCGACATCGGCCTGGTGGTCGAGGGGGGCACGATCGCCACGCACCAGATCGGCGCCGGTGGCATCGGCGCACCGCAGCGCGTCTTCACCGCCACGTTCGGCGACGCAGGCGCCCCCTACTTCACCAGCAATCCCGGATTCGATTGCGTGCCCGGGACCTTTGTGCCGGGCACGCGCGTGGGCTTCCGCTTCGCCGCGCCGCTCCTGCTGTGGGACGGCGCGGCGTTCGTCCCCACCGATGCAGGCGGTCCGCTGCTGGGCGAACGCCTGCGCGCGGCCTTCCTGACCGCCAACGCCACCACCGCGGACGGCCCGGTTCCGGGCTTCGACCTGGCGGTGCAGTCCAACGGCGGATGGCACCGCCACCTTTCGTACACGCTGCTCCCGGCAACGGGCGCGGCCGTGCCGGAGGCGGGCGTTTACCTGGTTTCGCTGCAGCTCTACTCGACCGATCCGGCGGTCCACGACTCGCCAACGCTGCTCCTGGTGATGAACGCGGACGCGGACGAGTCCGTCCTGGCGGATGCCGTGGCGGCCGCCGAAGCTTCGCTGGCCCCCGCACCCTGTGATTCCGACCTGAACGCCGACGGCCGCGTGGACGGCGCAGACCTGGGATTGCTGCTGGGCAGCTGGGGCGGCAGCGGTGCCGCGGACCTCAATGGGGACGGCACGGTGAATGGCGCCGACCTTGGTGCGCTGCTGGGCGCCTTCGGTGACTGCCCCGGTGCGTGATCCGTTCCCTCTCGATCGCTTCTTCCTCCTCACCTCACACAAAGAAGTAGTTCACACATGCAATCCATCATTCGTCTCGCCATCGTCGCCTCCGCTACGGCACTCACCCTCTCCGCGGGCGCATTCGCGGGCATCGCGCCGCCCGTGCACGACATCTACTTGAGCGCGCTAGACGGCCAGCTCACCACCGCGGGCTTCAGCGATGAAACCCAGACCATCGCCGACCCGGCGCAGCGCGTTTTCGCCAGTGTCCTCGGCCAGGACCCCGAATTCCCCTTCAGCACCGATGAGCCTGGCATCCGCGGCGACCTGCCAGGCATCACCGTCACGCTCAACCTGCACCCGGGGCTCTTCGCATGGACAGGCGCGGGCTTCGCCGCCAGCAACGCCACCCTTCTGGTGGAGTACGCAGGCGACAGCGCCCAGAGCGACACGGGCGGCACTGTGTCATTCCTGGCCGGGCCAGGCCTGCATGTCCATCCCGGATACACCCTCATGGGGGCCGGCGGTGCAGACCCGCGCGCGGGCATCTACCTGGCGGCGTACACCGCCAGCGCGCCCGGCCTGGCGACCAGCCAGACCTTCTGGATGGTCTTCAACATGGGTTCGAGCGATGCCGACCACGCGGCGGCCGTCGACTGGGCGAACGCCAACCTGGTGCCCGCACCCGCGGCGCTCTGGCTGCTGGCGGGCGCAGGGCTTACTTCGCGTCGGGCGCGTTCCAGAACACCTCGTCGAACTTCGCGGGCAGCTCCTTGAGCGTGCCCAGCGCCTTCATCTGCTCGGCAAGCTTCACCCAGCGCGCACGCTCCATGGCACCGACCTGCACCTTGCTCCCTTCGGGGGGCGCGATCAGGTCGTGCTGCTTGGCGGCGGCCACGTCCATCGCCTCGCGGCTCATGGCGGGGTTCAGCTTGGTGATCGCGGGGTTGTACTTGGCAGGATCACGCAGGTAGTTGGTCCATCCGGTGCGAAGCGCGCGCACGAAGGCGGCGCACGCCGCGCGGTCGCTGGCCAGGAACTTGGCGTTGGTGGCGATGGTGACCGTGTACGGGTCGTAGCCGCTGGCCGCCAGCGAGAAGACGCGCACCGGCACCTTCTGCATCTCCATCTGCACGGGCTCTGCCGAGATGAAGCACTGCTGCCCCGCCACCGTGCCGCGCTCGAATGCGGCCAGCCCCGTGCCCGTCGGCACGATCTTCACCTTGCCGCCGGGGTACTTCTCGTTCAGGAAGCGCAGGAAGGGAAGCCCCGCCTCCATCGCCACGGTGGCGTCGCTCTTCCACAGCTCCTCAAGGGTGCGATAGGGCGAGCTGGCGCGCACCATCACGCCCATCGGGCTGGTGTGGAAGATGGCGAAGAGCGCCACCAGCTCGCCGCCGCGCTCGCGCAGCGACAGCACCTGGTCGCCGCTGACCACGCCGAATTCAACCTGGCCGCCCGCCACCATCTGCGGCACGGGCGTGCCCGAGGCGCCCTTGATGATCTCGACCTCCAGCCCCTCGGCGGCAAAGGTGCCATCCTGCTGCGCGGCAAAGATGCCGCCGAACTCCGGCTCGGGGACCCAGTTCAGCTGCACCCGCACCTTCTTCGCCTTCGGCGGATCGCCCGCGCCGAACTGCGGCAGGAGCAGTGCAGAGGAGGCAGCGGCGAAGGCAAGCAGGGCAACGGCGGTGCGACGGCGGAGCATGGCGCAAGGATAGCCCGTCAGTCCGCAGAGGCATGCCAGCGGCGCAGCGCCAGCCATCCAGCGACGCTGACGAGGCCAAAGAGCGCAAAACCGACGGCCGCCGCCAGCCCCACGGCGGCGAAGATCAGGTCGGTGCGGTTCTCGCGCATCGCGCTCAGGATCACGATGCCCAGCGGCGCTTGCGCACCGGCAAACGCGCCGACGAACTCACCGACGATCGCGCCGATGACCGCCAGCCCCGCGGCGATGCGAAGCCCGGTGACGATGGAGGGAAGCGCCCACGGAAGCTCCAGCTTCCACCAGCGCTGCAGGCGCGAAGCGCGATAAATGCCGAACAGCTCCGAGAGCCCGCGATCGGTGCCCCGCATGCCGTCCAAGGTGGCGGCCAGCACCGGGAAGACCGAGACGATCGCCGCGCTGGCGATCACCGTGGGTGCGCCGTATCCGAACCACACCACCAGCAGCGGGGCGATCGCCACCAGCGGCACCATCTGCAGCAGCGTCGCGATCGGATAGAGGCCGCGCATCAGGAAGCGGCTGGCGGCAAGCACGCTGCCCGTCAGCACGCCCGCGGCGGCGGCGATGCCGAAGCCCGCCAGCGCGCAGGTGGCCGTCTGCCAAGTGCTGGACGCGAGTTCGGCGCGGTGGTCGTGCAGCGCTGCGATCACCGCACCTGGCCCGGGGAAGAGGTACTCGGGTGGATGGAAGAGCAGGTCGACGGCCGTCCATGCCGCCAGCAGCACCGCCACGACGATGATCGGCGGCAGCGCCGCGGTGATGGCACGTCGCAGCTTCATGGATGCGTGCTCCGAGCGTCGACGCGCGACGCGCCCCCCGCCTCGACCATGCCCGCCGCCAGCGCGCGCATCAGTTCTGCGGTCGTGGCCGCAAACTCCGGGGTTGCCCGCAACGCGGCGCTGCGCGTGCCAAACCCGGGCTCGACGCGCGCCACCACGCGCCCCGGTGCGGGCGCCATCACCAGCACCTGCTGGCCCAGATACGCCGCCTCGACGATGGAGTGCGTGACCATCACCACCGTCATCTGCAGCTCGCCCCAGAGGCGCAGGAGCAAGTCGTCGAGCGTGGCGCGCGTGATCTCGTCCAGCGCCCCGAAGGGCTCGTCCAGCAGCAGGACCTGCGGCCGCGTCACCAATGCGCGGGCGATCGCCGCACGCATGCGCATGCCCCCCGAGAGCTGTTGCGGGAGCTTCGCCGCGGCGTCGCCCAGCCCCACCAGGCGCGTCATGTCGTGCGCGCGCGCGTGGCGATCGGCATGTGCCACGCCCGCCAGTTCCAGCGGCAGCGCGACGTTGGCCAGCACGCTTCGCCACGGCAGCAGGCGCGGCTCCTGGAAGGCGAAGGCGATGGCGGCGCCGGAACGCGGCACCTCGATGCCCGCCGCGTCCAGGAAGCGCACGCGCCCGGCACTGGCATGATCCAGCCCGCCGATGATGCGCAGGAGCGTCGTCTTGCCGCACCCCGAAGGCCCCACCAGCACGGTCAGGCTGCCCTCCGCCACATGCGCGGTCACGCCCGCAAGCGCGGGCACGCCGCCGTCGAAGCGGCGACTGACATCCTCGATCGCGATCTGCGGTGCCACGCGGGAATGGTATGCGCCAAGAGGACGCGATCGACGGTCGCGATCGATGTTCGCGATCAGAGGAGCGCGACCAGAAGAGCGCGCGAGAAGCAACTCGGCCGAACGGGCTCGATCCAGCGCGCCCGTCCCAGCGCGCGCCACTCAGGACGCGTTGATGCGCACGCTGGCGCCGGGAATCGTCGCCTCGATGGTGTCCGTCAGTGCGTTCAGCTCGAAGTCCTTGCGGCTCTCCGCAAAGACCTCCACTTCACGCCTTCCCACGCTGCACACCGAGCGAAGCACCACGAATTCCTGCTGCTGCAGCAGCGCATTCAGCGCCTGCTGCGCCTGTGCCAGGTCGGCGTGCTTCTTCAGCTTCACCTTGATGCACAGGATCGCCTTGCTGGACATCCACCAGTTGACCAGGAAGACCACGGTGAGCGAGAGCAGCACCAGCGAGTACTCGCTCATGCCCGCCGCCAGGCCAAGGATGGCCGCGATGATCGCCGTGCCGGTCTGCCGCGCATCGCCGAAGAGGGTGCGGAAGCGCACCAGGCCGCCGATGCCGAAGAGCACCAGCGCGATCTCGGCGCCAAGCAGGAACTGCTCGCTCGCCTCGACCAGCTGGGCGGCAATGCAACCGATCAGCGCGACGCCTACGGTGGCCTTGCGCTGGTCGGCGCGTGCCACGGGGTCGAAGCGCACCGCGCGCTGCGGCGTCGCCGTCAGCACCAGCGCCGCCATGATGGAGACCAGCAGCCCCAGCACCAGGTCGACGATGAAGGGTGCATGCCGGAAGAGCGTCAGCGAGTTCGTGATGATGCGCCAGTCGTCAGGACCGGGCAGCGTGGTGGAGCGCGCAATGGGTTCGTCCCCGCCCTTCACGCCCAGCATCGCCAGGTCCTTCTCGCCGGCGCTGCCGCCGGAGCTGAAGGCGGCGGCGGCTGGCTGCGGGCGTTCTTCGCCGATTTCCAGCCCGAAGCCCTGCGCGACCTGTGCGAAGGTGCGTCCCTCGGTGGGCGCGGCCGCCGACGACGAATCCACGGCGCCTGAGTGGCGCGCGCAGGCGGCGATGACCGAGATGGCGGCGAAGAGCGCGGCGGTCGGGAGCCAGCGCTGGAAGCGACGGAGCGAGGCGTGGTGCAGATCCATGCGTACCTCCATGTACATGCGCATCGTCCCCGCTGGAAGGTACGCTTGCAAGTGCCCTATGAACAAAGTTCCCCCAATTGGAGTGTTCTTTGCGGCGGCCTGCCTGGCGCTCATGCTGGCCATTCCCTTCGTGGCGCCCCACTCAGGAACCACGCGGTCGGAGGCCAATCCCTCCGCGGCCGCGCGCGCCCCCCGGGCGGGAACCGCGACGGGCACCCCTGCGGCGGCTGGCACCGCCGCCGGTGGAGTCGAGGTTGACGACGCCGCGCGCGATCATGACCACGAGGTGCCCGCGACCGACCCCCACTGGTATGTCACGATGCATGGGGAAGGCGCGCTGGCGCAGGTGTACGCCATCGACGGCAATGGCAAGGTCATTGGACCCGTCCTGGGCCCGCTGCCTGCCGACCAGCCCGCGATGGACGAGCTGCGCGGCATGATCGTGCTGGGCGACGGCAAGCTGGCGGTGATGAACGCCAAAAGCACCGCCACCCGCGTGATGCTCTTCGGCGCCCCCGACGCCACCACCGGGATCCGCCCCTTTGCCGGCATCTGGACGCAGAAGAGCGACGCAAACCCGGCCCTGGTCCACCCCTACCAGATCGCCATCGGCCCCGACGGCAACCTGTACGCGGGAAACCAGGACACCAACACCATCACGCGCTACTACGGGCTGGGAAACCCCAAGCGCGGCCAGCCGATGCCGCTGCCCGAGGGGCTGGCCGAGTTCGGCACGCTGCCGCCCGGCACCGTGGTCCCCAACGACCAGCAGTCCCCCGAGGGCATCGGCCTGGTGCGCGGCTTCGCCTTCGGCCCCGATGGCAACATCTATGTCTGCGACCGCGGCCGCTCGCGCGTGGCGGTGTACGACCCGCGCACCGGCCGCTACCTTCGCTCGGTCCTCACTGCCGACGCGGGGCTGAAGCATCCCATCCAGGTGCTTTTCTCCGACGACGGCGATTCGCTTTTCGTCACCGACAACAGCCAGGACTGCGTCTTCCGAGTTGACATGAGCTCGGGGAAGCCACGCCTGCTGGTGCAGCCCAAAGCAGGCGGGCTGGATGCCGCCAGTTCGCTGGCAGTCCGCAGCCATGTGATGTACGTGGGCAGCCGGCTGGGCAAGGAGATCCTGAAGTTCGACCTGAAGACGGGCAAGTTCCTGGGCAGCTTCGCCAAGCTGGCCAGCAACCCCGAGTTCTTCGTGCCGGTCAACCAGCAGTAGCGTCGCGGCGGGGGTCGGCACGCGGCGCGTCTGCACCGGCACACGGCCTGTCGAGCGGCGCGCGCGCGGCGTCGGTCGCGCTGCGGTGCACCGTCCAGCAACGATGGATCTTGCGGTTGCGGAAGTCATCGGGAACGGTGCGCGCGCTGATCTCGCGCCCCTCGTAACCGGCGGGGACCAGCGCATCGTCGAATCGAAGCTGCCGCGAATTGGTGCTGAAGTAGAGCCAGCCGTCATCGGCCAGCCATGGCACCGCCATCCGCAGCAGCGCGGGCCAATCGCGGTCAATGGCGAAGCTGTCTGCGTCCATGCGCTTGCTGTTGCTGAAGGTGGGCGGATCCAGCACGATGTAGTCGTAGCGCTCGCCCGGCGCAGGCCCGCGCGCCAGGAACTGCAGGCAGTCCGCCTGGAAGAGCCGGTGGCCTTCGTCGTCGGCGCCGAAGCCGTTCAGAGCCAGGTTGCGCCGCGTCCAGTCCTGGTAGGTCTTGGACATGTCCACGGTGGTCGTCCTGGCCGCCCCGCCTGCGCGCGCATACACGGTGAAGCTGCCGGTGTACGCAAAGAGGTTCAGCACGCGCTTGCCCGCGGAGTAGTGGCGGATGATCGCGCGCGTCTTGCGATGGTCCAGGAAGAGCCCCGTGTCCAGGTAATCGCTCAGGTTCACCTCGAAGTTCAGCCCCTGCTCCTGCACCACGCGGACCACGCCGCGCTCGTCCATGCGGTCGTACTGCTCGGTGCGTTCCTTGATGCGCGTGCGGTACTTCATGTGCAGCCGCGCCCCCGGCACCTGCAGGCCGTCCAGGATCTCCTCCTCGCACAGCTCCTCGAAGGCGCGCACCAGCGCGGGCGTGTCGTCGCGCGTGCGCTGGTACACCCACGCCACCACGTCGCCGTCGTACCAGTCCACGATGAGCGGGAACTCGGGGATGTCGCGCTCGTAGAGGCGGAAGCAGGTGATGCCGCCCGCGCGCGCCCAGCCGCGCAGGTGCTTCAGCTGCTTCGCAAGTCGGTTTGCCAGCATGGGATCCGGGCGCGGGCCGCTAGGCGACGGGCGCGCACGCCCCCGCTTCGCCGCCGCTCTCCAGGTCGAAGATCATCTCCATGGGCGTCCACCACGCGTCGGGCGCGCCGGGCGTGGCGCCCGCCACCTGCCGCTGAAAAGTGCGCATCAGCAGGTCCCACTCCTGGCAGCGCGGATCCGCGGTGTACGCCTGGTAGTCGCGCGCGGGATCAAACCCCTCCGGAGCCTCGAAGTACATGAAGAGCCGCGTACCCGCCAGGAAGATGCGCATCCGCGTGATGCCCGCCGCGCGCAGCGCGCGCACGACTTCGGGCCACACCTGACGATGGTGTGCCTTGTAGACGCGGATCATTTCCGGGTCGTCGGAAAGGTCGATCGCCTGGGCGAAGCACTGCATGCGCACGAGCGTACCGCGGCACAGCCGTACACTCGCCGCGCCCATGGAGCCCGCCTTCGATCTTGTCGTGCTGACCGTCGCCAATGCCGTGCAGCAGCGCTTCGCCCAGCGCGAACTGGCGCGCCGCCAGGAGCAGGAACTGCTGCCCGCGGGCTGCGCGCACCTGGTGGTGCCCGATCCGCGCGGCGCGCGCGTCGGCTCCGGCGGGAGCACGCTGCTGGTGCTGGCGCAGCTGGCGCGCCGTGACGGCGCGTTCGCAGGGCGGCGCGTGCTGGTCATCCACTCGGGCGGCGATTCGCGACGGCTTCCCGCCTTCAGCGCGCGGGGCAAGATCTGGGCACCGATGGATCGCGGCGGGCAGGGCCCCGATCGCGCGCCCGCGCTCTTCGACATCATCCTGGGCGAGCTCGGGCGCATCGCGCTGCCTGCCGCGGGCGGCGTGGTCGTGGCCAGCGGCGATGCCGCCCTGCGCCTGAAGGACGAACGCATCACCCGCCGCACGCGCAACGGCAGCGCTGCGGCAGGCGGCCTGGCCGCGCGCGGCGCGACCGTCATGGCATTTCCCGCTGGCTTCGAGCGCGCGCGCCGCCACGGCGTCTTTACGCTGGGCGCGGGCGGGCGCGTCCGGTGCGCGCTGCAGAAGCCCGATCGCGCCGCCGCGCGTGCCGCTGGTGCAGTGCGCCGCGACGGCACGCTCCTGGTGGACAGTGGGATCTTCCATTTCCCGCCCGCTGCGTGCACCGCGCTGCTGCAGGCCGCAGGTGCGCGCGCCCGCGACGGCCAAGCGCGCGCGGGTTCGCTGCTTGCTGACCTGGCGCTTGGCCGCGCGAACCTGGACCTGTACGGCGAGATCGCCAGCGCGATGAGCGCCCGTGAGCACGTCGACTCCTTCCTGGAGCGCTTCGCGCCGGCGGAGACCGCGCCGCGCCGCCGCGCGCAGTTGCGCCGATTCTTCGTTCACGCGCATCGGGTGGCGCTGCACGCGGCGCCCCTGCGCGCCGGTCGCTTCCTGCACCTGGGCAGTTCTCGCGAGTGGGTCGAGCGCATCGGCTCCACCGAACCCGAGCGCATCTTCGGCGAGTGGATCGGCGCCTCCCAGGCACTGATGGCGGCGCCCGGCACCTTGCGCTTGCGTGCCGTCGAGGGAGCGCCGCGCGTCATCCGCGAGATCCTTCTCTCCGCCGACTGCTGCCTGGCCGCCGTCCCCGTCGGTGCGCGCAGCTGGTGCGTGGCACCGCATGGCATCGACGACGACTGCAAGACCACCGCCCAAGCGGGGGGCACAATCGCGGGTCGCCCACTTGCGGCGCTCCCGCAGCGCACGGGCGTGAGCGTCCGCGCGATCTGGGGCACGCATCCGCACACACTCTGGCACGCCCGCATCTTTCCCGCAGGTGACGCGGCGCGCGGCGCGACCGCCGCGCGCTGGATCCTGACCGGCAGCAACGCGCCGGTCGGCTGGCGTCGCATGCAACGGCTCTCCTTCGCCGACCTCATGCACCGCGCGAACGCCGATCGCATGGCCGATGAGGTGGCGCGGGATGCCGCGCACGAACTCGCGGCCATCCTGGCCCTGGCTGCCCCCGGGCTGGCGCGGCAGGGCAAGCATCGCGAAGCAGCGCGCTTCTACGCCGTGGCGTGGCGCACCGCCACCCGCGCGGGGCTGACGCACATCGCGGGCGCCGGGACGGACCGGGCGCGCGCGCACGCACTTTCCGAAGTGGGCCACGCCGTCAGCTCGCAACCCGTCTGGCCGGCGCTGGTGAAGGGCTTCGGCGTTCGCCCTGACCAAGCAGTCTGGGCAAGCAGCCCCGTTCGCATCGACCTGGCGGGCGGCTGGACGGACACGCCCCCCCTGTGCAACGACCACGGCGGCACGGTGGTCAATGCAGCGATCACGCTGGCAGGAACGCATCCCGTGCAGGCGATGGCCAAGGTGGTGGAGGAGCCCGCCGTCACAATTCACTCCGTCGACGCGGGACGTACCCAGGTCTGCCGCACCACCGCGCAGCTGCTGGACCACCATGACCCGCGCGACTGGGCCGCGCTGCCCAAGGCCGCGCTCATCCTCTCTGGCCTGGTGCCACGCGATGCTGCCATCGACCTGCAGCGCCACTTGAAGCGCGCGGGCGGGGGCCTGGCCATCACCCTCTTCAGCGCCGTGCCGCGCGGCAGCGGCCTGGGCACCAGCTCGATCCTGGGCGCGACGCTGCTGGCGGCGCTCGGCCGTGTTGCGGGGCGCTTGCCGCACGCGCAGGCGCTTGCCGAGCAAGCCAGCGTGATGGAGCAGCTGATCTCCACGCGCGGCGGTTGGCAGGATCAGGTGGGCGGATTGGTCGGCGGCATCAAGATCACCCGAACCCGGCCGGGACTGCGCCAGTCGCCGCGCGTCCAGCCGATCGCCGTGCCCCACGCCGCGCTGGCGGAACAGCGGCGCATGGCCAAGGACATCCTGGAGACGGTGGTGCTGCGCTACCTGAGCGGGGAGCGCTCCATGGAACGCGCCCGCATCGAACTGACGACGGGCGCGGAGGCCATGGCCACTGCCCTGCGGCAGGGGGACCTGGAGACCTTCGCCGAGCGCCTGGCCGAGTACTGGCGCCTGAAGCGCGTGGTCGACCCCGCCAGCACCAATGCCGCGATCGAGTCGGTGATCGCGCCCGTTTCGCGCCACCTCACCACCTGGTCCCTGGCGGGTGCCGGGGGCGGCGGCTTCGCCCTCCTCCTGGCTCGCTCCGCATCAGCGGCAGCGCGCGTCCGCACCGCCCTGGAGCGCGATCCGCCCGACCCCCTGTCGCGCGTCTTTCCCTTTGAAGTGGACCCGGGCGGGCTGCGTCTGGCGGTCCTTTAGGCGCGCGAAACCGCCCCCACGCCCCCCGGAGCAGGGATCCGCCCGCCCCCCTCAAAGGGGGCCTCATTTCGCTACAATCGCCCCCCTTACCTCGAACGCTCGCGTGGGCGTTCGGGACCCCCTCCAGGACAAGTAGACATGACCAAGGCCCAAAACTGGACCCGCTTCATCCTTCCCGCCGCAGTGGCAGCCCTCGCGGTCGCCCCCATGGCGCTCGCCAGCGAGGCTGACCTGCAGCTCCCGCCCATCGACGACAAGATCGTCTTCTCAGTCTTCGGCACCCCCGTCGTGGGCAAGACCCTGATGTACGCGGGCATCGCCATCAGCCTCCTGGGCGCCCTCTTCGGCATCGTGCAGTACATGCAGGTGACCGCCCTGCAGGTGCATCCCTCGATGCGCAACGTCTCCAACATCATCTGGGAGACGTGCAAGAGCTACCTGTTCGAGCAGGGCAAGTTCCTGGCCACGCTCTGGATCCTGATCGCGGTGGCGATCGTCGTCTACTTCGGATTCCTGAACCCGATCGGTACGGGGCACGCCGCCGTGGGGGCCACCGCGGCCACCGAGGGCAGCCCCGTCATGTCCGTGGGCATCGTGCTGCTCTGCTCGATCCTGGGCATCCTGGGCAGCTACGGCGTCGCGTGGTTCGGCATCCGCATCAACACGCAGGCCAACAGCCGCACCGCCTTCGCCAGCCTCAAGGGCGACGGCCTGGCCACGCTGGCCATCCCCCTGAAGTCGGGCATGAGCATCGGCATGCTGCTGGTCAGCGTCGAGCTCTTCTTCATGATCGGCATCATGATCTTCGTGCGCCCCGACCTGGTGGGCGCAAGCTTCATCGGTTTCGCCATCGGCGAGAGCCTTGGCGCCACCGTGCTGCGCATCTGCGGCGGAATCTTCACCAAGATCGCCGACATCGGCAGCGACCTCATGAAGATCGTCTTCAAGCTGCCCGAGGACGACCCGAAGAACCCCGGCGTCATCGCCGACTGCACCGGCGACAACGCGGGCGACTCCGTCGGCCCCACCGCGGACGGCTTCGAGACGTACGGCGTCACCGGCGTCGCGCTGATCGCCTTCCTGGCGTACGCGCTCGGCGGCGGCTCCGAGGCGCAGCGCACCATCTGCATGCAGCTGATCGTCTGGCTCTTCACGATGCGCGCGCTGATGATCATCACCAGCCTGGTCAGCTACTACGTGAGCACCGCCTGGTCCAACGCCAGCTTCGCGGGCAAGAAGGACTTCGACGAGGAGGCCCCGCCGACCCGCCTGGTCTGGATCACCTCGATCGTCTCCATCGTCATCACCTACTTCGCCAGCCACGCGCTGCTGGGCGAGCTGCCCTACAACGGCAGCAACCTGCACGACCTGTGGTGGGTGCTCGCCTCGATCATCAGCCTGGGCACCATCGCGGGCGCGCTGATCCCCGAGTTCACCAAGATCTTCACCAGCACCAGCTCGAAGCACGTCAAGGAAGTCACCAACGCCAGCGCCCAGGGTGGCGCCAGCCTGAACATCCTGTCCGGGCTCGTCGCGGGCAACTTCAGCGCCTTCTGGATGGGCCTGCTCATCCTGGTCCTGATGCTCGCGGGCTGGAAGGTCAGCAACAACGCCGACCTGGCGCTGCTGATGCCCGATGCGTACCGCGACTTCGCGGGCCCGATCTTCGCCTTCGGCCTCATCGCCTTCGGCTTCCTGGGCATGGGCCCGGTCACGATCGCCGTCGACAGCTTCGGCCCCGTCACCGACAACGCGCAGAGCGTCTATGAGCTGAGCCGCATCGAATCGCTGCCCAACATCCGCCAGGAGATCAAGCGCGACTACGGCTTCGACGCCGATTTCGAGGACGCCAAGCTCCTGCTGGAGCGCGGCGACGGCGCGGGCAACACCTTCAAGGCGACCGCGAAGCCCGTGCTGATCGGCACGGCGGTCGTCGGCGCCACCACGATGATCTTCGGCATCATCCTGGCGCTCAGCAAGAACCCCAAGATCGTGCCCCCGGGCAAGTCGATCGAGTCGGTGCTGAGCATCGTGCGCCCCGAGATCCTGCTTGGCCTGCTCATGGGCGGCGCGGTCATCTACTGGTTCACCGGCGCCTCGACGCAGGCGGTGGTGACGGGCGCGTACCGCGCGGTCGTCTTCATCAAGGAGAACATCGACCTGAACAAGGCCGAGGCGAGCATCCAGGACAGCAAGGAGGTGGTGCGCATCTGCACCGTCTACGCGCAGAAGGGCATGTGGTACATCTTCATCGCCGTCTTCTGCCTGTCGCTGGGGCTGCCCTTCTTCAGCCCCGTCTTCTTCATCGGGTACCTGATCGGCATCGCCTTCTTCGGCCTCTTCCAGGCCATCTTCATGGCCAACGCGGGCGGCGCGTGGGACAACGCCAAGAAGATCGTCGAAGTGGACATGCGCGCCAAGGGCACCGAGCTGCACGCAGCCACGGTGGTGGGCGACACGGTGGGCGACCCCTTCAAGGACACCTCCTCGGTCAGCCTGAACCCGGTGATCAAGTTCACCACCCTCTTCGGCCTCCTCTCCGTCGAGATCGTGCTGACGATCCAGAACGAGGGGATCAAGATGTGGATCGGACTGGCGCTCTTCGCGGTGGCCCTGTGGTTCATCTGGGCCAGCTTCTACAAGATGCGCATCCCCGCCGACGCCAAGGAGTGAGCCCGGCGGCGCCGCACGCGCCACCAGGCCTGCTTTCCGCTGCTTCCTTGCGGTCCGCTCCCTGCGAGCGGACCGCTTTCTTTTTCCCCTGCGCTGCCTCCTATACTTCGTGACCCATGCCCTTCCGCGCCCTCTTCATCGCCCTCGTCCTTGGATGTGCGGCGATGGCGGTGCCCGGGCAGGCGGCACCGGCGCCCGCGGCTGCGCCGGCACCGGCATCAGCGTCGCGCGCCGCCGCCCCGGCCGGAGGCGCGCAGGCGCCCGCGGCACCCGCCGCTCCGCGCATCAACCCTTCCGATGACGCGACCCCCGCTGCGCTGGACGTCCCCGTCGCAGCGGAGCGCACCTGGGGGGCGCGCCTGGTGGACAGCGGCCCCATCGCCATCTTCGTCGCGTTCGTGATCAGCGGCGTGGGGCTGCACCTCTCCGAGGATTTCATCCTGGTCCCCGCCGGCATCGTGGCCTACGAGCAGCACGTGCTGACGGGCAGCTGGAACTGGTTCATCCAGGCGTCCATCGCCGCATGGCTGGGCATCGTGGTGGGTGACGCGCTGTGGATCTGGATCTGCCGCCACTTCGGGGGCAAGCTCCTGGGGTGGCGACGCTTCCGCCGGCTGATCGGGCCGCGCACGCTGCTGGAGGTGAAGTACGAGATGGACCGCCGTGGCGCGTGGGCGCTGCTGATCGCGCGCTTCATCCCCGGCGCGCGCACCCCCATGGTCACCATGTCGGGGGTGATGCAGCTGGCGTGGTGGAAGATCATGACCGTCGAGGCGCTGGGCGTCCTGATCACCGCGCCTCTCCAGATGGGCATCGGCGTAGGCGTGGCCAAGATCGGCAGCCAGTTCGAGAGCGCGGCGCATCGGTGGATGCTCTACATCGGCGCCACGCTTGCCGTGGTGGGGCTGATGTTCGTGGCGCACATGCTGGTGCAGCGCCGCCGCAGCAAGCACCGCCCGCCGCGCGCGCCCATGCGCTGGCTGGCCGCATTCACCCGCCGGATCGTGAAGCCCGCACGCGAGCTGGCCGCCCGCGCCAAGGGCGAGTTCAAGGCAGGAACGTGATCGTCACCTCGGAGTCGGGGCACGCGGGGTCGTCCGTCAGCAGGACGATCGTGGCGCGCTGCAGCGAGCCGTCCGGCGAGCGCACGATCCCCGGGTGCCGCGCCCCCTGGGGCGTCTTGGCGAATTCCTCTATCTCATAAGTGCTCAGCCGCACGAGCGCCCGTGGGCCAGTTCCCTTGACGATCTCCCCCACCATCGGGTCGATCTTCAGCACCTTGAAGGCGCGCCCTTCGTCGGAGACCAGCTCGAAGTCGATCGCCTCGGGCTTGGCGGCGCGCGAGTGCTCGCCCATCATCGGCACCGTGTAGACGGCACCGCGGATGTGGTAGTCCACGCGCACCTTTCCGACCAGCCCTTGCCTGGCGGCGAACTCCACCGACACCGAGCGGTCGCCGTATCCCTGCGGATGCACCACCAGATCCAGGTCGCGCGACTCGCCCGGGGCGATCACCATGCCGCCCCGCAGCACGGCGGAGAGGCAGCCGCAGTTGCTGGCGTAGTTCATCACCTCGACCGGCTTGTCGCTGGTGTTCTGCAGCTTGACCGTGCGGGCCTGGTCGCCCGCGCAGGGAAGGATGTTGCCCACGTCGATGGTGCCGCCAGCTGCCTTCAGCGGCAATTTCGCCAGGGTCGAGCCGCGCACGGTGGGCACGGGGGGCGATGCACGCAGCTCCGCCGCATCAGGCGCGCTGCGGCCGCGCAGCTTCACCACGATGGTCACTGCCGCGATGGCCGCGGCCAACGCTGCGATCACGCCGACGAGGAGACGGTATCGATTGCTGAGCATCGCCCCATCGTAGACGCGTGCGGCGTCAGGACGGGTCCATGTCCGGCTCGCGCAGGGGGCGGATCCGCCCCAGCTGCCGCAGTTGCGGGAAGGCCCACGCAATGCCCGCAATCACCAGCACGGTGCCGATGCCGCCGCTGACCACGCTTGCCACCGGACCGAAGAAGCGCGCCACCAGCCCGCTCTCGAAGCCTCCCAGCTCGTTCGAGCACTCGATGAACATGCTGTTCACCGCCCCCACACGCCCGCGCAGGGTGTTGGGGGTGCGCATCTGCACCAGCACGTGCCGGATGACCACGCTGATGTTGTCGACTGCGCCGCCGACCGCCAGCGCCAGCACCGAGAGCCACGCCACCGTGCTGAGGCCAAAGACGATCGTGGCTGCCGCGAAGGCGACCACGCTCCAGAGAAGCACGGGCCCGGCATGCTTGAAGTTGGGTCGGTACGCCAGCCACACGGCCATGAGCAACGCCCCCACATAGGGTGCGGCGCGCAGCACGCCGAAGAGCTGCGGCGCCGCGTCCAGCAGGCCGAAGAACTGCGGGCCCCCTTCCAGGATCCGCTCGGCAAAGACCGGCATGAGCGCCGCGGCGCCGCCGAAGAGCACGGCCAGCATGTCCAGCAGGATGGCCGCGAAGACGGGCCGCTCGCGCCACATGTGGCTCAGCCCCGCCAGCATCGCGGTCACGGTCAGGCCCCCCGAAGCGCGCGTGGCGGGCGCGGGAACCGTGCTTGCCACTGCGGCGGAGAAGACCAGGCACGCCAGCGCGGTGATCAGGTAGATGGGCCAGATTGCGGGCATCTCGGCGATCAGGAAGCCCGCCAGCAGCGGACCGGCGATCGCCGCCGCCTGGAAGATGCCGCTCTGGTACGCGACCACGTTCTGGAAGATCGCATCGGGCACGATCAGCGGCAGGAAGCTCTGCCGCGCGGGGCCGTTGAAGGCGCGCACGCATGCGCTGGCGATGAGCAGCAGGTAGAAGCCCCAGACCGGAGCATCGGCGTAGGAGAGAAGCGCGAACCCCGCCGCGACCGCCGCGAAGCCGATCTGCGTGATGACCACGATGATGCGCCGGTCGCGCACGTCCGCCACATGGCCCGCAGGGAGCGCCAGAAGCACCACCGGCAGCGCCCGGCAGAGGCCCACGTTGCCCAGCGCCAGGAAATCATGCGTCCGCGCCCAGACCTCCCAGACGACTGCCGCGTTCATCACCTGCAGTCCGGTGCTGCCCACCAGGAACCCAGGCGCGAAGCGACGGTAGTTGGGGATGCGCAGCGCCGCGTAGGGATCGTGGCGCGCGGTTTCCGGTTGGCCTGGTTCGTCGGGGGCGCTCACGGCTTCGGCGACCCAGTGGCCGGAGCGGCGGAGGCGGGCGCGGTGGGAGCGGCAGGAGGAGCGGGCACGGCGGGGACGGCAGGCGTCGCGGACGCAGCAGGCGCGGCAGGCGTCGCGGGCAGCTGCACGATCACACCCGCAGCTTGCAGGTCGGCAATCACGCGCGCGCCCAACTGTGCGCGCTGCTCCACCGGCGTGGGCGTGGCCGCCGCGGCATCGTGGCTCTTCGCACCTGGGGACGCTTCCCCCGGCGACGCGACCGAATCCACCGCTGCGCCCGCCGCGCATGCAGCGCGATGGGCGTCGATCGCATGCTGCAGCGCCTGCGCCGCCAGCGCGCCATCGGCGGCGCGCCATGCCTCTGCGATGGCCATGCCGCGCTCGCGCGCACCGGCGTCCAGTCCCTGCGCGGCCAGCGCCGCATCGATGGCGCGATCGAGCAGCGCGGCCCGGCCAGTTCCGGCGAAGGGCTCGCCTTGATCTGCGCAGAGCATCGCCTGGCGCACGGTCCACGTCCGCAGCTTGCTTGCGGGCGCAACCTCGGCGCACCAGCGCCGCTGGTATTCGCAGAGCTCGGCGAGCGCACAGCGCACCGGCGCGGACTTCTCGGCGAAGATCGCGTCGGCAAGCGCCTGCTCCTGGACGGCCTCGCCACGCGCGCGCCGCGCCTGCGCCCGCGACTCGTACTGCATCTCGATGCGCGCGGCGATGCGCTGCGACTCGCGCGCCTGGGTGCGCAGCGCATCGATCAGCCGCGTTCGCTCCGCTGCGTACGTGGCCATCACCTGGCGCACGTCCACCGGCGGATCAGCTAGCGCCGGCGCCTTCCCGGGCGCGCATGCCGCCACCGCGGCCGCCACCGACTGCTCGCAATCAGCGGGCAGGTAGTCAGCCACCCAGGGCGCGCTCGCCAGCACCTCCGAGAGCGCCACCGCGCGGCGGCGCCACTTCAGCAGCGCATCCAGCTGCGGATCCTGGGCGGCGGCCGCAGGGCGGTCCATCATCGCGCGCGCCTGCACCAGCAGCTCGCGGTCCAGCTTGGCGAAGGCGCGCTGTTCGTTGTCCAGCTGCTTGAAGTAGGGGAAGTCAGGCGCAAAGCTGCGCACCGCGGCCTCGCTCATCGCATAGTCGATCACCGGCGCCGACGCCTCATACTGCTTCTTCCACTCCAGCTGGTACGCGGCGACCAGGGGCGCCAGCCGCTGCGCGAGCGCGCCCTGCTCCGCGGGAGTCGGGATGTGCCACACAAGCTGTGCGGCCAGCTCATCTGCCTCGATCGGCACGCCAAGCCCCGCCAGGCGAGCGCTGTCGCGCCAGTCGACGCCGCGCCGGGCGGCTGAATTCGGCTGCTTGCGAAGCTGCTCCGCCGAGAGGCGGCGCGCCTCTCCCGGTTGTCCGGGCGCCTGTGGACGGCCGCGTGGCCGGGGTTCCTGGGCGGGCGCATCTCCGCCCGCGGGAGCCGGGGGATCGCGTTGCGGCTGCGGGCGGTTGGCGACCGGTGCATCGCTCGGCGGCGCGGGCTCGTCAGGCGGGGACGCATGCGCAGTGCCGATGCTGGCCACTGCCAGGACCGCGCACGCTGCGGCCCGCGCGACCGGGTGCGTTCCGAGAACACGGAAAGGACTGCGCCAGGGCATCCGCGAAGCGTACAGGTGACGCGCAATTCGTCGCCGCGGCGCAGAAACGCCCGCATCTCCCTATCCTCTGTCCCCCCGCTTCCCTCCGGCACCTGCCGGCCCATCCCCAAGGACCCCTCATGCGCATCGCTCTCGCCGCCGGCGACGGAATCGGCCCGGAAATCATGGACGCCACGCTTGCCCTCTTCCGGGCGGCGGGCGTTCAGCAGCACGCCGAGTTCGTCCCCGTGGAGATGGGCAAGGCGGTCTTCGAGCAGGGCAACAGCCGCGGCATCACCGACGCCGCCGTGCGGACCGTCGAGCAGATGGGCATCCTCTTCAAGGGCCCCATGGAGACGCCCAAGGGCGGCGGCGGGAAGTCGATCAACGTCACGGCGCGCAAGATGTGGAGCGCCTTCGCCAACTACCGCCAGTTCCGCACGCTGCCGGGGGTGATCACCCCCTACAGCAAGGCGGGGATGCGCCTGAACTTCTCGATCGTCCGCGAGAACATCGAGGACACCTACGGCGGCATCGAGCACCGCCTGAGCAACGACACGATGCAGTGCAAGCGGCTGATCACCGCGCCGGGCAGCGACCAGGTGCACCGCTACGCCTTCGAGACCGCCACCAAGATGGGGCTGACCAAGGTGCACTGCGGCCACAAGGCCAACATCATGAAGATGACCGATGGCCTCTTCCTGGAGCGCTTCCGCGCTGCGGCCGCGGCCTGCCCGGGCATCGAGGCCGCGGACGTCATCGTCGATGCGCTGTGCATGAACCTGGTGATGAAGCCCGAGCAGTACCAGATGGTGGTGCTCCCCAACCTGCAGGGGGACATCGTCAGCGACCTGGCGGCTGGGCTGGTCGGTGGCCTTGGCTTCGCGCCCAGCGCCAACATCGGCAAGCACATCAGCATCTTCGAGGCGGTCCACGGCACGGCGCCGGACATCGCGGGCAAGGGAATCGCCAATCCCACGGCGCTCATCCTTTCGGGCTTCATGATGCTGCGGCACATCGGCCTGGTGAAGCAGGCGGCGATCATGGAGAACGCGCTGCTGGCGGCCCTGGAGGATGGCGTGCACACAGGCGACTTCGGCGATCGCGGCACCCCCACCGTCGGCACCGGCGCCTATGTGCAGGCGATCATCGAGCGCCTGGGACGCAGCCCGGTCAGTTTCCCCGCGATCCCTGCGGGCGGCAGCGACCGCATCACGCTTGCAGCGCCCAGCGCGCCCGCCGCGCCCGTGATGATGCACACCTTTCCCAGCATGGTGCGGCAGATCGTGGGCTGCGACTTCTACCTGGATGCGCACGAGTCCGCCCCGCAGCTGGCGGCTGACCTCTCTGCGCTCGCCGAGGGAACAGCCTTCAAGCTGACGCTGGTGAGCAACCGCGGCACGCAGGTGTGGCCCACCGGTTCGGCCTTCACCGAGTGCGTGGACTACTGGCGCGCACGCTTCGAGCTGCGCGACGCCGCCGCCGCGCCGCGCACCACGCAGGCCGAGGTGATGGCGCTGCTGGGCCGGGTCACGCAGCAGCACACCGTCACGTCGTACGAACTGCTGCGCACCTTCGATGGCGCCCGCGGGTTCAGCCTGGCGCAGGGGCAGTAGTCGCGACGGCCGCGGCCCGCCTGCGGTCCCGCATCGGCGCATTGCCGTATCGTGGCCGGGGCAGTGGCATCTTTCACCATGAAGCTCCCGGCCCAGGTCCAGCGCCTGGCGCGCGCGCTGCGCCTGGATGCCGACTGGCAGCTGGTCGCGGCCGCCGCGGTGCTGGGCATCCTGGTGGGCGTGATGGCGCTGGGCTTCATCCTGCCCATCCGCCGGATGGAGCACGCGCTGGAGGCGGCGATCACCCAGTCGCGCAGCGACGGCATGATGCTGGTCTTCTTCGCGCCGATCCTCGGCGCGATCGGCACGGCCGCGGTCTATGCGCTGATCCCCATGACCTTCCGCGGGCACGGCGTCACGCAGGTGCTGTACGCGGTGAACCGCACGCAGTCGCGCATCCCCCTGCGCGTGGCGCTGCGGCAGTGGCTGGCAAGCACCTGCACCATCGCCAGCGGGGGCAGCGCGGGTCCCGAGGGGCCCATCGTCACCATCGGTGCCACCATCGGCTCCAACGCAGCGCGGATCTTCGGGCCGCGCGACCCCACCGCCACCACCACGTTGCTGGGCTGCGGCGCGGCGGCCGGACTGGCGGCGGTCTTCGCGGCGCCGCTCACCGGCATCTTCTTCGTGGGTGAAGTTGTGCTGCGCGACTTCTCCTCGCGCACCTTCGCGCCCATCGTGGTGGCAAGCGTGCTCAGCTTCGCCACCGTGCAGTCGATCATGGGGCAGTCGGACCCGGTCTTCGGCACCAGCACCGAGACGATGAAGGCGATCGCGGGCCAGACCACCATCGGCGCGGTCCCCTTCTTCGTGCTGCTTGCGCTGGTCTGTGCGGTGGGCGCGGTCTTCTTCATGCGCTCGCTTGAGTTCATGGAGCGCGGCTTCGGCGCGCTGCGCCTGCCGCGCTTCGTGCTGCCCGTCGTCGGTGCGGCGCTGCTGGGGCTGGGCGGGCTGGCGTGGGTCTGGTCGCACCAGACTGGTTCGTCGCCTCCCTTCTTCGGCAGCGGCTACTGGGCGGTGGGTAATCTGGTGCGGCCCGCGGTGGTTCCGCCCAGTCTCTCGATGGCGGGGATCCTGCTGGCGTGGTTCTTCGCGAAGTGCCTGGCCACCGGGTCCACGCTCGGCTCCGGCGGTGCAGGCGGCCTCTTCGCGCCCAGCCTGGTGGCGGGGGCGATGCTGGGCGGCGCACTGGGCGAGGCGCTCGGCGCAGCGGGTGCCACCGGCGTCTCGACGCCAGCGCTCGTCCTGGCCGGAATGGGATGCATGGTGGCCGCCACCACGCACGCGCCGCTGGCAGGGGCGATGCTGGTCTACGAACTCTCGCGCGACGAATCGATCATCCTGCCGGTGCTGCTTGCGACGGTGGTGGCCACGCTGGCGTGCCGCGCCATGCACCCGCTGAGCATGTACACGTCGGGCCTCGCGGCGCTTGGCGTGCGCCAAGGGGCGATGGCGGACCTGGCCATCCTGCGCCGCGTCACCGTGGGGGACATCGGGCACCTGCCGGGGCCGGTGCTGCTGGACGTCGCCCCCGGCACCGCGCTCATCGAGCTTGCCGAGCAGCACGATGCGCGCGACAGCGTCGTGGTGGACCTGGAGGGGAAGTACCGCGGCATCGTGACTTCACGCGAGCTGAACATGGCGCTCGTCTCGCGCGAGGGGCTGGCGGCGACCGTGGTGGGCGACCTGATGCGGACCGACCTGCCGACCACCACCGAAGCCGAGACGCTGGACATCGCCTTCCACAAGCTGGCCACGCGCGATGCCGACGCGATCGCGGTGGTGGACCGCGCCACCGGCCAGCTGCGCGGGACGCTGACGCGCGAGCGGCTGATGCAGGCGTACGCCACCGAACTGGAGCGCGACGGCTAGCGGAGGGCGGGGGGCGGCGCAGAGAGCGCAGGACCGTGCAGCGGCAGAACGCGGTCGGCGAACGGTTCGCGAACCGTGCGCGGCTGGCGAGCGGCGCGTGGCTGGCACGTAGCACTCGGGCCCGGCGCCCGCGCTAGGATCCGCGCACCATGAACACCACCGTCAAGCGTCGCTTCTCCGGGGCAGGCTTCGCAACGCTCTGCCTGACGACCACCTTCGCCGCTGCAATCACCGCGGGCTGCGCGGCTCCCGCGGCCAACCGCAGCACGGGCGCGGCCACCACGCTCTCGGGCCCCAACGATCCGCGCCGCGCGAACCCCGATGCCGCACTCGCCGCCATGCGCGCCGGGAACGCGCGCTTCGTCGCGGGGACGGCCGTCGCGCACGATGGCGCCTTCGAGCGTGTCGCCGCGACCGCCAACGGCCAGTACCCCGTGGCGTGCGTGCTCGGTTGCGCCGACAGTCGCACTTCGCCGGATGCGATCTTCGACCTTGGCATCGGCGAGGCCTTCGTCTGCCGCGTCGCTGGCGCCGCCGCGGGCACCAACATCGACGCCAGCCTGGAGTACGGCACAGCGGTCCTGGGCGCGCCGGTCATCGTGGTCCTGGGCCACGGAAACTGCGGCGCCATGAAGGCCGCCATCGCGGACAAGCCGCTGCCCGGCTCGCTGCCCGCGCTGATCGCCGAGATCCGCCCCGCGGTGGTGCGCGCGCGCGCCGCGTACCCGAACGCCACGGCGGACGAACTGCTGGAGGCCGCCACCCGCGAGCAGGTGATGGGCGAGGTGCGCCGCCTGCAGAAGGAGAGCCCCGTGCTGCGCGAGCGCGTCGCCAACGGCAGCCTGAAGATCGTGGGTGCGATGTACAGCCTGGAAGACGGCCGCGTCACCTGGCTGAGCGAAGCAACGAAGTAAGCGCAGCGCGGCGCGGGGCCACCTCTCCCGGCACCGCTCCATGCTTTGGCTCTGCGACGCGCCGCACTGCGCCGCGCCCGTCATTCAGCCCTTCGGCACGCGCCTCAGCCATTGCATCACGACGAAGGCCATGAGCAGGCACAGCGCACCAAGCACCGCGAAGATGCGGTTGCTCTCCATCACGTTGTAGTGCCGAAGCCCCAGGTACATGCCTGACCCGATCGCGGCGGCCACGAAGCTGATGCCATTGGCCGTTCCCAGGTAGCGGCCGCGCGCGTCGTCCGGCGACAGGATCTGCAGCAGGCTCTGCAGCGGAATGATGTAGAAGCCCGCGAAGAGCCCGGTCAGCGCCAGCAGCGCCGCCATCAGCGCGTAGGTGGGCGTCACCAATCCCATCGCCAGGAATCCCGCACCCAACGCCGCGGCGCCCGCGGGTACGAACCAGCTGCGACGCTCGGGGCGGTCCAGCCACGCGGCGGCTACGCAGCCGATGCCGATGGTGATGCCCAGCACCCCCATCAGTGCACCGATCCAGGCTTCGTCCACCTTCAGGATGGTGCTGTAGTCGGGCAGGATGAGCAGCGCCACGGCCGCCACGAAGTAGAAGAAGGTCCACGCCAGCGCCACCGGCAGCAGCGGCCCGCGCGACATCTCGCGAAGCGTCTGCACATAGGTGGCAAGCGGATTCAGCTCGACCGGCAGGCTCGGATTCGCGGCGCGCAGGCGCGGCAGCGTCAGGCAGGTCAGGAACCCGCCCAGCACGAAGACGCTCATCACGATGCCTGGGATCCACGCACCGATGCCCGTGGGCACTCCCGCCACGAAGCTGCTGCCCCAGCGGCTGGCCACCACTCCTGCAAGCCCGATGCCCAGGATCACCGCCACGTTGGTGGCCATGTTGATGACGCCGTTGGCGCGCGCAATCTCGTGCGGCGCCACCAGCTCGGCGATCATGCCGTACTTCGCGGGCCCGAAGAAGGCGCTGATCGTGCTGAAGAGCACCAGCGCCGAAAAAGCCGTCCATGGATGTCCGCCGCCGAAGCCAAAGAGCGCCAACGCCGCCACCGCAAAGGCCAGCAGCTTCAGCACCACCGTCACGTTGCGCTTGGAGTAGCGGTCCGCGATCCGCCCGCCGTACGCCGAGAGCAGGATGAAGGGGACGGTGAAGGCGATCCCCACCACGCCGCCGCCACCCTGGCCGAAGGCGCCATCCCAGGGCTTGCCCAGCGCCACGGCAAAGGTCAGCAGCGTCTTGATGATGTTGTCGCTGCTTGCCTCGAAAAACTGCGTGCAGAGCAGGCTGATGAAGCCGCGGTTCCAGAGGGGCGCCCGGGGCACGAAGCCGGTGGGACACTCATGCACCGCACTGGCGGGACCCGTCATGGTGCGGCCACCGCCGGTGCGGGGCGGTGCACGCGCTGCTCGCGCCTGCCCTTCCCGGGGAGCCACGGCTGCGCGGGCACCGAATAGGCGCGCGTCACCGTGACGGGCTTCGCGGGGCGCCCCGTCTCGGCGTCGGCGATCTCGCCCCCCTCGATCGCAAGGATCGCCTCGGCGCCCTCGACCGCTTCGCCGAAGGCGCAGTACTGGCCATCCAGGCGCGCCGTTGCAGTGCGCGAGAGCGCCACGAACCATTGGCTGCCCGCGCTGTCGGGCCAGTCGTTGCGCGCCATCGAGAGGATGCCGAAGTCGTGCTGCAGCGAAGAGGGTTCCAGCGCGATGTCGTAGCCGGGCCCGCCGTCGCCGGTGCCCGTCGGGTCGCCCCCTTGGATGACGAAGGGGGTGCCGTCGCGCCCCTTCGGCACCACGCGATGCACGATCGTGCCGTCGTAGAAGCCGCGCTCGGCCAGCTCCACGAAGTTGCGCGCGGTGCTGGGCGCGGCGTCTGGGCGCATGGCAAAGCGGATCCGCCCTGCGGTGGTCTCGAAGACGACATCGCGGTCGCGCTCCACGCGGAAGCCCGACTGCGGCGTCGGGTCCTCCTTGGCCCACTCGGCGCGGAGCTTCTGGTGCTCGGGATTCGAAGGATCCAGCAGGGTCTGCCCCCAGCCGATGATGCGCGTGAACTTCGTCTTTCCGTCGGGGCGCGTGTCCTGCATGGTGCGGATCGTGGGACGCGTGCTCAGCGGCACCACGACCAGCGGTGCGCCCACCGGCGTCCCCCCCACCATCGCCTGCACGCGCATCGCCGTGGTCGCGCCGCGCAGCGCGGGGAAGAGCGTGGCCAGGTCGATCTCGCCCGCGGCCGCCTCGGCGTGCCCCTGCTCGGCGCCCGCGCTGTCCAGCAGCACCAGCGTGCAGCCGTGGTTGGCGTCGGTCAAGGAGGCGCGAATTGGCCCGCCGGGCTTGGCGAAGGGCGCTCCGGGAATGGGGACCAGGTCGACGGCCATGGCGGAGGTTGCCAGCGCAAGCGCCAGCGCGAAGGGTGCAACGGGCATGCGCGCAGTATCGCCCCTGCCGTGGGTTTGCGCTACGGCGTCCGGCGCCCGGCCGGGCGATGCGCTCCGCGCAATCGTCCCGAGGCTGCGGCGGATTCACGCGCCACGCCGCGCTGCACCAGCATCTGCGCGGCGGCCGCGACGCTCAGCGTCACCGCGCCGCCCCCCTGCACCTTCAACGCGATCGTCCCGGCGCCGCGTTCAAGCGCCTCGACCGTGACGGCGGCACCGGGGCGCAGGCCATGCTGGTCCACGAAACGAAGGAATTCATTGGACTGGTCCAGGATGCGGCTCACGCGCACGCGCGCGCCCACGGCGCAGGCAGTCAGCGCCACCAGCGCCGTTTCGCGCACGCGCCCGTCGCCATCGGGGATCGGGTCGCCATGCGGATCCACGGCGGGGTGTCCCAGGAACTCATCCAGCCGTTCCAGCAGTCGTTCCGAAAGCGCGTGCTCCAGCCGCTCTGCCTCCTCGTGCACCTCGCCCCAGTCCATGCCAAGGGTGTGCACCAGGAAGGTCTCCACCAGCCGATGGCGGCGCAGCACACCCAGCGCAAGCCGCTCGCCCTTGGCGGTGAGGATCACGCCGCCGTAACGCTCGTACCGCGCCAGCCGATCGGCGGCCAGCTTCTTCACCATGGTGGTGGCGGTGCCGGGGGTCACCCCCACTGCGGCGGCCAGGTCGCCAATGGAGACCTGCCCGCCTGCGGCACTCGCCGCCGCGGTGCGCACGCCCGCGTCCGCGGCATCGGGGCTGCCGGGGCGCTGCAGGGCGTAGATGGCCTTGATGTAGTTCTCGACCGCTTCCGATGCCATCGCCGGGACCTCCTGGGGGGCTGCGCCGCGAACCGGCCCCGCCCGCCGCCCCCATGGGCAGGGCGTTCCTTGACGCAGCCCGCCTTGGCTGCTATGTTTGACGCGTCAAACAAATCTGCTCTACTCACCATGAACTCTTCGATTGATCCGTGCAACACAGCCTACCCCCTGCCCCCAGCCGGCGAGGAGCGGCGCTCCCTTCCGGAGGCGCACCGCACCGTCAGCATCGCGGCGGAGACGGTGGGCGGACGGATGTGGTGGCGGCGGATGCTTGGGTTCGCCGGGCCGGGGTTCATGGTCAGCGTGGGCTACATGGACCCCGGCAACTGGGGCACCGACCTGGCGGGCGGCAGCAAGTTCGGCTACAGCCTGCTCTGGGTCATCCTGGCCAGCAGCCTGATGGCCATGTTCCTGCAGACGCTCTGCGCGCGCATGGGCATCGTGCTGGGGCGCGACCTGGCGCAGAGCTGCCGCGACCACTACAGCCGGCCGACGGCGATCGCCCTCTGGCTGCTCTGCGAGGTCGCCATCATCGCCTGCGACCTGGCCGAGGTGGTGGGCTCGGCGGTGGCGCTCAACCTGCTGCTGGGCCTTGACCTGAAGTGGGGCGTCCTGCTCACGGGGTTCGACGTGCTGCTGCTGCTGGTGCTCATCGATTTCGGCTTCCGCAAGCTCGAGGCGGTGGTGCTGACGCTCGTGGTCACCATCGCGGCGTGCTTCGCCTACAACATCTTCCTGGCAAGCCCCGACTGGTCCGCGGCGGCGCACGGCACCTTCATCCCCAGCATGCCCAACACCGAGGCGCTCTTCATCTCGCTGGGCATCCTGGGCGCCACGGTGATGCCGCACAACCTGTACCTGCACAGCAGCATCGTGCAGACGCGCCGCCACGGGCTGGATGCCGCGGGCAAGCGGCAGGCGATCCACTTCAACACGGTGGACACCGTCGTGGCCCTCGGCGCCGCCTTCTTCGTGAACGCCGCGATCCTGATCCTGGCCGCCGCCACCTTCTGGAAGTCGGGCATCGAAGTGGACGAGCTGCAGCAGGCGCACCAGCTGCTCGCCCCCGCGCTTGGCGGCGCCGCGGCCACCTGCTTCGCGGTCGCGCTGCTCTGCTCCGGGCAGTCCAGCACGATCACCGGCACGCTGGCTGGGCAGATCGTCATGGAGGGCTTCCTGAAGATCCGGATCAAGCCATGGGTGCGGCGCCTGATCACCCGGTCGATCGCCATCGTGCCGGCGCTGATCGTGGTCAGCGCCACGGGCGGCAAGGACACGGTGCAGCTGCTGATCGTCTCGCAGGTGGTCCTCTCGATGCAGCTTCCCTTCGCGATCTTCCCGCTCATGGCCATCACCAGCAATCGCACGCGCATGGGCGAGTTCGCCAATCCGGTCTGGGTGCAGGTCATCGGCTACTCCATCTGCACCCTGATCTCGGCGCTGAACATCTACCTGCTGTGGGGGATCATCGGCCCCGTGTGGGTCGGCGTGATCGCGGCGGGCTTCGCGGCGTTCGCCCTCTTCGTGCGCTTCGGGCGCGCCCGCCCGCCTGCAGCGGCGGCGTAGCGCGCAGGACTCTCCCGGTGGGCCTCGACCGCCCGCGGGCAGCGGGCGCTACGATTTCCCGCCATGACCGTCGCCCAGAAGCTCCGCCAGATCGTCGATGAGATTCGGCGCGCCAAGAATCCGGACCAGGTGCGCGAAGCGTGGGCGCTCGCGCTGCGCCTGCTGAGCCGGATGCCGCCGGGCCAGGTGGATCAGGCCGAGGCCGAACGTGTCGCCGCGGCTATGGAGATCGAAGGACTGGATGCGATCGTGCGGGGCATCGAGTCGCCGGGGGCGCGCGGTGCAGCGGGCACGGGTTCGGGCGCGGGTTCGGCCGGCGGGACCGGGCCGGGCAGCGCTGGCGGCGTGGCTGGCTCCAGCGCGGCGCCCCCCAGCCCCTCGGCAATCACCGACCCTGCAGCGCGCGCCAAGCTGGAGCATGACATGGAGTCTGCGATGCGCGCCTTCCGCAAGCGCATCAAGCTGGCGCGCCTCTCCGACGAATCCACCCTCGGCGGCCGGCAACTGACCAGCGGCAAGAAGTCCGGCATCGACGCGATGATGCCGCCGCGCGAATTCCCCGCCGCCGTCTGGATCGCCCTTGCCGAGGCGGGCCGGCTGAAGCATGTTGGCGAAGGTTTCTATTCACTGCCCGAGGAGTGACGCGACGTCGGCGCGCCAGCCCTGGGGCCTGACCACCCATTCCAAGCACATCTCACGGAGAACCCATGTTCGCTCGATTCGTCATGATCCTGACCAGCGCGTCCTTCGTCTCAGTCGCACTGGCGCAGGCGCCTGCGGCGGCGCCAGCGGCACCGGCGGCCGCGCCGCGCGCGACGCCTCCCGCGCCCGCCTCCGCGCCCGCGCTGCCCTCGCCCGCTGCGCTCGCCGAGCGCATCGACGCCATCGCGGCCACCGCGCTAAAACAGCCGAACGTCGTGGGCCTCTCCATCGCCGTCGCCCGCGACGGCCAGGTGATCTTCTCGAAGGGCTTCGGAAAGGCGGACCTGGAGTTCGCCGTCCCCGCCGACAAGGAGACCTTGTTCCGCATCGGCAGCGTCACCAAGCAGTTCACCGCCGCCTGCATCATGAAGCTGGTGGAGCAGGGAAAGCTTTCGCTGGACGCCACGCTGGACAAGATGCTGCCGGACTATCCCCCGACCGCCAAGCCGATCACGCTGCGGCAGCTTCTCTCGCACACCTCGGGCATCTGGTCGTATACCGACGATGACAAGTTCATGGGACGGGACGCGATGCTGGAGCTGACCCCCACCGAGCTGATCGCCACCTTCAAGGACCATCCCCTTGACTTCGACCCCGGCACCAAGTGGAACTACAGCAACAGCGCCTACTACCTGCTTGGCCAGATCATCGCCACTGCCAGCGGCATGCCCTATGCGCAGTTCGTGCAAGAAGAGCTCTTCACCCCGCTGGGACTGGCGCGCACGCGGTACGAGTCGAACCGCGAAGTCATCCCGAATCGCGCGCAGGGGTACAGCTTCGCCAATGGAAAGCTGCTGAACGACCAGCCCGTCGGCGCCGATGTGCCCGGCGCCGCGGGCTCGCTCCTGAGCAACGCCGAGGGACTGGTGCGCTGGAACTCCGCGCTGGTGGAGGGCAAGGTGGTCACCGCCGCTTCGTACGCGCAGATGACCACGCCGGAAGTGCTGCCCACCGGCAAGGGCACGGGGTACGGTTTCGGCCTGGGGCTGGACACTTTCGAGGGGCAGCCGCGCGTCAGCCACGGCGGCGGGATCTTCGGCTTCACCTCGATGCTGCTCTACCTGCCGCAGCAGAAGCTCTCCGTTGCAGTGATCAGCAACTGCGACGGGATGAACCCCGGCAAGATCGCCGACTCGATCGCGCGCGCCGCGCTGGGGATCAAGGAATTCGTCCCGGCGGACCTTCCGGTCAGCGAAGCCGAGGCGAAGCACTTCTGCGGCGATTACCAGCTGGAGGGGGCGCCGCTGGTCATCACCATCCGCCAGCACGACGGTGCCATGTGGGCGCAAGCCACCGGCCAGAAGGAGACTCGCCTGCTCTACCAAGGGAACGGAGAGTTCCGCCCTGACTTCGATGCGCTGGTGAAGTTCACCTTCCCTGCAGGTGAGGGCCCGGCGCCAAGCCTGGTCCTGCTGCAGGGGCGTGAGATGAAGGCGACACGCATGAAGTAGCGCGCCGGCGCCGGCGCAGCGCAGCGGTGGCCGCACACGCGAACAGCGCTGCGCCGGGCCCGGCCGGCACCGCTTGCGGCGTGGCGCTGCTGCCGAAGACCCACGCTTCGGCGCTGCCGTTGAAGAGGGTGAAGTCGCTGGGCCCGAAGCCAGCCCCCTGCCAGGCGTGCACGTCATCCTGCACCCAGTAATGCCAGTAGTTCTCGACTTCGGGCCACAGGTCGCCGGTGCCGTATTCATAGTCCCCGGCCATACCGAGGCCGGTGACAAATGCGCCCCACGGATACTGCTCCGCCACCAGCGTAAAGCCCGGCGCCTCCCCCGCGATCAGCTGCAGGGCGCCCCACCCCGAGAGCGGCGCGTCGTAGTGCACGCTGAAGAGGTAGCCGTTCCCGTTCGTGAAGTCGATCTGGATGGTGCTGGTGCTGGTGCCCAGGCCGACGCTGGAGGTTTGCACGATCTCCGCGGCCGCCGGGCTGGCGATCCCCCAGAGCGCGGCGAGGCAAGACAGCGATGCGAACGAGGCAAAGGGCGTAACAAGGACAATGGCGCCTGCGCGGCGCAGCGTGTGGAGAGGCATGTGGTTCCTTCCTGAGTTGCGCAGGAGAACGATGTGTGCCTGGCCATCGGTCGACCCGACTTGCCGGTGCAGCGCGCTGCGCTCTCCGGCCCACGGTGACGCCTTCGTTGCGGATTCTGACCGCATTCCCCCGACGGCCTGGCATCCGTCACGCGACGGACGCGCGGATCTTAACGCGGGTGCGCGCGAGTGCAAGCAATTCGCGCGCAATTTGACGCCACGCGGCCTTGCCGGTTTGCCCCGTGGCGCGCGCCTCGCGCCACGTGAACGCAACGGCTACGCACGCGCGATCGCGACCACCAGCGTGTCGTCGTCCGTCGCACCATGGCGGTACGCCTCGACCGCCTGCACCACGTTCTTCACCAGCGCCTCGGTGTCCCCGGCGCGCACCTGCATCCGCGCGACCGCGCGCTTCATTCCATCGACGCCGAGCTGCACCTTGGCCTCGTTCCAGATCTCGATGGCGCCGTCGGTGTACAGGAGCAGCAGGTCCCCCTTTGCAAGCCGGCACGTGCTCTCTTCCGCGCCGAGATCGGCGTTGGGCAACATGCCAAGCGCGGGTGCGGTGGAGTCGATCTGCTCGACGCTTCCATTGGCGCGCCGGATCATCGCGGGCGGATGCCCCGCCACGCACAGCACCACCGCGCCATCCGGGCTGGCGCGCAGCGAGATCGCGGTGGCGAAGACCTGCTCGTCCGCAAGCGTCAGGTAGATGTATTCGTTCAGCGCCTCGATGATCCGGGCGGGCCCCGCGCTGGACTGCTGCGCGATCGTGCGCTTCAGCTCGCCGTGCAGGCGATTCACCGCCAGCGCCGCAGCGACGCCGTGGCCCGTCACGTCCACCAGCGTCAGCACCATGCTGCCATCCGCATGCATGCTGGCATCCAGGTAGTCGCCCCCAAGCTGGCTCATCGGGCCGTAGTAGTAGGACATGCGCAGCGGCCCCTCGGTGACCTGCGCGGGGAAGAGGCGCTCGTGGATGCGCCGCGCCGTGCCAAGCTCGCGCTCCACCTCGGCGTAGCGCTCGCCGATCAGGCGCAGGCCGAAGAGCTCGCGCAGACCGTGCGAGCGGAAGTACGTGATGGTGACGCCAGGGATGCCCGCCACCAGCGGCAGGAGCACGCCATAGATGCGGAAGTCCGGCGAATCGTTGCTGATCGTGAGCGAGAGCCCCAGCGAGAGCGCCGCCAGCCCCACGGGCGGGATGCACGCCTCAAGGGTGGTCCACGGCACGGTCAGTGCGGCCGCGGTGTGGATGCACACCATGAAGAAGGCCAGCGGGAACATCGGCCCGATGTTGCCCTGGAAGCCGACGTGCCGCAGACCCTCGGTGATCCCTTTCGCCAGCACTTCGGCGCCGGCGGCCTGCCCGATCACCGCCACCAGCACCAGCATGGCGGTTCGCCAGGTCATTCGCCGTAGCGAGGTGTTGGCAAAACGACCGCGCCGCAGGCGCGGCGACACGATGAAGGCGAGTCCGGCAAAGGCGCTGGCGAAGATGCGCAACAGCGTCGAGCGCGTCGGCGGCATCTGCAGCAGCTCCAGCGCCACCCACGCCTGCAGCGCGGTGATGCCGAGCAGGATGATCCCGACCACCAGCCCCAGGTGCGTGATCTTCCGGCGCAGCAGCTCCAGGCGCGCGGCGTCCAGCTCGCTCTTGGTGATCTGCACGCCGCCTTGGGAAGCTGGTGACACGCGTGGAGCATAGGGGCGCACGGCCGCGCGGCATGAACGACCGCCCGAAGGATCGCCCGCCAATGGATCGCCCGTCGAGGGACCGTCCGCCGATGGACCGCCCGCGCGCGGAGCGTCCGGAGCGGAAGCGCCGTTGTGTACGCTCCAGCGTCCCGCGCCCGCACCGTGTCCAACTCACACCTGATCGGCCTGGTCCCGTATCCCGTCAACGACTTCGGTCCGCTGATGAAGGGGATGGTCATCGGCGGGCTGGGGATCTTCCATGTCTTCCTGGCGCAGTTCGCCATCGGCGGCGGCATGCTCATGGCGTACTTCCAGTGGCTGGCCATGACCGGGCGCGAGCCCGCGGCGCGTGGCGTGCTGGACACCTACTTTCGGTACCTGGTGCTGGTCTCCTTCGTCGTTGGCGCGGTGACGGGGGTGGCGATGTGGTTCACCAGCATCCAGGTCTCGCCCGGCACCATCGGCAAGATGGTGGATGTCTTCCACTGGGTGTGGGCCACCGAGTGGATCTTCTTCTGGATCGAGGTGGTTGCGGGATACGCCTTCTACCGATATGCACACGTCCTTTCGGACCGCACGCGGCTGGCGCTGCTGGTCATCTACAGCATCGCGGGATGGGGGTCGCTCTTCTGGATCAACGGGATCCTCTCGTGGCAGCTGACGCCCGGCGAATGGGCGCAGACGGGCAGCGTCTGGGCGGGCTTCTTCAACGCCACCTTCTGGCCGAGCCTGCTCTACCGCACCGTGGCGTGCATGGTGATCGCGGGGCTGGTGGCGGCGGTGGTCGTGAACACCACGCCCGCGCTGGGGCAGGCGGAACGCACCCGCCTGATCCACCGCACGGCGCGCTTCATGATGCCCGTCGTGGCCATGCCGCTCCTGGGTGCATGGTTCCTGGCGGCGATGCCCGCGGACAGCCGCGCGTGGGTGCTGGGCGGCAGCATCGCGATGACGCTCTTCATGAACATCGCGGTGGGCGCCAGCGTGCTGGTGGGCGGGTACATCGTGATCGGCCTGTGGCGGCAGAAGCTCTACATCAACGGCGCGACGGCGACGCTGCTCCTGGCGCTGAGCTTCGGCGCCAGCGCGGGGGGTGAGTTCGTGCGCGAGGGAGTGCGAAAGCCCTACACCATCCGCGAAGTGCTCTACAGCAACTCGATCACCCCTGCGGACGTCGCGCACCTGCGGCAAGTGGGCTGCACGACGGATGATCCCTTCCCCTTGCGCGACGCCGCGGAGTACCCGGATGCGCAATTGAAGCTGGGTGCGCTGGCCTTCCGCGCGCAGTGCTCGGTCTGCCACACCGTCAGCGGGATCAACGGGTTGACGCACCTGATGGGCGCATGGAAGATCGACCAGCAGCGGATGAACGTGGCGCAACTGCAGTGGACCAAGGGATTCATGCCGCCATTCGCGGGGACCCCGCAGGAACTGGAGGGGCTGGTGCAGTTCATCCGGTGGGAGTCTGCGGGGCGGCCCGCATCCTGGCAGCTGCCCAGCGACTCGGCAGACGCACTGGCGCAGATCGCGCGCTGGATGGACGAAGCAGGCACCCGCCCCGCGGACGCAGCCCACGCACCGCACCGATAGCCGACATGCGCATGGACCAGGTCTTCCCCTTCTACCTGCCCGCACCCACCGCCAGCTATGCGGCGCTGTACGTGGCCACGCTGCTGATGCACGCGCTGTTCATGTCCTATGTGCTGGCGGGGTCGATCGCGCTTGGCGTGGCAGGGGCGCGTGGATTGTTGGGGGCACCGGCGGTCAACACCGCGTGGGCGCCCGTCCTGGCCATCCTGAAGGACTGGATGCCCTTCGCGCTCTCGGCGGCGATCACGGCGGGCATCGCCCCGCTGCTCTTCGTGCAGATCCTGTACCAGCAGGAGTTCTATACCGCCAACCTGCTGCTCTTCAACCGGTGGATGGCGATCCTGCCGGTGCTCATCGTCGCCTTCTACCTGCTGTACCTGCTGAAGGCGCAGCGCATCCAGGGCAGACGCGCGCTACAGGGCGGCGTCGCGCTGGTCGCGATGGCGTGCTTCCTCTTCGTGGCGTGGTCGTGGGTCGAGAACCACCTGCTCTCGATGGATCGCGCAGCGTGGCCCGGGCTCTACGAGTCGCGCGCGCTGGTCTTCAAGAGCGTGGCGATCCTGCCCCGGCTGGCGTGGTGGATCGCCGCTGCGGTGCCGACGGCAGCGCTGCTCCTGGCGTGGCAGCTCGGCGCGGGTGCTTCGGGGGTCAGTCGCGATGCCGCGCAACGCGCGATGAAGCCGCTGGCATGGCTCGCGGGCGTGGCGCTGGTGGCCGCATCTGCAGCGGCGTGGCCGGTGCTGGGAAGCGCCGCTGGCGGGGCGGAAGTCGCACTGAGCATTCGCCTGTCCATCGCCATCCTTGGCATCGGTGCACTGCTGCAATGCGCGCTCTGGCTGCCGGCGATGGCGGGAAGGGCCACCGGCAAGGGCGCGCTGACCGCGGCCTCTGCGGGGCTCTTGCTCTTCTGGACCGGTGCGCTGGTCTGCCGCGAGGCATCGCGCATGGCGGTGTTGGGCACCGAGGCGACCATTGCCAGGCACGAACGCGTGGGCGCCAACGGTGGACTTCTGGTCTTCCTGGTGTTCGCGCTGCTGGGGCTGGGGACCATCGCGTGGATCGTGCGCGCGGTGGCGCGAGGGACCGCGGGCGCGAAGCCTCCGAGCAATCCCGCACATCGCGCATGAGGCTCGGCGTGCACCAACCGGTACCCTAATCCATCATGAGCGACCAGCTCCCCTCCGGTGCGGTGGTCATTGCGGGTGGCAGCGGCTTTCTGGGCGTCTCGCTCGCGTGGCACCTGGCGAACGCGGGCACGCCAGTAGTGCTGCTCTCGCGCAGCAAGCCGCGGGTCCAGGGGCCATGGCGGCACTTCTGCTGGGACGCACGCACGCTCGGTGACTGGAAGCGCGTGCTGGATGGTGCCGCAGGCGTCGTCAACCTGGTGGGGCGCACCGTGGACTGCGTCAAGACTCCCGACCACCGGGACGAGATCCTGCGTTCACGGATCGAAGCGACGCGCGTGCTCGGAGAGGCGATGCGCGCCATCGCCGCGCCTCCGCCGGTGTGGGTGCAGATGAGCACGGCACACATCTACGGCGACCCACCCACCACCTGGTGCGACGAGGATTCGCCCTTCGGCATCGGACTGGCGCCCTTCGTCGGCAAGGCGTGGGAGGAGGCGTTCCATGAGAGTGCCCTCCCCTCGCAGCGCCAGGTGATTCTGCGCACCAGTTTCGTGATCGGTCATGACCGCGGCGCAGGCGGCGGTGCGCTCAACCGGCTGAAGTTTGTGACGCGCCTGGGGCTGGGCGGTCGGGTGGGAAGCGGCCAGCAGGGGATGAGCTGGATCCACCAGACCGACATGAACCGCCTCTTCGAGCACGCGCTGCGCGATCCGCGGATGCAGGGCGCGTACATCGCAACGGCGCCAAACCCCGTGGCGCAGGTTCAGTTCATGCGCACGCTTCGCGCGGCGATGCGCATGCCCATCGGACTGCCTGCCTTCGCGTGGATGGTGCGCTTGGGCGCGCCGCTCTTGCTGCGGACCGACCCGGAACTGGCGCTGTATGGCAGGTATGTGGTGTCCAAGCGGCTCCGGGACGAGGGCTTTGAGTTCCGGTTTCCCGAACTGGCGGAAGCGCTCGCAGACCTGCGGCGGCCACCCGCCCTTCCGCTGCCCGACAGGCTCGCGCTCACGCCAATGCTCTCCGCGTTCTGGGGCCAGTGGCCAAGGCCCCTCGCGACGGAGCGCGCGAACGAGCCCGCCCCACGCGACGCGCATGCGAGCCCTGGAGTGGCGCTGGCGAGCTACCTGGGTACGGCGCTCGGCATGGCGATGTTCGTTTCCTGGCTCGGGGTTTTGCTGGTGGTCTCGGCTCAGTACGACGCCGATGTCGCGCTCATGTTCATCTCCAGGCTTCTCCCGTATTGCTTCGGGTGCGTGGTCTGCGCGGCATTCTTCTGGATCGCTCTGCTGAAGTTGCCGACCCTGAGGGCGCGGAGCGCGCCGGCCCTCTATTCAACCGCTGGCGTCCTGGGTGCCGCCTCGGTCGCGGTGATGTGCGCGATCGCCGAATACGCTCGTTCGGCAGACGCGGGCGCGCTCGACCCACCCTGGATTCTGGCGATGTTCCTTCCGCTTATTGTGTGCGCCTCCACCGGCATCCTGTACAGGTTCATGCTCAAGAGGGGCTTCATCGAGGCGGCCGAGCCAGACACCTACGGGGACGGCGGCGGCGGCGGAAGCGCTTTCCTCCCACGTCCAATCCCTCCGGTGCATCCGATCCGGCGCGGTCGCATGCCGTTGTCCGGCAAGCTCGAGGCGTGACTGAGCGGCCTCCTGGCCGCGCCGGCGGTGATGCCATCTCCCCATGGGATTCCGAACTGTCCCCATGGTGCCCGGTCGACCAGCTCGCGCGGCGCGCCTGAGGGGCGGCCGCCTCCTGCCTGTGCGCTAAAGTGTGCCACCGCACCCGATGTGAGCTGCGCTGCCCCGCGCAGCATGCCGTGTCCCCGGGCGCTGCGGAGGCCTGTCGCGTGGAACCTGACGCACTCAACTTGCTCCTGGCCGGCACGCCGCAGCCATGCCCGCGCTGCGGTTACACGCTGCGCGCCGCTCCGGACTCGCGTTGCCCGGAATGCGGGAGCGCGCTGCATGCGCAGGTCGCGCTGCGCGAGCCCTCCGCAGCGCTGGCGAACGCGTTCCTGGTGTGCTGCGCGTTCCCGGCTGCAAACGCGCTGCGGCGCATGCTCTTCTACGCGGTGCATCTGCCGCAGGTGGGCGACGACCTGCGCCGCGTCGACACCGTTCCATGGTACTTCGTCCTTCTCGAAGTCTCGATTCTCGCCACACCCTTCATCTTCATCGCAGGGATCGTGTTCCGGCACCGCCTGCGTGCCTTGCCCCGCTGGCAGTGCGCATCGCTCTGCGCCCTCGTGCTGCTGCCGTATCTGCTGGACTCGGCCTTGCTGCTTCTCCATTGAGCCCGGCATGATTGGCCGGGCTCGGTCGGCAAGGATGCACACAACGACTCGGAGGTCACCTTGGACGCCTTAACTCGGACCGCGTTGATCACCGTGTGGCTGGGATGGATCGGATCCACGCCATTCACCGGCACCGCGTGGACTGGCGCCCGAGACGGATCGGCACCTGTCGCCGCGCATGCAATCCCGTCCCCGCCCGCGGCGTCAGCGCCGCCTCCGCAAGCGCCGGTGGCTGCGCCCACGCCGCCGTCGGCGCCCCCGCCGCCCGCGTCTGTTTCCGCCCCGGCGCCCGCGCCCGTGCCCGCGCCCGAACCCTTCCCCACTGACGCACTGCTCGCCGCCATTCGCAGCCAGTCCGCTTTCCGTGGCACGATCGCGTGGGCCGAGATCGAGCCCGAAGCGCGCGCCAGCATCGCCCGCGCAACGACCGACCAGGAGCGCGCGCGCGCCATCGTAAAAATCTTCGCCACGATGGAGGACGTGCACTCCGTCCTCACGTACCGCGGATCGCCCTATTCGCACTATGAAGGTCTGGACCCCGCCGCGTACGCCAAGATCCGTCCACTGCTGGAACGCCAGCAGGCGCAGACCGGCAAGGTGGAGTCACGCCTGCTGGATGGAGGCATCGGCTACGTGCTGGTCCCCGCCATGCCGGCGACCACCGCCGCCGAGGTCGATCGCTTCGCGCGTGAGCTGCAGTCGAAGGTGGCGGCCATCGCCGCGCAGAAGCCCAGCGGCTGGATCGTCGACCTGCGCCTGAATGGCGGCGGAAACCTCTATCCCATGCTCCTGGGTCTTGGTGCGCTGCTGGGCGAGGGCGTCGCGGGGGGCACCGCCGATGCGAACGGCGTCATCGTGCAGCAGTGGGTGCTGAAGCCCGACGGGCTCTACTGGCGCGATGGCACCGGTGACCGCCGCTTTGTCGAACTGGCGATCGAGACCAAGTCCCCCGCTGCCGTTGCGCCGGTGGCCGTGCTGCTTGGCCCCATGACGCGCAGCTCGGGGCAGGCCACGGCGCTTGCCTTCCAGGGCCGCCCCCGCTGCATCCTGATGGGAGAGGCGACCGCACGCGGCTACACCACCGTGACCGACCAGATCCCGGTGGACGCACAGACCCACCTACAGCTGGCGGTCGGGTTCATGACCGATCGCATCGGCAAGCCATGCAAGTCCGTGGTGCTCCCGGAACAGCCAGTCGCGGGCCAAGACGCCTTCGACGCGCTGCCGACGGATCCCAAGGTGGTCGCCGCCACCGCATGGCTCAAGCGCGCAGCGCAGGGCCCGCACTGACTCCACGCAGGCTCAGTACACCGACGTGGGGAAGTAGTACCGCTTCGCGTTCTCCGGCGTCACCAGGTCCACGTCGATCATCAGGTGCTGCGGGATGTAGCGCTGCTTCTCGGCGCGCTTGCCACCAACCAGGACGCTCGACGCGATCTCCATGCCGGTGGCGATCATCGACGGGGGATAGGTGATGTCCGCGGGGTACATCGGGTCCTTGTCCATCACGCGCTTGATGATGTCCTTCATGCCGGCGCCGCCCAGGATCCAGACGCCGCTGATCCCCTTCTCGGTCAGCGCCTGCTCGGCGCCCAGCGCCATGTCGTCGTCCGATGCCCAGATCGCGGTCACGCGCGGGTTGCGCGTCAACAGGGTCTCGGTGACCTCCAGCGCCTTCTGGCGGTTCCAGTTGGCCGCCTGCTGGCCCACGATCTTGATCCCCGCCTCCTGCTTGAAGACCTCGAGCGCGGCGTTGACGCGATCGGAGTTGACCGTGCAGGGGATCCCCTCCAGCACGATGATCTCCCCCTTCGCCTTGCCCTTGCCGCCCAGCTTCTGCACCATGAACTCGGCGCTCTTGCGGCCGAAGGCCTTGTTGTCGCCCTCGATGAAGACGTCGGCGACGGGCTTCAGGAAGCCGCGGTCCACGTTCAGGATGAAGATGCCGCGATCGTGCGCCTCCTCGGCGACGGGCGTCAGAGGCGCGGATTCGGTGGCCAGGATCACCAGGCCATCCACCTTCTTGGCCATCAGCGCCTCGATGTCGGAGATCTGCTTCTCCGGGGTCTCGGCGGTCACGATGGTCCACTCCACCTCGGGGTGAAGCTTCTCGCACTCGCGCGCCCACCAGACCACGCCCGCGGTCCAGCCATGGTCCGCGGCGGGGATCGAAACGCCGATCTTCGGCTTGGCGGACTGCGCCACCACGGGCGCGGACGCAGCAGGCGCGCGCGCGGCAGGCGCGGAACCCGCGCCCATCGCCGAGACGACGCCCATCCCCACAAGGGCCATGCAAGTGACGGAGCAGAAGGTGAACGCGTAGGAGGCAATGCGGCTCATGTGGCCCAAGATACCGCCGCCGCTCAGTCGCGTGACTTGCGCTGCACCAGCACCGCCAGCACGATGACGGCGCCCTTGACCGCCCCCTGCCAATAGGGGCTGACCCCCGAAATCGTCAGGATGTTGGTGATCATCCCCAGGATCAGCACGCCCACCACGGTGCCCCAGACCCGTCCGAAGCCCCCGCGCAGGCTGGTGCCGCCGATGACCACGGCGGCGATCGCGTCCAGTTCGCTTCCCAGGCCAAGCTGCGCCGTCGAGACCGAGTTCATGCGCGAGCTCTGCATCAGCGCGGCGACGCCCGCGAGCAGCCCCATGAGCGCGTAGACGCGGAAGCGCACCCACGCGATGGGGATGCCCGCGTACCGCGCCGCCGTCTCGTTGGCGCCGATGGCGACCAGCTGCCGCCCGAAGCGCGCGCGGGAGAGCAGCCACTGTGCCATCACCGCCAGCACGAAGAAGATCACCGTGCTGTACGAGAGCGTCAGCGGCCTTCCCGCCGAGTTCTCCAGCCCCGGCAGCGGGATGCCGCCGCGCCCCAGCGCGCTGAACATCGTGGTGCTCTGCGAGCGGATCTCGCCCGCGTCCGCGATCGCCAGAGCCATCGAGCGGAACGCGGCCAGCCCGCCGAGCGTGGCAATGAAAGGCGCGATGCGGCCGAAGACGATGAGGCCGCCGTTCAATGCCCCCGCCGCCAGCCCCGCGACAAGCGTGGCGCCGCCACCCAGCAGCACCGCGTTCAGCTCGGAGGCGCCTGCGCCGATCAGGGCGTTCATCGCAGTCATCCCCAGCGCCGCGGCCAGCACCACGATGCTGCCCACCGAAAGGTCGATGCCCCCGGTCACGATCACCAGCGTCATCCCGACGGCCAGGATGCCCACCGGGGCGTTCGAGTTCAGCAGCGTGCGGAAATTCTCCGCGCTCACGAAGTCCGTCCCCTGCTTCCAGGTGCTGGCCGCGAAGAGCAGCGCAAAGGCCACCACCACGCCCCAGCGCTCCAGGAAGCGCTGGACCCGCGAACCGACCGCTGCTGCCTGCGAACTCATCGCGTGACTTCCTTCTCTTCGGGCAACCCTGAGGCGAGGCGCACGATGCGCTCTTCGCAGTCATCCAGCACCAGCCGCTCGCGCGGGATCTCCCCCACGATGCGGCCGCTGCGCATCACCGCCACGCGGTGCGCCAGTCCGATCAGCTCCGGAAGCTCCGAGCTGATCACCAGGCACGCCAGCCCGCGCGCCGCCAGCGCCGCGATGATGCGGTAGATCTCCGCCTTGGCGCCAACGTCCACGCCGCGCGTCGGCTCGTCGATGATGAGCACCGTCGGCTCTGCCTGCAGCCAGCGCGCCAGCACGAACTTCTGCTGGTTGCCGCCGCTGAGGCTGGAGATGGGCAATTCGGGGCGCGCGCAGCGGATGGACAGGTCGCGGATCCATCGATCGGTGGTGGCGCGCTCGGCGCGCGCGTCCAGGCGCAGCCCGCCGATGCGCGCGTAGTCGTCCAGCGAAGGCAGCGTGGTGTTCGCCACCGAGGAGAGCGTGACATGCAGCCCGCGTCCCTTGCGATCCTCGCTGGCGTAGACGACGCCCGCGCGCATGGCGCCGCGCGGCCCGCGGAAGCGCCGCGCGCGCCCGTGGATGCGCAGCGTTCCCAGACAGGGGCGCAGCCCCACGATCGCCTCGGCCGTCTCGGTGCGCCCGCTCCCCACCAGGCCCGCAAGTCCGACGATCTCGCCGGGGCGCACGCAGAGGTCGATGCCGGCGGAGCGGCCCTCGGCCCCGAAGCCCACCAGCTCGATCGCGGGCGTCTCCTGCGTGGCGGCGCCCTTCGCCGGGAAGATCGATCCCAGCTCGCGCCCCACCATGGCCGCGGCCAGCGCGCCCTCGTCAGCGGCGGTGCCATCGTCGCCGCGCAGGGCGCCATCGGCGCGCACGAAGCGCTTCACGAACTTGCCGTCGCGCAGGACGCTGACGCGATCGGCGACATCCACCACCTCATCCAGGTGGTGCGAGATGAAGATCACCGCACGCCCCTCGTCGCGCAGGCGCCGCATCAGTGCAAAGAGGCGCTGCGCCTCGTGTTCGCCCAGCACCGCGGTGGGCTCGTCGAAGATCAGCACGCGCGCCTGGCTGGCCAGGCACTTGGCGATCTCCACGAACTGCGCCTCCGCCACGCTCAGGTCGCCGCCCATGCGCGTGACCAGGAGATCGGAGCCAAGCAGCGCCAGCAGCTCGCGCGTGCGCGCCCGCTGCGCAGTGCGGTCGATGCTCAGCCCCAGCATGCGGACCGGTTCGCGGCCGAGTGTCACATTCTCCGAGACATCCAGCGTCGGCACCAGGTTTAGCTCCTGATGCACCATGGCGATGCCGGCGCGCAGCGCATCGGAGGGGCGCGCGAAGGCGACCCGGTGGCCATCATGGCGCACCTCGCCCGCCGCCGGCACCACCGACCCCGAGAGGACGCGCATCAGCGTGCTCTTGCCCGCGCCATTCTCGCCGACCACCGCGTGAATCTCGCCCGCGCGGAATCCCAGCGAAACGGCGTCGAGCGCACGCACCCCCGGATACTCGACGGTCACGTCATGGACGGAGAGAAGGTCCACTGCGCTGGACGTGGGGGCACGGATGGCATCGCTCGCCGCATGCAAGGGGTGGTGAGGGTACTGGATATGCTGAACCGGCACGCTCGGCGCCCGGAGAGCGCCCGACGCGCGATGCCGGAGTCCCGCACCCGGACCAATGATGACCAGCGCCGCGCCCTTCCTCACCGCCGAATGGCGACACGTCGCGATGGTGAACTTTGAAGTGGATCCCGCGCTGCTGCGCCCATTGATCCCCGATGGCACGGAACTGGACACTTGGGAGGGGCGCCACTTCGCCAGCGTGGTGGGATTCCTCTTCCTGAAGGCTCGTGCGCTGGGAATGCCCATCCCCTTCCACCAGAAGTTCGAGGAGGTGAATCTGCGCTTTTACGTGCGCCGATTCCACGATGGCCAGTGGCGCCGGGGCGTCGTCTTCGTGCGCGAGTACGTGCCCTGCGCCGCCGTCACGCTGGTGGCGCGGCACTTGTACGGCGAGCACTACAGCACGCTGCCAATGACGCACCACGTCCAGGCCGTTCCCGGTGGCGCACCCGGGCAGCTGGCGGTGGGCTACACCTGCCGTTCGCGCGTGCGCGAGAGCCGGATGACGCTTTCCGCGCAAGGTGCCCCCTCGATCCCCGCCCCGGGAAGCAGCGCCGAGTTCATCGCCGAGCATTACTGGGGCTACACCCGCCGTGGCGCGGGCCGCACCAGCGAGTACCGCGTGGAGCACCCGCAGTGGCGCGTCGCCCCTGCCACCGTCACGGCTTTCGACTGGGACGCGCACGGCCTGTACGGCCCGGAGTTCAGCGCGTGCCTCAGCGCCCCGCCCGCCTCCGCCTTCATCGCCGAGGGTTCGCCAGTGAGCGTCTTCCGCGGAACCACTCTTCCCGTCACCCAGGGTCAGCCATGCTCTTCATGATCATCGAACGCTTTGCCGACAACGACATGATCCCCGTCTACCGCCGCGTCCGCGATGCGGGCCGCGCACTGCCCGCTGGACTGAAGTACCTGGACAGCTGGATCGAGCCAAACTTCGGCCGCTGCTTCCAGTTGATGGAGTGCGACGACCTACGCCTGCTGCAGCAGTGGGTGCTGCAGTGGCGCGGCACCGGTGTCACCTTCGAGATCGTCCCGGTGGTCCCCAGCGCCCAGACCCGCGAGGTGGTCGCGCCCCACCTCGACGGCCCGTAGGGGCCTGCCGCGTCGCGGGCGCCGTGCGTCCCGCGCGGTCGCCGAGCGTTCCTCGTGGGTGCCGCGGGATCCTCGCAGTCCCGCGCGCGTTCCATGCGCCCTCCGCCCGCACCGCGCCGCCAAGGCGGTACCTTGGCCCCATCTTGGGATTCCAGATGGGCAAGTCCCGCATCGAAGCATTCAGCGACGGCGTCCTGGCCATCATCATCACCATCATGGTGCTTGAGATGAAGGTGCCTCGCGGCGAGGGCCTGGATGCGCTCACGCCGATGTGGCCCGTGATGCTGAGCTACCTGCTCAGCTTCGTGTACGTGGGCATCTACTGGAACAACCATCACCACATGCTGCACGCGTGCCAGAGGGTGACCGGTGCCGTGCTGTGGGCCAACCTGCACCTGCTCTTCTGGCTCTCGCTGCTGCCCTTCGCCACCGGATGGATGGGCCAGAACCACTTCGGGGCCATCCCCTCGGCCCTGTACGGCGTGGTGCTGTTCATGGCGGCGCTCGCCTTCTGGATCCTGCAGCGCACGATCATCGCCGCCGAAGGGCCAAGCTCGCTGCTGCGCCAGGCCGTGGGGCACGACTGGAAGGGCAAGCTCTCGCTGGCGCTCTACGCCATCGCCGCAGGGGCAGCGCTCTGGTCCCCGCTGCTGGCGCAGGCGATCTTTGCGGGGGTGGCGTTGATGTGGCTCGTGCCGGATCGCCGCATCGAGCTTGCGCTCCGCGAGGGCAAGGCATGAATCCCGACGAAGGGACCATCCTGTCGACCCCCGCAGCGCCCCCGGCAGACACCCCGCTCGAGAAGGCGGGCGACGAGATCGGGCCATACAAGTTGCTTTCCCACCTGGGAACGGGCGGTTTTGGAACGGTGTGGCTTGCCGAGCGGCGCCAGCCCTTCGTGCAGCGCGTGGCGCTGAAGCTGGTGAAGCCGGGCATGGACTCGCGCAGCGTCCTGGCGCGCTTCGAGCAGGAGCGCCAGTCGCTGGCGCTGATGAGCCATCCCAACATCGCCAAGGTGCTGGATGGAGGGCTGACCCCGGCGGGGCGCCCCTACTTCGCGATGGAGTACGTGAAGGCCGAGCCCATCACCGACTACTGCGACCAGCGCCGCCTGGGCATCCGCGAGCGCCTGGCGCTCTTCGAGAAGGTGTGCGAGGCGGTGCAGCACGCGCACCTGAAGGGGGTCATCCATCGCGACCTGAAGCCCTCGAATGTCCTGGCCTTCGACTCCGAGGGAGAGGCTGCCAGCGTCAAGGTGATCGACTTCGGCGTCGCCAAGGCGATGAGCAACGGCCTGGCGGGCCACACGATTTTCACCGAGACGGGCCAGATGATCGGCACGCCCGAGTACATGAGCCCGGAGCAGGCGGACCCCAGCGGCATCGGCATCGACACGCGCAGCGACGTCTATTCGCTGGGGGTGCTGCTCTACGAGCTGCTCTCGGGCGCGCTGCCGTTCGAGGGGGACGAGCTGCGCAGCAAGGCGTACCGCGAGATGCAGCGCATCATCCAGGAGGTGGACCCGCCCGCGCCCAGCGCGCGCCTGGCCACCATCGCCACCAGGGACAGCGAGCGCACTGGCCGCATCGAGCGCACCCGCGACACGCGCATGCCCGAGCTGGTGAAGGACCTGCGCCGCGAACTGGAGTGGATCCCGCTGATGGCGATGCGCAAGGAGCCGCAGAAGCGCTACCAGTCGGCGGTGGACCTGGGGCGCGACGTGCGCAACTACCTGGACGGACGGCCGCTGGTCGCCGCTCCCGAATCCACTGCGTACCGCCTGCGCAAGTACGTGCGGAGGCACCGCGGACCGGTGGGCGCGGCGGCATGCGTCGCCGTGGCGCTGGTGGCGGGGCTGGGTGTTTCGCTCTGGCAGCGCAACGAAGCGGTGACCGCACGCGACGCATCGCAGCAGCGCGAGGCGGAAGCGACGGCCGTGCGGGACTTCGTCACCAAGTCGCTGGTCAGCGCCGATCCCATGCAAGGGGGCGCCAAGGACTTCACCGTCCGCCAGGCGATGAAGCAGGCAATCGCGCGCCTGGGGGGCGGCGCGCTGAAGGACCAGCCGCAGGTGGAGGCGCGGCTGCAGCTGACGATTGCCAGCATCCTGCTTGGCAATGCAGAGTTCGAGCAGAGCGTCGAACTGGCCAAGTCGGCGCAGGCCACGCTCGAACGCCTGCTTGGTCCCGACGACCCCGAAGTGGCAGCCAGCCTGAACAACCTGGCGGGCATCTACAGCGCACAGGGGCAGTACGCCCAGGCGGCGCCCCTCTACACGCGTGCGCTGGCGATCTGGGAGAAGGCCGCCGGCCAGGACAACCCTGATTACGCCCGTTGCATGAACAACCTGGCAAGCATCTACAGCAACCAAGGGCAGTATGCGCAGGCCGAGCCCCTCTTCCTGCGCTCGCTCGCCTACCTGGAGAGGACGCGCGGGCCCGATCACGCCGAGGTCGCCGCGAGCCTGAACAACCTGGCTGCGCTCTACCACAAGCAGGGCCAGTACTCGCAGGCCGAGCCGCTCTACAAGCGCGCGCTCACGATCTGGGAGAGCGCGCTGGGGCCCGAGCACCCGCGCGTCGGCGCCAGCCTGAACAACCTGGCAAGCCTGTACAACGCTCAGGGGCAGTACCCGCAGGCAGAAGCGCTGAACAAGCGCGCCCTGGCCATCTGGCAGAAGGCGCTGGGGCCGGATCACCCCGATGTCGCGCGCAGCATGAACGACCTGGCGGCGCTGTACCTGAACCAGGGCAAGCTGGCCGAGGCGGAGCCGCTGCTCGAGCGCGCGCTGGCGATCCGCGAGCGCGCGCTGGGAACGGAGCACCCCGATGTCGCGGTGAGCCTGAACAACCTGGCGGCGCTCTATCACCGGCAGCAAAACCTTGCGCAAGCGGAGCCGCTCTATCTGCGTGCGCTGGCGATCTGGGAGAAGGCGCTGGGGCCAGACCATCCGGATGTCGCGCGAACGCTGAACGACCTGGCCGCCCTGCATGACAGTCGCGGGCAGCTGGAGGAGGCGCGGTCGCTGTACTTGCGCGCGCTCGCCATCCGCGAGAAGGCACTGGGCCCGGACCACCCCGATGTGGCCACCAGCCTGAGCAGCCTCGCCGCGCTCTACCACCGCCAGGAGAGGGATGCGCAAGCGGAGCCGCTGGCCGCGCGCGCGCTTGCGATCCGGCAGAAGGCGCTGGCGCCCGATCACCCCGAGGTGATCGCCAGCCTCAGGAGCCTCGCGGCGATCGAGCGAGCGATGCATCGCGACCAGCAGGCCGAGGCGCTGGAAGCCCGTGCCGCTGGGCTGGACGCCAATAAGCGCTGAATCCCGCAATCGCACGGGAAGCGCAGCTGCATTCGCTCCATAGACTCTGCGCCATGCCGCTGCATTCTTGCGCCTGTGCGTTGCTCCTCCTCATGCGGGACTCTTCGACGGAAGGCCTCTCCACGGGCTGCTCCGGGGTGACGTTTCACGCAAGCCTGGCGGCGTGGAGTGCAGCCACCACGGGCTCCGCGCTGCAGGTCACCTTCGAAGAGGCACTGTGGCCGGTCAACCAGTCGCTCACTGGGCCATGGACGCTCAATGGACTCACCTTCCAAGGCTTCGCGGGCACGCCTGCGCCGAACATCTTCGTGGCCAACTTCGGTTCGCCCTTCGGCAGCCCGCAGTGGCTGACCGCCAACGGCGACGAGAGCATCGACATCACCCCGGCCGCCCCGCTGAATGCCATTGCCTTCGACGCGAAGTCCAACGGCCTGGGGCAGGCGTTCATCAAAGTCTTTGACACGCACGGCGCGCTCATCGGTGGCCTGACGCTGCCCATCGGCACGGTGCGATTCGTGGGCATCACCTCGGGGGTGCCGATCGGGCATGTCAACTTCTCGTCCACGCTCGGCGCCGTCCAGGACACCGGCCTGGACAGCGTGCGCACCGCCTCCTACTCCGAGCAGGCCTCCCCAGACCTGGACGGCGACGGCCATGTGAACGGCGCAGACCTGGGCATGCTCCTGGGCAGCTGGGGCGGAAGCAGCCTGGGTGACCTGAACTGCGATGGCACCGTCGATGGCGCGGACCTGGGCGTGCTGCTCGGCGCGTGGACCGGCTGAACGAACCCAGGAGCACTCCCATGAGCACCGTCACACTCATCTTCTCCTGCACCTGTTCGCTTGCGCTGGCCCCCTTGGGACCACCGCCGCCTCCACCGTGCTCGGATGTCACCTTCCACTCCAGCCTCGACACCTGGACGCTGGCCTGCACCGACCCGACGCTGCGAGTCACCTTCGAGGAGCCGTTCTGGCCCGTGAACCAGTGGCTGGCCGGCGCGTGGAACCTCAACGGGGTCACATTTCAGGGCTTCGCTGGCGCTCCCGTGGGCAACATCTACATTGCAGACTTCGGCGCGCCCTTCGGCAGCCCGCAGTGGCTCACCGCCAACGGCGACGAGGACATCGACATCACGCCCGACTCGCCCGTGACGGCCATCGCCTTCGATGCCACCTCGAACCAGTTCGGCCAGGCGACGGTCACCGTGTATGACCTGGGTGGAACGCAGATCGGCGTCCTGGAGATCCCGGTGGGGACGGTGCGCTTCGTCGGCATCACCGCGGGCGTCCCCATCAGCCGCGTCAACTTCCGGTCCACGCTGGGTGCAATCCAGAACACCGGCTTCGACAACGTTCGCATCGCCAGCTTCGTGCCCATTGCAGCCTCCCCGGACATCGACGGGGACGGCCACGTGAACGGCTCCGACCTGGGACTTCTCCTGGGCAACTGGAACGGAGCAGGCGCTGGCGACCTGAATTGCGATGGCACCGTGGACGGTGCGGACCTTGGCGTCCTGCTGGGTGGCTGGAACAGCTAGGTGAGCGAGGAATGCCTGTGACCGTGCCCGACGATCCCGCGAAGCAGCACTGGGAGCAGGTGTATGCCACCAAGCGCCCCGACGCAGTCAGCTGGCACCAGCAGCACGCCGCAGTTTCGCTTGCGATGGTCCGGCAATCGGGGATCGCGCTGGCCGGTTCGATCATCGATGTCGGCGGGGGCGCCTCGGTGCTGGCGGATGACCTGCTTGACGCAGGATTCCGGAACCTGCATGTGCTGGACATCTCTGGAGCAGCGCTCGCGGCGGCACGGAAGCGGCTGGGACCCGAGCGCAGCAGCCGTGTGCAATGGATCGAGTCGGACATCACGGCGTCCTCCCTGCCAGCGCATGCCTTTGATCTCTGGCACGATCGCGCAGTCTTCCACTTCTTGGTCGAAGCAGAACAGCGCGCGAGGTACCTCGCAGCCGCGACGCGAGCGATACGGCCGGGCGGCCACCTGATCATCGCTACCTTTGCCGAAGACGGCCCGGTGCGCTGCAGTGGACTGCCGGTGGTGCGCTATCGCCCCCAGGAGCTGCAGGGGGAGTTCGGCGGGATGTTCATGCTGCTGCGGCACGAGCGCGAGACGCACGTCACGCCTTCCGGCGCGCTGCAGCAATTCTTGTACTGCCACTTCAAGAAGCTCCACTGAGGCGCCTCCAGAGCATCGCGGGTGCCACTGCGCGGAAAGTTCCCTGATCGATGCGAGATCGGCCACAGTTTGGGTTCGCTGGCACTGGCATTGCTCGGCCCGGCGGCCAATCAGGGCGACTTGCGCTCGGCACGGCGCGCGCTTGCTCCTACCATCGAAGCGGCGCGTGCCACGGTTGGCCGCAAGCCCGGTTCGGTCCGGTCCTCATTGGAGCACACATGAACGCAAACAAGGGAATCTCCGCCGCACTTCTCGTCGTCGGCATCGTCCTGGTGGTCTGGGGCCTCACTGCAGTCGACTCCTTCAGTTCCGATGTCTCGCGCTTCTTCACGGGCTCGCCCACCAACAAGGCGATGTGGCTCCTGCTCGGCGGCGTTGCCGCCAGCGTGATCGGCCTCTTCGGCCTGGTCTTCTGGCGGGGCGGCAAGTCGGCCTGAGGAGGGGCGCTCGGGCGGCTACCCCTGCTTCGCGAAGTACCGGTCGAGTTCGGTGCGGTGCTTGCCGGGCGCATTCGCAGCCTCGATCGCGCGCTGCGCGTCGGCGCTGCGCCCGCTCCGGGCCAGCGCCACAATGTGCATCTGGCGGAAGAGGTCGTCCTGCGCGTCGCTGCCGCCGATGGTGCCGATGATGTGCATCACCGGGTCCAGCAGCGCGGCGGCATCGGCCCAGCGGCGCTGTCCCGATGCGACCGCCGCACGGACGACCGACTGCCCGACGCTGCGCCACGCCCCCGCATCCGGGGCGGAAGCGCGCAAGGCGACGGCCTCCAGCAGCGCCGCAAGCGCCTGCGAGCGCTCCGCGCGCGCCAATGCATAGGCATGGTGCGCGCTCAGAAATGGCATGAAGGTCTCCTGGCAGCGTGCCTGGACGTGCTGCGCCACTTCGGACCAAGCCTGCCCCACGTCGCCCCCCGCCAACTCAATGCGCCAGAGCAGCGCGATTGCGTCCACCTGCTCGAAGACGCTGTCGGGCGTGAAGCCCCAGATGTCGCTGCAAAAGACCTGGAGCGCGCGGGCGTGGTCCAACCGCTCGACATCAAAGAGCGCCAGGTGCCACGCCGTGTGCGAGTGGATGGGGCGTGAACAGGTGGCCGCCACCGGCAGGAACGCGCGCAGCCGGCGCTCGCCCTCGTCCACGCTGCCCAGGCGGATCGTCACGTGCGAGAGCGTGTGCTGCGCCCAGGGATTGCGCGGTTCCAGCTCGAGCGCCGCTTCCGCCAGCGCGCGCGCCTGCGCAAAGTCGCCGCACAGCTCGTGCGCGAATGAGTGCATCGCAAGGAAGTCCGTGTTGCCGCCATGCACCGGCGCCAGGCGTCGCGTGTGGTCGCGGTAGCGCGGTCCCGAGAACTGCTGCCCCAGGTCGTAGTACAGGCATTCGCACAGCTTCAGCGGCAGCAGGTCGCCCGGCTCCGCGCGAGTGGCCGCCTCCATCGCGGTCGCCGCCGCGTCGTACTGCTGCGCGTGCCACAGTCGCATGCCGCGGAAGAGATCCGGCCGCGCGCCTGCGGCCCCCGCAGTCTCGGCGGCCGCGATGAACCGGCCCGCCGCCGCCTGGTCGCCCGCGGTCTGGCCGTAAAGACAGAACGCCGCCGCGCACATCTGCACCATCGGATCTTCCGGCCACGCCGCGGCCGCGGGCAAGATCGCCTCCGCACCGACATCCAGCCGGAGCAGCCGCGTGCGGAAGTCAGCCACGGCGTCAGCGGCGCTTGCCATGCGCACGGTGTACCCGCGCGGTGCCCCGGGTGCGCGCTGAGGCTTGCCATGATGTGCGAGTGCGCGCCCGCTGCCTCGCGCCGGCCCGCCGCGCGCCCGTCCGCCGTCAGTGCTCGTGCCCGGGTGCCGCCGGAGCCACGGCCGTCGGGTCCGCCTCGATCTCATCCAGCAGCGCCACCGCCCGGCGCAGGTGCGGGATCACGATCGATCCGCCGACGATCAGGCCGACGCCCAGCACTTCCCACACCTGCTCGGCGGTGACTCCCAGCTGCCGGCAGCGGATGACGTGGTAGGCGATGCAGTCGTCGCAGCGCAGCACCAGCGATGCCGAGAGGCCCGCGATCTCCTTGGTGCGCTCGTCCAGCGCGCCATCCTTGTATGCCTGGGTGTCCAGCGCGAAGAAGCGGTTCACCACCAGGTTCTTCTGCTCGAAGATGCGCGCGTTCATCCGCTCGCGAAAGGTGCGGAACTCCTGCAGGCGGCCGGGGCTGGGTTCGGGTGGCGTGGTCATGTGGTTCCTGGGGATCGGCGAAGAGGCGGGCCAGTCAACGGATCAGTTCGGTGATCTGCCACTGCTGTCCGTAGACGGTGAGCAGGTCCCCTGCCTCCACACGGAAGCTGCCGGTGGGGGTCCCGATGTAGACCTGCTTTGCATTCGTGTCGGCGCGCGTGCACCCCAGCACCACCACGCCTGCCGCGCCGAGCCCGGCCTCCTTCAGCGTCCGTCCGACCAGCGAGCACTGCGGCGCAATTTCCACCTCCTCGACCACGTATCCCGCGTGCACGCGCAGGAGCAGCGCAAAGTCCGCAGGACGAACGACCCCTTGGTGGCGCAGCGACTGCTTAATGATCCAGTCCAGCAGCGCCCGCACCGGCGGCGTGACCGAGAGCAGCCAGAGCCCGCCCAGACCCATGCAGATCCAGAGCAGCACCAGAAGCTCGCCGCGTGCACCATCGGCCTTCACGAACGCCACGATGACCGAGCCGACGCCTGCGGTGATTCCGACGTTCCCCGAGAGGATCAGGTGCTTGATGATCCGCCGGCGCGTGCGGTCGGAGACGACCAGCTCGGACTCGCGCGTTGTGAACCCCACACCGAAGAAGGCGGAATATGCCTGGAAGCTGGCCACGTCGCGCGTCAACCCGGTCATCACCAGTGCGGTCGTCCCCGTCCGCACGATGACGAGCGAGATGGCGACGATGACGAAGAGCGAGATGATTGCAGCCATGGATCACCGTGACGGGCGGGGGGGCGCGGGCGGGCGCGGACCGCGCCTGCGGCGCTCGACGCGCTTGATGCGCGCGCTGCACATCAGGCACGAATCTCGTCTGGCGCGCCACCGGGCCAAAGTCTAGCCCGATGGAAGGGGAAGGATCCGCCTTCGGACCCCGCGACGCCTGCCGCGCCGCCTGCCGCATCGCCCCAATCCCGGATGCGGTTACGCTGCGTCAGTGACGAAAGGCAACGGCCGCGCCAACGGGAGGTGCTGGGAGCGGCCCCATCCGATGGCCGCAGCGGCCCCGTGACCAGCGCATCATTGCGGATTCCTCTCTCGAAAGGACTCACCATGCTTCGATGGGCACTCATCTTCCTCGTGGTCGCGATCATCGCGGCCGTCCTCGGTTTCGGCGGGATCGCCGGCGAGGCCGCTTGGATCGCCAAGCTGCTCTTCGTGGTCTTCATCGTCATCTTCCTGGTGGGGCTGGTCATCAGCCTGGTCACGGGCAAGCGCGCACCGCTTCCCTGAGGCCGCCATCGTGGCGCCGAAGGAAGCACCCCCGGCTCAGCCGCTGGTTCGCGCCAGCCAGAATCGGCCCGCAGCGACTTCGCGCACCGCCCGCACGATCGTGTCTGGTTCGTCGCGCTTCGAGACGCATCCCCACGCACCGGCACTCATTGCAGCGCCGACGAATGCCTCGTCGTCGTGACCGCTCACGACCACGGTCCTCACCTGGGGAACTTCCGAGGCAAGCTCTCGCATCGCGTCGAACGGCACCTTTCCCGCCATGCTCGCGTCCAGCAGCACCACATCGGGCATGAGGGTTCGCACTTCTGGCACCAGCCGGTCCGCCGACTTCAGGCACCCCAGGCAATGCATGTCAGATTCGGAATCCAGTATCAGCTGCATCATCGTGGTCATGTCGGTGGAATCATCCACACACAGCACGCCGATCCGGCGGCCGCTGGCTGCCCCGGAGTCGCGCGTTGGGGTTTCATGGGAAGCGGACACGCCAAGGATGTTACCCCGCCCCATTTGGCAGACCCCCCGCCCTGCGACCGCCCGATGGCCCCAAAACCGCGGCCCAGGGGCGCCCGGAAGCCGTCACGCCGTGCGGACCTCCCTGATCAGGCGGTCGATCTCGTCGAAATCGAAGGGCTTGGTCAGGTGCCCGTCGAAGCCCGACTCGATGGCAAGCGCCTTGTCGACCGCCTGCCCATATCCGGAAAGGGCGTAAATGCGCATCGGCGCCGCGGATTCACCGATCGAACGATCAGCGCGCAGGCGCCGCGCGACCTCGTACCCATCGATTCCCGGGAGCCCGATGTCCAGCAGCACCACGTGGGGGCGCCACTCCAGCGCGAGCTTCATCGCGTCCGTCCCGTCGCGCGCGCTTCGGACCTGGTAGCCAGTGTGCCGCAGTGCGTTCACGAGCATCAGCACCAGGTCAGCGTTGTCATCCACGACGAGCACCCGCTGCGTAACCCCATTGGTGGGTGGAGCTGCATCTGGGACACCCGGCTCCGGAATCACCGTGCCCGCCGGGAGCCCCGCAAGCAGCGGAAGCGTCACCACAAACTCGCTGCCCCTTCCCGGGCCATCGCTGTGTGCCTCAATCGAACCGCCGTGCAGTTCCACGAGCCGCCGGGCAAGGCTGAGGCCGATGCCCAAACCGCCCCCTGAGCGCGCGAGCGAACGATCCGCCTGCGCGAACAGGTCGAAGATCCGCGGCAGCAGCTCCGGCTCGATCCCGACCCCGTTGTCGCGCACGCGGATCTTCGCGGTGCCCGGCGCCCCGCTGGACGCGTCGGCGGGCCGCAGCTCGGTGGAGATCTCGATCCTCCCGCCATCCGGGGTGTACTTCGCGGCGTTGTCGATCAGATTCACCATGACCTCTTCGATCCGGGTCGGATCGACATGGAGCGGGACGGGCCCCTCGCAGAGCTGCAGCGAGACGGCGTGGTGCCGCTGCTCGATGTGCGGGGCAGCGGCCTGGAGCGCATGCTCCACCACCTGCCTGGCATCGATCTGCTGCAGATCAAGCCGGACGCGGCCGCTGACTACGCGCGACACCTCCAGCAGGTCGCTCACCAGCTTGGTCATGTTGGCCACCTGCCGCTCGATCACCTCGAACGCCTGCTTCTGGACCGGACCCTCGCCGGCGCCGCCCTGCAGCCTGAGCAAGTGCAGCGCCGATCGGATGGGGGCAAGCGGGTTGCGCAGCTCATGGCTCAGCATCGCCAGGAACTCGTCCTTGCGCGCGGACTGCTCCGCAAGTTCCTGGGTCTGCAGGGCGACGCGCCGCTCAAGCGCCACGCGCGCGGTGATGTCGCGCACGGTGCACTGGGCGACCAGGCGATCGCCCTCCCGGTAGATGCTGCTGACGAATTCGACGTGGGTCGTCTCCCCGTCGGGTTTCTGCAGAGGCAGGTGGTCGTACCGGATGTAGCCCTTTCGCTGCAGCTCGGCGAAGGCCGCCTTGTTGGCCGCCTCGTCCTTGAACACCCCGATCTCGTACAGCTCCTTGCCGCGGAGCACCGAGGGCTCCTGCCCCATCAGCCCCGAGATGAAGGCGTTGGCATCGATGATCTTGCGGGTGGCGGCGTCCAGGATCAGGATGCCGTCCTTGGAGGACTGGAAGAGCCGGCGGTAGCGCACCTCCGACTCCTGGAGCCGCTCCTCCGACTTCCTGCGCGCAGTGATGTCGTTGAAGACCACGGCGACATGGCGGCGTTCCGGGTCGCCGACGCGGAATGCATAGACGTCGAACCAGCGCCCCTCCATCGACTTCGCCTCGCCGACGAACCGGGCCGGCTCGCCCGTCAGCGCCACCCTGCCGTACTTCTCGAACCAGGGCGCCTCCAGGTCCGGGCGGAGTTCACGCATCCGCCTCCCCACGGCGTCGCCCATGCCCGTCTGCCTTTCGAAGGTCGGGTTCACCTCCAGGAAGCGGTAATCGATGGGCTTCTGCTGCCCGTCGAAGAGCATCTCGATCACGCAGAAGCCCTCGTCGATCGAATCGAAGAGGTTCCGGTAGCGCTCCTCGTTCTCGCGCGCCACTGCCTCGGCCTTCTGAGCGGCCTCCGTCAGCTCGTGCTGGCGCAGCGAGGAGAGGATCAGTGCCTCGTTCATCGCCCGCAATCGCTGGCCGATCGCCACCTCCGACGGCCTGGCCGGAGGCTCGCCCGGGTCGCCGGCCGGTGGCGGGGATCCGCTCACGCCGGAGCGTCCCCTCTTGGCCGTTGTATCGGGGGCGGAAGCCCCTCGGTCTGCGAGGACCATGGGCCTGGGATGCCGCTGGTCAGCCCGCGATACCCGCGCAGCGGCTCGCCGATGGAGACGCCCTGCTTGGTTATCTCGAACTCCACCATGTCGATGCTGTGCTGGCTGCGGCGCATCTTGACCACCAGAAGCATCTTGCGCAGCTGCCCGTTGATGGAGACATAGCGCAGCCGCACGATGTCGTCGGCCAGGAAGGAGACGGTGAAGTTGCTCAGGTTCAGCGAGGTGAAGTCTTCGGCCACCTCGACGGTGCTGACGATGGTCACCCCCAGACGGGTGAGCGCCGCGATCATCCGGTAGAGCGACTCGCGGAAGTCGGCGCGGAAGTCCGGTGCGAGCGCCATCTCGAAGCCCACCAGCGAATCGATCACCAGCCGCTTGCAGCCCAGCTGCTTGACGCTCTTGACGATCTCGTGCACCGTCTCGTCCACCGACAAGTCCAGCGGACGCAAGTAGATGATCTTCAGCTTGCCCGCCTGCTGCGGCGTTTCGAAGTCGAAGCCAAGCGATGCCGCCCGCTGGACGTACTCGGCGGGGATCTCTTCGAAGACGGCCACGATCCCGGGCTCGCCGTGGCGCAATCCCTCGGCGATGAAGTGCGAACCCAGCGTGGACTTGCCCGCTCCCGAGGGGCCCGCCAGGAGCAGGCTATCCCCCTCGGGAATGCCTCCACCCAGAAGGTCATCCAGGCTGGCGATGCCCGTGGAGAGCCGCCTTCCCCCCTTCACCTTGCCCGGATCGCCGATCAGGCCAAACGTCCGCGGGAACGCCTGCAGGCCGTCATCTGTGATGCGAAAGGTGTGCAGGCCTGGCACGGTGGCCTGCCCGCGCATCTTCACGATCTGCATCTTGCGCACGATCGAGTTCCGCTCGGCGTTCTGGTAGAGCCAGAGCAGCCCATCGGCCACGGTGAAAATCGGGTTGTCGCGCAGCTCCGAATCCGAGTACTCGCCGATCAAAAAGGTGGTCGCCTGCCAGCTGGTCAGGTGGAGCGCCAGCCGCTGAATGAACCCCTGCAGGTCCCCCTCGCTGGCGATCGGCCGTGCCTTGCGCACCACGGTCCGGAACGAATCCACCACCACGACGCCCGCATTGGACGCCTCCACCTCCTTGACGATCGCGTCGAGCACGCCACCCAAGTCTTGCTCCAGCACCACCTGGCTCAGGTTGACGAAGCGGACCGCCCCATTCAGCATGGCTTCGTCGAAGAAGGAATACTGCTGCTGGTAGCGCAGCATCTTGATGGCTGGTTCGCCCAGTACGGTGAAGTACAGCGCGGGGCGTTCCGGCGTCGCGTTGGCGAACATGATCTGGTGCGCCAGGGTGGTCTTGCCGCAGCCGGGCGCCCCCGCGATGATGTTGAAGGAGTACTCAGGCAGGCCGCCGCCCAGGATCTCGTCCAGCCCGGGCACGCCCGTGGGCAGCTGCCCGATCCGCACCCGGCGCTTGCGCTTGCTTGGGTCCGGGCCGTCTCCGCTGGTTCCTTTGCCGCTCATCGCTCTTCCTCGTTTCGTAATTGCGAATCATCGAGCGGGGTATCAGGCCACGCCTCGCGCACGAGGTTCATGGTCAGTGGCACGCCAACAAATGTGATCAGCAGTCCCAGCAGGTGGGTCGTGATCGCCACCGCGGCCGCCTCTGGCCCGGCGCCCTCGCCCTGTCCAGAACGGAGACCATCGATGCCCTCCAGCCGTCCTTCCGTGCTGACCTTGGCGTGCCTCAGCGCGGGAATCTCCGCACTTGCCAGCGCCAGCGCGCGTCGCAGCAGCGCGACAAAGCCGTCATGCCCGGCAAACCGCGCCAGTGATGCGCGCAGCTTCTCGACCACCAGCTCCACGTCCCGCGCCTGATCGCCGGAGCCGGTCCGGCTCTCGGCCAGCAAACGCCTGGCCAGCTCGCGCATGGAGGGGGAGGGCGTGGCCATTCTTCGCAGTGCAGGCTATCCGCGATCCGCGGGGACACCCGGATCATTCCCCATCCGGCCAAGCACTCTTCCCGCAAACAGCCTGCGGCCGAGCCAGAGCGAGACGGACACCAGCCCGATCAGCACCGGGACCTCGACCAGCGGCCCGATCACCGTGGCAAAGGCCATGCCCGACGAGATCCCGAAGACCGAAACGGCGACGGCGATGGCCAGCTCGAAGTTGTTGCCCGTGGCCGTGAATGCCAGCGTCGCCGAGCGCTCGTAGTCCGCCCCAACGCGCCTGGCCATGAAGAAGGAGGCAAAGAACATGATGACGAAGTAGAGCACCAGCGGCAGCGCGATCCGCAGGATGTCCATGGGCGCCGACACGATGCGGTCGCCCTGGAGGCTGAACATCACGATGATGGTGAAGAGCAGCGCCACCAGCGTGACGGGTGCGATGCGCGGCAGGAAGAGCTGCGTGTACCAGGCGTCGCCCTTGATGGCGCGCAGGACCACCCTTGTCAACATCCCGGCGAAGAAGGGGATGCCCAGGTAGACCAGCACGCTCTTGAAGATGCTGGCCATGCCCACGTCCACCGCCACGCCCTTCAGACCCACCATTGGAGGGAGCCACGTCATGAAAACCCATGCATAAACACCGAAGAAGAGCACTTGGAAGATGCTGTTGAACGCCACCAGCCCCGCCGCGTATTCCGGGCTCCCCTTGGCCAGGTCGTTCCACACCAGCACCATCGCGATGCAGCGCGCCAGCCCCACCATGATCAGGCCTTGCATGTAGTCGGGGCGGTCATGCAGGAAGATGGCGGCCAGCGCAAACATCAGGACCGGTCCCACGACCCAGTTCTGCACCAGCGAGAGCGTCAGCACCTTCCAGTCGCTGAAAATACGGGGCAGCTCCTCGTACCGCACCTTTGCAAGCGGCGGGTACATCATCAGGATCAGCCCAATGGCGATCGGGATGCAGGTCGTGCCCACCGTGACGCTGTCGATCGCGGCGTGCACGCCCGGGACGAGCCGCCCCACGAGCACCCCGGTGGCCATCGCCAGGAAGATCCAGAGCGTCAGGTACCGGTCGAGGAAGCCCAGGCGCCCGGAGCGCGCCGGGAGGCAGGGTTTACAGGTACGGTCAGGGGTACCGATGGTCATGCCGTGGCTGATCCGATCAGCTCATGGAGCGACTCGCGGCCCACGGGTGGTTCGGCCTGCCAGGGAACGATGAACGCCCGCGCCGCATGGCGTGCGCGCACCTCCTGGATCATTGCGCGCTCGCCTTGGGCGCGGGCCCGCAGCAGCGGGTCGGTGGTGGCCGTCGCACTGAGACTGCTGTTGATCACCCATGCGTAGGGCTCGATGTGCGCACGCCGCAGGTCATCCTGGAGCCGCGAAGCTTCGAGCACCGGCGTGTTCTCCGCCAGCGTCACGATGACGACCTTGGTGTACGCCGGATCCTGCAGCTTCATCATGGGCGTGCTGACGCCCTTGACGGCCGCCTGCCCTTCCAGCGCAATACCGGTGTCGCCCGCAGGTCGCAGCCTGCTCATCTGCCGCATCATCTCGCGGTGGTACGAACCGGTGGCGTCCAGCAGCAGGAGCGTGTGGCCGGTAGGCGCGGTGTCGATGACGACGAACCGCCGCTTCGCCTCGTTGAGCACGCGCGAGAATGCGCGGAAGACCGCCACTTCTTCGGTGCAGGGCGAGCGCAGGTCCTCCTCGAGGAGCGCCAGGCCAGCCGCGTCAAGATCCTTCGCGGACGCCGCCAGCACGCCGTCGCGGTACGCCTTGGTCTCCACCTGGGGATCGATGCGATCGACCGTCAGGTTGGGGAGCAAGCCATCGACCGCCGCGGCGATGTGGGCCGCAGGGTCGGTGGTGGTCAGGTGCACCTCATGCCCGCGACGCGCCAGCTCGACGGCGATGGCCGCGGCAATCGTGGTCTTCCCCACGCCGCCCTTTCCCATGGTCAAGATCGCGCCGTGCCCCGCGGGCTCGAGCTGGTCGATGAGTTCGGCTAGCGGAGGCAGGACGCGGCTGGACGAGTCCGCGGGAACCGAGTGCAGCGGCAAATCCTCGGGCGCCGCCACGTACCCGGAATCATGCCCCGCATCATGCCTCTTCGCATGTCCCGTCCCATGCCCCACCTCCTGCCTCGCATCATGCCCCACCCCATGCCCCACCTCGCCATCCCCCAGCATCGTGCGAATGGCATCCAGGCCGACCAGGTTGCGGCGCTTCAGTGGAACGAGCATGCGGGGCAGCGAGGCGATTCCGGCCGGAATTGCGGCCAGTGCCGCCCGTGCGCGCGCCGCCATCGCATCGGCGATCCGGTCCCCTGTCCTGGCGGGAGCGAAGACCCCGTTCACCACCAAGCGCTGGCTCTTGAGCCCCAGCGAAACGAGTTCGCGGCTTGTGCGTTCCGCCTCACGCAGGGCGCTCGGTTCCGCACGCGCGACCAGGACGAAGGTGGTCTGCGCAGGGTCACCCAAGGCAGCGACGGTCGCCTCGTAGCGCCCCTTCTGCGCGTTCAACCCGGAGAGCGGTCCCAGGCACGAGGTCCCCGGGTTGCTCGTCGCCAGGAACCCCGACCATGCCGCGGGGAGCGCAAGCAGCCGCAGCGTGTGTCCCGTTGGCGCGGTGTCGAAGACGATGTGTTCGTAGGCCGCAGCGATCTCGTCGTTCGAGAGCAGTCCGGTGAATTCATCGAACGCCGCGATCTCGACGGTGCACGAGCCCGAGAGCTGCTCCTCCATGTGCGCCACGGCGTCGGCCGGAAGCACGCCGCGGTACGGCCCCACCACGCGATCGCGGTACGCCTTCGCGGCCGCCTCGGGGTCGACGTTGATCGCGTCGAGCCCGGGCACCCCGGGCACCGCTGTCGGCGTGCTTGCGATCGGCATCCCGAAGACGTCGTCCAAATTCGACGCAGGATCGGTGCTCACCAGCAGTACGCGCTTGCCACGATCTGCGAGCGTCACGGCCGTGGCGCACGCCAGCGAAGTCTTGCCGACACCGCCCTTGCCGGTGAAGAAGAGATAGCGCGTTGGCGAGTCGACGAAGTCCATCAGCTAGGCCTCGGTGGGCGCCGCCGTGGCGATCAAGCCCGGGATGACAGCCAGCTCTTCGCGGCTTGGATAGCGGCCCGCGGCGACGACCCGGCCATCCACCATCACGATCGGCAACGCGGCCGTGCCGCCTGCCTTCACCGCCTCCATGATCGCGGCCTCGGCGACGAACTGCTCCGGTTGCTGGGTCAGATTGAAGCGCTGGACGCCAACTCCCTGACCTCGGAGCCACTGCAGGTCCGCGGAGAATCGGGCAAGCCCGATGTCGGGCTCTGCCCCGCAAACGCCCGAAGAGCAGCACATGGGAGGATCGAAGACCTTGACGGTGGACATGGACTTCTCCTTGGTGGGGCTGCCTTCCCGAACAGTCGGAGACTGCGGGAGGGCGAGCGATGGCGGATGCGTGCAGCAGGGCGATTGCTCGAGTGACTGCGGAAGGGTGAGGATGTATTCACGAATCTGGTCGCGGACCCGCCGATAGTGCGGCAGGGCGTCCGCTTCAGACTTCGCATCCTTCGCCAGCCTCGGTGGATCGTCGAAGCCAACATGGACCACGCGCGTCCGGGCGGGAAGGACCGGACAGGACTCGTGTGCCGCATCGCACACCGTCACCACAAAGTCGAACGGGACGCCCAGGTCCTGCGGCCGCTTGCTGGTGTGGCCGGAGATGTCGACGCCAACTTCCGCCATCGCCCGGACCGCCAGCGGGTTCAGCCCGTGCGGATCCGTGCCGGCGGAGAAGGCCTCGATCGCCTGCGGCCTCAGCGCCTTGGCCCAGCCTTCAGCCATCTGGCTGCGGCACGAGTTACCCGTGCACAGGAATAGCACGCGGGGCCGGTCAGCAGCACTTGCCATTGCACTTCCCTCCCTTCCGGGGGCAGCAATCCTCCAAGGCGCTCGCCAGGGACCGCAGGGAACGGCAGAGCTCGGCGTAGCGCACGCGATAGAAGACCGTGCGGCCCTCCTTCGTCGCCTCCAGCACCCCCGACCGCGCCAGCAGCGCCAGGTGGCGGCTGACCACGGAGATGTCCACGGAGCAGCACTCGGCCACCTCCCCCACCGAGCAGCCGCGCCCGCACTTGGCGATGCACCCGACCAGCGAGACGCGCGTGGGATCTGAAAACGCCTTGAAAAGCACCGGGTCCAGCAGCTGGTCGAGGGGCCCGCAGCACGCCGCGGCCTGCTTGGGGGTGGCCGGGGTGCGTTGCTTGCGTATTTGCGTCATAATGCAAATATAGCCGCCCGGATCCGGTTGTCAAGGCTGGTCCACTGCGACGGGACCGACATCGGCCAAAATGCGACCAGGTGAGTCGGCAAGGTGAGTCGGCAAGGTCGATCGACAAGGTGAATCGGCAATGGCACTCGGGAAATGTGCTCGTCAGCCTGGGCCGGCCCGCGGAGCCGGGCGCACCACATCGCGACCTACGATCCACGTGCATGGCTTTGCCCCCGCCAACCACGGTGTTCGTGACCGGCGCCACCGGCTACATCGGCGGTCGACTGGCACCGCGGTTGCTGGAGCGCGGGTATCGCGTCCGGTGCCTGTCTCGCAGCGCCGCGAAGCTGCGGGCGCGCCCCTGGGCAAGTGCCAGCCGTGCCGATGTCGAAATCGTCGAGAGCGATGCCGCCGATGAGGGGCGGCTCGCCGCAGCCATGCGCGGCTGCTGCGCGGCGTACTACCTGGTGCACTCCATGGACTCGGCCGGTCCGCAGTACCGCCAGCATGACCTGGCGCTCGCCGAGGCGTTTGGCCGCGCTGCCTCCATCGCCGGCGTCCCGCGGATCATCTACCTGGGCGGCCTCGGCGAGACTGGCCAGGGACTCAGCGAGCACCTTTCATCGCGACGCGAGGTGGAGGTCGCGCTGGGGCGCGGTGGCGTGCCGGTGACAGTGCTCCGTGCGGCGATGATCATCGGGTCGGGGTCGGCCTCGTTTGAGATCTTGCGCTACCTGGTGGAGCGGCTTCCCATCATGATCACGCCCCGTTGGGTGAGCACCGAGTCGCAGCCCATCGCCATCCGTGACGTCCTGCACTACTTGATCGCGGCACTGGAGACCCCTGCAACCATCGGCAGGACGCTGGACATCGGTGGGCCCCAGGTCTGGTCCTATGCACGCGTGATGCGCGAGATGGCCTCCGCCCTTGGCCTGCGGCGGCGGGTCGTGATCCCGGTGCCGGTGCTGACTCCGCGACTCAGCTCGCTGTGGATCCACCTGGTGACACCGCTGCACGCCAGCATTGCGCGGCCGCTCGCCGAAGGGTTGCGCAATCGAGTCGTGTGCCGGAACGACGACGCCGCCCGGCTCATGCCGCACGAGTGCCTGACCATCCGGCAGGCCATGGACGCGGCACTGGCGAAGGTCCGCACGGGCGCGGTCGAGACCGCTTGGTCGGACGCGGGCGTGATGCCCGGGGATCCGGCGTGGGCGGGCGGGACAGTCTTCGTCGACCGGCGCGAGGCGCTGGCCACGGCGCCCCCTGCGGCGGTGTGGGAAGCCGTCGCTGCGCTCGGCGGGCAGCGCGGCTACTACGCAGCGAACTGGCTGTGGCGACTGCGCGGCATCATGGACCGGCTGGCGGGCGGTCCGGGCCTGCGGCGTGGCCGGCGCAGTTCCGGTGAGCTGCGGCTGGGTGACGCGCTGGACTTCTGGCGCGTCACTGCGATCGATCCCTCCCGCCGGCTCGAACTGACGGCCGAGATGCGGCTTCCCGGCGTCGCCACGCTCAGCTTCGATATCGATCCCGCCAGGGCAACCGACATCGGCACGCGATTGTCCATGACGGCCAGGTTCCGTCCGCACGGCTTGCTCGGGATCGCCTACTGGTATCTGGTGCTGCCGCTGCACGGGATCGTGTTTCGGGGAATGCTCCGGGGAATCGTGCAGGCCGCAAGCTCGGCGAGTGCCGGCGCCGCGGGCCGTGCGCCGCAGAGCGTTGATGCGACTCAGCCCCCCATTCAGGTGAAGCGAATCGCGCCCTGAGAGCGTGGCGATCCGATTCCGTCCAGCACCCGATTGCGGGACCCCCACTCTCAGATTCACTGGCGATAGAATCCCCCCTTGTCCGGAAGACTCAGCGGAATGATCACCTTCATCACCGGCGGCACCGCCGGCGTCCCCCTCGGCCGCGTCGGCGAGGCGGACGAGGTGGCCCATGCCGTGGCCTATCTTGCATCCGACGAGAGCGGATTCGTCACCGGAACCGAGCACTTCGTGGACGGCGGCCTGGCGCAGGTCTGAGCGAACGATGGAACCAGCATCCCCACTTCCGCAGGGTTCTCCCACCGTCAACCGCTTGGTGCCCTTTGTCCATGTGGCCAATGTCGAGTCGTCGCTGGCCTTCTACGCGCTCCTGGGGTTCGCACCTGCCAGCGCGTTGAAAGACCCGCGCGGGCGGACCTTCTGGGCGCTGGCGCGGAGCGGCGGGGCCGAGATCATGTTTGCAGGCGCCAGTGGTCCCGTGGTTCCCGAACAACAGGCGGTCCTCTTCTACATGTACTGCACAGACGTCGCCGGGCTGCGGCGGCAACTGCTCGCCAGCGGCTTGCACGACGGGGGGACGTACTGCGGCGCCAAGGGACCCAACGACGGGCGGCGGGTGGTCTTTGAGGTCGCGCACCCCGACTACATGCCTTCGGGCGAGATCCGCATCGCCGATCCCGATGGGTACTGCATTCTGGTGGGACAGCTGGGATAGGCGGCCGACGCCAAGGGGACCGAAAACAGAAATTTCGTCCCCATCCGGCTCCTCGCCTTGACATATGCCTATATTGGCATATATTGTCCGTGTGGCCCGTTCGCCAACCACTTCCGATGCTTTCACCGCCATCGCCGAACCACGGCGACGCGAACTCCTGGGCGCGCTCGCAATCCGCGCGAGCGGCGCGGCGGGAGGCGGTGAGCGCGATGTCTCCTGGCTCGTCGAGAAGCTGGGCTGGCCACAGCCCCAGGTCTCCAAGCACCTTGGCGTGCTTCGCAAGGTCGGCCTGGTCAGTGTCGTGCGGAAGGGCAAGCGTCGCATGTACAGCCTGAACGGCCAGAATCTGCGGCCCGTCTACGACTGGGTCAAGACCTACGAACGCTTCTGGGAGCAGCAGCTGCTGCGCATCAAGGAGCGCGCCGAGCGGCTCGAACGCGAATCAAGGTTCAAGAAGCGCCCACCCGCACCCGCCCCCCCCTAACGAAGGAGTCACCATGTCCACCACCACCACTGCCACCACATCGACCGCAACC
>JBGARR010000048.1:0-15580 GCA_044230125.1 Phycisphaerales bacterium
GGGTGGGGTCGGTGCAGGTTCCGGGGCTGGCGCGGGCGGGGGCACCGGCGCGGGTGCGCCGCCCGTGGCGGGATCGTGCGCGGGGGCGGGCGTGGGGGCGGGCGCGGGCGCGGGTGCGCCGCTCGCGGGCTTGATCTGGTTGATCAGGTCGTCAATGTCCGGCGCGGCGCCTTGTGGCGCTGGGGCGGCGTCGGTCCCAGGCTTCGTGCCCGGTGCCGTGCCCGCTGGCTTGGGTGTCGAAGGACCTTGGGTCGCGGGCTTCGTGCCGGTGTGCGGCTTGGCCTGCGTTGCATCGCCTGGCGCCGTTCCCTCTGCGGGGATGGTGCCCTCGGGCACTTCCTGGTCCAGCACGCGCACCACGCGGATGCGCTTCACGCCTTGGTCGGCGCCGCCTGCAAGCGCGATCGCTTGCACGATGTCGAAGTCGGGACGATTGAGCGCGTAGACGCCAGCGTTGCGCACCTGTCCATCCACCGTGAAGGTGAAAGCGCGCCCTTCGATGATGGTGATGTCCACCTTCGGCTCGTTGATGAACCCCTTCAACTTGCCGCTGATCTCGGCAACCAGCTCAGACTGCGTCAGCCCGCCCGCGTACACGCCGCCGATGAGCGGCAGGACGATCTTCCCGGATTGGTCAATGGTGCGGCGGAACGTCTCGGCCTTGTCGGACTGGAAGAGGTCGTTGATCTGCACCTCGATGACATCGCCGGAGGCAAACACGTACTCAGGCGAGCCGATCGAAAGGTCGTTCGGGGTCGGCGGGCCCATTTCGGTGGCGTAGGCGTCGTCCTCGACCTCGATGACGTCGATCTTCCGCAGCACGGGGATCGAGGTGGGCGTGTGCTCGAAGTAGCCGGTCCGGCTCGGGTCCATCCAGCTGTCGTAATCGCACCCGCTCAGCAGCAGCGCCACGCCGCAAGTGCCAGCGACGCAGGCGAGCCGGCGCGAGAACGACAGCCCGCGAACCGATGGAAGTCGGCCGGCGGGCGGGGAGATCGGAACTGGCGTCATCTGCGGGGAACCTCGGTCAGGGAAGGAAGGGCTCGGGAGCGAAGCGTACGAGCGAAAGCCCGACCGGGGTCGGATCTTCCAAAGCTGCCACCGGGCGCCCGACCACCAACACCGGCGCCGGGGTTGGCTATCGGCAAGAGGCACAACCTACCTGCACCCGCAAAACGGACTCAAGCGCCAACGGGGTGTCCTCGGGGCGCCGCGGCGGCCATTGAACGCTGCAGCACTGCCATGCGCACGGCGACGCCATGCGTCACCTGGCGCAAGATCTGGCTGCGGCGGCCATCGTCGGCAACGTCGTCATCCACCTCGACGCCGCGGTTGACGGGGCCCGGATGGAGGACGATGCAGTGCGGCTGCAGGCGCGCCGCACGCTCGCGAGTGAGTCCGAATTGTGTCCGATAATCCGAAGCGATGGCTCCTCCAGCCGCCCGCTCAAGCTGGATCCGGAGCATCATGATCGCATCAAGATCGCTGATGTTCGCGTCAAGATCGTTGGATATCGATACTAATTCGGGCCGTGTCACGATGCTCGCAAAGCTGCGTGGAAGCAGCGTCGGGGGCCCGATGAGGCGCACGCTGGCACCCATGGTGGTCAAGGCGTGGAGCGCACTGCGCGCCACCCGGCTGTTGGCGATGTCACCCACGATCCCCACCTTCGCCCCGGTGATCTTCCCCAGCGCCCGGCGGATGGTCAGGCAGTCGAGCAGGCCTTGGGTGGGGTGCTCATGGCGTCCATCACCGGCGTTGATGATCGGGCACTTCAGGTGCCGCGCCAGCAGTTGCGGGCCCCCGGAGAGCGTGGTTCGGACGACGATCGCATCGACCCCCAGCGCTTCGACGTTCAGGGCCGTATCAAGGAAAGTTTCCCCCTTGCTGGTGCTGGACCCTGATTCAGTCAGTTCCAGGTAGCGCCCACCCAGCCGGGCGGTGGCCGCCTCGAAACTCAGCCGGGTCCGGGTGGAGTCCTCGAAGAAGAGGTGCGCCACGAGCCGTCCCTCCAGCGAACGCGGGGCGGGGGCATCGCCATGTGCGGCGGGGAGCAGCTCCTGGGCCTGGTCCAAAAGCGCTGCGAGTTCGGCGGATTCCAGCCCCTCCAGCTGCAGCAAGTGGCGCGGCATGCGCGCAGTGTACGGGGGCGCGCGGCGGGCGCGGCGCGCGGCGCGTGCGGCACGCAGCCCGCGCGTCATCCCAGCCAACCGCGGACGACCGGCTCCAGCAACGGCGCCAGCCCCTGGATGAGACCGCCGCACGCTGCCGCTGCGGCGAGGACGATGGCGATCTCGAAGCCAAGCATCGTGGCCACGAAACCGCGCGGCGCGCCCACCCGCGCAAGCAGCGCCAGTTCGGGCCCGCGCATGCGCACCACCAGCGCGATCATCAGCGCGGCGACGACCGCCGCAGAGGCGATCACCGCCGCGAATGCCCACGCCAGCAAGTCACGCACGCGGAAGACGCGCGCGAAGAGCGAATCGACCACCTCGGCGGGGCGCACCAGCTGCAGTGCGGCCGCGGGTGAGTCCGCGCGGCCGCGCAGGATCGCGGCGGAGCGCGCATCGTGCGGCACCACCAGCGCCGCGCTCACCGGAAAGGTGGCGGGATCGCCATGGAAGTGGAAGCTTGCGGCATTCTGCGGCGTCACCTCCTCGTACTCGCGCACCGAGGCGTTGGCCTGCACCTGCCCCTGCTCCTTCTTCAGGAGCAGCGCCAGCGGCGCGTCCTTCGTCAGCTCGACATGCCCGTGTCCGAGTCCCGCGATGGTCCACGCCGTCTCCAGGCTTGCGAAGATGGCGCGGTCGTCGGCCGTGCCTGCTGCGGCCAGGATGCCCACGACGTGCATGCGCAGGGGCGTGGTGCCCGCCAGGTCGTACGCCTGCTCCGGCGAGCTGGTGACCGCATCGCCGACGCGCAGCCCGTGCGCACGCGCCGCCCCGGCACCAAGCACGCACTCGCCCAGGAGGGCGGGCAACCGCCCGGATTCCGGGCGCAGCGCGCGGAACTCGTAGTACTCCACGGGGACGCCCACCACCGGGGTGCCGCGTGCGTGCGCGCCGAGTACCAGTGGGATCACCAGAGCTTCGTGTGCATAGGCGGAGAGCTCCCCTTGGGCGAACGTGGGGGCGTGGACGCCACCATCGTCGCCCAGCGTGAATTCCATCGCGCGCAGGCAGAGGTCAAGGGGGCTGCCGCGCGGTCCCGCCACCAGCGGCGTGGTGCGCGCGCGCTCGCCGATCGCCTGCGCCACGCCATCCAGTGCACGGCCCACCACCGCGGGCAGCCCGGCCGCCACGCCAAGCGCCGCTGCCAGGATCACGGTGCGCGACCACTGCGCGCGCACGCCGCACCATGCCAAGAATGCGGCGCCGCGGAACATGCCGCTGCTGTCGTGGGTGCCAGAGTGGTGGACGCCCGCGCTCATGGCGCCACTCCCGCCGCTGGCGCGCGCGCCGCGCCGTGCGAGATGCGCGCGATCTGCGCAAACTCCAGTGCGCGCCCGAAGCGCGGCAGCAGCGCGCGGTCGTGCGTCACCGCCACCAGCGCGGCGCCCGCACGCGCGCACTCGTCGAAGAGCAGCGCGATCATGGCATCGCGCGTCGCCTGGTCCAGGCTGGCGGTCGGTTCGTCCGCCAGCACCAGCTGCGGGCGCGCGGCCAAGGCACGGCAGATGGCCACGCGCTGGCGCTCGCCCTGCGATAGCCTGCGCACCGACCGTCGCAGCGCATGCGCGATCCCCGCGCGCTCCGCAAGCTCGGCTGCACGCGCGCGCGCGGCGCCATCCACGCGCATCCCGGCGCCCACGATGAAGGGGAGCAGGATGTTCCCCTGAACGTCCAGCGCCTCCAGCAGCTGGAAGTCCTGGTGCACCAGGCCGATCGCGCGCGCGCGCAGGGCGCGCCGACCGCCCTCGCCGATGGCATCCAACTGTGCGCCGCAGACGCGCGCAGTGCCCGCGGCCGGTGTTGCAATTCCCGCCATGATGGAGAGCAGCGTGGTCTTCCCGCAGCCGGAGGGGCCCGCGATCGCCACGCGCTCGCCGCGCGCCACCTCCAGGGCATCCACTTCCATCTGGAACGCCCCGTGCGGATAGCAGAAGCGCAAGCCGCGCAGCGCCACGACGGGCGCGCCTGCGGAGTCGGTGTTTTCCGGGCGCACGGCGTGCATGCGCCGAGGGTACCCGTGCGCGCCCCTACGATCCGCGCATGGCCCGCCGCATCTGGATCACCGCCGACACTCACTTCGGCCACGCGCAGGCCAACACCCTGTTCGCGCGCCCCTTTGCCGACGCCCGCCAGATGGACGAGGTGTTGATCGACGCCATCAACCGGCGTGTGGGGCGCCGCGACGTGCTGCTGCACCTGGGAGATTTTTTCGGCGAACTCGACTGGGAGAGCCGCGGTGCCCGCCGCGACGCGCGCGCGCTGGTCCAGCGCATCCGCTGCCGGCGCATCGAACTGGTCCGCGGCAACCAGGACCCCCCCGCGCGCAGCTTTGCGCGCCTCTTTCACAGCGTGCACGAGATGCTCGACTTCCGCGTCCCCGGCGTGTCTGAATTGGCGTTGCTGGCCGCTTCCGCCGATCGGGTCGACTCGGAAGCTCGATCCGTTCTGGGCGCTTCGCCGCGCCCGCCGCGCGTGGTCTGCTGCCACTACCCGCTGCTGCAGTGGCGCGGCTTCTGGAAGGGGGCGCTGCACTTCCATGGCCACACCCATGGTTCAATCGCGGAGACGGGCCGAGAGACCGATGTCGGCGTCGACTGCTGGGAGTACCAGCCAGTGGCGCTAGCGGATCTGGTGCAACTACTCTGTGCGCGGCGATCGCCCGACAGCGCCTTCATGCGCGTACAGCCGATGCGCAAGCCTGGCCAGGATTCGGGGTTGCCCGTCCTCCACCACCATTGCTGAACTTGCGAGTCCGGTTTTATGCTCACACCGGCAATCGTCGCGCATCCCGCTGCGCAATCGCTTCGCGATCCGCACGCGTCGCGCGGAGCCCGCGCAGCATACCACGCGCTTGACACAACCAGCAGTCCTATCTAATGTAGGGCCTTCGTGATGCGCAGCACCTCCGCCCGACAGTTGACTGCACTGCTCTGCCTTTGGGCGTATCTGCTCGGCCAAGCGTGGCTCTGTCCTGCGGCTGTGTGGTGCTACGACGCATGCGGGAGCGTCCACCTTGAAGTGGCATGCGACGGCGAAACCGATGGCTGCAAGGAGCTGCACGACGGCGACCGCTTCCAAGCGGTGGTCTTCAGTTTGTGCGCGGCCGCCATACTCTCCGGAGGGCCTTGCACTGACGTCCTTGCGGTGCAGCCGGCAGTCGCGGGCGCGCGGGTCGAGGTTGATGCCTCCGCTACAATCGCACTTCCCGTACCAGACATCGCAGGACTGGTCTGTGCGCCGGTCTGCCACGGTTTGGGAACCTCCAGCGAGTTCCCGCGGTGCGAACCTCGTCCGCCGGACCTGCTAGGCAGTATCCGGACCGTAATTCTCGTGGTTTGAGTGACTAGCTTGCCGCAAGCCGGCGTGCGCTGGCCTGCGGTGGCAAACGTGCCCCGACGTCCTGAGAGGACGTGGCAGGGGCGCGGCGCTTGTCCTCACCGAGAGTTAAACAATGAACTCATCGCCTCAGACCCCGGGCTGGAGGAAACTCCCGCCGCACTCTTCGTCCCGAGCCGGAATCGTTGGGGCGTTCTCCATCGCGGTCGTTGTGCTGCTGGCTGGCTGCCAGCCTGCTCCTCGGCTCGACCTGGAAGCCGCCAAATCTATGGGCTCCGCTGTAGGGCTTCAGACGTCAATCGAGTTTCGGAAGGTTGGCCCGGAAGGATCACCACTCGATGAGCCCTCCAGTCCGAACCGGCTCACCCTCTCCGAAGCGGTTCGAAAGGCGGTGACAACCGACCCGGGACTACAGTCTGCGATCGCAAGAGTGCGGATGTCAGTCGCAGACGCGGACCAAGCGCGGCTCCTGCCAAACCCAGTGCTGTTCGTCGTGGTGCGGTGGGGCGCGGGTTCGCCGCAGATCGAAGCGTCATTCGTGCAAGATTTCATGCAGGCTCTGCAGATTCCGCGCAGATCGAGCGCCGCCGACAATCGTCTGCGTGCTGCCGCAGCCGATGCCGTGACTGCCGCACTAGACGTGGCAGCGGAGGTCCAAGAGCAGTACGCAGATGCCCAGGCGGCATCAGCGCTACTTCCTGCGCTCAACCAGCGGCTCGATGGAGTGCAGCAAATGGCGACCATTGCCGAAGACCGTTTATCGTCCGGGGAGGCCGGCCCGGGCGATGTGGCGACGCTCGGCGCACAGCGCGTGAGCTTGCAGGTGGACGTCGATCGTGCCATCCTGACGGGGCGTGCGGCGCGGATCCGGCTGGCCAGGTCCATCGGCGAGCCATCGGCGAAGGGGGACTGGGAACTCGACGAATGGATCGCGCCCCCAACCGACCTCCAATCCGAGGCCGCATGGGTTGGCGCAGCACTGCAAAACCGTCCTGAGGTGCAATCGATCGGGTGGCGCCTGAAGGCGCTTGGCGACGACAAGGCACTCACGCATGTCCTGCCGTGGGATGACGAGGACGCGCTGCTCCCGCTGCCCAATCCCTGGGAACCCGCAAGTGCAGGCATCGACGCGCAGAAGGACGGCGGATGGGCCATCGGCCCGTCCATCGCAACTCCGTTGCCGATCTTCGACATGGGCCAGGCACGGCGTGCACGGGTGAGCGCCGAGGTTCAGGCGGCACGGCATGAGCTGACCGCAAGGAGGAGGAAGGTCGTAGAAGAAGTACGCACCGCATACCAGACGCTCCTTGCAAGTAGCAGCAACCTCCGCCGAATTCGCGAACAGCTGATACCGCTCCAAGAACGACGGGTCTCGATCGCCGACGGCGCCTACCGCGCCGGCGAAGCTGACGCAACGACGCTGTACCTCGCTGAACAGGACTTGCGGATCGCGCAAGTCCAGGCGATCGAGGTAGAGCTGCAGGCAAGCAACGCGATGGTACGGCTCCAGCGCGCGGTCGGCGGTGCATGCACGGCAAATCCGCTCTCGGGGCTTCCGATCACTGCGGCGGGCGTCCCCGTTACCGCATCCAGCAACTCGACCTCCACCAACCTGAGGAGCCAACCATGACAGTTACTGCGACATGGCACCGCCGAGTTCGGCGCGTCCGTTGGCGATTGCTCGCCGTACTCCCCGCATTCCTGTTGGTGTCCTCCGAACTGCCGGGCTGCAAGCAGGCTGCCGACGGGCAGCCGCACGCGGGCGGCGCGCAGGCACAAAGGCAAGCAGCCAGTCGCGACCTCGTGGACGCGCATGACGATGGCACCGACCATCCGAATGAGGCCAGCGGCGAAACTGCGCACCTTGACGAGGTAACGATCTCGGCAGAGGCGATCCGCCACTACGGCATCGCGGTGGCTCGTGCAGAGGTCGTCGCGCTGCAGCCAACTCTAATCGCACCGGCGCGCGTGGCATTCAACTCCGAGGCGATCGCGCACGTGGGCTCGCCGCTGCGCGGGCGCGTGGTCGAGACCAAGGTCCGCGTCGGTGACCTTGTCAAGATTGGCCAGGAGCTGCTCGTGGTGGAATGCCCGGAGCTGGGCGAGGCCCAGGCGGAGCTGCTGCAGCGCCGCTCAGCGATCCAGGCGGCTGGCCCAGCGGTGGAGCTCTCCAAGATTGCGTGGGACCGCGCGAAAGGGCTCCACGATCGTTCTCAGGGCATCGCGCTGAGCGAGGTGCAGCGTCGCGAGGCGGAGTACCACGGCACATTAGCCAGCCTACGTGCCGCCGAGGCGGCGGCGATGGCTGCCGAGAATCGGCTCCACCTGCTTGGCATGGCGCAAGAGCAGGTAGATGCTCTGACAAGCACCGGAAGCATCTCCGCTCGCTTCATGATTGGCGCGCCGATCGACGGAACCGTTGTGCGGCGCGCGGTGACGCTCGGTGAACTCGTGGGACCAGAGCGCGAATCCCTGCTCGTCCTGGCAGATACTCGGACGCTCTGGGTGCTTGCAGAGGTACCGGAGGCGCAGCTCCAGCTCGTGGCCTCTGGCGCAAAGGCGTGGGTCGCGGTCGGACCGGCTGGCGCAGGCCGCTTCGAAGGCAAGGTCGCTTTCATCTCCGCGACAGTTGACAGTGGAACTCGGACAGCGTCAGTTCGAATCGAAGTCCCGGGGGCAGCCATGGCGATGAAGCCGGGAATGTTTGCGCAAGTAGAGATCGCTGAGGCCGTAGATCATGGAGTCCCCACGGTCGCGGTGCCCGAGGATGCCGTGCAGACCGTCGAGGGCGGACCTGCGGTGTTCGTACCTGTGAAGGACGAGCCGAATACCTATGCGAAGCGCGCGGTGAAAGTCGGCAAGCCAGTCGGTGGGCTGGTACCCGTCCTGGAAGGGTTGGCGCCCGGCGAGGAGTTCGTGGCAGCAGGGACCTTCATCCTCAAAGCAGAGCTCGGCAAGGGCAGCGCCGCCCACGAGCACTGATCGCATCGCTGAAGGGAATCAATCATGCTTGAAGCAATCCTCCACTTCTCCATCAAGCGTCGGTGGCTCATCGTGCTACTGACCATACTGGTCGCAGCCTTCGGGGTCCGCTCGCTGACTAAGCTGCCGATCGACGCCGTCCCTGACATTACGAACAACCAAGTCCAGATCAATGCGGTGGCGCCGAGCCTGTCGCCCACCGAGGTCGAGAAGCAGGTCTCGTTCACAATCGAGAATGCGCTCGCGGGCATTCCAGGCCTTCAGTCGACCAGGTCGCTTTCCCGCAACGGCTTCGCGCAGGTGACCGCCGTATTTGATGACGAAGTGAGCATCTATTTTGCGCGCCAGCAGGTGAATGAGCGCCTCGGCGAGGCGAAAGAGTCGCTTCCCCCCGGCGTCGAACCGGTGATGGGCCCGATTGCGACAGGGCTTGGCGAAATCTACATGTACACGGTCGAGTTTGAACATCCTCGCGGTCGTGGCGCGACTTACTCCCCAGGCAAGGCAGGCTGGCAGCAAGCGGGGGTCTATCTCAGTCCCGAAGGCCGAAGCCTCACAACTGACCTGGAACAAGCCGCATACCTCCGCGAGGTCCAGGATTGGATCATCCGTCCGCAGCTAAAAGGCGTGAAGGATGTCGCGGGTGTCGAAGCGATCGGTGGATTCGTCAAGCAATACCAGATTCAGCCGGATCCCATGAAGCTGGTCGCATACGGCCTGACGTTTGCCGAGGTAATAGAGTCGATCGAACGCAACAACATCTCCACTGGCGCCGGCTACGTGGAGCACAAGGGCGAGAGCTACCTGGTGCGCGCCACCGGCCGAATCGAACGCCCGGAACAGGTGGAAGAGATCGTCGTCGCGACTCGTAACGGGGTGCCTATCCGGATCCGAGACATCATCTCCGCAGGCACGGGCGTTGGGGTCGGCCGTGAGCTCCGCACCGGCTCCGCGAGCGAGAATGGCGAGGAAGTCGTCGTCGCGACCGCAATCATGCTCCTGGGCGCCAACAGCCGGACCGTGGCGGGGAGCGTCGATGCGAAAATGTCTGAGGTGCAGCGATCGCTCCCGCCAGACATAAGGGCCAAGACGGTTCTGAACCGGACCAAACTAGTCGATGCCACTATCGCCACGGTTCAGCGGAACCTAGTCGAGGGCGCGGTGCTGGTGATCGCGGTGCTGCTGCTCCTCCTTGGGAACGCGCGGGCGGCGATAATCTGCGCCCTTGCCATCCCGCTCTCCATGCTGATGACAGCCACAGGGATGATCCAAGGAAAGGTCAGCGGCAACCTCATGTCACTGGGGGCGATCGATTTCGGCCTAATCGTCGATGGCGCCGTCATCATCGTCGAAAACTGCTTGCGCCGGCTCGCCGAGAAGCAGCATCACGAGGGCCGCCTGCTTTCCGTGCAGGAGCGGCTCCACGAGGTCCTGGTGGCTACGAAGGAGATGCTCCAACCGTCGGTCTTCGGGCAGGCAATCATCGTGACGGTCTACTTCCCGATCCTTGCGCTAACTGGCGTCGAAGGCAAGATGTTCCAGCCAATGGCGCTGACGGTAATTTTCGCGCTTTGCTCAGCCTTCATCCTGTCGCTCACCTTCGTGCCCGCCATGGTGGCGATCCTGGTCGGCGGAAAGGTCACCGAGAAGGAGATGTTCCTGGTCCGGTGGGCGAAAGCGGCGTACGCCCCCGTTCTTGCGACCGCTGTCCGGCTTCGATGGCAGGTTGTCGGTGCCGCCGTCCTGGCATTCCTCTGCTCCGCGCTGCTCTTCACGCACCTAGGGCAGGAATTCGTGCCGACGCTTGACGAGAAAGACCTGGCGATGCACGCGATGCGGATCCCATCGACCGGCATCACGCAGTCCCAGGCCATGCAATTCGATGTGGAGAGAGCTGTCTCCTCGATACCAGAAGTGGCATTCGTATTCTCAAAAACGGGCACCGCTGAGATGGCGACGGACCCGATGCCGCCAAACGTGTCGGACACATTTATCATCTTCAAACCAACGGAGCAGTGGCGCAGCGAGGCGGAGTTGGACTCGCTCATCACGAAGCTCGATGCCCCGGCGGACGCCCGGGATGGGCACGCTGGTGCGCCCGCCCAAAACGGGGACGGGGAAGGCGAACCCGAACTGAAGATCGAAGGCCACAAAGGGAAGCTCATCCAGCTGATTCAACAGACCGTGGCGGCAGTCCCGGGCAATAGCTACGAATTCACGCAGCCGATCCAAATGCGGTTCAATGAGCTCATTTCCGGTGTACGTGGCGATGTGGCCGTCAAGGTCTACGGTGATGACTTTGATGCCATGGAAGGCACCGCACGCCAGGTGCTCGCGATCCTGAAGGGCATTCCTGGCGCAGCCGACGCGAAGACCGAACAGACAGAGGGGCTACCGGTCATGACCGTCGAGATCGACCGAGCAGCGATCGCCCGCTATGGCCTCGCGGTGCATGACGTACAGGAGGTGGTCGCGGTCGCCATGGGTGGCAGGGCGGCAGGTCAGGTATTCGAGGGGGACCGCCGGTTCGACTTGGTGGTACGCGTGCCCGACGAAATTCGCGCGCGAATCGATGCCCTGGAATCGCTGCCAATTCCGATTCCGAAGTCACCGAGCGAGCCGGCCATTGGGCTGGCGCTTGACGATCTGGGAAGGTCTGCTGAGAGGGGAGAGGGAGTCGGCTTTATCCCCCTCGGAAACCTGGCGCGAATCGATATCGCCGAGGGAATGAACCAGATCAGCCGCGAGAGCGGAAAGCGACGCATCGTCGTCCAGTGCAACGTTCGTGGCCGCGACCTTGGATCCTTCGTGCAAGAGGCACAGCAACGGATCGACGCCGTCCCCATTCCTGCAGGCCAGTGGCTCTCGTGGGGCGGGCAATACGAGAATCTGGTCGCGGCGAAGCAGCGCCTGATGCTGGTCGTACCGCTCTGCTTCTTCCTGATCTTCCTCCTGCTCTTCTCGACCTTTCGGAGCGTCCGGTACGCGCTCCTCGTCTTCAGTGCGGTCCCCCTGGGTCTAACCGGAGGCATCGCGGCGCTATGGTTGCGCGACATGCCGTTCTCGATCTCGGCGGCGGTCGGATTCATCGCGCTGTCGGGAGTCGCGGTCCTCAATGGCCTGGTGATGGTGTCGTTCATCAACCAACTTCGACGCGAGGGGCTCGGGCGCGACGCTGCTATCCAACGTGGTTGCATGGTCCGCCTTCGACCGGTGCTGATGACTGCGCTGGTGGCATCGCTTGGATTCGTCCCCATGGCGCTGGCCCATGGATCCGGATCAGAGGTGCAGAAGCCGCTTGCGACCGTAGTGATCGGGGGACTGATTTCGAGCACGCTCCTGACCCTCGTCGTGCTGCCCGCCCTGTATCGCATCTTCACTGGCCGCGATCCCGACCATACGAGTGCGCAAGAGTGGGAACGGCCAGAGGATGGGCCGCTGGAGGTCACCGCGGCCGACCTGAGGCAGGAGGCCGCGGGCGAATAAGGCAGCGCAGTAGCGCAATAGCGCATGCTGGCGCGCTACCTAGCCGCCGTTGTATTCCGGCGTCTGCCACCAAGGCTCGTCGACGAAGGGGTAATTGGGGTTGTCCACGAAGGGATTCGCGCTGTCACCCTCGGAGGTCACGATCTCGTCCGGGGCGGGGCCGGGTCCCCGATCGGCCTTCTGCACCTGCGTGGGCGACATCGCATCACCCCAGAGCGAGGCGTCATCCTGGTTGTCGCACCCCGCCATCGAAAGTGCCACAGCGAACGCGGCTGAAACCGCGGCGATGGCTCCGGCGCAATCAATGAAGTGACGAAGTGCATGTCGCATGGTGTGGCGCATTGCTGGAGTCTCTCATTCAACTGTTGCTGTTGGCAGGAACGACCCGCCAGATGGCACCCTTGGCGCGCGCATCCTGGCTGCCTTCGAAGGTGGTCATGTAGATGGTGCCGTCGTTCGCCTCGCCGAAGCTCGTAGGCAGCTGGTTCTTGGTCTGCGCCAGGACCTCGGGGCCCGCCGTGAGCGCGCCCCCCTCGGTGCGGATGCCCCAGACGCGCAGCGAGACCAGGTCGGCGTACAGGTAGACGCCATCCAGCTCAGGCCACTTGGTGCCGCGATAGACGTTGCCGCCGGTGATGCTGACGCCCTGGTCGTGCGGATACTCCACCACGGGATCCAGGTAGTCGCTGCCGAACTTGCCCGCCTTGCCCCCCGGGAAGGCGTGCAGCCCCTCGCGCGCGTTCCATCCGTAGTTGCCGCCCTTGCGGATGATGTCCACCTCTTCATAGGCGTTCTGCCCGACATCGGCGGCGTACAGCTCGCCGGTCTTGCGGTCGAAGGACATGCGCCAGACGTTGCGCAGGCCGTACGCCCAGATCTCGGGACGCGCTCCCTCGGTCTTGACGAAGGGATTGTCTGCGGGGATGGCGTACTTGGTCGTCTCCCCCGTCTTGTTCACGTCGATGCGCAGGATCTTGGCCAGCAGTACCCCCAGGTTCTGGCCATTCTCCTGCGGATCGTTCGCGGCGCCGCCATCACCCAAGCTCAGGTAGAGCATGCCGTCCTTGCCGAAGAGGATCGTGCCGCCGTTGTGGTTCGAGTAGGGCTGGCCCACGGTCAGCAGCACTTCCTCGCTGTCGGCCTTGGCAGCCTTCGTCTCGGGGTCCAGCTTCCAGCGCGAAAGGACGCTGGTGCGACTGCGATCCGCGTCGCGCGCCGTGTAGTAGGTGAAGAAGGTGCCGTTCTTCGCATAGTCGGGGTGGAAGGCCATCGCCAGCAGCCCCTCTTCGTTGCCACCGCTGTTCACTTCCTCGTGCATGTCCAGGAAGACCTTGGCCTCCTTGGCGTCGCGATCGGCGGGGTCCAGGACCAGGACGCGGCCGGGCTGCTCGAGCACGTACATGCGCGCATCGTTGCCGGGCTCGAAGAGCACCTGCACGGGGCGGCGCAGCGTGACTTCGGAGCAGACGCGCTGGAACTTCAGTTTGGGCATCGGCTTCGCGGGCGCGGCGCCCTTGGGCGCCTGCTTGCTGGCGGGCGCGGTGGTCTTGGGGGCCTGCGCATCGCCGGGCCCGCCTTGCTTGGGAGCCTGCGCCCAGGCCGCCGAACCGGCCACGAGGGCAGCGGCAGCGAAGAGCGTCACGGAGGTCAGGGAGCAGCGGCAGATGAAACGCATGAAGTCTCCTGAGGGTCGAACTGCGGAGGGGGCGGGCGCGAGGTGCGGCAGCGCGTGAGCCCACGCACGCTTGGCGCGTGGGCGCGGAAGCGGGATGCTATCCCGTGCGCGCGGCGGCGATCTCGGCCGCAAGGCGTTCGACGGTGAGCACCGCGCTCCCCTCGGCCTTGTTGTTGCAGACGGCGAAGCCCGGGCGTGCGGGGCTGGCCAGCGCCAGAAGTGCCGCGATCTCGGCGCGGACGGCGGGATCGGGGGCGCGCAGCTCGTTGAAGGGCTCGAAGCGATCGCTGGCGGCCTCGTACGAGGAAGAATCCAGGAGCATCCAACGCACCACGATGGCGGGGAACGCAGCTGCGCCGCTCCCTGCCTCGCGCAGCGCGGCCTCCTGCGCGGCGATCGAAGGAACGGTGGGATGCTGCAAGTACGAGTGAACAGCACCACCCGCGGCCAACGTGGCGGCGTAACTGCGGACATGCGGCGCGCGCAGCAGCTCGCGATTGCGAACCTCGACGGCGTAGAGGGGCGCAGCGTGAATCGTGCCGCGCGGCGATCCCTCCGCATGCGCCTCTGCCACGGCCTGCTGCGGCAGCGCTTCAAGGAACGCGCGCAGCGCGGCCAGGAACCCGGCGACGCCGCCCAGCGGACCCTTGGCCGCCAGGTCCAGGTGCGGGAACTGGAAGACGATCGGCCCGAGCGCGCCGCCCAGCCCGGTGGCTGCAGGGGCGATGATCTGGTGACGCGCCATGTCCGCGTCCAGGAAGTGCGGGTTGCGCCGGCCGCCCGCGTGCAGCGCGGTGGTGTTGCCAAAGGTCTCGCCGCGCGCGTCGGCATCGGGACGCACCACTCGCTGGTCCGCCTTCACCAGGAACTGGAACCCTGCGGGAACCATCTGCGCCAACGCGCAGTACTCGGCATGCGACGGCGCGCTGTAGAAGGCGCGGTCCAGTCCGACGGTGCGGAAGAGCGGCCAGTGCGCGTAGGCGGCAAGCCCGTCTCGCGCCAGCTTGGCGGCGGGCGCGCTGCGTGCGTAGATCATGCCGCGCCAGCCCGGATACGCCCAGCTGCTGGTGCCCAGGTGCAGGAAGGGAGGCAGCGATGCGGCAAGTGCGCGCACCGCCGCGGGCACTGGCGCGGGAGGCACCGATTCCATGGCGCGGTCCGCGGGCGAAGAGCCGAAGAGCGAGCCGAAGCCAGCATCGGAGGAAGCTTCCCCGTCGGGGGAATCGCCGGCGTCCTGTGCGCGTCGCGCCATGGCTGCAGCGTAAGGGGCGTGGTACCGTGAATGCATGCTCTACGCCGCTGCAGTGTTGATTGCCCTCTCCGTGGCGCCCCCCGCTGCCCCGGCTCGCCCCGATGTCCCGGCCGCTCCGGCTGCTGCGGCTGCTTCGGCCGCTCCGGCTGCTGCGGCCGCCCCGGATGCCCCGGATGCGGGCTTCACGCCCCTCTTCAATGGCAAGGACCTGGCAGGTTGGACCGGCGACACCGCGGGCTACTCGGTGGAGAATGGCGCCATCTACTGCGGCCCCAAGGGCACCAACCTGTACACCGACAAGGAGTACGCCAACTTCATCCTGCGCTTCGAGTTCCAGCTGACGCATGGCGCCAACAACGGCATCGGCGTGCGCGCGCCCCTCACGGGCGACGCCGCGTACGAGGGCATGGAGATCCAGGTGCTGGACGATGGTGACCCGATGTACGCCGGCAAGCTGAAGAACTGGCAGCGCCACGGCAGCATCTACGGGATTGCGCCCAGCAACGGAAGCACCGCGGCGCTGAAGCCCGTCGGTGAGTGGAACAGAGAAGAGATCACCGTGAACGGGCGGCGCGTCACGGTGACGCTGAACGGGACCGTGATCACGGATGCCGACCTGGACGACGCCACCAAGCTGGGCACGCTGAGCGGACACGTGCACCCCGGCCTGCAGCGCAC